>DBWR01000033.1:14978-62966 GCA_002309305.1 Treponema sp. UBA1233 | reverse complement strand
AACAAGAACATTCCGGTATCAGGAAAGCTCATCGGCGACGTAAAGGACATACTCAAGCGTCTTCTTCCGTTAATCAAGAAGGCCGACCACTCTGAATGGAAAAACAGGATTGCAGAATGGAAAAAGGATTACCCCAAGATTTACGACGAGAATCCATCCGACTCAATCAACCCGAAATTCCTGTGCGAATGCATCCACAAGATTGCGGGAGACGATACCTTCATCACTACGGAAGTTGGAGAACACCAGCTTTGGACAGCCCAGCACTATCCGTTTGAAAAGCCGCGCACTTTCGTAACATCAGGCGGTTTGGGAACAATGGGCTTTGGAACTGGAGCCGCAATGGGAATTCAGTTTGCAAATCCAAAGGCACGTGTCGTTCATATCGCAGGAGACGGTTCATTCCGCATGAACTGCAACGAGCTTGCAACAATATCACACTACAATCTGCCTCTGGTAATTGTGGTGGTAAACAACGGTACACTTGGAAACGTACGTCTGTGGCAAAAGGCATTCTACGGTGAAAGGTACAGTGCGACCACACTTGATTTCGGACCTGACTGGGTAAAGCTTGCAGCCGCTTACGGAATCGATGGATACAAGGCCACCAATGCAGCCGAATTCGAAAAGGTATTCGCGGAGGCATTCAAGAGCGGAAAACCGGCGGTAATCGATGCAAAGGTTGACATTGATGTTCCTGTTCTTCCGATGGTTCCGGGTGGAAGGGCCATCTACGACCAGATCATGGACCTGTAGTCTGTGACCAACAAAATTCAAGAGGGAATCAGTTTTATGAAGGACATTCACGAATCAGGCGAAGACTATCTTGAAGCAATACACGTGCTGCAAAAAGAAAACGGCAGGGTACGTTCAATTGATGTGGCACGCAGGCTGGGAGTTTCAAAACCAAGTGTAAGCAGGGCTATGGGAATTCTTGTATCCCACGGATACCTCAACATATCTCAGACCGGCAATCTTGAGCTGACGGAAAAAGGTCAGGAAACAGCACGCGAAGTTTTTGGAAGGCACATTCTGCTCACCGATTTTCTGATGACAATTACAGGGGTCGGATATGAACAGGCCGAAAAAAACGCCTGCAAGATTGAACATGACATTGATGATGACGTGAAGAATGGAATAATAAAATGGATGATTCAAAATACAGACTGCTCTGACTGCAACGGCAGTGAAAAACAGTCCTGCTACCTTGCATATCAAAACAAGTGCAGGGAAAATTCCAAAAAAGCAGAAAAGGAAAGGAGAAAAACAAAATGAAGGCAATCAAAATAATTACAGCGGTTTTACTTGCCGCAACAATGACATTAACTTCATGTGCAAAAAAAAGCACTGCAGACAATTCACTTGAAGACATCAAAAAAGCCGGCACGCTGGTGATGGGACTGGACGATTCTTTCCCTCCGATGGGATTCAGGGACAAGAACAACGAAATCGTAGGTTATGACGTAGACCTTGCAAAGGAAGTTGCAAAAAGACTTGGCGTTACACTCAAGCTGCAGCCGATTGACTGGTCCACAAAGGAACAGGAACTCAACACAAAAAAGATTGACTGCATCTGGAGCGGCTTTACAATGACAAAGGAACGCACGGAAGCCATGGCATTCACAGGCGCATATCTTGACAATGCCCAGGTTGCAATAGTAAAGAACGAAAGCAGCATAAACAGCCTTCAGGATTTGAGCGGAAAAACCATTGGCGTACAGGCAGGATCTTCTGCATGGGAAGCAGTAAGCGCAGACAAGAACCTTTTGAATTCAATTAACGGTGTAGTTGAATTTGAAGAAAACCTTACCGCACTCAATGACCTTGGAATAGGAAACATTGATGCCGTGGTAATGGACCTTGTTGTAGCGGAATACACAATCAAGCAGGCAAACTATCCGTACAGGATTCTTGAACAGGGTCTTGCAAACGAAGAATACGGCGTTGCATTCAGAAAGAACGACGTAAAGCTCCGTGATGAGGTTCAGAAGATTCTTGAGGAAATGCAGAAAGACGGAACAGCTGAATCAATCAGCAAGCAGTGGTTCGGCAGGAACATTTCCGTAATAGGTCGCTAAAAGGTCATGCAGGAATATTTTGCCAGAATGGACATCGGAAATCTTTTTCTCGTAATGTTAAAGAGTTCCGGTGTCAGTCTTGAGGTATTTTTCCTTACGCTTCTTTTTTCAATTCCACTTGCACTGCTTATCTGTATGGGCAGGATGTCCAAGTTCAAGCTGATTTCAAAACTCACTTCTTTTTTACTTCTTGTGATTCGCGGCACCCCACTCATGCTCCAGCTGATTTTCGTTTACTTTGCCCCACCCTATGTCTTTGGTGTCGGAATGCAGAGGTTTACGGCGGCCATAGTTGCAATGGTCATCAACTACGCATGTTATTTTGCGGAGATTTACCGAGGCGGCATTCAGGCAATTCCAGTCGGGCAGTACGAGGCTTCAACTGTATTGGGGTTCACACGCTCTCAGACTTTCTTTAAAGTTGTCGTTCCTCAGGTCATAAAGAAAATAATTCCGGCCATGGGAAACGAAGTAATCACACTTGTAAAGGACACGGCTCTTGTTCAGGTTCTTGGTGTGGCAGAACTTTTCCATGTTGCAAAAACCCAGAGCGGACGGCTTGTAAGCGTTCTTCCACTTTTCATCGCGGGACTTTTCTACTGCGTCATGAACTGGGGTGTTTCCAAGACTTTTGATTTTGCGGAGAAAAAACTTGACTACTACAAGTAATTCAATTACAGACAATACAATCATTCAAGTTGAAAATTTGTCCAAGAGTTTCGGAACCCTCGAAGTCATAAGGGACATTTCGTTCAACGTACAAAAAGGCGAAGTACTTGGCATAATCGGTCCATCGGGAAGCGGAAAATCCACTCTGCTAAGATGCATCACCCAGCTTGAAAAAGTTACGGGTGGATCAATTACAATCTGCGGTCAGAAAATGGTTGATGGCGGAAATTATGCGGACAAGAAAACCCTGAGGGAAATCGGACTTAAAGTCGGTCTCGTGTTTCAAAACTTCAACTTGTTTCCACATCTTTCTGTATTGAGGAACATTACCGAAGCACAGAGGATAGTCCTAAAACGCAGCAAGGAAGAAGCGGAACAGATTGCCATGGATCTTTTAGGCAAGATGAACATTGCAGACAAGGCGGCAAACTATCCATGTCAGTTGAGCGGAGGCCAGCAGCAGAGGGTAAGCATTGCCAGAGCCCTTGCCCTTAATCCCCAGGTTTTGTTCTTTGACGAACCAACTTCAGCACTGGACCCTGAACTCACTGGAGAAATTCTTGAGGTAATACGGGAACTTGCAAAGACGAACATGACGATGGTTGTAGTAACCCACGAAATGTCATTTGCACGAGACACCAGCGACCACATAATCTTTATGGACGGTGGAGTCATAGTTGAACAGGGAGATCCTCACGAAGTAATCGGCAACCCGAAGGAAGAACGAACAAAACAATTCTTACGGAGATTCAACAACCTGTAGTCCTGCGGTAAGCGGCAACCGCCTCTCCCATCATCAGAACAATTGAGCCTTCCTCTACAGCACGCAAAAATTTAAATTCAATCCAACCGGAAATCAAATCTTTCGGAAGCATGACATCAACCTTGGATGCCTTTTCTCCGTTGAGCGAAAACATTTTGAATTTGTCGACATCGGGGCTTGAAACTGAACCGGTCTGTTCAATGAACAAAGCCTTTGGGTCAGTGGGTATGACAACCGCAAATTCCTTTTCACGCATAATGTTTGCCACAGCTTGATGATCAGGGTCGGAACTGAATATTACACGTGTCACCGGGTCATAGTCCATGGGCATTATCCAGCCGTATGGAGTCAGGTTATAAACACCAACACCCTTTGTAGCTACCACAGCCGGTGATGTAATCATTGTATATGCTTTCTTTAAGTCAACTTCCTCAAAATCAGTCATTTTTTCTCCTATTATAATTTTTCAAGTTCAAATCATACTTTGAACAAATCAATTTCATCCCCAATCTTTTTGATGCTGTCACCTACATTTCCTGAAATTGTCGTAAGACTTGCACCGGTTCGATTTATGTGTTCAGCACCGACATGCATTTCTTCTATACTTTCTTTCATAGCTTCTGTTAAAAGCTGAAGTTTTTGAATTTCTTTCAGGATATGTTTGTTTCCTTCTGTCATTTCAACTGATGCAGACCGGACTTCGGATGTAGAATTATTCATGGACTGAAGCGCACCAATGATTTGTTTTGAACCAATCTGCTGTTCTTCCATAGCACTCTTTATCTGTTCAATTATCTGGCTTGTTTCTGTGATACTCTGTGCAATTGAAGTAAACGAAGTATTTGTCTCGCTGGACGCCTTAACAACCTCCTGTACTGTAAGCTGAATTTTTTGAAGTTCAGAACCAATTGTCTTGGATTGAGTCGATGAAGTTTCGGAAAGCTTACGGATTTCATCAGCAACAACGGCAAATCCCTTACCAGCCTCACCAGCATGAGCCGCTTCGATAGCCGCATTCATTGCAAGAAGGTTTGTCTGTTCCGCAATGCTTGCAATGGCAGTATTGGCGTCTTGAAGCATCTTTGACTGCTCATCAATTTTCATAATTTTTTCATTTGCATCACTTTGAATGGCAAAACCTTCATCGGAATGACCTTGAAGCTTGTCGAATGAAAAAATCATCTTACTTACGGATGTATTGACAGAATTGATGTTCTCTATCATTTGTTCAACAGCGGCAGATGCCTGGGTTACACATGCTGCCTGTGAAGAAATCATTCGTTCAAGGGATTCAATATTTGCGCTAACCTCATTTACAGCACCAGCAGTTTCTTCTACCGAACCAGCCTGACTCTTTATCTGGCCATTTACACTTTCAATATTTGAGATGATTTCGGTTATTGACGTAGTTGCATCCTGTGTACTACCCTGCAAATCAGAATCTACAGTAATAAGATTGTTTTTTGATGACCGGAGGTTTGTAACAATGCCCTGAAGTTTTTCAACAAATGTGTTAAATCCTTCTACAACATCACCAATTTCATCATTTGAAGCGGCAGGAATACGTTGCGTAAGATCTGCGTTTCCACTTGCAATGGTCGTAATTGAATCTTTTACGGTTTTTAGAGGTTTTATCAGCAGATTAACAAGCAGGGTGATTATAATAATCGCTAATACCAAAGTGGTTGAAATAATAATGAGAAGATTTGTCTTCATCTCTTTTAATGCAGCAAAATAAATGCCATAAGGAGCTACAGCAAAAACGGTCCAGGTTGTTCCAGGAACTTTTTTATACGAAACAATCAAGTGCTGATGTATGTTCGGATCCACAAAGTCATCAATACCTTCTTCTCCGGCAAAGATTTTGTTAAGAATCAATCCCAAGCCCTGAGTCTCATCAAGTGCGTTTTCTGCATTTTCTTTATCTTCCTGTTCGGTTCCTTCGTTTGCATTTGCGACTGTTTCCTTTGCATTCCAGTCAATTACAGAAGGATGCATTCCGTCACCCATGTCAATTTTCACGATTGTATCATAAAGGGCATTTCCATTGACAAGCATTACGATTGCGCCAATGGGCTTTCCGTCATTATTGTAAACAGGCACACTATACTGCTGCAGGATTCCGTTTGTAATGGGACTGAATGCAGGATTGGAAATATAATCACGTCCCGCCATAGGTTCGGTAAAGTACTCTCGGGTTGCCATGTTGATAAGGCGTCCATCTGCTGTTATGGCATTACCCTCTTTGTCATAAAAAGCCACGTTTTCATATCTTGAACCAAGGGCACTGACAATAGGTACAAGTTCCTTCTGCTTGTCGGCAAGTGAAACCGATTCATCCTTCATAAAATCAAGATTGGCCAGGAACCTGATTGAAGTCAAATGCTTTTCATTTATGTCAATAATCTGGTTTACAACATCAGTCGAAACTGCGTCAATACGGCTGAACACACTCTGTTTCAATCCTTTTGATGAAGTCCTATACGCCACAATTCCAATCGCAAGACCTATAATCAAAACAACGGAAAGAAACATCAGGAGTAATTTTACAGTAAGTTTTACACGCATTTTGTTTGATTTTCCCATAGCACAATCCTCCAGCATTTATTGCAAGTATTATTGAAAAGTAGTATCTTAACGTGTATCAGGATAAAACAGTTAATAACCCAAAACGCATGATTATCCATTTACCATGACGTTTATATTATAGCATAGGATTTTTATCTTTGCCAGTAAAGAAAGTAAAAAAAGTTTTTTCTTGTGTACAAGGAGCAAAAAGAATGATTGAAGCCGTTATTTTTGATATGGATGGGGTTATATTTGACAGCGAAAGAATAACCCGCATGGCATGGGACATTGCCGCAAAGGAATATGGAATCAGCGACATCAAGACCGCAGTAAGGGACTGCACGGGGGTGGCACGGCCTTCTCAATGGGTTTACCTCAAGAACAAGTACGGTCAGGATTTCCCCGCAAAAGAATTCAGGGAACGGTGCTCCGAAATATTCCACAAGTACACGGACGAAAACGGACTTCCGCTCATGCCATACGCACGAGAGACACTTGAATACCTTAAGAGTAAGGGTTACAGGCTTGCAATAGCATCATCCTCCAAAACCTCAACGGTAATCCCGGAACTTACAGAGGCAAAACTGCTTGATTATTTTGAAAAGGTGACATGCGGAGACATGGTGGAACACTCAAAGCCGCATCCAGAAATTTACGCATTCACAGCCGATGCAATAAAGGTCGAAAAAGAAAACTGCATCGCCGTAGAAGACAGCCCCAACGGAATACGCTCCGCACACGCAGCGGGATTAAAGCCAGTCATGGTACCCGATCAAATACAGCCCGA
Organism: Treponema sp. UBA1233; assembly: GCA_002309305.1. Lineage (GTDB taxonomy): Bacteria > Spirochaetota > Spirochaetia > Treponematales > Treponemataceae > Treponema_D. The sequence continues at coordinate 56,101 of DBWR01000033.1, read as the reverse complement.
CGAAGAAATAAAGAAACTTTTGTTCAAACTCTGCACTTCCCTGAACGAGCTCAGGGATTTTCTTTAGTCATTCAGCTCAAATCAATTGCTTGGACGCTTGCAGTACTTCCACGTAAACCATGCACCCGCATAACGGCCGATGAACCTGCTTGCAAATGCCTTGAACTTCCACTTGAACGCCCACATGGAATAATGTCTTCCCTTTCGTGAGCTCTTGATGCAGTGGGCAACCGTTTTTTCTGGAGAAAGCCCGTGTCTGACTTCCTTTCTAGCCCCTTTGGAAGCGACGTTTGCAAACTCAGTGCTGACAGGTCCCGGACAAAGAGCCGTAACCGATATTCCCTTTTGGCTCAATTCTGCCGCCAGAGCTATGGAAAAACTCAGGACATAAGCCTTGCATGCCCCGTAAACCGCAAAATTCCCCAATGGCATAAACGACGCAAGGGATGCCGTGTTGATGATTCGCCCGCCCTGCCTCATGTATGGAAGGCAAAAGCCCGTGATTCCCGTAAGCGAGGTACAGTCAAGGTCAACCATGTCCATCTCTCGTTCAGTATCTGTGGAAGCAAACTCACCGTATGTGCCAAAGCCTGCGTTATTCACAAGGACGGAAACTTCAAATTCCCCGGATGCCGTCTCCCTGTCCAGATGCTCCCTGAATGCAAGTGCCCCCGATTTTCCAGATATATCAAGGGGAATGACTTTTACAGCAGGATAATGCTCATGATTTTTTGCATCTTCTTCTATTAAACCCTTGGTTTCCAAAAGCCGGTCTTCCCTGCGAGCCACAATCCATATTTCATCGCTGGGAATAACCTTTCCACCAGCACTTTCTTCCGCCAGCTGACGTGCAAAACAAACTCCCATCCCGCTGGACGCCCCGGTTACGATAATGATTCTTTTCATAAAAATAATTATATCATGAATTATGTATTTAGTCTTAAGATTTAACTTTCTTTTTTAAACCACTCGTGATATAATGGTATTTATGATAAAAGCTTTGGTAAAATTGGTTAGGGCTCTGTGTTCGAATACGGCGCCGGCAGAAATCGCACATGCATTTGCCTGGGGTGTCATTTTGGGTTTTCTTCCCAAAGATAATGCCCTGTGGTACATACTTTTTGTCTTGATTTTCTTCATGAGGATTCAGAGGGGAGTCTTTTCACTTGCAGTTCTTGTCGTATCCCTTTTTGCGGGGGTTGCGGATCCTCTTTTTGACCAGATAGGCTACTGGGTTTTGACTCATCCGGCAATGCAGGATACCATGACCAAGCTCATCAACATTCCATTTGTCGCATTCACCAAGATAAACAACACCATAGTCATGGGCTGCCTCATCTGCGGAATATGCGCCTATGTTCCGCTATATCTGTTTTCCAGGCTCTTTACCTTTATCTGGAGACGCTACATCGGTGGAAAACTCAAAAACATAAAGTTCATTAAGGCCATCGGAAAGATTCCGCTTATAAGAAAAATCGCTGACATTGCACAGGGAGAGCTGATATGATGGAAGAAGACGAAAAACGCCGCGAAGACGAAGAAATCACCCCCCAGGAAGAACAGGGCACTCCCCCAGTTGAACAGAGCGATACTCCGGTTGAACAAAGCAACCCCCCGGTTGAACAAAGCGAATCTCCGGTTGAAGAGAGCACTTCCCTGGTTGAAGAAAGCGAGTCCCCGGTCGAAGAGAGCGAATCTCCGGTTGAAGAAAGCACTTCCCTGGTTGAAGAAGAGGACCTTGAGGATGAATTATACGAAGAGGAAGATGACGAAGAAGACGAACTGGTCGGAAATCCTGATGCGGGAACCGAAGTTTCTACCATAAATCTGGGCGGTGTTCCTGATAGCAAAAAGAAAAGAAGAAAGAGGGAATTCCCGGTTTCAAAACTTCCACTCCCTATGAGGAAGACCTACAGCGAAAAAGCATTCAGACGCCACATACTGAAGAAACTCTACATTCCGGAAGACCAGCGTTCAGTTGCGGCCCTGTTTGTAAAGGGAGCCAATCCCAAAAAACCGGATTTTTATGCCATTCCAGCAGACAGGATGTTCACCAAAAAGGAATTCAAGAAATATGCCCTGCTGGGAAAGGAAATCAAAAAGCAGAGCAAGGCCAGAGTCCGCCTAATCCCTCTGATTGCGCTTTTGGTCCTTATTTTCGGATCGGTGGCTACAGTCATCGCATTCAAGAACGTAATCGTGCAAAAAGGAATCATATCCATCTGTGAGGCGATATTCCAGGCAAAAACCGACGTTGAAAGCGTGGATGTAAAAATCCTTGATGCTTCAATCACGGTAAACGGACTTCAGGTTGGTAACAAAAACCGTGTCATGAAAAACCTGTTTGAAGTGGGAAAGATTCAGCTTGACTTTAACCTTGTCCAGGCATTGCGCAAGAAATTTGTGGCGGAAAACCTTGAGGCATCGGGAATCAAATGGAACACCGACAGAACCTACAGCTGCGAGCTTCCCAAAAAAGACCCGGAAGAAGATTCCGAATTCATGAAGGAAGTAAAGGCACGCGCAAACAATGCTATAAGGGAACTTCAAAACCAGGCCTATGACATTCTTGGCGGATCGGATCTGGAAAGCATAATCGCAAATGCAAAGGCACACATCAACTCACCAACAGTCGTAAAGGATTCCATCGATTACTCACAGGCCCTCATAGAAAAATGGAAGGCCAAGCCGGAAGAAATAGAAGCACAGATAAATGAATTTGCAGAGACGGTAAAGAACCTCCAGACCATAAGCGTAAAGTCATTCGACTTCAGGAACCCGGAAGACGTGCAGGCCATGAAGGACGCCTACGAAAAGATTTCCGTCGCAATAGAACAGAGCAAATCCCTTAAGAATACAGCGGAACTGCTTGTAAACGAAGTAAAGACGGATGCGGACGGTGTCAGGAACATGGCGGAAAATGTCACTTCAACCGTAAAGGCAGACTACGATTATGTCAAGGAAAGGCTCACCACCCTAACAGGAACAATCAAGAACCTGGACCAGCTTTTCAATGAGGCGCTTGATACTGTGGCCTACAACATGCTTGGCGAATATTATCCCTATGTCCAGGACGGACTGGCTCTCGTTCAGGAGATGAAGGCAAAGTCAGACGCAAAGCCAAAGAAGGAGAAAAAGGAAAGCAAGCGCATGGCGGGAACGACTTTCTGGTATTCGCAGGAGTACCCGAGCTTCCTCATAGAAAACATACGCGCACAGGGAACAGGATTTGACGTACGCATCACCGAGGTTTCCAACAATCAGGATGTAAGGAACAAACCCACAACGGGAAACATCTGGCTCAGCATAAACAACCTGCAGCATTCCGGTACAGTTACGGTGGACACAAGGACGGCTTCTTCCGCTCCTCTTGTCGCACTCAACTACACGGGCTCAGGATTTAAGGCGGCCATGGACGGAACCAGAATCGCAACTTTAAGCGGAGTTCCATCAATAAATGGAGAAATGCAGCTCAAGGCACGTGCCACTTTTGATCCGGCAGGATTTACGGCGGGAGGAACCCTCATTCTGGATCCTGTCTCACTCACTACCGACGGTTTCAAGAACGAGCTTGTCACAAAATACTACCGGGTGGGTCTTGCAAGCGTGGACAACCTGAACATCTCATACGATGTGGGCTACAGCAAGGCAAACGGACTCAAGATGTCCCTGACCGGAAACTTTGCGGAACAATTTATCAATTCCCTCAAGGCCATAGTCATGGAAATTGGAAAGGATGCAAAGGAAGCGGCACTCGCACGGCTTTCAAAAGAGCTCAACGAATCAGAAAACGAATTCATCATCAAGACAAAGGAATTCTTTGGAATAGAAGGCGACATAGATTTGCAGAACGTACGTCTTGCCGACATCCAGAACCTGCTTGAAAAGAAGCAGAAGGAAGTCGAGAACTGGCTCAAGGATCAGGCGAACAAGGCGATAGAAGATGCAAAGGAAAAGGCGACCGAATTTGTTCAGGAAAAAACATCCGAAGTAAAGCAGCAAGTCACTGACAGCCTCAAGGATTCTCTGGGCAACGTATTCGGAACTCCCAAAAAGACCGAAGAAAAGGCGGACGGTGAGGACGAAAAGGACGACGAGGAAAAAGAGGATTCAAAGGACAAGATTTCCAACGGGCTCATGGATATAGGAAAAGGGCTCTTTGGACGGTAGTAACCTACATTCATAATCCTTAATTCAGACTTTACTGTTACTACGTAAAAAAACTTTTGATTTTTTTCATTTTTCATTTGCTTTTTTTTCAAATAGGACTTACTATATAAGTAGGAAAGCGGTTATCGGCATTATGGGGTATTATGAGGAAAAAGAGAAAGAAGATTGTTCTTCTTATCATCAGTATAGTTGCCTCACTTGTTGTCCTTGCTGGAATTCTTCTTTTGTGCAGGACATTCCAGATTTCCGCTTCTTCATTGTTTGACAAAAGCAATTCCACAACATTTCCAGACAAAAGGGTTTTATTCATCACTTCATTCAACGATGAGGTTCCCTCCGTATCAAGCCAAAAGAAAGGCCTCCTGTCAGTGTTTGATCCGGCTGACGTATGGCTCGATGTCATCTCCATGAATTCCAGGGATTATCCCGATGAAGAAAACGCACGGCTTTTCCATCAGCTGCTTGAGTACAGGATTAAACACCACAACAAATACGACGCAATAATAGCCGGTGACGACGAAGCCCTTTATTATGTCGAAAGCCATCTTGAAGACCTCTTTGCCGAAACGCCGGTTTATTTCATCGGCATAGGTGACATAGACCATGCGCACCGTGCGGTGGAAAACCCACTCATAACAGGCTCAATTGAACACCTGTATATTGAAAAAACCGTTAAAGTCGCCATGGAACAAAACCCGGATGCAAAAACTATTGTAGCCATACACGACAGTTCCATCACGGGCAAGACTGACTTGGAACAGTTCATGTCACTCAAGATGTCGTTCCCGGAAATGACGTTTGAATCAGTCAGCACTTCCGATTTGACAAGATATGAATTTGAAAAGGAAATCCGCAGCCTCGACAAGAGCTCCATCCTTCTTTGCCTTTCCGGCTATGATGATGCGGATGGAAACCATTACAATGCATACGAATTGTGCGAGATGGTTTCAAACTGCTCTCAGATTCCGGTCTACACCACAATCTCGGAATGCATAGGCCACGGTTTTGCGGGCGGACTTGTTCTGGACATGGAGGCTTACGGCAGGCAGGCAGGTCAGACGATACTTTCAATTTTTTCTGGAAAGTCACCAAAAAACATAGAGCTTTACACAAAGAGCATGAACCGTTTCTGCTTTGACTACAAGATACTCAAGAAGTACAACCTTAAGAAATCCGTGCTGCCGATTGGCACTGTATGGATTAACCGTTACAGTCTGTTCTGGATTGAAAACGGCATGCTGATAATCTCCCTGATAATGATTCTTTCCGGGGTTGCGGCAATACTCCTGACAGTAGGGCTTGAACGTCATCTGTCAAGAATCATGCAGTCAGAGCTTTCTTCCTCACACCAGCAGCTCAAATACATGATTGACCACGACTTCATGACGGGCCTTCCGAAAATCCAGACGGCACACCAGACCATCAGCGAACTTCTGGAAAGCGGCAGGCGTTTCTCCGTACTCAAGATAAACATCAGCAATTTCCGCAGCATAAACGATGCCTACACACACGCATGCGGAGACTTCATACTTACAAAAATCGGCCACCTGCTCCTGGACATGGAAAACGACGATTACTGCATTGCCAGGGACAACAGTGAATTCATCATAATCTACCTGAAGGGCTACTTGAGCGACGTCAGCACACACTTTGACTACATCAAGCAGACATTCCTTTCCATTCCGGTTACGTTCAACGGAGTTACATTTACCGTAAACACCAAATTCGGCATATTCAATGTTCCTGTCGAATCCAAGCTTTCTGTTGACGAAGTGATGACTTCCGTGGATTATGCGCTGCTGAATGCAAAAACCGGCGGCAAATCCAACTATGTCTTCTTTACCAAGGAGATGGGAGATGAAATCCGCAACACAAAGGAGATCGTGCGCATTCTGGAGGATGCATGCAAGCAGGACGGTTTCGTGCCGTTCTTCCAGCCGCAGATAGATGCAATCACTGGAGAGATTTTCGGATACGAATCCCTGTGCCGCCTCAAGGATCATCCTATTTCCCCCGCCCTATTCATTCCAATTGCGGAAAACAACGGCTTCATCACAAAAATCGGAAGGATCATGACGGAAAAGGTCATAAAGCAGATGGCTTCCATGCGTGACGAAGGAATCCCTCTCAGACGCTTTGCCATAAACTATTCCGCAGGACAGATTGTGGATACCGGTTATGTGGACTTTTTGCGCGGTTTGCTTGAAAAATACAACATTCCGCCGGAAATGATAGAGATAGAAATCACCGAAAGCCTCTTCCTTGGAAACGACCAGGATTCAGCCAAACTGTTCAAGCAGCTTGACGAACTTGGGGTTTCACTTGCGCTGGACGACTTTGGCACCGGATATTCTTCAATCAGCTATCTGGCATACCTTCCCGTTGGAGTGGTCAAAATCGACAAGACCATGGTGGACGTCTACCTGCACGACGGAAAGGACGTATTGATACAAAACATCATAAATATGGTCCACAGCCTGGGCATGAAGCTCATCGCGGAAGGAATCGAAGAAAAGTGGCAGTATGAAAAGCTCAAGACATTCGACTGCGACGTAATCCAGGGATACTACTTCAGCAAGCCGATTCCCGGTTCTGAAGTAAAAAAATATAATGTCTCTTAAACTGGCTCCATCTGATTGACCAAATCCTTTATTTTCCTTATAATATGTCGTCTTACTTAAAGTGGGATAAATGGACCCGTTGGGTTCAGCATATATTTTAGGTCTTGAACCCATTCGCAAGAGACCTAATGGAGGAAAAATCAAGTGGTAAAAATCAGACTTAAGAAGTTTGGTACAAAGAAGCGCCCTGATTACCGTATCGTGATTCAGGATGCCCGCAAGCCTCGTGACGGTGAGACTGTAGAAGAAATCGGTCAGTATCACCCCATCGCAGCAGAGAACAGTCAGGTTGTGGTGAACGCAGAGCGTGCAAAGTACTGGCTTAGCGTAGGTGCCCAGCCAACTCCAATCGTCAAAAAACTGCTTAACGCTTCCGGCCTTTCAGCCAAAGGCGAAGCAATTTCAAAGTAAGTACAGGGGTGTGAATCATGGAAAAAGACCTGATTGAATTCATAGCAAAATCATTGGTCGATGATCCGGCTTCAGTCTCTGTTACAGAAATCGAAGGTGAGCGCGGTCCTGTTTTAAGGTTGAGCGTAGCCCAGGACGATATTGGCAAGGTTATTGGCAAATACGGTCGTATTGCAAAGGCTCTGCGTACTGTTTTGAGTGCGTCTGCAAGCAAAGAAGGCAGGCACTACAGTCTGGAAATTCTGGACTGACGGGTTTTAGATGGTAGAGCAGTTTGTTGTTGGGATTGTCCGGGGTACCCACGGTATTACGGGCGAGTTTAAAGTAGAAAGCACTTCCGGCGAGTATGGGCATTTTGCAGATATGGAAGAAGTGACTTTGACAGATGGTACGGCAAGCAAATCTTATGCTGTTGAATACACTAAGGAAGCTGCCTCGACTCTGTACATGAAATTGAGTGGAATAAATACCCCTGAAGAAGCTGCAAAATTCAACAGGTGGCAGATCGTAGTTCCACGGAAAAACGCACATCCATTGCAGAAGGATGAGTGGTATATTGAGGACCTGAAGGGTTGCTCAGTATGGTATAAAGACGTAACGGCGGGTAGTACCGCACCGGGTATGTCCGATGAGGATATAATCGGAACAGTCACAAACGTAATGGAAGGCGGATCAGGTTATCTCGTTGAGATTTTGCTGTCCGAGAGCTGCCGATTTTTGGCAAATGACGTCAAGTACACGAAAAACGGAGAAATCCGCAAAGTGTTTGTTCCTTTGAGCTATAGGTTTCTGGACAAAATTGACGTGGAAAACAAAAGGATGCAGCTGATGCACCTCTGGATTCTGGAGTAAGTCCTGTGAAATTTACTGTGCTGACCTTGTTCCCCGAAATCCCCAAGGCTTTTTTTGAAACTTCGATCATGGCCAAGGCGGTAGAAAAGGGAATTATTGCCTACGATTTGGTGAATATCAGGGATTTTGCCTTTGATAAACACAAAACATGTGACGACGGAACGTATGGCGGGGGAGCCGGACAACTTTTATTGCCGGAACCCTTGGGACGGGCGCTAGACAGCGTTGAGGCCTACAAGAAGCATGTGATTTACGTCACACCCAGCGGAAAGCCATTTACGCAGAAGAAAGCCGTCTCTCTGAGTAAAGAAGATGAAATCGTCCTGATCTGCGGCCGATACGAAGGCATTGACCAGCGGATCATAGACTTGTATGTCGACGAGGAAATCTCCATCGGTGACTATGTGATGTCCAGTGGAGAGGTTGCCGCAACGGTAATAATCGATTGCGTGTACCGGCTTGTTGACGACGTTATTACGCACGAGTCTCTGGATGAGGAAAGCTTTAACTCAAACCTTTTGGAATACCCTCAGTACACAAGGCCAAATGTGTATAAGGGCTTGGAAGTTCCGGCAGTTTTGACCGGTGGCGACCATGAAGAAATTCGGAAGTGGCGGCTTCGCAAGAGCCTGCAGAAAACCCTGATGAACAGGCCTGACCTGATTCAGACGGCAAGGCTGACGGGTACTCTTTCAGAAGAAGCGGAAAAGATGATCGAAGAACTTGCGGAACATGCAGACTATAAAAATGACCGCAAGCAGCGCCGAAAGCTACGTTCCATTCAGGAAAGGCTAAAGCGGCAAAATGGAGAATAAAATGGATCTTATAAAGACTATTGAAGAACAGCAGAAGAAAGCGAATGTTTCTGACTTTAAGGTTGGAGACACCGTTAAGGTTCACTTCGAAATCATCGAAGGTAAGACAAAGCGCATCCAGATTTTTGAAGGTCTGGTAATCTGCTTTAAGAACGAAGGAATCCGCAAGACATTCACAGTACGCAAGATCAGCTACGGTGTTGGTGTTGAACGTGTATTCCCGGTAAACAGCCCGCGCGTAATCAAGGTAGAAATCGTTCGCCCAGGAAAAGTCCGCCGCTCAAAGATTTACTACGTACGCGACAAGATCGGTAAGGATGCAAAGATTAAGGAGCTTCTTACACCAAAGGCAAAGGCCCGCGTAGCAAACGCAAATGCAGTTGCAAACCAGGCTTCACAGGCAGAGGCAGCACTCAAGGCCGAAATCAAGGCAGAGACAGCAGCAGAAGCCGCCGCAAACAAGAACAAGAAGAAATAATCCTTTTTCTAATCCATTCAGGCTTGAACGGCAGCATGAAGCACACAATCCCCAAGTTCAGGCCTGAATGCACTCCGTAAAATACCAGCATCATTCATTCAATCCCTCAACTTTTGTATATTTCCATAGTAGTTTTTTTTTAGAAAAAGCGTTATAATGGTTTTTGAAGAGGAGGTGCAAATGTCCTACGAAACTGTTGTCGAACAAGTAAGAAAACTGCCAGAATCATGTCTTGCGGCTGTCTCAAATTATCTTGACTTCCTCCTTTATCAGCAGGCCCAGTTAAAAATGTTGTCGCTTGTCGAATCTGAAGAAGAATTTGACGCGAAAATGCAAAAAGGGTTCCTAGACATGAAGGAAGGTCATGTCACTCCTCTAAATGAATCATTTTCAAGAATCAAGGGCCGGTTTTCTTAATGGATTACAAAGTGGTTCTGTCAAATCAGGCAGAAAATGATGTCGCAGAAATCTACGGTTATATCCTTAACAGTCTGCAATCTCAGATAAATGCTGATGCTGTTTTGAGCAGATTGTATTCTGCAATGAACGATTTGAGTTTTATGGCGGAAACATATCATTCTTATCCAAATGAACCATGGCGTTCAATGGGGGTACATTATTTTTCTTCCGGGAATTATTCAATCTTTTATGTCATGGACAAGGATGTTGCGACTGTAATACATGTCTGTTACGGAAAAAGAGATTTGGACAATGTATTGTCTGACTATAAATAACAATTAGAGTTCCAATTATCCATACTTTTTGTTCCCCATTTTGTTCGGCATTTTTGTGGCATTTCGTTCGGTATTTTTGCGGTATTTCGTTCGGTGTTTTTGTGATAACACAATCCCCCAAAAACACATAGACACAAAATATTTAATCTGATATAATTATTTATCTGAACAATCCGAATGTGTAAGCTTGGAGCGTTCGATTTTTTTTCGCCGGGATGGTGGAATTGGTAGACACAAGGGACTTAAAATCCCTCGGTTGGTAACAACCGTGCCAGTTCAAGTCTGGTTCCCGGCAAGTTTGGGCTGTCCTATTTTGGGCAGCCTGTTTTGTATTTGAATATGGCAGTCAGTTCAGTTCAGTTCATTCTTCCACAAAACCTCCAGAATCTCCGTCCGGGGTTAACGCTTACGGAAGGCTCCCAAGTCTTTGTGCGTGTCCTCTCTGATTCAGCGGACGGAAAGGCCCTTGTATCACTTATGGGCAACAAGGTGACTGTACAAAGCCGTGAACCGATGACACAGGGGGAATCCTTCCCGGCTGCCGTGCATTTACGCGGAGACGGCACCATAGAGCTTTCACGGCTTACCTCCCCTGCCCCAGCACCTGCTGAAACCACAGGCCAGATGCACGGCATGGATGCACTGTATGCACTTCTGGCATCCGAAGGCTTTGTACCTGATGCATTGAGCGCGCGTATTTTTCAGTTCATGTACCAGACCGGGGTAAAAATCGACTCCTCAATAATGCAAAAGGCACGTGCCATAGCCTCACGTTTTCCAGGAAAAGAAGAAAAGGCGGCGGAAATAGCGTCCCTCCTCATGGAAGAAGGCATTGAACCAGGCGACGAAGCAATTCAAGCCCTGCTGAACCTATGCGGAGGCCAATACGGCTCTAAAGAAGGCCAAAACCAGGACAACCAGCAAAACACGGGTCAAAACAGGGGGGAAGAAAAGCTCGGATTTCTTGAAAAAATCTACGGAAAGACCATACCTGACAAATCAGGACTCCTCACCTACCTGAACCAGGTCAGTCGTGGCAGGCACCACTGGATATTCCTACCATTTGAATGGGAATCTCCCCTTGGCGAACCACAGGATGATTCTGAGGAAACAAGCGGAAAAATCACCGCGGACGGCATGATCCGGCTGTTAATCGACACAAAAGAACATAATCTAAAAAAAATTCAAATAAATTGCAAAACAGTGATGACAAATTATTTTTTTGTGCTATACTATAATAGTATAAGCAATGAGAAGGAAGTTCGGTTCTTTACATTACCGCCGCTTTTGCCTTCTGCAGTTCAAGCCGAGGAAATGCGGCTCGGAGGCTTCTTCAACTCCGGCATGAGTGATAAGCCTGTGACTGTAACCTATTCCGACTCAGCTTACTTTGACGGCCTGTGCGTGACAAACGAAACGCCGGCCCTAATACAAGAACGGATATGACCGAATTAAAAAATCTGTCTGCAGTCGCCCTGAAATACCCTCTTGATGCGGAAGCACCCCTCATAGCGGCAAAAGAGCGAGGACGTCTTGCAAAGCGTATGATAGAGATTGCGGAAGAAAATAAAATTCCAGTCATAGAAGACGATGTTTTGGAAAATGTCCTGTCAATTCAGGATATAGGCCAGTGCATTCCCGAGGAAACCTGGGAGGCGGTGGCGGCGATTTTCGCATATATATTAAAAGTGGAGAAAAAAAATGCCCTTAACAAGAATTAATTGTAGTGAAATCACGGAAGGAGTCAGTTATTCTTCCCCAGTCTTTTTTGACGACGGTAAGAATATGTTTCTGGCACCCCATCAGACGGCTAAAAAGTATCACGTAAAGGCCCTTGACCGCTGGAAGGTACCTTTTTTGGTCACGGCAGGCCACAAGGAAGCCCAGTCTCAAATTCCGGCAGCATCCAAGCCAGTAATGGAAACGGTGGAAGATTTTATGGAAGTTGAGGAAGTCGAGGAACTTGAGGATTTGTGACACCAAAAGTCAGGTCTACAGTTCAAAAAGGACACGAAGGTGAAGACAGGGCTGTCCAATATCTGGAATCCCACGGCTACGAAATTCTGGCACGAAATTTCCGTACGAGAGGCGGTGAGATAGACATCATTGCCTCCAAGGACGATGTGCTGGTTTTTGTGGAAGTAAAGGCCCTTCCCCATGGGAATACGGAGATTCTGGCACATGAATTGAACCTCCGCAAACAGCAAAAGATAATCGAAACAGCTAAATTATACCTGGAAAAATATCGACAATATAATAGCAGGGTCATAAGATTTGATGTTCTTGCCATTGATGTTCCGGGACTGGAGCCGGTACACCACATTGTAAACGCTTTTTCGGAGTAATATACAGTATGCCGGTTTCAAAGAATGCTTCATCTCAGTTAACCAATCCGCGAATCAAAGAATTGCAGGTTAAAATCCAGGACGAAAAATATATATCATACGCAGTTGAACGCATAGCGCTTATCGTAAGCCGCCAGCTTGTGGAAAAGAGGAACAGCCGCAGCCCCGAAAAATTGTATTAAAGCCAAATGAGAGTACTAGAAATAAAACTGCAATTAAAGTAAAATAGTGGCATGAAAAGAGACAACCGTGCCAAAAGACATAACAATAAAAATGTTCAGCAGAATAAAAAAGAATACAGGGACAGAAGCGAGCCTTTACCAAAACATGCCCAATTCCGCTCTCATCAGGCAGTGACCATTCAGCAGATTCAGGAAGAAGACAGGGCAATTGCCGAATATAAATCAAGCCATCAGATTGAATGCCCCAAATGCGGTAAAACGATAGTCGACATGTCGTCAGCCATTCAAGACCAAAAACTGGGACCGATTCATTTTGAATGTGCCATGGATATGGTAAGCGCAAACGAACAGCTGGAAAGCGGAGATAAAATTGCATACATCGGACAGGGAAGATTTGCAGTACTGAATTACCCGAACATCCGGGACGCCCGTCATTTTACCATCAAGAAGATAATCGAATGGGAAGACAGGGGTGAAAGGGCCGCTTGGCGCAAGGAAATGGCAGACCTGTATTCTCAAGTCCGCTAGCAAAAGGGAGAAAAACATGACTTCTATTGATGTATTAGACTCAACTTTAAGGGATGGTTCTCAGGGAGAAGGCATCTCATATTCCGTACAGGATAAAATCCACATCGTTCAGGCACTTGATGAGCTGGGCGTAAAATACATAGAGGCGGGAAATCCAGGAAGCAATCCAAAGGACATGGAATTCTTCCAGAAGGTAAAGGAACTCAAGCTCAAGAACGCCAGGCTTGTTGCATTCGGTTCCACAAGGCGAAAGGATTCCTCATGTGCCGAAGACGTAAACCTCCAGAGCCTTCTTTCTGCGGATACCGAGGATGTCGTAATTTTCGGCAAAAGCTGGGACTTTCAGGTTACGGAAGTACTGCACGCGACGCTAAAGGAAAACCTGGACATGATCCGGGACACATGCGAATACCTTACCAAACGCGGAAAAAATGTAATCTACGATGCCGAACACTTTTTCACCGGATACCAGAAAAACAAGGACTATGCGCTTCAGTCACTCAAGGCGGCTGTAGAAGGCGGGGCAACAGTCCTCTGTCTGTGCGAGACAAAGGGCGGCTGCATGATGGATGACCTCAAGGAAGCGGTAGAAACCGTGGTCGGAGAATTCGGTCAGGCGGTAAAAATCGGAATCCATACCCACAATGACTCAGGTCTTGCCGTAGCAAATTCTCTTGTCGCAGTAAAGGCCGGAGCAACACACGTCCAGGGAGTTTTGCTTGGATTCGGAGAACGCACCGGTAACGCAAACCTTTCTACAATAATCGCAGACCTTCAGCTCAAGATGGGATACAAATGCATCCCGGAAGAAAACATAAAGGAACTTACCCCAATCTGCAAGCGTGTTGCCGAAATCACAAACATCACACTTGGAGCGGGACTTCCCTTTGTAGGTAAAAACGCATTCGCACACAAGGCGGGAATGCACATCGATGCCGTACTCAAAAATCCTGTGGCATATGAACACATCAATCCGGAAGCAGTCGGAAACGAAAGGGTCTTCCTGATGAGTGAAGTTGCAGGACGAGCAATGATAATCGAAAAAATCAACAAATTCGATTCTTCAATAAAGAAGTCGGATCCGGTTGTAGTGGACATAATAAAGCAGGTAAAGGAAAAGGAACATCAGGGTTACCAGTACGAGGGAGCGGATGCCAGCTTTGACCTTTTGGTACGCAAGGCTATCGGAAAATACCAGCCGTTCTTCAAGCTGCATTATTACAAGACAAGCGGAGAGATTCCACTCATAGAAGACGGACTCTATTCATTTGCACAGGTAAAGATTGCAGTGGATGACCACATAGAAGTTGCAGCAGGAGAAGGAAACGGTCCTGTTAACGCACTGGACAACGCTTTGAGGCAGGCACTAAAGACATTCTATCCCGCAGTCACACAGATCAGGCTTACGGACTATAAGGTTCGCGTTCTTGACGGAAAGAGTGCAACAGCAAGCCGTGTACGCGTCTTAATCGAAAGTTCCGACGGTACGGACAGATGGAGTACAATCGGTGTAAGCTGTGACGTTGTTGAAGCCTCATGGATGGCACTGGTGGATTCATTCGAATACAAGCTCATAAAGGACATTGAGCACAAATATCAGAAATTAATTTAATTAATATATAACAGGAGTTAGATATGGAAAAGAACATCGCCTTGATTCCAGGAGACGGAATCGGACCTGATGTAGTGGCAGAAGGTGTAAAGGTACTTGATGCCGTCGCAAAGAAATTCGGACACAAATGGAACTATACCACAGTAATCGCTGGTGGAGCCGCAATCGACAAGTGGGGAAAACCACTTCCTCAGGACCAGCTTGACATATGTCTTAACAGTGACGCAGTTCTTCTTGGTGCAGTTGGTGGACCAAAGTGGGATGACGTTGCTCCGGAAATCCGCCCGGAAAAGGCACTTCTCGGTCTCCGCGGTGGAATGAAGGTATACGCAAACCTCCGTCCTGCAGTAATGTGGAAGCAGCTCAAGGCCGCATGTCCGCTCAAGGATGAAATCGTAGGCGAAGGTCTGGACATCCTCGTTGTACGCGAACTCACCGGTGGAATCTACTTTGGTGACAGGGGAACATCTGAAGACGGGAAAACAGCATGGGATACTGAAAAATACACATGGCCGGAAATTGAACGCATCGTGCGCATGGGATTTGAATTTGCAAAGAACCGCCAGAAGCATCTTACAGTCGTAGACAAGGCAAACATCCTTAACTCAAGCCGCCTGTGGAGAAAGGTAGCCGAGACAGTTCACGCCGACTATCCTGACGTAACCCTTGACTTCCTGTACATCGACAACGCCGCAATGCAGATGGTACGCGCACCAAGGCAGTTCGACGTAATCGCCACAAGCAACATGTTCGGAGACATCCTTACAGACGAGGCATCCCAGGTAACAGGCTCAATCGGAATGCTGGCCTCCGCTTCTTTGGGAGACGGAAAAGGTCCAGGCCTATACGAGCCAATCCACGGTTCAGCTCCGGACATAGCAGGAAAAGACCTGGCAAACCCGCTTGCAACCATCCTTTCCGCCGCAATGCTCCTCCGCTACAGCTTCAATCTTGAAACAGAAGCCAAAGCAATTGAGAATGCAGTAAACAAAGTTCTGGATGACGGCTGGAGAACAGGCGACATAGCAGGCAAAGACATTCAGTCCGTAAAAGACGCAGGCAAACTCGTCGGCACCAAGAAAATGGGCGAATTAGTAGTGGAGTATTTGAACAAATAATCCTAGTATTCTACCGGGTAACAGTCAAAACCTGCTGCCCGGAGTTTCTTTCCCATCGTACCGTCTTTGTTTTCATCAACCACAACGATATAATATGTTGTTCCCGAGGCACGCGTTTCGGTATAGCTGTAGGCGGTAAATCCTTTTGCCTTTAAATCCTTGATGAGAGTATCCGCATTATCCTTGTTCCTGAAAAGTCCCAGCTGTTCACGTACTTTTTTCGCACTTGAGCTCTGGCTTTCCTTTGTTGTGGACGAGGATGTCGTTTTTTTCTCTGTTGAAGAAGATGACGAGCTTGATGATTTTTTTTCTGTAGAAGAAGATGATGAGCTCGTGGTTGTTTTTGGAGTTGAAGCCGTTTCCGCAACCTGGGCTTCCGGTACCGCTCGGGGAACAAAGTACCAGAACGGAACGGAAAGAACCTTTACATTTCCCTTTACGATTCCAGCTTCAGGACTGTTGGGATATGATTTTTTAAGTGAATCCGAATATTGCCCCTGCCCCGTTATGTACCAGAGTGTAAGCAGAACCGCAGGACGCACGCTTTTCATTGACTCGCTTTCAGCATAGACCTTTAACGTGGCGACAGAACCTGATGTTTCAGCAACATTTTTGGCACGGCACAAATCTGACCACACGGAATAAAGGTTTACATGTGCCAGTATCTCGGGATTTTTTGAAGAACGCACAGAACTGTTCAGGTAGCTTTCCGCAGTTGAATAATCACCGCAATTCAGGCTGCACCTTACCGCATCAATTACAATCTGTTCGGTTGTAACCTTGGGCATTCCCTTTGCATCAGAAGCCGCAATTCCAGCCGCCTTTGCATAGGAAGAAGATGCCTCCTCATAAAGGCCTGTCAATTCCTCCAGTGTGGCCACAAAGTAATAGAGCGAACGCTTGTCTGCGTCACTTGCAGCATTTTTTATGGATGAATGAATGTATGAAATGGACTCGTCCACAGACTTTTTCTGCATGGCCTGAGCCTTGATGTCCTGTGCGGAAGAAAGCGCAAAAAGAGGAGATGCAGCAAAAAACAAGGTGAATCCCCAAAAAAATCCAGATAGTTTCATACATAGATTTTCGGCAAAAAGAGCAGTCTACTGAAATTATGAATTATGCATTATTAATTCTGCATTATCAGACAGGGTCGTCCTGGGCTTCTTCCCTTGTGTCCTCAACGGCATTTGCTGAGGCAGCGGGTACAGAAATTGAATCCGTATCGTTTGAGCTGTGAATCTGGGGCATGTTTGATGCGGGATTTTTATCATCTTTTTTGGCGGTCTTGAGATCCTTGTCTTTCTTGTTCTTTTTTTTGGCAAAAGTAAAAGGAAGGGTCACAAGCACTCCAACCACAAAGGAACCTATGATTGTGGCCGCAACAGGAACATCCTTGAATGTGTGGAAAAGCCACACGTCGCATTTATTGGTCAAATTGAATCCTGTGAAAACGGCAACAAAAACTGCAAGTATAACGACACCAATCAACTTTATTGGCATAGATTCCTCCTATTTCTTCAAATTATACATCGAAAATCATCTTTTTACAAGAATATGTCAAACCAAAGTTCCCTTGAATGTGTTTCCGTTCAATGAATCAAGATGAACATTGACGAATTTTCCTATAATCGAAGGCGATGACTTGAATGCAACACGTTGGTTCTGTTCGGTTTTGCCCAAAAGCTCGGTCTTGTCGTCGCGGCTAACAATGTCTGCAAGAACCTTTATCGTGGACCCTACCCTCTTTGCCATCTGTTCCCCAGTTATTTCAAGCTGAAGGTCTATCACTTTCTGAAGCCTTTCCTTCTTTAGCTCAAGGGATATCTGATCGGGGAATTCTGCGGCCGGAGTTCCCTCACGCACATTGTAGTAATACATGAATGCCGATTCAAATTTTACGGCCCTCATCAGCGAAAGCACTTCCTCAAAATCTTCATCCGTTTCTCCAGGAAAGCCAATCATGATGTCGGTGGAAAGTGCAAGTCCCGGAAGTTTTGCATAGAGCTTTTCAACAAGTTCAAGAAACTGCTCGCGTGTGTAACGTCGGTTCATCCTCTTTAAAAGTCTTGAAGAACCATGCTGGACAGGAAGATGAATGCCCCTGCACAACCTTGGGTCAGATGCAAGGACTTCAATCAGCTCATCGGAGAAAAACTTGGGATGTGGCGACTCAAAGCGAATCCATTCAATTGGAGAAGACGTTTTATCCAGATGAGAAAGCATAGTCTTAAGCAAGGCGGAAAAATCCGTTCCGTCCTGGGCCTTATATGAATTGACGGTCTGTCCCAAAAGGGTAACTTCCTTAACTCCCCTTTTACCAAGCACGTCAAGCTCATGCAGGATTCCTTCCACCGGGCGTGAAATCTCCCTTCCCCTAACATGTGGAACAATGCAGTAAGTGCAGAACATGTTGCATCCGTTCATGATCGGAATGAAGGTAGAAAATGCCCCCTCCTCATAGGAAGTTTCCGCAAACTGATAGACAGGCTCTTCGTCAAGGTCAACAGGCTCATCTCCGTTTTCCACCGCAGAAATTATGTCACCGAATTTGTTTTTTGAATAAGTTCCCACAACATAATCGATTACGGGCCATTCAGTCTTAAAGGTATGCAAAAGCCGCTCCGCCATACATCCCATGACAACAAGAGTAAGAGGCACAGGTCCGTCCTTTACGTATTCCGCCGCCTTTTCCATGGACCGTGTCTTGGCATCGGGTTCACAATTGCGCACCTTCTTTAATCCTGAATAAAATCCAAGCCGTCCGTAAATTCTTGTTTCGGCAGAAGCACGCACAGAACATGTATTGATAATGACCATGTCGGCAGTAAAGCAGTCCTCCGCCTTTTTCCATCCCCGCGAAATCAAAATCTGTTCAAGAGAAGCGGACTCAGCAATGTTCATCTCGCATCCGTAAGTCTCAAAAAAATAAGTCATCCTTTTTCCTTATCGTAAATCATCCAATGCGGGTATTATAGCATAATTCTGTTTTTTATGGAAAGGCGGGTACTTGAGGATTAAATAATCATAACAAACACTTGATTTTTCTACATCATTGGATTATATTGTAAGAATGGCATTCGCAATCTAGCGTCTTGCCTCTATTGTGTTTTGTCTTTACAGACAAAGCCCGTCAAGAGTGGTTTGGACACTTGGCGGGCTATTTTTTTTCTTACGTTTCTTCCTCTTTTGTGTGGAAAGGCGCGTAATAATGTCGATGAAAAAGTGAAAAATAATTGAAAATCAAGGACACTTTCGAGAAAAGAGGCTTCCCCCCCACCCCCACAAGGGACTTACCCCTGTGGATGTGGGGGAATCCATTTACAGACTTGGGTAGGAAAATATCGTTCTTCCACCACCCACTTCAAGATCTGCAACTTTTATCTTTACCCTTATACCGTTTGAACCATTCTGAAGGTATTGTGTCGGTACATTATAGTTATTGGTGGTACCGGAGTTTCCTTCATAAACAAAAGTATGGGTTCCGCCATTGTTATGCGTTATTATCCAATAGTATTTTAAGCCCAGATTTTCAGAGAATGGATCAATAGTATTATATGGGTAACTGGCCCCTGTCTTAGACTTCGCTTTGAAACCATAAGAACCGCTTCCAGATGCAGTACTAATATTCAAGATATTCATTGTAATGTTAGCCTGATTGCTGGAAACTGAAGCAAAGCCCAATCCATACTCTTCCGAACCTCCTACAGTATTATTTATACCAACATTTTCTATTGTCATGGCACAAACTTTTGCATTTGTAAGTGAAGTATAACTTGTGGGCAAAATAATATAACCGCTATACTTTGCGTTGTCATCCAGTTTAACCTGTTTATAATTCGAGTCAAACGATCCCTCATTCGAAGCAATCCAGATTCGTACGTATTCATTCCAGGTTTGTCGTTTTACAAATTCGTTGCTATCATCATAAGTACACGACAAAGGTGATATATTTACTAAGTAGGCATTCCAGAAGCTTGCCTGTATGGTGACGGTTGAATTTGGCATGGTAAAACTAACATAAACCTTATTGGTTATTTCACCATCTTCTTTTATTTCTGTTATGGTAATTGGCAGTTCAGTAGAATCGTCATCCCTTATTACTTTGATTCCGTTAGGATATTTGCTGCTATTAGTACCCTCAAGTTTTACCTTTACTGTAGCACCTTTACCTATTTTTGAATCCCTAAAATCATTATTCGAAGCATTTATCGTTCCAATTCTACAATAACTGAAATTGGTAAGGTAGTCATAATAGTTATGTGCGAAGAGGGTTTTAGTTGTTGTAAAATCAACTATTGTGTCTTCCGTTACTTTTGTTCCTCCTGAGCGACTGGTATACCAGCCGTCAAAATAGTAGCCGGTAGCCGAAGTAGGTGTCGGCAGGGTTCCATATGGCTGATCGTAGGTAACGGTTATTGACGAGGCAGATCCACTTGCCCCATTAAGATCAAAGTTTACCGTACATTGTCTTGGCGTCCAATGAGCATAGAGGGTTGTCGTAGCTTCAATTTTGACGGTTGTGGTACTCGTAATTTCATTTCCAACTGTTGGTTGTGTATACCATCCTGCAAAAGTGTAGCCAGTTCTTTCCGGTTTGCCAGATCCATCAGGCCATGTGGCAGTGCCGTTTCCGTATGTGTCATCATAGGTTACTTCGGTGGATGCCGTAGAACAAGTTCCTCCATTTGCATCAAAGTTTACGGTATATTTGCGTGGACTCCACTTTGCATAAAGAGTATGGGTATCATCATTTTGAACGGTTGTGCTTGAACCAATTTCTTGAGTTCCTGCTGCATCCAGACACCAGCACTTAAATGAGTATCCTGTCTTAGAAGCATTTGGCTGAACTAAGGCACTTGCAGAATTATAAGTCTGACCAAATGTTACTATCCTTTGATTTGGAGTAGTGCCTGAGCCTCCATTCAAATTATAATTGATTAGGAAACTCTTTGCACCCCATCTTGCCCAAAGCGTACTGTTGTCTGCGATTCTGTATGGCGTGCTTGCTTCCACTTTGCTTCCACCACTCTGTTCGGTGTACCAACCTGTAAAGTTGTAACCATATTTTGTCAGACTCGTATCATCAGATGTCGGCAAATCGCTACCGTATGTGCTGTCGTAGGTAACATTGATGAACTGAGTATTACAACTGCCTCCATTTGTATTTAGGGTTACCTTATACGTAGTCGGCTGCCAGCTTGCCGTAAGGTAGATGTCTTTTGAAATTGTTATATTCTGCCGGTCTGTGTATGTTGAACCATCTTCATCAGTCCAACCAGTGAATGTATATCCTGTCTTTTCTACCACACTGCTTGCTGGATTCAACTGGGTTGGCACATTCTTTGATATTGACTGTGGTGTCGAATTCTTTAGAGTTCCACCGTTAGGATTAAAGCGGACTTTCAACGGTGGAACCTCTATCGTACATGTCTTTGTATCGCTTTGCAGGTATCCAGTGGCCTTTGCCCAGACTTTTAGCGTGTATGTGCCTGTGTTTTCTATTGTCTTGTTCTCATTTCCTTCTTCGGCAGGAGTTTCATTATCATCACTTTTTTGCAACGTATAATGTATTTCCGCACCGGAAATTGGATCTCCGTTGGTGGCACGAGTCGGCTTGATGATTTTTATCTGAGCGTTAAAGTCATCATTTAATTGTAATGTTGCTGTGTTAGACGAACTTATTTCAACATTGGCTACAGCATCCCTTACCGTGGGAGTCTCTACCTTCTTTGAGGCGGTGGAAATCACTGTTGAAGTAGAAAGCCCTGCTTCGTCCACCAGAGTGATTGTAAATGACTGCACAGCATCCTCGATCACTTGAATACCACTGTTGTAGTAAAAGTTATTCGTATTGTTTGAAGGATTGAATAATGTTCCATTCTCCCCTATTGGTACCAATCCTTCAGGTTTAGTGGTACTGAGAATGCATGGATTGGGCAGTTGTATGATGCTGGAGTTTACATTGATTTCTACAGTCTGATTGCCGCGTCCGTCGTTTATGATGATTTTCTTCAAATCCCTGTGGATGTCCGACATAGGAATGTTAAAGCCCAGGTAATAAATGTTACCCTTATTCATAACCGCACCATCGCTTATCTTAGGCGGTTTTGAATTGCACTGGAGCTTGAACGTAAAATTCTGGGATTGTCCATTATACGGATGCTTGATTCCTATTGTTCCACCAATATTCCTGTCCGAATTCTTGTCTTTACCAGTAAGATAGGCAGGAGGATATGTAAACCGAAGCAAGGTTGTGTCATTTTCATCCTGTGCAATAACAACATCTGAGCTAGCAACAAAATTATCATTAAGTATGTATGGGCCGGGCCATTGATATCCCAACGAAGTAAGATCAGGATTACTTGGATCAGTTGAACCCAACTTGTAATGATAGGGATTTCTCATAAAAAGGGTTACCTGAACACCCCCATCCTGACCGCTTGGTATGCAGAGGTTGCCATCAGCGTCATAGTAGGATTCAACTCCTTCAATCTCGTACTTTTCTATGGCAATTTCCTGGGTGTACCTTTCCAAATAATCACGTACCGGCACATTCCAAAACTCGCAGGAAGAAAAGAGAACTGGTGAAAGGATAAAAAGTGTCAAAGCAACCGCCCTGCAAGCTCTATGAGCGAATCCTCGTATATATGTATAGTTCTTTTTTAAATTTCTAATCTTGAATAGAGAAGCGAATTTCATAAACAACCCTGATGTCCAAAAAATATAGGGCATCTCTAAACAAAAGTTTTAGGGACACCCCAATAATATAATTATAATACAATATCGGCATAAAAACAAGAATATGGTAAAAAATGTTGCAACATTCACCCCTACAAATCATCCGAAGAAGTGTATGCGTAGGCGTTGTGGTTGTGGATGCTTTCGTAGTTTTCGCATTCAACGCTGAACCAGGAGAACGGTTTTTCGCATTTGTCAAAATTCTTGAGGCCAAGGCAGATTTCCCTTACGACGTCTTCCACAAACCGTGGATTGTCGTAGGCGTGTTCCGTTACCCATTTTTCGTCGGGGCGCTTCAGGATGCTGTAGAGGGAGCATGATGCACAGCTTTCGATTAATTCAATCACATCCTCAATCCAAAAGAGGCTTGTATTTTGCAGCTTTACCGTGACCAAACCCCGCTGATTGTGAGCTCCGTATTCAGAGATTGCCTTGGAGCATGGACATACCGTTGTAACAGGAACAGAAACCGTTACGTAAAAGTTATGGCTTTTTTCGCTTACCTCACCCTCATACGAGCACGTGTATTCCATTATGCTTTCCGAACCGGAGACCGGGGCCTTTTTTGTCATAAAGAAGGGAAATTCCATCGTACCAAACGCGCGTTCTGCAAAAAGAGACTGCCTTATGTCCTCCAGCATCAACAGGAACTGCTTCATGCCCAAATCCCTGTGGTGCCTGTGGAAGTTTTCTATAAAGCGTGACATGTGGGTTCCCTTGTAGTCATGCGGCAGGTTCACAAAGAGGTTTACCGTTGCGCTTGTCTGCTGCTTGCCGTTCAATTTGTCCAAAACCAGGACAGGATACCTAAGCCCCTTTACCCCAACCTTCTTAAGCGGAATTTCACGTGTGTCCGGTGTATTCTGTATGTCGATCAATTTTGCTCTCCAATCATCCTTTCGGCAGACTCAAGTGTGTTGTAGATGAGCATGGCGATTGTCATGGGGCCTACTCCACCAGGTACAGGCGTGATGAACGAAGCTTTTTCCTTTACGGTGTCAAAATCTGCGTCTCCCACCAGCCTGAATCCACTCTTTTTGCTTGCGTCGGGAATTCGGTTGACTCCAACATCTATTACGGCGGCACCTTCCTTTATCATGTCGGCGGTAAGCGTATGGGGATGACCCGTACACACAACGATGATGTCCGCTTCCCTTGTGATTGAAGCCAAATCCTTTGTGCCTGTGTGGCACATGGTTACGGTGGCGTTGCATTCACGGCGGGACAGGAGGAGTGTCATGGGTTTACCGACTATATTGCTGCGTCCAATGACTACCGCGCGCTTTCCGTTGGTTTCGATTCCGGCCTTTTTCAGGAGAACAAGAACTCCGTGGGGTGTACAGGGCAAGAATCCCTTTCCTCCGGTAACAAGGTTTCCCACATTTACCGGGTGGAATCCGTCCACATCCTTTTTTGGATCAATGGCATTGGTCACTTTTTCTTCGTTTATGTGCTTTGGAAGGGGCAGCTGAACCAGTATTCCGTGAACCGTATCGTCGGCATTCAATTCCGCTATAAGCTTGAGTAGTTCTTCCTCTGTAGTGGATTCGGGGAGTTCCATGCTTTTGTCCGCCATTCCGGCTTCGGCAAGGGCCTTTCTTTTTCCCGTGACATAGCTTACTGATGCGGGGTTGTTTCCCACCAAAATCACGGCAAGACAGGGAACCACGCCCTTTTCCTTTAATTCCAACACCTTTTTGGCAACATCAGCCTTAACCTCGGCCGCAACCGCTTTTCCGTCTATTATTGTAGCACTCATTTGTAACCTTCCGTTCTGCCGTTCGTTTAAAATAGTACGGCATATGTTGAATTTTTACAGAATTTTCGATATTATATGTCAATTATATACTATTATTGAAACAAAAGAAAGAGCCGTTTATGGCCCTTATGTGAGGAATTTATGAAACGTATTGCATTGTTGTTGTGTACCCTCTTTTTCTGTACGGCATTGTTTGCACAGAGCGCAGAAGAATCAGAGGAAATTCAATATCAGCATGAATATGAAGATCAGGTTCAGTTTATATACAGCCAGAATCAGGAAGGTGACCAGTACATCAGGATTTCGCTCAGTCCGGAATTCCCCCTGTTTTTGGGCAACCCGTTTACTGACGGCAAGATGAAGACCGGTGGCATGGCAAACCTTGGCTACCACTACTTCTTTACCCCTACACTGGCATTTGGAATTGACTTTTCGTTTGCATTCCACCCGACAATCGGAGGAAACATTTTCAACTCGATTCCAATTCTTGCGACCATCACGTATCAGCCTACATACAAGAACTTTGAATTCCCGCTTACCCTTGGGCTTGGTTTTGCATGGGAAACCTACGGCAACCAGACATACTGGCCGGGATTCGTTCTAAAACCACAGGCTGGAGTCCATTACCGTCTGAACCAAAACTGGAGTCTGGGCGGTGACCTGTCATACACATTCATGCCGCAGTTCCTCAAGTTATACGGAAAGGCAGATGAAAATTTCATGGGACAGTTCCTTTCTGTGGACATCGTAGCACGCTATTATTTCTAAGAGGTTTAACATGATGAAAAAGATTATTTCAATAACGGCAATTTCTCTCGCAGCACTTTTCCTTACAGTAAGCTGCCATGACCCGATTTTTTACATGATTTCCCAGGAAGTAGTTCAGGAAGAAGGCCTCCAGGGTGACATAAACTCAATGGTAGAATTTGACAATCACCTTTATGTCGCAAACGGCAAGATCTACAAAAAGACCGCCACACCATCCAGAGACACAGGAAGAGAAAACGGCCAATGGTCAGAATCTTCCACTAGCGGAATAGGAAGCCATGAGTTCGTTTTCTTCCTCGCCAAAGACTCAACCTGCATTTATGCCCAAACATATCAGTTTGCATCTGACAACGAAAAAAGCCTTAATCTTCCTGCCGCCATCAGGTTCTACTACTCTACAGACGGCTCTACATGGAACAAGATAAACGTTTTTTCCATTACAGGACAGGGAAGTTCAACAGGTGATTCATGGGGAATCGGTCGCGCCCGCATTTTTGACAACAAGGCAGATGCAGCATATGTCAATTTGTGGAACAAAGATGAAACATACAAGGTATACTCTTTAAACGGAGCAAGCATATCATTATATGGCTCAGCACCCGATGATTCACTTGGAGCGGCTGGAAATCAGTTCTGGAAATCACCGGCTATATGCAAGAAAGATTCCACATACTATTATTCCCTCAACAGCAAGACCCTCTATTACGGATCAAGCACGGATACTTCAGCATCATCAACACATTCAGTTGAACTCGACTGCGACGACATTCAGTCAATTGCAGCAACAAACGACTACCTCCTCTTGGGAACAAGAAAGGGAATCGCAAGGGTTAAATTGAACGCAAGCGGTGAACCTGAATCACATACAACCAACTTTTCAAACAACGCACAGTCACTCGTTACGGGAATCGTACCGATGGTATTCGTACTTGACCCGACGAAAAATGAAGGACAGACTGATGAATATGCCTCAATGACTGTCGGTGGTGTCCTTTCTTCTTCACCAGATACTTTCGACGAAACAGGACTTTACGCATACTATCCGTCACGCGGTGTGTGGAACAGGGACGGCGACTAATATATCGGGGGAGACAAAGTGGCGGATTTGTTTGATCAGCGTGAGACTTCTCATGAGCCTCTTGCCTCCCGTATGCGTCCCAGAACCCTTGACGAATACATAGGTCAGGACCACATCGTCGGTAAAGGCCGTCTTTTACGCCGTGCAATTGCCGCAGACCAGCTTACCTCAGTCATCTTTTACGGTCCTCCAGGCTCAGGAAAAACAACTCTTGCAAGGGTAATCGCAAACCACACAAAATCCAACTTCATCACGTTAAACGCAGTTTTAACCGGAGTTGCCGACATAAGGAAAGCCATTACCGAGGCAGAGGATAAAAGAAACCTCTATTCAAGAAAGACAATCCTTTTTGTGGATGAAGTCCACCGGTGGAACAAAAGCCAGCAGGACGCACTTTTGCCCTGGGTAGAAAACGGTACAATTATTTTAATCGGAGCTACAACCGAAAACCCCTTCTTTGAGGTAAACAAGGCCCTTGTAAGCCGAAGCCGTGTGTTTCAGTTAAAGCCGCTCACAAACCAGGATTTGATGAATGCCGCAAAACAAGCCCTCTCGGATACTGAACGCGGTTACGGTCACTGGAAAATTGAATTTGAAAAGGGAGCCCTTGAGCATCTTGTGGAAACTGCCAACGGAGACGCACGCAGCCTTTTGAACGCACTGGAACTTGCAGTAGAAACCACACCGGAACATTGGTCTCCAGAATCAACTCCACCAGTACCTTCATGGGGCAGCACAATATTCATCAGCAAGGAAGCCTGTGAGGAATCCATTCAGAAAAAAGTCGTCCTCTACGACCGCGACGGAGACTATCACTACGACATAATATCCGCATTCATAAAAAGCCTTAGGGGACGTGACCCCGATGCCGCATGTTACTGGCTTGCACGCATGGTAAAGGCTGGAGAAGACCCGCATTTCATTTTCCGCCGCATGCTCATTTCCGCATGTGAAGATACGGGACTTGCAGATCCCAAGGCCATTTCCATAATCGAATCCTGTGCCCAGGCATTTGACAGGGTTGGGATGCCAGAGGGACAGTACTTTCTTGCACATGCCGCACTCTATCTTTCCACCGCACCAAAGTCCAACAGTGCCATGGCATTTTTTGACGCCCTTGCTTCCGTGGAAAAAGAAGATGCCGAAGTTCCAAATCACTTGAGGGACAACAACCGTGATGCAGAAGGTTTCGGTCATGGTTCAGGATACATGTATCCGCACGCATACAGGGACCACTGGGTTGCACAACAATATCTTCCGGATGCACTTGTGGGAAGGGTATTCTACACACCATCCACCCAGGGCTACGAAAAGGAAATCAGAGACGAAGTACTTTCGCGCAGGGAACTCCAGATTTCATCGCTGATGCAGGAATCCGAGGAAGAAAAACCTCAGGCAGTAAATCCGGTTGGAGAATGGTGGAAGGACAACCACAAGGAAGCTGGAAAAGGCAAAACCGAAGAAAACCTTACCTTTACCCCACAGGACAAAAAGAAGGAAGCCGTACTGGACAAGGCAGAACGCAGCTGGAGGTCACGTTTGGACACAAACAAAGCCGAACTGCTTACCCAGATACGGGACACCCTTGTTCAAATGGCAAACCTAAAGCGCCACCACAGAAGCCTCATCTGGAATGCCGACGATGCACTCCTCTTGTTCTACATCTTGCGCCAGTGCCCGGAAGGTCTTTCATGTGGAGCATGCAGGACAGAAAACGGGAAAAAGCTCCTTGAACAATATGCATCAACGTTGGGAGAGATGGACAAACCTCTTCTTGCAGTCGAAAGGCCTGGTTCAGCATTTGACCCGCTTTCCATACGCTCAGTAATTCAGGAACTTGGAGACATTCAGCTGGACAGGATTTTTTTCAGGGATCCATTTGCTTCAATAGAAGACATTCAAAAGGCATCTGTAGCATTAAAGGAACTTGCCGCTGGAACTGAGTCACAGAACAGGGACATTGCCTTTAGCGAGGAAGACAGTCTTCAAAAAGATTCAAGGCCATTGCTTTCTGACGGAGCCCTAATCGTAATAAGCCAGAGGATTCCCAGACACGCCCAGCACATAGGAAAACTCATTAGTGAACAGATAAAGGTCACTGGAGCAGAAGACCTTGCCCTACTTGATAAAATGGAAAAGGCAGAAACTGAATTCTTCAGCAAGCCGGACAATTCCCTATTTGCATGGGACACAGATGATGTTGTAAAACTCTTTGGCATGCAGGGCTTTACCGTACAAAGCAAGACAGTATCGTTTACGGAAAAACGCCGCATAAGCCAGACTGACATAGAAAAATGGTTCAACACCACACAGTCATCATACGGAAAGCACCTTATCCAGGCACTTGGAGAAGAATCCGTCAACAAAATCAAGGGAATGCTTTTGGACGCATCAGTGAAAATGCTGTTCAACTGGAAAAGCGAAAATGCATTTTTTACTTGTAGATTTGACAAATAACGTGTAAAATATAGTAATGTGGTTTTTACCGCATCAAATTGAATTATCAAAGGAGCTTTACATGAACTTTATTTTCTTAGGCCCTCCTGGAGCCGGCAAAGGAACTCTTGCAGGACAAGTTGCAGAGGAATACGGAATCCCACACATTTCTACAGGTGACATTTTCCGTGCAAACATCAAGAACAAGACTCCCCTTGGTGTAAAAGTCAAGGCAGTTATTGATGCCGGTGGCCTTGTAAGCGACGAAGACACTTGCGCACTCGTAGAAGACCGCCTCAAGCAGGATGACTGCAAGAAAGGTTTCATCCTTGACGGTTTCCCACGTACAATCCCTCAGGCAGAGGCTCTGGAAAAAATCAAGAATGACGTTCAGGTTGTTAATTTTGAAGTTGACAATGAACTCATCATCGCACGCCTTTCAAACCGCCGTGTATGCAAGAGCTGTGGCGCAAACTACAACGTAAAATTCATGCCGCCAAAGGTAGAAGGAAAATGCGACAAGTGTGGTGGAGAACTTTACACACGCGACGACGACAAGCTTGAATCAATTACAAACCGTCTGGACGTTTACCGCAAGCAGACAGAACCCCTCATCGGATTCTACCGCGAAAAGGGCAAGCTTACAGACA
This sequence comes from Treponema sp. UBA1233, assembly GCA_002309305.1. GTDB lineage: Bacteria > Spirochaetota > Spirochaetia > Treponematales > Treponemataceae > Treponema_D. The sequence continues at coordinate 26,806 of DBWR01000033.1, read as the reverse complement.
TCGATTCTGCAAGGGACAGCAGCGAAGTTCTTGTGGACTTTAAGAAGCTTTTCCCGGCAAAATAATTATTTGATTTAAAGTTTTTTTTCCAAAAGGCAGGTACAGTAGGCTTTAACGGCTAATCCCGCTCCTACTGCATCCTGCTTTTCATTTGTCTTGGCCTTTACAAAAACCTGTTCTTCTTTAACTTCAAGAATCTGTGCAATTGACTTTATTACCTGCATCCGATACGGAAGGAATTTCGGCTTTTCCAATTCCAGAACTGAATCAAGATTTACAAGAGACCACCCGTTTGCCTTTACGTCATTCCATATTTTCTTAAGCAAAACTTTTGAATCGGCATCCTTCCACTCTGGATCTTCCGGTGGAAAATATGAGCCTATGTCTCCCAAACCGCTTGCCCCTAACAGTGCATCAGATATTGCATGCAGGAGCACGTCCCCATCCGAATGGCCATCCTCGCCTTTTTCAAATGGAATCTCAACACCACCGACAACAAACTTTCGGCCTTCCTTTAATACATGCAGGTCGGTACCAAGTCCAATTCGAATCATCTTTTCACCTTTTTTCTGTGGAATGTCTTTTGGATACGTTATCTTGATGTTGGTCGCCTCTCCTGAAACCACACGCACTTTTCTTGAACCAGTAAGTTCTGGAAATGAATCCCATATTTCAGAGTCATCCGTATAAACGTTTCCGATTTCCCTTGCACGATTATGGCACTTGAATATTGTTTCATACTCAAAGCCCTGGGGAGTTTGAACTGCACTAAGCCTTTCCCGCTTGAGGTGACATTCAATCTGATCTTTTTCATCAACCACTTTCTGAGTGTCTACAGGAACAAGACCTGGAACCGACGCTCCAAATTCTTTTGCCGCACACGCAGTCCGCTCAATCAAATCCGAGCTCACATAGGGACGCGCTCCATCGTGAATCAAGACAATTGAATCAAGGGGAATTTTCCCTTCAAGAAAAGAAAGGGCCTTGAACACAGAATCCTGTCTGCTTTCTCCGCCCCCTATAAAATCAATCTGAATGGATTTTTTTTGATCACAAAGCTCAGAATCAGAAAACAGGATTTCTTCCGTCTGACTTTCCAAGCCCGGCACACAGCAAATTACAAAACGCAGAGACAAAACCTGCATCTTTTTTGCCGCACTTACAAACGCCTTGAACGAGGACGACAACACGGTTCCTTTATCCAAGGGATAAAACTCTTTTTTCCCGGCTCCCCCCATTCTGGAAGAAGAACCGGCTGCAAGGATTACTACTGCAAGAGAATTATTCTTCATCATCCTCGTCTAAATCGTCTTCATCTCCGTCGTCGTCATCATCTCCGCGATCTGCTTCGTCATCCAACTCATCGTCAAACTCATCGTCATCTTCGTCGTCCGGATTAAGGATGATTTTCTTGTCCTGCCTCATGCCCAGAGGTTCAAGCTTTGCATGCAGCATCGCCTCAACTTCCTTGGAAGAAATTCCCATTGCCTCAGAAATTTCGTCTTCAAGAAGTTTCTTTGCATTTTCATAGAGCTTGCGTTCAAGTATGGGAAGTTCCTTGATTTTGGACCGGTGATAAAGGCTTCTTACTATTGCGGTAATATCCTGAATTGAACCTTTTTTTAACAGTTCAAGATTATTCTGATACCTTTGTTTCCAGTCTGATGTCGGGGTTTCAAATTCCTCGCTTATCATTTCTATGGCCTTTTCTGCCTCTTTCTTTGAAACGATAGCACGGATTCCCATCTTTGAAGAATTCTTTACAGGCACCATCACGTACATGTCGGAAACTTCGATATAGATTTTGTAGTAGTAAATCATCTCACCCTTGAATTCCTGACGGAAAACATCGGTGATGGTTCCAACACCCTGACTGGGGTAGACAACTTTCTGATTCACTGAAAATTCTGTCTTAGGTTTAGCCATAATTCCATTATATCCTAAAATATATAAAAATTCAATTCAAAACTCATTCGTCATCAGATGGAATTTCCAGAATGAGCTCAACCGCTTCTTCTGAAAGACCAACGCTTTCGGCGATCTGCTCATTTGTCCAGCCCATGCGCTTGAGTTCCCTTACGTTCTCACGCTTCTGTGGTGTAATGCCACCGCCATTCTTGCTTGCCTTTTCCAAATCCTTCTTTTTCTTGGAAACATTGTTTCTGGTAATCATCTGCAGTACGCCAATCTGTTTGTCCGCATTCTTGGCAAGTTTCTGCAGGCGTTCCTCGATTCCAAGTATTCCGGTCTTGGTTTCGTTGAGTGTATCCATGCGTTCTTCGGTTTCATCCAGAATCTGCTGGAGGGATGACAGTTTGTCTACGGCTTCGTTGATGTTGTTGTTGTGCTTCATTATCATGTTGATGCCGTCCTGAAGCTCTTCCAGCTGTCCGGGCAAATCGTCAAGCTGAGTGTTGCATGATGCCAGCCTGTTTTCCAAATCGTGGATGCGGTCTGCAGTGCTGTCTACATTGTTTGCAACTTTTTCGATTGTCTCTGACTTAGTTTCGATTCTGTCGTACTGAGCCTGAATTCCATTGAGGGAATCCTGGAAATTACGTACGGTTACCTGCATGTTGACAAGCTTGTCGTTGGTAACATTCAATTCCGCTATCTTGTCGTCCATTGAATTGCTCAATGCCATAAGCCTGTTGAACTTCTGGTCCAAACCGTCAAGCTGATTCTTCTGTGCATTGAAGCTGGAAATGCGGTTGTCGATGTCGGCGCTCATCTGCTGAACCTGCTCAATCATCTGGCGCACGTTGTTTACCTTAACTTCGTAACTTGCAAATCCGTTAATCTTTTCCTGAAGGTTTTCGATTGAAGAATTGAGCTGCTTTTTAAGCTGGTCTGCCTTGTCAAACAAACCTGTCTGAGCCGTAAAGCGTGTGATTCCCTTGTTGATTTCATCAATGCGCATCTGAAGTGCGTTGGTGTCATCATTCAAGTGCTCTATCATGCGCTGATATGCCTGCTTGTCCGCATCAACAGTGTCCTTGAGGTTGTGCTTGAGTTCCTTGATCTGGCGGTCTGCCTGACCTGTTGCATCCTGAAGCATTCCCTGAGTGCTCTGAACCATTGCCTCGTAGCGTTTCTGGAGCTGCTGCAAAATCTGACCTGAACGATCCTCATACAGTTTGAGTGCCGCCTCAGCCTTTTCCGTAAGGATGTCGATGTCGTCCTGAACCTTTTGTCTTGATTCCTGTGTCTTGGCATCGATGTCCGCATAACTCTGCTGCTGCTTTTGCATAAAGAACAGGAGGTCCTGCTCATACTTGTCGCTTGTTTCCTTGAGCTGTCTGGTAAGCTGCTGCTTGAACTCATTTACACTCTGTGTTGTTTCATCCAATGCGGCCGCATTATTCTTTTGCTTCTGGTCGAATTCCGTCCTGATGTCGGCAAACTGTGCGTTCATTGTGCGGAGGTTTTCTGCCAGCTGTTCGGTAATCTTGCGGTTGTATCCGTCGCTTTCCTGCTTGAGGATTGCATTGGCCTGTTCCGTCGTACTCTTTAACGATGCACGGTACTGTTCTATAAAGTCATGCAGACGCTGGTTGACGGTGTTGATCTGATTTTCTATCGTACTCTGTCCTGTCTGCAAAGCGGCCTGGAAACGTGATTCCTGTTCTGTGGTCTTGGTCTGAATCTCGGTTATGCGGTTCTTCAATTCATCTGCATAACGTGTTTCCAAATCCCTGCGGCTTTCTTCATAGGTGTTGGTAAAGTTTTCTATGCGTGTATCGAATTTGTTCTTCCACTCATTAAGCTGCTGGTTGATTGCCTCTTCCCTCTTTTTAAGATCCACAGTAAATGTATCTTCAAAGACCTTGAGCTGTGAGCTTGTTGAGGTATATGCCTTCTGCTTGAGGTCTTCAAGAGTAACTTCAAGGGTTTCAACTTCTTCCTTGAGCTTGTCGCTTCTTGACTTGAGTGATGTCTCAAAGTTGACGTGGTTTTTGGAAACGCTTGTGGTAAACTTCTCAAAGTCACCAAGAACACGTTTCTGAGCCTGATCCATTATCTTCCTAAGGGCGTCTTCCAGCTTGTCAACATCTGCTCCTGCCGTATTCAGTTTGTTGAAGCGGTAGTCCATTTCTTCCTTGTATTTGTCCAGCTGCTTGTCCAGACCTGCAAGGAATACTGACTGCTTGTTTTCATAATCCATGGAGATTGACTTCATGGCCTTATTCAAGCTTTCATCAAACAGGACAAACTGTTCCTTCATTTCCCTGTCAAAGTTCGCAAGCTTGTCGGCGGAAAGTGTAGTCTCCTGGTTGATTCTTTCGGCAATGGCATGAGACTCTTCTATTGATTTTTCATACTGTGCCTTTGTATCCGCTATGGCATCCTCTACCTGCGTCCTCATCAGATCCGCACGGTTTTGAACGTCGGCAAGTGAATCAGCAATGTTCTTTTGCATGTCAGACACAAACACCTGAAGTTCAGACTTATACTTGTTCAAGTGAGTGACAGACATCTCCTTGTATTTCTCGTAAGAAGAAGTTTCCTTCTGTTCCGCTTTGGCAAAAGCTTCGTCAAAGAGGCCGTCATATTTCTGTTCCAGTTCCTGAACCTTAACCTGCATCCTGCTCTCGATGTCATCAAGGCGGCTTGTGTTTCCAACAGTCGTCTGTTCAAGTTCTGCGGCGGTTTCACGTGCATTATTCAATGTAGCAAGAACGGAATCCCTGAACTCAAGAATCTGAGAATTGGATTCTTCTTCCATTTGTCTGGTCTTCTGCTCAACTGTTTCCTCAAGCCTGTTCACCTTTTCAAAGAGGTCGGAAGTAATCTCGGTAACCTTCTTGGTAATGGCTTCGGATGCATCTGAGTTCGTTTCCCTAACGGCAACTTCCAGAGCGCTTGTCTTCTTATCCAGTTCTTCCTGCAGGCGTGATACAATGCCTATGACATTGCTTTCCATATCTGAAGTAGAATGGTTTACAGCCTGATCCAGATTTTCCGTCTTTTCCTTTACGTTCTTTGTAAGGAGTTCGATTTTGGCTGCAAGGTCTTTTTCCAGAGCACTGGCATTTACCTTTATGGCCTTTGTAATTGAAGCCGCCTTGTCGGAGTAAATCTTTGAAAGGCTTGCGAATTTTGTGGTATAGGATTTTTCCAGAGAAGCGGTCCTGTCCTTGATGTCGCGTTCCACAAGTTCGGTTCTTTCGTTGGCATTTTTTTCCATCGTAATGGTGCGGTCTTCGATCATTTTTATAAGGGAGTCTGTTTTACCAGTTACAGCTTCCGATACATTCTGTGTCCTTTCCTGAACGGAATTCTCAAGTGCAGAAACAAGTTCTTCCACGTTGGTCTGAAGTGCCGAAGTCCTGTCGTTTACCTGACCGGTTATGTTTTCGGTTATTGCCCTTACAGACTGTGCAACGGCTTCCGTCCTGTCATGCAAATCCTGCTCAAGGCTGCCCGTCTTTTCGTTGAGTGCCTGCTCAAGATTTTCCGTCCTCTTGTTGAGTTCCTGTTCAAGACTTCCAGTCCTTACAGTAAGCACATGCTCAAGGTTTCCTGTCCTTTCGTTGAGTGCCTGCTCAAGGTTTCCTGTCTTAATCGCAAGCTGTTCCGCAAGAGTCTGAGTCTTTTCGTTCAACTCGTCGCTCAGGCTGCCGGTGCGGGAATAGACTTCATCCTGAAGTGCGCCTGTCTTCTGATTGAGGCTTTCTTCCAGGGCTTGGGTCTTTTCATTTACAGAGCGTTCAAGTTCATCGGTCTTATTGATTACCGATTCAACAATTACGGAAGCACGGTCGTTTACAAGGTCTTCAAGAGGAAGGATCCTTTCGTTAACCTGATTGGTGAGTGTTTCGGTACGTCCAAAGACATCATCCTGCAAACCTGCAAGACGCTCGTTTACGGCATCCTCAAGGTCGCTGGTCTTTGTCTGCAGAGTATCCTGCATCATCTCTATCTTTGAATATACGTCATCTTCAAGTGCTCCGGTTTTTGTCGCCACAAGTTCCTGAAGTGATTCTGTGCGGTCGTTTACAAGATCATCAATGCTCTGAATCTTCTGCTGCAGATCCTGTTCTATTCCGTTGGTCTTTGTCTCTATCATCACCTGAAGGCTTTGGGCACGGTCAAGTATGCGTCCCTCAAAATTCTGGGTACGTTCTGCAAACTGATCTTCCAGATTGCTTGTGCGGCTTCCCAACAGCTGTTCCAGATTTCCGGTACGTTCCTCAATCATGTTTTCGATGCTTTCTGCCCTGTCCATGATGTTGGATTCAAAATCCTGTACGCGGTCGTTGAATTCCTGCTCGATTGTTCCAGTGCGGGAGTCAAGAAGTTCCTGCATTGATTCTGTACGGGTTTCTATCATCTCCTGCATTGAGCTTGTCCTGTTTTCCAACAGTTCTGAAAGATTACCCGTGCGGTTTTCAAGCGTCGCCTCAAGATTCTGTGCCTTACCCATCAGGTCGGATTCAAAGTTCTGCATGCGGTCGCTGAATTCCTGCGCAAGGTTTCCAGTACGTGACTGCAGAAGGTCGTTCATTGCTCCGGTCTTGCTTTCCAAGAGCTCAGAAAGGCTTCCGGTCTTGTCTTCTATCATGTCTTCAAGAACCTGAGCTTTATCCATGAGGCTGTCCTCAAAATCCCTTGTGCGCTCGGCAAATTCTTTTTCGATAAAGCCAGTGCGTGTGTCCAAAAGTTCCTGCATGGAGTCTGTGCGGTTTTCTATCATTGACTGCATTGAACCGGTCTTGTCTTCCAAAAGGTTTTCCAAGCTGCCGGTGCGGTCTTCTATTGCATCCTGAAGTCTTGAAGTGCGGTCCTCGATTTCGTCCTGAAGTGTTGAAGTCTTGTCTTCAAGCTGAGTCTGGAGTTCCTGTGTGCGGTCTTCAAGATTCTGTGTGTATGTGCTCGTCAGTTCGTTGTACTGTTCAATTGCGGCATCTGCACGTGTCCTTACGTCTTCTACCATGGAGTTCAAGCGGTCCACAACCTGAACCTCAAGGGCACCGGACGTATCCTTGATCTGTTTTTCAAGGTCGGAGGTACGTTCTTCCAAAGCGGCCTGAAGTTCAGCTGTACGTGTCTCGATGTTGCGCGTGTATGCACCTGTTGTTTCTGCATACTGTGCGATTGCCTTGTCTGCCTGTTCCTTTACCTCTGCAATCATGGCGGAAATCTTCTGGTTGATTCCTACCTCAAGCGATCCGGACTTGTCGTTTATCTGGTCAGAAAGTATTGCGGTCCTGTCCTGCAAGGCCTGATACAATTCCTTTGTACGGTTGTCAACATCCTGCTCATAACTTGCGGTAGTGCTGCGATAGCGTTCGATGGCGTTTTCGGTTTCCTGCTGAACGTTGAACGTCATGTCATCCAGCTTCTGCTTGAGGAGTGCTTCAAGAGCCTCGGTCTTCTTCTTTATGTCAGAGCTGATTGTCGTGGTACGCATGTTCAAGTCGCCGGTCTTTTCCCTGATGTCGGTATCAAGAGTTGTAAAGCGTTCGTTGAATGTATTGGAAAGTGTCGTTGTCCTCTGCTTGATGTCAGCGTCAAGTGAACTGGTTCTGGTTTCCAGCTGTTCGGCAAGCAGTGAGGTTTTTTCCGTAATCGCATTTTCAAGATTCTTTGTAACTTCATTGAGAGAAAGTGCCAGAGCGGAAGTCTTCTGTTTAAGTTCAGTACTGAATTCAGAATTCTTGTCGCTGAGCAAATCGGTAAGTTCGGTTACGCGCTTCTTTATCTCAGCATCAATTGCAGAAGTCTTTTCGTTGAATGATGATGACATGGCTGAGATGCGCTGTTTACATGAGGCCTCAACCGTCTGTGTCCTGTTGCTTACGTACTCCTCAAGATCATCGGTACGCTTGGTGACTGATTCTTCAAGGGAGTCTGTGCGTGTTGCAACTGAATCCTCAAGTTCCTGTGTTCTCTGATTATAGAGGTTTTCAAGATTCTGCGTGCGGTTTTCAAGCTGTCCTGCAAGATCATCAAGGCGGCGGTAGATTGTCTCTTCAACTCCGCGTGTCTTGGAATCAACCATTTCGGCAAAGCGTCCAGTCTTTCCTGTGACCTCTTCCTCAAGCTCATCGGTGCGTGTGCGGATCTGATCTTCAAGAGAATGAGTGCGTGTTTCCAATGCAACGGTAAGCGCGCTGGTCTTGTCGTTGAGTGTATTTTCAAGCCACTGTGTCTTTTCGCTAAGGGAAGTGGTAAGGGTTTGAAGAACCTGTCCGACTTTCTCTTCAACATCATGTGTGCGTGTTTCAACAGAATTGGTAAGTTCCTCAACAGTGTCATCAACAGAAACGTCAAAGTCATTTGTCTTGGCCTGGATGGAATCTGTCATCTCCTGGATTTTGTTCGTTACGGATTCCTCAAGTTCCTGTGTCCTTGTATGAACTGCCTCGGCAAGATAAGAAGTCTTTTCGTTGAGTTCGTTTTCAAGGGTACCGGTGCGGGTATTCATCTCATCGGTAAGGGTAGTGATTCTCTGGTTGAAGTCGCTTTCGATATAGTCAGTCTTGGATGTAAGGCTTTCGACAACACCGCTGGTTTTTGCAGTAACTGCCGAAGTGATTTTTTCAAGAGTTGAATTGACTGCGTTTTCAAGATTCTGGGTACGCTCGTTTACTGAGTCCTCAAGATTCTGGGTTCGTTCTTCAACAGAAGTCTCAAGGTTCTGGGTGCGTTCCTGTACATCAGAAGAAAGTGTTTCTATCGTATTGGTTACGTTTTCCTCAAGGGTTCTGGTTCTTTCTTCAACAGAGGTTTCAAGACGCTCGGTAAGGTTGGCGACATTTTCTTCCAGAGTAGAAGTCCTGAGTTCAACAGATGCGCTCAAATCTTCGGTACGCTGGGTTACCATAGATTCAAGGTCGTTGAGGCGTTCGGTAAGGTCTGATGAAAGTGTGTCAGTGGTATCGTATACGTTGTCTTCGATTGCCTTGGTGCGTTCTTCAAGTGATGCAGAGACATTTTCCATCTTCTGCAGTACGGCATCTTCCACTTCGCGCAAACGGTCTTCAACTTCGGAATTGAGGGTTCCGGTCTTTTCGTTTATCTCTGAATAAATCTTGTTTGTCCTTTCGCTAAAATCATCGACAAGAATCTTTGATTTTTCTGTGAACATGGAAACAAGAGTATCAGTCTTGTCCTGATATGTTTCTTCAAGCTCCTTGGTATGTTCCTTGAATGACTGTGAAAGGTTTTCGTTCCTCTGCTTGTACTCTTCCTCAAAGTCTTTGGAGCGCTGTTTGAATGCCTGAACAAGATTCTGTATTTTCGCGTTGAACTGGCTTTCCAGATCCTGGGACTTTTCCTCGAACATTGATGCTATGCTGACTGAGTTTTCGTCAAATGCAAGTGCAAGGGCCTTTGTCTTTTCGTTGCATGAATTGTCAAGGGCATTGGTTCTGTCAACAACAAACTGCTCAAGATTTTCAAGTTTTTCGGTAAACTTCTTGTTGATTGTATTTGCCTGTCCCAAAAGCTGGGCGGAGATTTCTGCCATTCGCTGGTTGTATTCTTTTTCGAATGCCTTTTTCTGTCCGTCAAGGGATGCGTTGAAGTTTTCCGTCTGTTCGTTGATGCTTTCCTGTGCGTTCTGGATGCGGCTGTCGATGAGTGCCTGGAGCTGTCTGGTCTGGGTTCCAAGTTCTTCCATGAGAGCGGCGCTGCGTTCATCTGAATTCTTCTGAAGCTTTTCAAATGCTGCGTCTTCGAGCCTGCTTGCCCTTTCTGCGGCATTGTCATAGGTATCCTTTATGTCGGCGGCAATCTTGTTCATGATTACGCGGCTTTCTTCTATTGCATGCTGTGTAGAATCTGCGATTGACTGTGCGCGGCTTTCGTATTCTTCCAGAAGTGAATCGCCCAAATGCTTGAGTCCGTTCTGGTTTGATTCTGTGAATTTATGTACAAGGGCTCCTATCTGCCTGTCGATTGAAGCAACCTTTTTGTTCTGGTCATTCAAGCGTCCGTTGAACACATCTATGACGTGAGCCTCGTCCTTGACCTTCTGAAGGTTTTCCTCTACGGCGGTGGTCATTTCCATGAGGTTGTGCAGAACCTCATCGTAGGAGTCGATTTTGTCGGTGATGTAGTTGACCTGGTCTATCGGATCCTGAATGCTCGCCACCAGCTTGTCGAATTCCGCCTTCTGCTGGTCCAGTCTCTTTACGGCCGCCTTTGCCTGGGCATCCTTGCTTTCGAGTTCGCTCCTCAAAAGCTGGATATTGTCTTTTTCGGTTTTGAAATAATCGTCAAATTCTGCCTGACGCCTGTCGGCATACTTTTTGACCTTATCCATTGCATTCTGACTTTTGGTTACCTGAGTAATAACAATACTGATAACAGCAGACAGAGCCGCTGACACTACGATAGCTAGAATCATAAATGATACCTTTTAGAATATATCTTTTTATCTGTGTATACAGACTACACGATTATAGCCTTATTATAACAGTTATTCTATTTTAGCACAATATCAAGTAATTGGCGATAGTTTTTGAAGCAAATATCAACATCTTTTGGCGGTTTATTGAAAATTTTCCTCCAACCCTTGAGCAAATAGGCACTCCTCATGCCCGCGTTAAGGGCCCCATGTACGTCGCACCGCATGCTGTTTCCGACATAAAGCACTTCTCCCGGCCTTACCCCAAGCTTCATGGCAAGGATTCCAAACGGATATAATGAAGGTTTCAGCGCACCAGACTCCTCAGACCCTATACAAACGTCGCAGAGTTCCCTGATTCCCCATATGTCGCCCTTTTGATCCGGGGGAAAATCAGAAAGTATGCCGATTTTATAGCCCTTTTCCTTTAGCTTTTCTATACATTCCTTAGCATGACGGTAGGGTTTTATCCTGCGGAAATAGGGTTTCATTCCGTCATAGCATATCTGCTGAATGTTCTTCTTGGCCTCTTCCGGGGTGGTTTTCATCGCAAAAGCCAAAAGGCGTGCCTGATACTCGTAGAAATCTGCCAGTGGAGCGGTTCTGTGCAGCTTTTTCCTTACACGGCTGTAGCAGAGGAAAAATGAAAGATGACGGCAGACATAAAGGGAAATGGGTATGTTCAATTTCCAGTCAGCATACAGAGTTCCGTCAATGTCAAATGCAACGGCTTTTATACCTTCCATTTTCAGTTGTCTTCCTTTTCCCTAAGGACAGCAAGGAACGCACTCTGTGGGAGCTCGACATTACCTGCCATGAGCATTCGTTTTTTACCTGCCTTCTGTTTTTCAAGAAGCTTCCTCTTTCGGGTAACGTCACCGCCATAACACTTTGCAAGAACGTCCTTACGTACCGGATTTACGGTCTCACGGGCAATAATCTGGCTTCCTATGGCACCCTGAATCGCCACCTTGAACTGCTGTCGGGCAATCTCACCCTTGAGCCTTTCGCAGACAACCTTGGCCCTTTCAACAGAAGACGCCCTGAAACAAAGCTGTGCCAATGCGTCAACCGGCTTTCCGTTTATAAGAATGTCGATTTTGACAAGATCCGTAGGCCTGTAATCGGTTACCTCGTAGTCAAAGCTGGCATATCCGCGGCTGTAGGACTTGAGCTTGTCATAGAAATCAAACAGAACCTCGGCAAGGGGCATCTCGTATATAAGTTCAACACGCTTTTCGTCCAGATACTGCATGTCCTTTTGTGTACCGCGCTTCATACGGCAAAGTTCCATGATGGGCCCCAGATATTCCGAAGGTGTGATGATTGAGGCCTTGATGTAAGGTTCCTCCGCACCCTGAATCTTGCCCTCGGGGAATTCGGCGGGATTGTCCACCCATAATTCCTCATGTCCCGCAGGCATGACCTTGTAGCGTACTGACGGGGCTGTAAAGATGATGGCCTGGTCAAA
>DBWR01000033.1:14704-14952 GCA_002309305.1 Treponema sp. UBA1233 | reverse complement strand
CCCAAAAATCCACAGCGGAAACCGTTTCCCAAAGCAAGGGAGTTGTCCTTTTCGTATACAAGGGAGGCATCGTTCAGCTTGAGCTTTTCCATGCTGTCGCGAAGTTCCTCGTAGTCGTTTGAGTCAATAGGATAAATGGAAGAGAATACAACGGGCTTTACGTCCTTGAATCCAGGAAGAGGCGCATCGGCTGGCTTTGAGCTAGTGGTTATCGTGTCACCGACCTTTACGTCCGAAACGGTCTTGAT
>DBWR01000033.1:0-14650 GCA_002309305.1 Treponema sp. UBA1233 | reverse complement strand
ATGCCGGCCTGCTCAACCTTGTATTCCGCACCAGAGCTCATAAGGCGGATTACGTCTCCTGTCTTTACCCTGCCCTCCTTGATCCTGATGTGAACTACAACCCCACGGTATTCGTCGTAGTGGCAGTCGAAGATGAGGGCCTGAAGGGGATTTTCCACGTTTCCTGTGGGAGCCGGAAATTTGGTTACTATGGCCTCCATAAGGTCGTCTATCCCCTGACCTGTCTTTGCAGAAACCAGCTGGGCATCCGCAGAGTCTAGTCCAAGATCGTGGTCTATCTGGTGCTTTACGCTTTCTATGTCCGCACTGGCAAGGTCTATTTTGTTTATGACTGGAACTATGGTCAAATCCTGTTCAAGAGCCATGTACATGTTGCTTACGGTCTGGCTTTCAACACCCTGGGTCGCATCAATCAAAAGAAGTGCACCCTCGCAGGAAGCAATGGCACGGCTTACCTCATAGCTAAAGTCCACGTGTCCCGGTGTATCAACAAAATTAAGCTCGTAATCGTGTCCGTCCTTTGCATGGTATGGAATTGTTACCGCCTGGCTTTTTATCGTAATGCCGCGTTCTCGTTCTATGTCCATGTTGTCCAGAATCTGGTTCATCATCTGGCGGTCTTCGATGATTTTTGCCTTTTGAATCAAACGGTCGGCAAGCGTTGACTTTCCGTGGTCAATATGCGCCGTAATGCAGAAATTCCTCTTGTACTTTAAGTCTACCATAATGGTAAGATTATAGCAGATTATCGCCATGTCGTGAAGTAGTTGCCATCTTTATATTGAAGGCAAGCGAAAAGTATAAGTTGAATAGTAAATGAGGAAGCCCAAACAAAAGAAAGATAGAACACAAAAGCAGAAAACACTTCCCATCGGGAGCTCCCCCGCACAAACGGCTTCCGCGCTTCGCTTGTGCAGATGTTTGTGTGTGGTATCTCCCGATTCCAGTGTTTTCAAATACATTTTTCTAATTTCTTCATTACAGGACTTTTTCAGTATAACATTCATCAATAGTTTTATTCGCTTGCCTTCAAATGCAATATCATTGATAACTTCACGATATTTCTAGGGGGCTAGAGGAAATACAGTTTTCGGCACAACGCATTGCAGGGCTTCCTCACGGTATAGTAATGTCCAGCTATTTTTCTACACTTACCTTCCGGGATAAAAAATATTATTGAGTCATTTATTAACACAGATACTCTCTGCAATTTCCTGCACTTTTTCCAGAGGGAGACCCTGCACTTGAGCTATTTGTTCGTAAGTTAACACGTTAAGTTTCAAAAGGTTTCCTGCGGCTTCGATGGCTTTCTGGGAGGCACCCTCAGCTCGAGCTTTCCTCTGTATATCCCTGTCGTGTAAATTCATGATGGCGTATTCCCTCCTAAAAAGGTCATTTTTCTTGATTCTTTCAACAGCTATAAAAAGCCTCCTAGAAAAATCATCCTCACCGGTACTGTTAGTGTGTATGAAGTATAGGAAGTCTCGTATTCTTCTATCCTTTTCTCTATCATACGCACTAGCATTATATATCACCTTCACGTTTTTGTCACCTAATTTTACGTTTTCATTCTCCTTGCAAACGGTTTCAAATGTGTAGCAGGGCAAACCATAGTTTTCTCCTTTGATATTCATAAACGGATCTTTCTTGCAGATAAAGAGAACGTAGCTTGCTGGAAGTTCAGAATAGTCATGTCCTTTCAGGAGCAGATCTGTATCAATCATGCTCTGATAGTATCTTGTCCTTAGTCCTATGGCTTCCTGAGGATAGGTCTGTATCTCCACATCGATTACCCTGTCTGAATCCTTAATGTATACGTCAAGGCGTACACCCTTTGATGAGAAGTAAGGAGCTATTGTTTTCTCAATCTCCGGGTATTCAATGTGCCCAACTTTAAAGAACAGAAGCCTTTCAACAAGCTCAGCCGCAATTTGAGGATCGCTCAGAACGACCTGGAACATTCCGTCATCGGTAAAAGTTAGTTCATCCACAGTCTTTTTGTTATATTTCAGTTTTCCCATATTGACCTCCTTTTTTTGGAAAATTTACCTTTACTATATAATTAGTATCAGCCCCTACATTTTTAACGCAAATTTGATAAGAATTTTGAAAAAAAATTGAGTTTTTTATGGAATAGAGAATTGTCTTGACAGCAAAACTCCAAAATCATTGAATACTTGACAATAATTCTAGGAGTAAGAGGAGGGCTATTTTATTCTAGGGGGCAGGGGCAAGAATTACCATTGACAAACAATACGATATTCCTTTAAAGTTATTAAAGGTTTTCCGTGTATTTTCTGCATAAAAAAGCGTGCTTAATCTGTACTGATTATGTTGAAATACAGAATATGGGAAAGATTTTTTTTTTGAAAAGCACCTTTGGAATGCAGGAGGTTTATAATGAGAAAAAAAAATGCTTTAGTTGATCAGTTTATTTCAAATTATAAGAAATGAATTTTTGACAATTTTTTTACAACGTAAATAGATTCGAATCTTATTGGAGGAACACAATGAAAAGAAGACTTTTATTTTTGGTACTTTTAACAATTTCAATATGCTTAATAGGTTGCAGCAATTCATTATCAGAGGATCCTACAACATATAAAATCGAAATAGGCGTAATATCAAATTCAACTTATAATGATGCCATGACCAGAATTTCCAATTGGTCTGAAGCCACTTATTCAAATATAGCCTCACTAAGATTGTATCTGTATAACAATACAATTTCAGATCATGAGGTTCAAACAGGGGTTTCAATTGGGGAAATCAGAGAGTTTTTGCTTTCCAGAGGAATGTCAAACTATGAAACAAATTCTGAGATTGAACTTTTAAAAACTGTAGGAAATGACATTGTTTTCGCTGAACACGCAACTGATTCAACGAAGAAAGTCTGGATTTATGCAACAAAATAATTATACCATTTTTCATCTAGGTTTAACATTCTAGTAAGAAATTTTATTAGCCCCTGTCATAAATTCAGTGTAAATGGCAGGGTTTAATTATTGGGCGGAAATCATAACCTTCACTTCTCCCACCTTTCAATCCTGCAAGTCACGCTCTCCTTATCTTCAAAAATATGTAAAATAGTGCAGTTTGAATGCTAAATTCTTGTAAAATAGTGCAGTTTATGCTATGAGAAAAAAATTGAATATTGTGTCCGACAAAGTGTAGTACACTCCCCCTCTCCTCTATGCCCGGGAAAAATACTTTGTATAGGAGGCCAATTCCTTTTCGTCGTATATCACAAGAAACTTGGATTTACCTGCTGCGTCTTTAAAGGCGTAATACCAGGCTTCCTCAAAGCGGTCGAACTTGCAGCCTTTGTAGGTCAGTTCTTCATTGGCTTCAAAACGGTTTCCGTGGCATTCAAAAGACTGGCCTACTCTGTAGACTCCGTTATCCTCAAAAACATTTGATTCTTCCATCATGTCTCTTCCTCCATTCTTTGTTGATTATAGGGCTTCAATTTTCATAACCGGAAAGTTCCATCAGCTGGGACAAGTATTTAAAATAGTTTTCCGCGCTTTTCCTGTATTTTTTGATGTTCTTTTCTGACAGATCGTATTTGTAGGATTCGTTGAACAAGAGATAATTAAAGAATTGGCAGACCAGTTTGTCGGTTTCCGTCAGGTCATCATACTTAATCTTTTCTAAACTCTTTTTGTCTTCCAAGAAGATGTATTCCTGTATTCCAATATCAAGGTCCATCATGTAATAGAAAAACCTTTCTTCAAATGTTGTCGGATCCTCTCTTGTGTTTCCCCAAATCAGCCAGGGCCATATATCAAGCTCAAATTTTTGAATGGGCTTATCATAGTTTCCGTAATTGAATGAACCCCGGTTCCATGCATTTGTAACGAGTTTTCCGTCTTTATCAAAAACTGCTTCTTCTCCTGATTCCTTTACAAAAACCTGATTGTCTTCTTCGCCCCTCATTTTATGAATGTTGTTTTCATAGGTGTTTTTAAGAATAAAGTTTATGATGCAAAGCTTATCTTCAGGAATTTCTTTATCAAGGTTTACCCCAAGTTTTTCCAGTCCCTTCTTCAGGCACAATTCCAGCTTTACGTCCGCTTTTGAATTTCCAAATACAGATAAAATGTTTTCCTTTGCAGATAGGCCTGCAACACACATCAAAAACAACAAAGAAAACAGAATAACCTTTTTATTCATTTTTTACCTCCGTTTTTCATCACTTAAATACCAGTTCCAGACGTTTCTTTTCTTTTACACACTCAAGCAGATAATAATTGATTATATTCTGATATGGCATGCCTGTTTCTTCTGCCATATTTTTGAAGTAATCAATTACCTGATCGTCAAGACGAATTGTAATCTGCTTTTTGAGTTTATCTGCATAAGGATTCTTTATTCCATTTGAAAAATCGTAATGGTCTCTCATTTTACTTACCTCCATATTGTTTTGATTCCTGCAAATCGGCTTTTCTTGCAGAGATAATCCTGATTCTGTCATTTTCCCTATAACAGTGACAGACCAATAACATATGTAATTCTGAACTTAATCCGAGCATAATGAACCTGTCTTCATCAAGTGATGAATGATCTGGATCAGCAATTAAGACGGCATTTTCATCATAAAAAACAGTCTTTGCTTCTTCAAAAGTGACCTTATGCTTTGCATAATTCAATTCCGCTTTTACAGGATCCCATTCAAAGATTATTTCATCCATAATTATATTATAATTATCCTATTCTCGAATTGTCAAGAGAAAAATAACTTTGCTGTAATGTTCATCAAGTTTTTTCTTCGTCAAAAGGTAATCTTTGAAGTTAAACATAGACTAATTAATTGTTTGTGGATATAATAAAAATATGGAATACAATATAAAAGGTAAAATAACGCTTAAAGATCACAAAGATTTTAACAAGGCACATTTCTTTCACGACCCCATCTCACTTTTGGTATGTGGCATTTTATTTTGCTTGATTATTTTTTTTAATGTAAAACATATATTACATAAACCAACTCTGGAAAACATATTGTCTACCTTCGTGCCAGTAATAGTCATTTTTTTATTGTGTTATACCGTTTATGCAATTTCTCGAAACCGCAGATATAACAGCGACAATACCTTAAAAGAAGAACTTTCAATGACGCTATCAGAGAATGGTATTGCCGTCGCCTCCCAAAGGGGGTCATACAATTATAAAATTGAAGATTTTAGGAAGATTGTTTTTGACAAAAAATTGATTGCCATTTATATTTCAACCAAATCAGCCATTTTAATTCCAAGGCATTTCTTCAGTTCAAAAGAAGAGGAAAAGGAAGTCGAAGCCTTTATTAAAGAAAACTACATTCAGGCAAAATAATAAATCAAGTTTTTTCTTCGCCAAAATCTATTTGTTTTTTCCAAGCATAGATTATTTAATGATTTGTTGATATAATAAATCCTATGGAGAAAACAATGACAAAAAAGAAAAAAGTCCTTATTGAATCAATTATTTTAGCTGTTTTGATTGTCTATTTAATCCTTTCTCAGTTTTGTGGCGGAGTGTTTTTCAAGAATAAATTTTCAAATGGAAACATCAGTTTTTATTACAACAAGATCGAGAATTACAATCTGAACTCTTCGGACGAAAAAGAACTAGAGGAATATTTTACAGAGTTGACGGAGAAAATCAAAACAAATCCATTTTACAGCGAAGAAAAAAAGCTGAGTTTTTTCATCTGCGACAATTACGGTCTTTACACTTTCTTTTCCAACATAAACAACAAATCGATGGGAATAACCAATACCTACGGAAACCATGGTTTTATAATTTTGAACAAGACAGACCTTAGCAAGAAGGAAACAATCACTCAAAGCAAGGAAGACAACACACGAAGTTTTGAAAGCCTTGTCCTCCACGAAAGCACTCATGTCTTTCTAACAAAAATCCACAACCTGCTCAACAGATTCAGTTTGCCATCTTGGAAGGAAGAGGGAATCTGTGAGACTGTTGCAGCAGAAAGCTCCTACAGCATCGAGGCGGGATTAAAAGATTTTTATGCAGGCAATTCCAACAGCTCAAAATCCTACAAATATTTTCTTCATCGCCTGACCGTTCTGTACATGAAAAATCACGAGAAACTTTCTTATGATGATATAATCAAGGACAAAAGAAAACAGACGGAGATTCTTGAGGAAATCAAACAGATTCCTTATGACGAATCGGTACTTTGGTTTGAATGAACTAGGCTTCCAGTCTCTTAACAAGTTCCTCTTCAAATCTTATCATAGTGACAGGATTTGAACAAGGGAAGGTGTGCGTTAATCTAATCTCCGCTGTGTAACTTACATAGCAGCACTTAACCCAAGGACACATAAGCGACTTTATCAACAAACTCCTAACAAATGAATTACTCATCGACGTCATTAAAAAGCCATGAGCCGTTTCCATAAAAATTTAACTCAGCTAGGCATGTATCGTTATATTTTTTGCCTTTATAAATTTCCTCAACTTTAAAAATTACAGATTGTGTGGTAAGCTTGTAACTCTGATAATTCAAGACATTATTTTTGCATTTAATGGTTTGAAATTTTTCTGGAACTACAAATTCCTCTCCGTTTACTACAATTGGTGTATAATCATACATACCAATAGTTTTTATTGAATTATTATTTTTATATAACTTTTCATTAGCAGCATACCCATTTATTATTCTCATTTCTCCATACAAATCAGTTAAGAACTCTATCATCATCAAATCATCTTCAGTATTCTCAACATAACTTGTAGCAGGATTCCCGTCAAATGCATTCTGAAGTCCATATTTCAGCGGATTCTTCAAATCCCACAGGAAATTGCTTGCCTGAATCATGATACGAGGCCAGTTCTTTAATTCAAAACCAGGTAAATCATTACAATATTCTTGTTCCTGAGGTTCATTCTCAAAAAGATAATACTCGGCTCTTTTAATTACTCCAACAGGCTGTTTTTTTCTTTCTTGATATTTATCAAACTTTGTTCCTTGTTCGTTTCTATAAAAGGCTAGTGAATTTTTATATAAAACCACTCCCTTGTTTTTATCCTTACCTTTAATTATCTGATAAGTAGTTACAAAATAATATTCTGATCGTTCATCCCTATCAATATGAAAAGTTGGATGAAACATCAAAAGCTTATTCTCTCCATTCTCGACACGCACAAGCCCAAGGAAATAATGTTTCTCAGATACCCATGATACATTCCTCATCATTTCTTTTGTTTCATCCATTCTGTTTCCAGGCACAAGGATCCAGTAAAATGTATCTCCGTTGACAGTTTCTTTATATATTTTCGTTTCATCAAAGCAGACATTCTGTTCAGGACAATGTCTCTCCTCAAGATGATGATAACTAATATCCTGACACATTTCAAAAATGCTTTCATTGTCCTTGATGAAATTCTCCGTCTCCTTTTTATCCAGCTGGCTCATGTACATGTATTCTGTTGGGACAAAGATTTCCATGTCAGGTGCTTTTGCATGGATACATGCGATTAACAAAATGATTTCGATTAGAATTATTAAACTTTTTTTCATATTCACTCCTATGCCGCCATAATGGACAGACGTAAGATTTCCGGGTCAAGCCCTAAATATAATAAATTTCTATCTATGTTTTAAACCGTAAACACCGTTTTGTCAACGAAAAAAGTCCCCGGGCCACCCATTTTAATTTAAAAACCTACATGTAAAGGAGAAGTTACATGGCAGCCCTTAATCCAAAGCTACTTTGCAAAACCTTTTATTTCACCGTCGACATAAACTTTTTTTGGAACACCTTTGGAAAAATCAATTGAATTTCCATATTCCTTTTTGTAATCATTGAAAATCAGTTTGTTGCCGTCTATGTACATGTCGGAGGAATCTATTCCGTAATAATGGCCCTGATATTTATTTCCCTTAAAAACAATAAGTCTTGTCGTTGTCCTTAAAGATTCACCCCAGATTAAGGATGTCCTGTAAATCTTATACTTGCCTGCTGAGCCAATGTATTGCAGAACCAAAGATTCTTTGTCTGTATCTGTGGAAGGCCAATAGTCGCGGTTGATTTTTGTAAGCGTATAATGGATTTCATCGATTGACTTGTTTTCCTTCTTTGACTTTAATTCATACATATATCTTGTTTTGACTTTGCCGTTTTCGTAATAATCATAGTCCAAAAAGTATTCATCGCCATTGGAATTTGTCCGCCGTACCAGAACTCCATTTTCATTGTAATAATTCCAGTAGGTTGTAGATTTTACTCCATACATATAGACCGAATAACGGACTTCCCTGTTGTCTATGAAAGTGTATTCCATGTAGTTTTCAAAGCGTTCATCTTCAGGATCTTTCCAGTATTCCCTTACAAGATTGTGATTCATGTCGTATATATACTGTCTTTGTGATCCATCCGACCATGTTTCAAGGATTTCATGTTCATCCACAACCTTGAATTCTGTTGTAATGCCTGTGTTTTGAACTGATCTTACGGGATTATTGTTTTCATCATAAAAATACTTGCAGTTGTATCCGTCATCCCAGGTTTCTTCCGTCAGGTTTCCATTAACGTCATATTGCTTTACATCAAACAGCACATACTTGCTTTTTTTGAATGTTCCCTTTGCAAAAACACTAAACGAAAGGCACAGCAATATGGCAATGCCAAACAACTTTTTCATAAGCTACTTCTCCTTGGTTATTTTATATCAAAAATAATAAAAATCTTCCAGTGGAACAGCCAGCGAAAGCCCAAAGTCAAGATAGCCATTGTTTTTCCTCTGCGCCCACAGCTGGATTAATAGTGCATCCTTTTGCTTAGACAGTTCTGTCTTTATTATTTCAACAGGGTCTCCCTCGCTGAATCCTGATTCGTCTGCCAGGGATGCCTTGAGGATTTTTGTGACCGAATACTTGTTTTTATTTGTTGTGGAAACCCTTACAAGCTCCATTCCGATAAGCGGATACAGCGCCTCTGAAATCAAGTCATGGGTATAAACCTCATAGCCCGGATACTGGGGTCTGTCTTCAAGATATACGGTATAGTTATTTGTCTTTCCCTCCGCATTTACAGCCTGAACCGTACATATTGTTGAACCGCTCATCTGCTGGCACGCAAGGTGCATGTCGTCAAGGGAAGTTACTTTTGTTCCGTTGATTCCGACAATCACGTCACCGCACTTTAATCCGGCACGGCTCGCTGAACCACCCGGCATTACGTAAAGCAGCTCAAGCCCTTCATTCTTTGCCCCGGAACCTGCAAGCCTCTTTGTCCTGCCATAACAGTGCATCCAGCAGTGTTCCCTGCGCCCGCCATTCAGCAGAAACGGCAAATCAGATTTCAGGTATTCAACTGGAATTGCGAAATTGAGTCCCTGATAGTTTACCACACCGGCAAAAACCACACCCTGAACTTTTCCGGATGAATCAATCATCGGACCACCGGAGTTTCCTGAATTGACCGCCGCATCAATCTGAAAGACCTTTCCAACACTTAGAAGCTCACGGTCTGTTGCAGAAATGATTCCGCTTGTGAGTGTCCTTTCAAGTCCAAGGGGAGAACCAATTGCATACACGCTGTCACCGACATCCAGGTCTTTGCTTGAGCCCAGAGAAAAAACATATGGTGCATCGACTTCCGTCTTTAAAAGCGCAAGATCCATGATTTTGTCATAGCCCACGACTTTTGCAGGAATCCTTGTATCCGAATCCTCCGCAAGTTTTATGTAGAGCTTGGCATATCCCTTGTATGACGGGTCAACACAGTCTGCGATGACATGATGGTTTGTAATGATGTATCCGTTCTTTGAAATGAAGAAACCGCTGCCGAGCATGGAGTCCACACGTGCAGAACCGTTTTCAACCTTTATTCCCTTGTCGACGAAAACTGTAACCGTACCGTTTATCATCTGGGACACTTTTGTCTGTACGCTTGAACCTTTGGGCATTTTGGAAGCCATCTCTTTTTCCACTTCCGCCTTGACTTGGGCTGCGGTGGGAGTAACTGCAATTTTCTGCCCCATGCCTGAATTTTCAAGAGACTGAGCCAGACGGAGCGCTTCAAGATATTTCTTTTCTTCCCAAGCCTTTTGATATTCCGACTTTACTTTTGCAACACATTCATCATAACACTCTTTGACACCGGACATGTCCCTGGAGTTTTCCATAAGCAGACAGGACCTCCACAGGGCCTTTACCGGTTCCTTTTCAAGAATTGAATGAATCGTCTTTACCTCGTCCTTTACCGCATCTTCCTGAGTGTAGTTGACTGGAGAATATAACTGTGTGCCGGCTGTACTTGATGCACATGAAGAAATGCATAAAGACAGCGCAATAGTGATTAAAACGGGAAGAATTATTTTTTTCATATCGACATCCATTGATAAAACTTACGGCAAAGCGAAAAGTAACAGAATTTGTTGAAGACTATTCGATTATCTTGCCGTAGTTCATGTCTCCCATGCGGATTACCAGAGCCCTGACAGAACCTTCGCTCACAATAATGGACGCACCCTGGGTGTTAAGCGCATTCAGGGATTGGATTGCCTTTCTTGTGAATGCAACATCAGCCTTTTTGCCGAGCCAATAGAAGCGGTAGGCATCATCAGGATAAACAGGCATTTCCACCATGCCGGCAGTTACCTTTACCGGAACTCCGTTTTCCAGAGTTATGCGGATCATGTCGCTGTTGGGATCAAAGAATACGGTCTGTTCAACTACAGGAGCCTTGACGTTGCCCTTTGGAGCAGAATCCCTTACGTACCTTACGTCCCAGTTTCCGTCACCGTCGTTGTCCCATGATATGATTTTTCCGCCACGTGGAAGGAATTCTTCGGTATAGTCGGGTCTTCCGTCAGGTTTTCCAGTATCAACCTGAATCATGCGGAGGTAATACTGCACTCCGTTGGACGGCTCGCCAAACAGGTTCTGCATTATGGAGCGTTCTTCCTCAAGCGAATGAACTTCCATCTCTCCTGTCTTGTCCACGTCATACAGCTCAGTGGTTTCAAAAACACCGTCGCCGTCAGAGTCAACAAGCCTGAGTGACGGATCTCCGTTTTCAAATTGGGCCTGTGCATAGACACCTTTGGAAGTACTGTATGTGGCCTGCTTGATTTTTCCGTCAAGAAGGACAAATGTTATCTGGGTTCCTGGTCTTTCGTTTCCGGGCACCTTTATTGAAGAAGCCGCGTTTACAAGAGTTTCCGTATCAATTCCGGCAATGTTTTTCTCTGTTGATTCATTCAACTCGGGGAAATAGAATTTTATTCCCAATGCCGTAGAAATTGAAGGAAGAGCGGTAATCCTGATTGGAGTCCACTTGCATTCATCCGGCACAAGGGTAAATGACTGTATAACCGAATTTTTCTCGTCCCTGAACTGAACGGCCTTAACCGACGGGAACTGCCCCCATGAAAGGTCCATGCGCTGGGCATAAAGAGTTGCGTTTACAGGAACACCATAGTCAAGTGCTATGTTCCACTCGTATACGTCATCCTGATTCATGTCATAGTACACACGGCTCGGACGGCCACGACCATACTGAACGAAAAGGTCACGAATCTTGTCTCCGTTTGTATCCTTTGTTACAAGCCCGTTATAACCGTTGAGATATGATGCTGCATCGGCTTTTACATCCGCATCCGTCAAAATGCTGAAGAATTCGGTCATTATGTCATATGGAATTACGCTGTCGGCATAAGATTCAAAATATTCAAGAGCGGCCCTCTGGGTTATGAGTCCTTCTTTAAGGGCCAAAACCGCATAACGGGGATTTCCCAGTCCACGTGCTGCAAAAGAACGCAAGAGGACTACACGGGTATCCTGAGGGGCAAATGGAATGGCAAGCATTTCAGTTTCGGCTGCGGCAACGGCAGAGTTTCCGTCGTAATACGAGCCGCCTTCCCTGCGGAGTTTATTTATAAAGGCCTGTGCAATGGCACTTACC
The DNA here is from genome assembly GCA_002309305.1 of Treponema sp. UBA1233. Classification (GTDB taxonomy): domain Bacteria; phylum Spirochaetota; class Spirochaetia; order Treponematales; family Treponemataceae; genus Treponema_D. The sequence goes on along the minus strand of DBWR01000033.1, from coordinate 2,732 downwards.
TCGGAATTCACGATTTTGGGATTTTCATAGGTAAAGAACAGCTGAGGGAAACGAACGTCATTGGGATACATCCTGCGACATTCATCCACCTTTGTGCGGGCGAGCTTTACCGATGTTGAGTCTCCCAGACGATAGAGGGCCTTTGCCCTGATGTATTCGGCATCAGCAGAATAAATGCATGGTGCGTTTACATAGTTTTCGTTGGCAGAATACTCGGCATTTCCGTCCAGAACCGCAAAAACGTCGGCATATCGCAGGGTGTCGCAAAGAATGTCGGCATAAAGGAGCCTGGCAGCATCCCTGTTGTAGTCAAGCCAGTTCTTTTCCTCCATGGCCTTTTTAAGGTAACTTGAAGCCACCGCCTTTGACTTTCCCGTTGCAACTTCTGCAACCGCAAGCATGTACCAGAGGTCGGAAATCGTCTCGTCATAGGAAATACCCAAAGATGCCTGGGAAACACATGTATTCCAGTCCCCGCGCATGGCATAGTCTTTTGCAAGCGAAAGGCACCTCAATGCAGTCCTTCTGTTGGCCGCCCCCGCGGAATCGTCCAGAGGGTCATAGGAGCCTGAATTATAAACTTGGGCACCGACGGGAGCCAAGGCTACCACCAAAGAGAAAACCACAAAAAGCAAGCATTTTCTTTTCATATTCATTCCTTTACAATCCAGTTTTTATAGCCAAACGGCTTTCCCCAGAGGCATACCAGAGGCTGATCCGGGGCATTCAAATCCTGAACAAGTATAATTTCATCCCTCTGCGGTCCACATTTCCAGTCCTCAAGTATCTTGGACACGGATTTTAGCGAACCGTCACCCGCCAGTATTGAGTCACCGCTTTGCCGGCTACGGCATACAAATGGAAAACAAAGATTCAAAAGAAAAATTACGGAAGATTCATCTTCATTTAAAGTCAGCTGCATTCCACCGTCAGTATGCCTTACTCTTAATTTTCGGCTTCCAAGCGCATAAAGTCCATCTTTTTCTATTGTAACAAAAAATCCTGATTCTGTCGCCTCTTTTACGTGTTTCCGGATGATTATCCTGTCCAGACCGCATTCAAACTCCAGACCGGAGACATTTTCCGTCAATTCAACCTTTTTTCCGGCATCATCCATAAGATTTTCCACAAAAGACGAGGGAACCCTAGACTCCGCCCCCACCATCGTTATGCCACGGTAAATGAGCCTCCTCTGTATTGCACGGCTTTCCCTGCTGAACGCAAAGCTCATGAGGGAATAAACCCTGTCCCTTTCGTCAAAAGCGGCATCCACACGACCAAGGGCAAGTTCTGTACATGACTCAAGAACCACGTTGTTGTCATGCATTTTCCTTGAGACATTCCAAACTCCGTCCTGCCATCCCGGAAAATTGGCATCCAGCACGGGCCACAGAACATTGCGCACACGGTTCCTGAGCATAGTGTTTTCATCGTTGGTCTTGTCATGCCTCCAGCTGACCCCCAGATCCAGAAGATAACGTTCAATTTCCGGCTTTTCCACATCCAGAAGAGGCCGGAAGTATTTTCCACGGGTTTCAGGAATTCCGGAAAGGGCATTGGCATCTCCACCTGCAAAAAGACGCATCAGGACAGTTTCAAGCTGGTCATTCCTATGATGGGCAAGGCACAGGCAGACAAGATTGTTGCATTCGATAAAGGTGTCAAACGCCTGGTAACGGAGGGTTCTGGCAGCCTCTTCCTCCCCCAAACGTCTTTCTGAAGCCAGTTCCTCAACCTTACCGCGGGGTATCTCATGACAGGCACAGGGCACACCGATTTTACGGCAGTATTCCTTTACCGCTTCGGCATCTGCAGAGCTTTCTTCCTGAGGACGCATGTTGTGGTCAATTGTAATCGCTTTAAGTGTAATATTGGCGGGCAGGACATGACAAAGGGATGTCAGAAGGGCCATTGAATCGGCACCACCGCTAACGGCAACACCCACGGAAACCCTAGCATTAAAATCCAAACCCCAGTCCATCAATTTACGGCGGAGTCGGTCATCAAAATCACCAGTCATTTTTTCCCCACAAAAAAGGCAAAAAAAACGCAGACCACCCGAGGGCTATCTGCGTCTTCATTCAATAGTATTTACCAGAAATCAATCTTATTTCTTTGGTGGTGCAATAGTTACGATAAGACCTTCCGGATTTGAAAGAATCGTTACCTTGTCTCCCAAATTCAAATCCTTGATTGCCAGCTTTCCACCGATTTCAAGTGCAGATACGTCTGCGCTTACGGATTCCGGCATGTCAGCAGGAAGAGCCTTGAGCTTAACGTCAGGAACATGCTTTACCAGGAAGCCGCCCTTAAGTACACCAGCTGCATTTCCAACGATGCGAATCTTGAGGACTGCAGTGATTGGCTTGTTGCCGCTTACGATGTGGAAATCTGCATGAAGGTTTGAATCAGTCTTGATGTCGTATTCGGTGTCTTTGATGTAAGCCAGATTGTCCTGACCATCAATCTTGAGGTTGACCAGAGTTGTCTTTGTGATAGAGCGCCATGCCTTTGAAAATTCACCGGCATCTATTTCCAGCTTGACAGATTCTCCCTTTTCATTGTATGCAACAGCTGGAATACGTCCCTGTGCACGAATTCTTTTTGACACGGCTTTTCCAGTTTCGCTGCGTGTCTTTGCATTAATAACAAACCGTTCCATTATTAGAACTCCTTAAAAAAATGATTACTTAAAACTGTTTTACCTAAAACCTGGGACGGCTGGATTCGAA
>DBWR01000036.1:33099-34043 GCA_002309305.1 Treponema sp. UBA1233 | reverse complement strand
ACTGTAATCAGGGGTTCCTCTCCAAAATGAAGTCCCGCCAGTGCAATGCGCAAATCAGAAGTTTCCCTGCAAAAACCCTTTGTGCCTGTTGAACGGTTTATGCCGCACCGTCTTGGACATTGCGTGCATGAAATATAATGATTCGAGGTGTTAAAGCCCATTAAAGAGCCTGCCTGTCAACAAAAATCATCATCATGTCGTTGAGCGTTTCTATTGGAATGTCTTCTGCCTCCATGTTTGTAAGGGAGCATAGTTCGTTCCAGTCTTCCTGGGAAAGGCATTCCGTGCAGTCCGTACTTCCGTCGATTAGCGATTGAAATGCGGCCAGTTTTGCAATGTGTTCCTGAGTCGGTTCATCATCAATGCCGGCTGAAGTCAAAATGTATTTGTTGAGCCAGTATTCGGAAAAGGAGCGTGCAAGGCTTTCCAGATGACGGTTGTTGCGTGTGAAAAGTTCTGCCGCCTGGTTGCATACGTTTTGTGCGTTGTAGGAGGCTGAATTTGCGCGTTCGTGTTTCTTTATTTTTTCGATGTCAGAATAAAGCTTTTGAATCGAATCCATATTAATACCGGACTATAGATTTGTTTTCAAGGACTTTTTCATCCCTGCTGAAGAATACATAATGCGAATGCTTTTGTGAAAGCTCATCACAGAAATATCCTGAATCCGCTTCCTGTGGAATTGCAAAACCAATTACGGAAACACAATCCTTTATGCGTCGTGCACAGTGCTTCATGCTTGCGGTAAAGGCTTCCTTTTTATCAGGACTTCCCGCATCCGAATCTGCCACAGGAACAATGACGGCAAACTGTTTCTTTTCTTCCATCACTTTAAGGTAGTCGCGGAGGTTTGCAAGAAATGCCTCGTTGTATGATTCTTCGTCCATGCCAACAAGTGTCCATGCAACATCTATAAAAAGCGGAGCGTCAATCTTTAGCGGCAT
>DBWR01000036.1:600-33058 GCA_002309305.1 Treponema sp. UBA1233 | reverse complement strand
ACCTTCAACAGTAAAAAGAGAATTATCCTTTGCGGTAAATAATGCTTCAAGTTTCATGCTTATATTATACCCTTTTTGTAGCTTTCTGAATAGAGGGAGATGATTGTAGTGATACTTGAATAAAAGCCTTTAACTCAGTAAAGTTTAGGCATGATTTTACAGGCTGTATTTTCGAGACCTTCTTCACGGACAGAGGAAGCTTTAGGAAAACAATATATAAAGGTTCGCACATGGAAAGATGCCGTTTCTCCAATCTATCACGCGGAGTTTTACACAAAGACCCAGGTGTTCCACAAGAAATTCAGTATGGAAGAATTTGATTCATTCGTAAAGGAGCACGCCGGTACGACATTCCGCACAGTTGTTGAACGCACGGAAGACAAGGAGATAACCGTAATGTCAAACCGCCACGGAGAAATACGTACGGTGGAAAAACAGCTTGACGGCAAAAACACAAGTCATTTTGGAAACAAAGAAAAGAAATATCTTTTGCCGCAGGGAAAACCTATTCCGTTTATGGTAAAGCTTGGCCTCATGAGTGCAGAGGGAAAAGTCATTGCACAGAAGTACGACAAGTTCCGCCAGATAAACCGATATCTTGAGTTCATCGAGGACACTCTAAAGGAAATGCACGTAGAAGACGGTTCATATACGGAAGAAAGACCTCTTAGAATCGTGGATTTTGGTTGTGGAAAATCATATCTGACTTTTGCAGTCTATTATTATCTTGCATATGTAAGGAAGATTCCGGTCCACATCATTGGCCTTGACCTAAAGGAAGATGTAATTGAATTGTGTTCAAAGCTTGCAAAGGAATTCGATTATACGAACCTTGAATTTTTTGTGGGTAATGTTGAAAAATTCAACCATAAAGAAAAGCCCGACATCATCATTACACTTCATGCATGTGACACGGCCACCGATTACGCCATGAATTACGCGGTAAAAAATTCTGCCAGAGCAATCTTGTGCGTTCCCTGCTGCCAGCATGAGATAAACACTCAGTTGAGCTCTGGAAAATCATATCCTGATGACGGACCGTTTTCCTCACTTTTGAAATACGGAATCATACGGGAGCGGCTTTCTGCCCTTGCAACAGATGTCCTCCGCGCTGAATGTCTTGAGCAGCAGGGCTATAACGTGCAGGTGATGGAATTCATCGACATGGAGCACACACCCAAAAACCTTTTGATACGTGCAGTAAAAAAATCCTCTTCAAACGAAAAGGTTGCACAGGAACAGAAATCCCGTGTCAGGGCAAATGCTCTGCTTGGGGAACTTGGAGTCTCTCAAACGCTTTTTCAACTGATGAAAGATTGATTATTCCGTCGTCTGTAAAAAGTCCTTCCTTCCCTATCTCAAGCCAAAGTTCTTCATCGGCTTTTACATAGCACAATACCCCTTCAAATTTTTCCACTTGCGCCTTCAATCTTTCAAAACTGACGCTGGAACATGCTTCAAGTTTTCTTTTAAGCTCACCGATTATCTTTCCGTTTTCGTCCACATAAAACTGGCGGCTGGTTGCACTTACATCAGGCAAAGTGTTGTACCATGAATTGCAAAAGTCCAGTGCTAGCTTGAGTTTGGAAAAGAGTACCAGGGTTCTCAGATGATCGCTTGTCCATGCTTCCATTCCAAAAAGACATGCTATGTTGTATTTTGAGCATTCAGTGTAAAATGCGGGACAATTCATTGCCGTGTTCAAATCTGTAAGTGCCGCAACTTGAATGCCTCTCTGTGAAATCTTTTTTGCCATTGTGCTTGGGGAACAAAGAGGATTAATGTTTGGACTGAGTGACGATTTTAAATTCAAAAGTGATAATACTTTCATGTAATCAGTTTAAGTTGAATGAGGAATATTGCCACGTATCAGTCTTACGTTTTAATAGGGAAAACCCGCCTGATGAATTGCAGGTGGAATGTCATTGTCGCTCTTGTATTCAAAAGTGTGGATGTATGGGATTCCGTCCTTCCAGTTAACCGCAAGAATGTTTCCTTCCGCCTTTTGTCCCTCGGATGCCTTTAGGATTCCAAGGTCAACGGTGTTTGGTTCCTGTAATGAAATTAGAGCCCATCCGCAAATCTTAAGGCCGTCGCTTTTCAAACTATCGATTACTTCTTGAATATCCTCTACAGTTTTAAAGAATGCCTTTGCCCCGACAATACCCCTGACATCACGGTTAATGATTATGTCATATTTTTTTGTTGCGTCTTTTACCTTTTTCTGCAGACGTGAATAATCTCCGTCGCTGTAATTGAGCACGAGGATTTCGATTTGGTTTTTGGCACTTGAATCGGGGAGGGGAATTTCATCCATTCCATTTATCTGGTCTGCATCAAGGCTTGTGACCCGGAGTGTCGTTCCATGTGCGCTGTGTGTGTGGACTGTGCCTGGTTCCGGATCGAAAATGTATGCGTCAAATCCCATTAAAAAGCGAGCTTCCTTTCCCGCAAGATAATACAGGTTTTGTTCGCCGATATCGGTGGAAGTCCTGTAGCGGTCCCATTCCCACTTTGTCCTGAAACCTGCTCCTGTGTCTCCGCTCCCTCCAATGACAACCGTAAAGTTTTTGAAAGAATAATCTCCGGTCTGGTAACGCTGTCCGCTTGATTCTACGGTTTTGTAATACTGTTCAATTTGAGCCTTTGCATCGTCCGTGTAAAAGGTCCAGTACTGGTGCGAAGTGGATTCAACAAATTCTTCTGGAATGAAATCGTGGGTGCATGTGCGGTTGATTAAAACCGGTGTTGTGGCATTCCTCAGACGGCAGTATTCCATGAGCGTGTAGATTGACTCCGGGCTGTCTATTTCAAGGTTTCTCGGGTCTTCAAAATTGGCAAGGGCATTCAAGGTCACCTGGTCGTGGAGTTCCGTTACTTCAGGAATCTGGTAATGCGAAAAATCAACGGATGCGACAATCAGCGCGTCAGGTGGAAGTTCACTGTCAAGAAATTCTGCAAGCTTCCTGAACGAATCAAAGTCACTTTCGTCAGCAAGCGGCTTTAATAAAAGTGGGACAACCTTTGCCTTTGGAAAATAATGGTGGATGAACGGCATGTGGATGAAAACACCGTGCTCCTGAATCCATGCCTCGTCCATGAAGTCAACCGACTGTGCCAGATCCGAGCGTGCAAGCTTCTTTAAGATTTTATGCTCTATAGGAACATCTTTTTCTGTCGTCAGGAATCTTACGTTGTTCTTTGGTGCGGCGATGGCCCTTGTGGAACTTTCAAAATGATCGGGACTCAAGAGTACGACAACCGATGGCTGGCCTCTGGATGAAACGGCCCTGTAAAAGCTGTTCTGCTGGAAAGTGCATATGTCGTGGTGCGGAAGAACCATGGCGGCTGGCATTTTGTCCGGCATGACAAATGGATCGTCCTTGGAAAAAGTGTGGTTCCACAATGCACTGTCCCCGGAATACTGAGGATTAACGCTTACGATTTTTGAACATGAGATTGTGAATGATGAAAAAAAGACGGCCAAGATGACCGCCTTTAGTTTTGCCCTTATCATTTGTAACGGCGACCGCCCCATTCTACTACGGCAAATCCCTTTCGTTCTGCTTTTTCAAGTTTTTGTTCAGGAACTTCAAAAGGTTCGTCCAGCTTGATGTGGTCAAAGTAAACGCGGATTACGCTGTCCGGCTTTGGAGAGACCTTGAGGGGTGCTTCCCTGTCGATTCTTTCCTGTGAATAGAATGTAACGAAAACGTATGGCTTTCCCTGCATTTCGGGAACCCAGTATTCGGTAAAGTCCTTGATTTCCTTTTCGTTCAAACCGAGTATTGAAAGTTTCTGCTCAAAGAATGTCTGCAATTCTTCTGTCTTTACGACAAATCCTTCGCTCCTGTCTGTGGGGGCGTTAACATCACGGCTTTCCCAGAAGAGGTAGGGGTATTCCTTCTTTGATTTCTTTTCCACGATTTTTCCATCAGGCCATGCGGTAACTTTCCATGCCTTACCCATTTCCGGAATTGATTCTGTGACTCCACCCTCTGGTGAAACGGAGACCGTGACGTCCTGCTTCTTTTTGGGGTAGAGGTAGATGACAGGTTTTGCCTTTTCCGCCGCACCACCGCAGTAAACGTAATATGTCATGCTGTAGGATTTCTGGCTTCCGTCATTGAAAGTTGCAATAAAGCGGTAGAAGTTTGAACCCTGGATAAGGTTGTCAAGTTTTCCGCCTACGTTATAGATGAAGGTTCTGTCTCCCGGCTTGAACTGCTTGAGAACAAAGTCATCGACATAAACTCCTCTGAGCTTTTCGGTACGGCCTTCAAGATGATACTGGATGAACGATTCTGATTCCGGTGCCCACAAAACGCGTATGGACTTGCAGTTTGCGGAAACCTCGCCTTTAAAGGTAAGCTTTACGTCGTCAACATTTGTGACATTGTAAAGGTATTTTTCCGATCCGTCGCTAGGTTCCGTGATGCGGATATAGCTGTCCTCATAAGAAATCTTTGTGACCTGAGTTTCTTCATTTTCCTTCATGTTGTTGAGGGTGTTTTCAAGTTCTGTGATTTTGGATTCGAGGGTATTAATTGTTTCCTGGTCCGAAATTGTAACTTCCTGTGAAAGTGCGTCGGCTACTGCGCTTGCCTGTGCCTTTGAGCATGAAATAAGCAGGGTAAGGCCTGTAAATGCCGTCAGAATCAAAAAGAGTTTTTTCATGTCTGGTCTCCTTAAAATGATTGGTCTGATAAACATAGAATAGCAGAAAGAATGGTGATTGTAAACAAAAAAAAGACTTCCCTCATCTTTAAAATGAAAGAAGCCTTTTCATAAAAAATCTGTCAAGCCTACTCGGTAAGAATCTTTATAACTTCTGCCTTGTCCTGTGTGTTAAGAATCTGGGCCCTTTTGTCTGCTGATTTGAACAGAAGGCTTACTTCTGCCAGAAACTGCAGGTGTGGTCCGGTCTTGTTCACCGGAGAAAGCGTCATGATGTAGATGCGGCATGGCTCCTGATCCAGGCTGTCAAAATCAACTGCCTTGTCAGATACGCCGATACAAGCCACCAGGTCTGATACAGTGTCTGTCTTTCCGTGCGGGATTGCGATTCCGTGCTTCATGCCTGTTGACATTTTCTTTTCACGGTCCAGAACGCATTCCTTTGCGGCTTCCTTATCTGTAACTTTTCCTGCCTTTACCAAGACGTCCAACAATTCATCAATAATTTCATCTTTAGTTGAGCCCTTGAGATGTAACTCTACGGTCTCTGGGGTTAATACTGTTCTTAAGTCCATACCCCTAGTTTATGTTTACTCTTAAAATTTGTCAAGGAAAAAAAGAGCATTTTTAGCTAAAAATTTGCATATTTTTGACAAAATTAATCATTCATTTGTAGAAAAATAGTAAACTTTGGTAAAAAACCGCATAATTTTCATTAAAATTCATAAATTCTCTTGCCAAAATCAAAAAAATATGCCACTATTGCCGCCAGAGGTTAACATGAAGGTAGAACGTACAGCTAAGATTAATCCTTTGGCAGTAGCATGCTGTTCATTGCTTGGTTTTTTTATTACTCTTTTTATAATCATCCCGGCCGGAATAAGTGCGGCGGATTTTAATCAGATTCCTGTTGACTATACCAGTGCCCTTGCCATGTATGGACCGGAAGAAATTGAAGAAGCTGAATCAGAATCAGAATCCTTTGACATGGAAAAGTATGTCCAGGATATAAAGCAGCAGGATGACGAAGCCCTCTATCTCCTTAGGCAGCCAAAAACACGCGCGAGTGTGGAATGGTTTTATATAGGAGTAACCGGTAACCGTGAGGTAAGCCTTGCAATCCTTGAGGCCGCAGATGAAAACAATATTCCGCTTTCACTTGCATTTTCCCTTGCCTATGCCGAAAGCCGCTACAAGCCCACTGCAAAAAACGTGAACACAAACGGAAGCGTCGACAGGGGACTCTTTCAGCTGAACAGCGGTTCATTCCAGAATCTTACGGAAGCACAGTTCTATGACCCAAAAGTTTCTGCACACAAGGGTCTTGAGCATTTGAGGTTCTGTCTTGATGCGGCGGGTAATGAAATTGCTGCGATGGCGATGTACAATGCCGGAACAAACAAAGTCCACGACAACCGTACCCCAAAGGTAACCCTTGATTACATTTCACAGATTGAGTCATACCGCAATGCGCTTGATCAGAGTTTTGAAACCGAAGTGTTGAGCCTGTATGTCAATCCGGATAGGGATGACGCACAGCTGGCTTTATTCCGCTGAGGGAAGGTCCTTTAACATTTCACTGTAATAGCGGTTTTCTATTTTATCACGTCCAATTCCAGTCATGTCCAGGAGAGCAAACAGTTTTTCCTGGGCTGATTTGACGTTTTCTTCGCTGTCGTCTTTGGTGAGTATTTCAATTTCAAGAAAATCTCCCAGTGGCGGTACGTTGCACAGCTCAAAGCTTATCGAGGATTCCTTTTGGGGATTTGTCTTCATCATCCAGACCATTACAGACTTGTGTTTTTTCAGTACGACGGAATACCCTATGTCCGTGAGGAATGCTTCAAGGGGCTCTGGGTTTGATATGGTGCATTCCTTTTCATCATTCACTTCTACGGCCTGTCCCTGGGCGTTTGTGCGCAGTTCCTTCCGCTTGTAGGTGACAATGGTTTCAGGAAATGTCTCCCTAGGCTCCTTTGGAACACCGCTTTCCTTTCTGATGCGGATTTTGTTCCTGCATGAGTCAGAGCTTCCCCAGTAAAAGTCATCGCGCTGTATGCAGTTTGTGTATGTTGCAAATGTGTTGAGCTTTTCGATAAGTGTGTCGCGGTCTTCTACATGCACCTTGAGTTCAATTTCCGTCATAGCCTTTCCTTTAACAGTTGAATGAATCCAATCCGGAGAAATCCAGAGTGGCGAAATAGTCTTCTATGGTTTCCTGCCTTCGTATCTGAACGATTGAATTGTCGGGACGCAAAAGGAGTTCTCCTGCCCTGAGCTTTCCGTTGTAGTTGAATCCCATGGCCCGTCCGTGTGCACCGGCATCGTGGATTATGAGGATGTCTCCCTCGGTGATTTCTGGAAGTTCCCTTTGTACCGCAAATTTGTCGCAGTTTTCGCAAAGGCTTCCGGTTACGTCATAGATGTGGTCCTTCGGCTTGTTTTCCTTTCCGCTGACCTGAACCTCGTGGTATGCTCCGTACATTCCGGGGCGCATAAGGTCTGCCATGCTTGCATCCACACCGATGTAGTTGCGGTAAATGTCCTTATGGTGGATTACCGTGGTTACAAGATATCCATAGGGTCCTGTTATCGGTCGTCCGCATTCAAAATAAACCGCCATGGGGTCAAGTCCCGCCGGCACTATTTTCTGAACATAAAGCTCGTGGATTTTTCCCGCAATGTATTCAAGGTCAAGTTTTTTCTGTCCGGGCTTGTATGGAATTCCAAGGCCTCCACCAAGGTCAACGAATTCAATGTTAACTCCGCATTCCTTTTGAACGTCGAGCACCAGGTCAAAGATGATCTGTGCAGTGTCCGCAAAGAAGTCAGGGTTCAGCTCGTTGGATGCAACCATTGTGTGCATGCCGAAATGCTTAACTCCACGTTCCCTGCAGATTTTGTATGCCTCAAGCATCTGTTCGCGTGTAAGGCCGTATTTTGCCTCTTCCGGTTTTCCGATGATTGCGTTTCCACCCTTCTTGAGTGGACCCGGATTGTAGCGGAAGCAGATTGTATCGGGGAGTTTTCCTCCAAGTGCATCGCTCAGGAAATCTATGTGCGTGATGTCGTCCAGGTTGATTATTGCGCCCAGACGGTACGCCTCCTTGAATTCGATTGCCGGAGTGTTGTTGCTTGTGAACATTATGTGTTTGCCTGTAATTCCAGCCTTTTCGCACAAAAGGAGTTCCGGTAAGGATGAACAGTCTCCACCCGCACCTTCGCTCTTGAGTATCTTGAGGATGTAGGGGTTGGGGAGTGCCTTTACCGCAAAGTATTCGCGGAATTCGGGAAATGCGCTGAATGATTTGGTAAAGTATCGCATGTTGTCACGGATTGCCTTTTCGTCATAAAGATAAAACGGCGTCTGATATTTTTTTGTCAGCTCCACAAGCTGATCGTGTGTCAATGGAAATGTATTCATGGAAACAGTATGGCATTTTTAGGAATGTGGGTCAATAGTAATTCGTAATGCATAATCCATAATTGAGGGTTACACATTACGAATCTTGTGTCATTGATCAGACGTGTGACAGTGCCTGATTCAAGTCGTCAATGATGTCCTTTATGTTTTCTATGCCAACGGAAAAACGAATCAGATCAGGACCTACTCCGCATGCCTCCAGCTCTGCATCTGAGAGCTGACGGTGGGTTGCTGAAGCTGGATGAAGGACACAAGTATGGGCATCGGCAACGTGGGTTGCAATCATGGCCACCTTGAGGTGCTTCATGAATTCTTCCGCAGCCTTTCTTCCGCCCTTTATTCCGAATGAAACTACGCCGCATGTTCCGTTTGGCATGTATTTTTGTGTAAGCGGATAGTACTTGTTGTCTGGAAGTCCGGGATAGTTGACCCAGCTTACCTTGTCGTGCTTTGAAAGGAATTGGGCTACGGCAAGACCGTTTTCACAGTGACGCTTTACCCTTACGGCAAGTGATTCGATTCCAAGGTTCAAAAGGTATGCGTTCATCGGGGCCTGAATTGAACCAAAATCCCTCATCAGCTGTGCGGTGCATTTTGTGATGAATGCTCCTGCGTTTCCGAATTTTGTTGCATATGTAATTCCGTGGTATGATTCATCCGGTGTGCAAAGTCCCGGGAATTTGTCCTTGTGTGCCATCCAGTCGAATTTGCCTGAGTCGATTATTGCTCCACCAACGGCGGCATCGTGTCCGTCAAGATATTTGGTGGTTGAATGTGTTACAATATCGCATCCCCATTCAAACGGGCGGCAGTTTATCGGTGTGGCAAAAGTGTTGTCAACAATCAGCGGAACACCGTGTGCGTGTGCGGCCTTGGCAAAACGTTCTATGTCAAAAACAGTGAGTGCAGGGTTAGCGATGGTCTCTCCGAAAACGCATTTTGTATTCGGCTTGAATGCGGCGTTCAGTTCTTCGTCTGTGGCATCGGGAGAGATGAATGTAAAGTCAATTCCCATCTTGCGCATGGTCACGTTGAACAGGTTGAATGTACCGCCATAAATTGAAGATGAGGCAATGACATGGTCTCCGCAGCTTGCAATGTTAAACACTGCAAAAAAGTTTGCGGCCTGTCCGGAAGAGGTGAGCATTCCTGCTGTTCCACCTTCAAGGGCTGTGAGTTTTGCGGCTACATAGTCGTTTGTGGGATTCTGGAGCCTTGTATAAAAGTATCCGCTTGCCTCAAGGTCAAACAGCTTTGCCATGTCCTCGCTTGTATCATATTTGAATGTTGTGCTCTGGACGATGGGAATCATCCTAGACTCTCCGTTTTTTGGCTCGTATCCGGCCTGAATGCATTTGGTTTCAAGTTCCATAATAATCCTCTTTCTTTATAAATTATAAAAAGCCCCTGTGATTTCCACAAGGGCATTAATTGCGGGTTTGTTTCAGTCAGAATCTGCTAAAACGTAACGTGCGTCAACAGTCCGTATTGGGATTTGACGGGATCCACAACCGGAACAAAGCTGATGTCTTTAACTACATCATCCAGACCAAGGGCGCTCTTGAGGCTGTTGTTGTATTTCTTCTGGAAGGTAATCGGCCTGATCGTACCGAAAATTCTGTTTCCGAGCCACAAGACAAAGCCGGTGGCAAACAGTACGACTCCTGTGTTGAGGATGGACTCCAGTTCCTCAGAGCCTTCTCCATTTCCGCTTCCGCCGCCAATGCCTTCTGCAAGACCAATCCACGGAGCAAGAACTACACCTACAAAAAAGTATCCAGTTCCCACGAGCATGGTGCCGTAACCGAGCAAGTCAACGGTTAAGCCGATTCCACCGCCAAGACCGTCACCCTGTGTAAAGGAACCAATACCAAATCCAAGCCAGTTGAATCCTATTGCCTTTCCCTTGGATTTTTCGAACTCATTGTAGAGTGAAGTTTTTTCGTTCAGGGTATAACCTGCCGTGAGGGCTGAAATTGTGTCACCGTTTTCCCACGGTTTTTTAAGCGCGTCAAGCAGTTCCTGAGGCAAATCCTGTGTTGCCGATTCAGCACTTCCTGAAGATGAGGATGTTATGACTACCGGAACGGTCTCATCTGGAGCAAACAGATCTGCGGAACTCTGTGCAAATCCTGCAAAAGCAGCCAATGTAAATACGCCAAGTATAGAGATTATTTTTTTCATGTTGAACCTCCTGTCATCGCAGTATACTAACAATTATAGAGCAAAATCTCCAAATTGTCCAATCAATAAAAAAAATATTGCAAAAAAGGTTACACGGAATATAATGCAAAATCCAGCCGGGACTAGATTCTGTGCATTTCCGTAAAGACCTTTTCCGCCATCAGGTTGACTTCAACTCCGAGGGTGTGGCCTTCTTCGGTGAGCATCTTGCGTGCTTCGTCCACAGAAATGTCTGAGCCGCTCATGTCCACCATCATCATCATGACGAAATTGCCGCTCAAAATCGTCTGGGTAATGTCGTCAATATTGATTGAATGCTCAGCCAAAAATGCGGAAACCTTGGCAATGATTCCAACCTTATCCGCTCCAACAACAGTAATAATCGCTTTCATGCCCATATTCTACCCCAGTTTAGGCTTTTAGACAAGAGAGTGACGAGTGTTCCTGATGTGGGGGTCATACAAGTGTTAAACCCGGAATAAAATGAAAATCCTTAATGTTTGTTGTATATAAGGGTAATCCCAACTCAAGAGCTGTAGCACCAATTAAGGCATCAGGAATTTGTAAGCCGTGACTTTTTTGCCTTTGAGGAAATCGATAAGAACGCAAGTATCACATAGATATATCATTCTGAGCGGCTCCATGCTTTTTTTCGGATTTCTTCTACAGAAATATCTCGTGAAGCCCATAGTCCGAACGCCTTGTCGAAATCAGCGGATTTTTTTACCGTAGTCTTTACAGGAGTATTAAGGGTTTTAACAATTTTATCAAGCAAACGAATGCGCTCTGAATACGAAAGCATCTCGATTTGATTTGAAAGCTGTTTAAAGGCTAGTTCTGTCATAAATTGCCTCCTTCCATTGATTATTATAGCATATTTAGAAGAAAATTGCATTAAGTTTTAACGTAGAGGTTGATTTTTTTAGTTGATAGTTGTCACACGGATTCGAAACGGCTACGCCGTTTCCAGATATGGGTTAGCTTCCTCGGATGATGTCCTTTTCTTCCTCCGTCAGGCCGTAGAGGGTGTAGACATATTAAACAAAATGTTTTTTCATAATTGGCTTTAAATGAGAAATCTAAAACCAATCTTCAAGCTTCAGATTCGGAATATTTTCAAAATGCTTCATATTGTGTGTAACTAAAGTAAAATCATTTGCAATGGCTGTAGAAGCTATCAGCAAATCCATATCATCTACTGGTTTTCCAGTTTTTTGAGTATATGCTTTGATTTCGCCGAAAACATCCATTATTTTGGAAGTTACGTCTATCAGTGGAAAAATCTTCTTTATGGCATTAACAGTTTTTAAATTTTTTTCGACCGCTTTTGATTTTTTTGCTCCAAAAACGAGTTCGCCGTAAGAAATAACAGACAAAGACATCTGTGATTTATTATTCTTTAGAAAATTCGCATTCACATTGCCCATGTCTTTAAGACGATAGATTATAATGTTTGTGTCAATCAAATAATGCATTACTATCTCCAAACCTATTTGAATTTACACGATTTTTCTCTATGACGGATAGAAGTTCTTCTGCGCTTTCGTCTCCTTCCCATGAAAGCTTTAAGAACTTCTCTGCTGGAGTTTCTTCATCTTCGTTTTCGTCCACAACAATTAGGACTTGCTGCCGTGGCTTAAAATCAAAATGTTGAAGGGGAATAAAGTTCTTCCCATCATAATACGCTTTTACTGCTGTCATCATGTCGCAACCTCCACTCTAAAATCTATCTACAGTATAGCATATTTAGAAGAAAATTGCATTAAGTTTTAACGTGGAGGTTGATTTTTTTAGTTGATAGTTTGTCACACGGATGCGCAAGTCGCGATAGCGACTGTTTTAATAACTTCCACTCATGCAAACGGCACGTAGTGACGTATTCGAAACGGCTACGCCGTTTCCAGATATGGGTTAGCTTTCCCGGATGATATCCTTTTCTTCCTCCGTCAGGCCTTCTTCCAGTTCTAAGACTTCAATAACACCTTTGCAAATTTTATTCATATAAGATTTGGGCATTATGGAGAGTTTTTCAATAAAAGCGAACTTATTTACCGTCGTAACAAGAGGGATTATTGCGACTGAGTCTTTTGTTAAGCCGGAGTCATCCTTGGGGATAATAACATTCGGCGTATAGTCTGCCAGTAGCAGATTGCTGCTTAAAGGAATTACCGTGCAGGTTGCGATATTGCTTTCGTTGAAATCATCATTCTGGACAACAACTGCAGGACGTCGATACCCAGCTTCGCTTCCAAGTGGGACTCCGAAATCTACGAGCCATATTTCACCACGTGTCATCTTTTATCATCTCCCATACAGCTGCTTTTGATGCATTGCAGGTGAAAGTTTGTTCTTTAAGAGGAACTTTGTCGTAAACGGCATTTATCTGTTTTATGTGTTCATCTGAGCTTAAAAGAGGTTTTTCTTCTTCAACTTCCTTTAGTACAACACCGGTGTTAAGCTTCACAAGACTTTTAAGAACTTCTAAAAATGGGACATCCACATTTTGCATTGTTACGGTCATACTTTACCTCCTTCTATCAATAATTATAGCATATTTTCCAAAAAATTGCAGTAGTAAACTTCGGGAAAATGGAGAATTGAGAATTGAGAACTGAAAGCTCCTCACATGGATTCGAGATTGCTAACGCTGTTTCACGATGTGTGTCACTTTCCCCGGATGATGTCCTTTTCCTCCTCCGTCAGGCCGTAGAGGGTGTAGACTAGCTCGTCGATTTGGGACTCGAAGTCTGATGTGTCAGCGTTGATGTCCAATTTTTTTGCGGCAAGGATTTTATCGACTAGGGCGATGATGGGGGCTTGTTGTGCGGGGGTGGCGTTAGGTACAGGGAAAGCTTCAACTTCATATCCATTTACATTGCTGTTTGTACTGAAACAACGAAAATACCAGTTTATGAGTTTAGAATTCATCAATCCAAGTAAATATTTTGGTGGAAATTCTTTAGTTGGTAAAAGATAATTGCATGAATTGGCGAGATAAATATCTTTCGGTATTAAAGCCATGATAATTCGGATTTTATCATTTGCCCCAGTCATTCCTTGCATAGCAATTCTATCTAATTCATGGTGTTGAGTTTTTTCACCTGAAAAATCTCTTAGATATTTATTTTCATTTAGATATTCTATTTCACCTTGACTCATATTTTCTGTATAATAGTAGCGTTGAATCGATGCCCCTTTTAAAATCTTAGGTTTTGAAATATCTGAAATGAAATATGGCTTGTGAAAGGTCATGTTTAATTCTCCTTCATAACATTTTAGAGGTAATGTTTTTAACTTTCTTAGTTTTTTCATTAGTCCAATATATTCTGTACGAATTCTAGGAATTGTATAATATTTGCTGTCGATTGAAAAAATGTCATTCTTTGTGTATACAGTTTTAATGCCAGAAGATTTGTATTTGTCGTCCCAAAAATAAACTGTGAAAGATTCATCTGCTTTACATTTTTTTATCAAAGGAATACATACGCTCATTTTGACACTTTCAAATATTCTTTTTTTTGGGTTATCGCGTTCCGGAAATGAATCGATAGAAATAATCTGACTAGAATTGAAAACTTCTTTTCGTAGTAGACTTGCCTGTTGATCAGCTAAAAATGAATTTTGAAATATATAGCAAATAGTTCCATTGTCTGAAAGTAAAGATGACAATGCTTTCGCTAGAAAAAGTTTGTATGCATTTAGTTTGCCACCAAATGCGGATTTAAGTTCCTTTTGTTTTTTAAGAGTTTCAATTTCACCTTTGTGGTTTCCTTCATATTTAAAATACGGCGGGTTTCCAATCACGATGTCAAATCCGTTTTTGCCTGGGCGGTTGAATACGTCGCTAAACCATGTGTGCCAGAGGCGCTGTTTGAGTGTAAGTCTATGGACTCAAGCTTTTTTATTGTGGCGGGCGGCAGCTGTCGGTCTTTCAGAAGCTGAATTACTTTTTCACGAATCTGTTTTCGGATTTTCGCCTTTGCAATGTGGTCGCATGGAATGTAGAATCCGTCGATGGCATCCCGGAGTTGCTGAATGATTTCCGCGTTGTCAAAAAGGTCGTCGCTGCTTTGTGTCAGCTTGCTCAAGTCTATTCCCTCGTAGCTTTCAAGAAGGCTGTTTCCCTGCATGATTTTATAGTCAAGGTTGGGCAGGGGAATGGGTTCTTTTTCGTCAACGATGATTGCAAGCCAGAAACGCAGGCGGGCTATGTCAACGGCACCTTTTTCTATGTCAACGCCATAGATGTTTTCCCTTACGATCTGTTTTTTAATTTCAGCCGCATCCTCATTTTCTCCCAGAGCAAGGCGACAGGCAAAGAGTTCATTTAGCATGCCCATGGGAAAGGCTCCTGAACCTACAGCAGGGTCGCAAATTTTGACAGTCTTGAGTTTTTTAAGCAGTTCTATCTTTTCTGTATCATTAAAATCTGCAATATGATTTGTTACAAGTGTTCGGATTTTAGATTCCGAATCAAGTTCGGAATGACTGTCTTCGTTAGAATGACTTTCTTTGTTGGAATGACGGTTATCCTTAAGATACTCTATTAAGCTTTCACGGCACATGTACTGGACGATTTCTTTTGGGGTGTAGAAAGCTCCCTTGTCCTTGTTGTCCTCAAGAAGGTTTTCAAAAATCTTACCTAGCATTTCGGGCTCAACACCAATCTCCATGTCGGCGGGGTCGGTTTCGTCAATCGTAAAGTTATATCTGGCAAAAAAATCCAAAAGTCCGCAACATTCTGTAAAAGGGTAGGGTTCCTTTGTCCAGTCTTTTTTGTCTTTGAATGTCCTTTCCTTTTCTGCCTTTGCCGGATTAGAAAACATTTCCTTTGGAAATTTGATGTCTATGGAATCAAGAATGTCATCTTCAAAGAGACCTCCGTTTAAATACGGAATCTGCTTAAAATCGTCAAGTAAACTTACATCCCATTCTTTAGAGTTGAAAAGCTTTTTCCTGTCCCTTAAATCCGTGTTCAGCATGCCGAAGAAAAGCGGTTCCAAAACTTTTTTCAAAAAGTCATTTTTGTGTTTTGTAGAGGAAAACAAATCCAGAAGAAAGTTTTTGTTGCCGCTTCCCCAAGAATCATTTTCTTCAACTCCCAACCAGCCTTTTTTCTGAAGAAACTGGAGGAATACAAGACGTCCCATAAACTTCTTTACGTAGTCCCGGACATATTTACACGCAAGGTCATAATCACCGTAAGCGATTTTTTTGAATTGACTGAATATCCTGGTGTTTTCCTTGCTTACAGACTTCCGCTCGTATTTTCCCTTTTTGCCAGTTTTCACATAACGGTTTCCGGTTATGTATTGGACAAAATCTTCGTAGAACACTTTGTATTCATTAAAGAACTGCTTGCTTACAACTTCCAATGCGAAACGGCTTTTCAAATCTTCTAGAGTTGTTATTTCCTTGCCGTTTTCCGTATGCTTGTTGATAGGCCCCTTTTTAAATAGCATTGTCTGTGGAGTATGTGCCTTACATTCTGCTCCCAGTCTAAATGAAAACCTTCTTGGATTTGAGTAAAGAGGTTTTACTTTGTCATTTACAACTTCATAATCTGTTGTGATAAGTGAAAGCCGCCAGTTGTGTGATTTGCTTGAATAAAAGACTACCAGTGCATTTTGGTTGTAACCATATTTTTTCATGAGGGATACTACTTCCCGTGTGAGGGTAACTCGCGGATCCCTTTTGCTTTTTGTCCGGAATTCATATACATCAAGGCTCAGACTTTTGCAGGTTCCTAATTTATAACCTTCTTCAATGTTTGTGTAATCAAAGTAAGCCTGCTGCTTTTTTGGGGAATAATCCTCTGGAAGAAAATCATAGATAAAATCTGCAAACGTTTTCGGATCGTAGTCCTGTGTTACTTCAAATGTCTTCATGGCTCATGTTCTCCTATTTTAGCTCTTCTGCAAGTAATATGGTCTCTGGTTCTGAACCAACTTTATGTTCTTTTTCGATGAGTGAATTAAGATATGAATTCGGGATGATTTCCTTAATCTGTTCCAAAGCATCCGTGTCATTTGGCTTGATATGTGAAATTTTCCTGACATAGAATTCTGGTATCGAATCCCAGCTGATGACATCCATAATTAAGTCCAGATATTCTAAATCATTTTCTTTTGGTGAGGTATTTTTCAAGAACCCCAAAACTTTACAAGCTTCTTGACTTGTTTGACTGGTCCTTGATGAAGATTTGACAACGCCACTTTCTGATTTTGCCTTCTCATAAATTGGATAAAATGCATCAGAAACTTTGTCTCCTTTTTCATCCTTTTTGGATTTGAATAAGGTCAATGCCTGCTGTGGACTGACCATCGTTGTTGAGCCATCTTGAGCAGTAAAACAGAATCTGAATGAATCTCCCTTTTTGGAAAAGAGAAGTACACCTTTTTCCTGTATGTCTTCAAAAAGTTCCTGTGTAAGTAAATCTTGTTTGGCAAGTTTGTAATTTACATTCTTACGTCCGATTCTGCATCTTTGTGGTAAGTCTATTGCAGCATCCAGAATTTCAGGTTCATTTTTTCTGATGGCAGAAAGCTCATTCTTAAACTCAATGTCCCAGGATTCGGAATTTGCACTGTTTTGTGCATCCGTAAACTCTTTGTCAAGATAACCTTCAACTGTTTCATCTTCCGTAAGAATCTTTGTGTCTGCTCCAAGTATTGCCTGGAAAAGTTTCATTTTAAAAGTCGAGATTTCTGCAGTATGGCTGATTTCTTCTCCAGTTGCCGTCGGGAAAAAGTTGTAAATGAAAAGTTCATCAAATACCTGTTTGTTTATACGGTTGATTCGTCCGACACGCTGAATGACTCTTGTGGGATTGTAAGGGATGTCATAATTATATATGGTTCCGGCCCTGTGAAGGCTGAATCCTTCCGAAATTGCATCTGTTGCAACCAGAACGTCAAAATCATCTTTTTGTAAATCTTCTGGATAACCTGCATCAAAGTTTGAGCGAATTAGTTCACGATTGATTTTTGAAGCAACTTTGGATGAATACATCATTACACGGAATCCATCATTTTCAAAATTTTCCGCAAGATAATCTGCCGTGTCAGAAAATTCCGTAAAGATGATGATTTTTCTTTTTGGTTCTTTTTTTATTGATGACTGTATTTTTAATTCTATGGATTGTAATTTTGGGTCATTTTCAATAGCTTTCCATTGAGATAAAAATCCGTCTATAAGAGCGATGTCTGAATCCAAATCTTTAAGAAAATCATTTCTGACATCTTTTGCGTCTATATACCAGATTCCTTTTTGATTTTCCTTTGACATAGTACACTGAAAGATTTCATCGGTTCCGGCAAAAAGTCCGTCTTCGTCATCTCCCAAAATGGCTTTAAGATCATCTATGTCAGGAAGTTTTGCTTTTTTTGCCATTGGAATTCTTTCAAATTCCACAAACCATCGTCGCAATGTATCCATTGATTTTTTTATGTTTTTAAGAGTCTGGATAAAACTGTACTTTGAGCTTTCAAAACGCCTTACCAAAAGCTGTTTCATAAACTCAGCCATGTTTCTCTGACCTGAACTGAAGTTTTCTACATCATCAAAATACTGTGAATATTTTTTGACTAGTTTTTTATCAAAATTCGACTTGTCAGGAGATTCAAATTTCAGATATGTAAGAGGTTTATAACGTGCTCCCTTAAATCCGGTTTCTTCATTAGTGAGCTGTTCCAAAGTTTGAATGTATAAATTAGAGAGATTACCCAACTCATAGGTTTGAGATTTAGGCGGTTTTACATCAGAAAACAGAATGCCCTGGGCTGTTAGGTCTGATTTATAATCATCCAGTTTTTCCAAGTCAACACGAGTTCTTCTTATTACAACAGGAGCAAGAATACTCCTGATTTTTTCAGCAAGTTCCCTAGATTTTTCATTAAAGTCTTTTTCTGATGACTTTTTAAGCCTATGTTCTTTTTTCAATACATCATATTCTTTTGCTAGAACTGTCATTTGATCTGCTAGGTTATTTACTGTCTGAATTGTAGAACGTACAGGAATCTGAAACAGCTTGATTAAAGAGAAAATGTCCTCAGGTCTGTTATTAAAAGGTGTGGCAGAAAGAAGAATGACCTTATTTCCTGCGCAAAGCTGATGGAGATAACCATAAGCTTCTGTATTTTCACTCCGGTATCTGTGTGCTTCATCTATGATGATTACCAAATCTGTTGCGTTTCTGTTTTCAAAGGCAGCTTCTTCAAGTTTACCGGATGTATAAATTTTGCAGCCCCGTAAGCCGAAATCAGCGGCGTAATCAGTCCATTGTGCTTTCAGATGTGGCGGTGTAATGATTATTGTCCTTTTGTCAAGGTTTGCGGCAATGGCACTGGCGATTACAGATTTTCCCAGGCCTACGACATCAGCAACAATACAGCCTGAATGTTTCTTTACTTTTGCAACACCCTCTCTGATCGCGTCGACCTGATATGAGACATCAAAGAATTGGTTCATTCTGTCACGGGTAATCTCTTTTGGAGTTTTGATGTAATCCTTTGTTTCCTTGAAATATTCATATAATACGTGGACATACATCAAATATGGAGTAGGAAGTGTTTCAAGCCAGGTATGCTCTAGGATGAGGGATTTAAACTCATCCTTGTTTTCCGAACTGACGAGAGAAATGGAATCCTCCCACAAATCATCGAAAATCTTTTTTCCATCTTTAAAGTCATTGTCATCCTGCAAATAAACGTTTATTTCATTCCGCGCCTTAAAACCCTGGATTGAAAAGTTACTTGAGCCAACAATCAGTTTGCTTTCGTCAAGATTATTATCACGATTTTTGATGTAAAATAGATACATCTTTGCATGATTCGGATCCTTTGTTTTTCGTACTTCAAGTGTACCGTTTTCCAGCTTTTCACAAAAAATATGATAGGATTGTTCAAATTTTTTCGAATCCAGAAGGTCTGCCTTATTAATAATCTTTTTAAGACTGTTATAATACTTTTTTCTGATTATTTCCTTTTTTTCTTGCTCATCGTCATTTTTATTGTTTGTGGTATACTCAACAATGCAGTTATTCAAATCAACTTCTGCATCCATACCTATCAAAATACGAAGTGGCTTGTCTTTCAACTCATTTGAAATCTCACAAAATCCGGAAAAGAAGAAATATCCAACTAGAAAATCCAATTTCGAACTGGTTTTAACATTTGAATTAATCCTTTCAGAAAGTGAATCATCTTTGCTGGTGTTTGTAAGAAATTTTGAAGCCATATAAACCCCATTGTGCATTTGGCGTTGATTCGGGTGATAGATAATCCAAATGGATTGTTTAAGGTTATTATAAATCCAAATAGATTGTAAAATCAAGTGTAAAAGTCCATTTGCATTATTCTTGTGGAATGTTGGCTTTTTGGAATACTGTAAAGGATGAGTTGGACTATAAACTGATGTCTCAAAAGGAACTGTCTGCGGCTACAGAAATCAGCTACAACACGATACAATCCTGGATAACCAAGGACAGGCTTCCTGATGCTGCTGACGCCGTAAAAATCGCACGGGTCCTGGGGGTGAGCGTGGAATATCTGGTGACCGGGATTGAGGGTCCGAACAGGCAGGAAAACAAGGAAATAAACGCAATTGTCCATGACCTGCGTCATTTGTCCCCGGAGGATCTGGCCATCGCAAAGACTCTTGTTCACCGGCTGACACTTACAAAAGGGTGACCTTCCCCATGGCTAGAAAATTAAAAAAGTGATATAGTCTCACATTATGAAGACGTTTTACCATGCCTCTAGCGCAGGAAAATTTTTTGGTTACCTGCTTGCCGCAACTACAATTTTATTTTGGGGGATTACTTTTGTAAGCACGAAATATCTGCTTGCCGACTTCTCTTCCGCCGAGATTCTTTTCTTCCGTGTGATTCTTGCCTTTGTGGGGCTCTGGATAATTCATCCCAAAACTGAAAAAATCCAAATGCGCGACAACATCCTTTTTGCGCTTGCGGCCCTTACCGGAATCATCTTCTATCAGCTGATGGAAAATGTGGCGATTCATTTTACCAATGCGTCCAACGTGAGCGTTATAGTCAGCATTTGCCCTCTCTTTACCGCGATTATCAGTCAGGTTTTCTTAAAGGAAAAGCACCTTACCTTCTGGTTCATCCTGGGCTTTGTGATTTCCATAACGGGCGTTACCCTGGTTTGCCTTAACGGAAGCACAAGACTTCAGTTCAATCCAAAGGGGGACGTGCTGGCACTTTTGTCCGCCATCAGTTGGGGCTTTTATTCCATGATAATTTCAATCATCAACAGAAGGAAATATGACCCAATTTGTTCAACACGACGCATCTTCTTCTTTGCGGTTTTGTTCATGGCAGTCATCGCCGCTGTGGGAATTTTCATAAATGCAAATGCAGGAGGCATGCCGTCATCTTCTGTATTGCAGGCATTCTCGTTTGAAATTGATTCATCAGTAAATGCAGCCAGATTTTCTAAACTGCTCAACTGGGTGAACCTTTTGTTCCTGGGTGTGGTTGCAAGCGGACTTTGCTTTGTGGCGTGGAACAAGGCATGCCAGATTATCGGGACAGTCAAAATCAGCTGTGGCCTCTATCTTATTTCCGTCGTAACCATCATCTTTGCCTTTTTTGCACTTGGGGAAAAAATCACAGCCCTCGGTGCGGCCGGAGCGGTCATCACCATCGCAGGCCTTTTCATCAGCGAGAAAAAATAAGGGAAATCAAATACAGAGGACCCTTTAGGCTTATTGATTGTTTTAATCTGTCTCAGACATCAAAGTGACAAAATCTTCTGGAGAGATGACGGGGGCAGAGGCATTTTCAAAATCACTTGCCTCACGTGCAGCCTTTTTATAATCATAATCTTCTGGAATAGAAGAAGGCTGGCATAGCTCCTCGAATTCATTCCACAATTTCTGGGCCTCTGCGTATTCCTCTGCGGTTTTAAACTTGCCGTAAGGGGATTTTGGGGGCTTTTTGCGGGAGAACAAAGATTTGGCGTAAAGAAGGACTCTGAAAACATTGCTTTCGTCCATCTGATCGAGATAGTTCATGACTTCCTGCTTTGTAGCTGCTACCATAAAAACCTCCGTAAACCAAATACAGTATAAGTATAACATAATTTAAGCAATTTTACCACTCTCAGTTCTCAACTTTCAGTTTCCACTTCCACCTAGACGTGAATTTTTTATTGGGGTATAATTGAATCATTCAATAAAACTTCATTTTACAGACGGGAGAAAAAATGTTTGATCGTCAAAAGTATAAGAAGATAGCCAAGATGCAGCTGAAGGGGCGGCGCTCGGTTACTGTTCTTGCAACGCTTACGGTTGTTACCGTTGTGTTCCTGATGTATCTGCCGGATAAGATCAGGAATTACAGGCAGGTGCTGTTTGGACTGGTTTATCCCAAGCAGACTCCTCTTGGTAATGCCCTTTCTTTTCTGGTTCCGGTGCTGGTGTATTTCATCTATGGCGTCATGTTCATGGCATACTCATACCTTCACATCGTGATGTCGCATACAACAAAAGAGGTGAAGTTTTCCACCTACATCCACGGATATACGTTCTGGCTGCAGGGCTTCCTGGGCTATCTGTGGCAGCTTCTCTGGACGACTCTCTGGTCATTCCTGTTTGTGATTCCGGGCATCGTCAAGCATTATGCCTATTCGCAGATGTTCTTCATCATGGCTGAAAATCCCGACATTCCCGTACGCAAGGCAATGCGAATGAGCATACTCATGACCAACGGACACAAGGCCGACCTCTTTAAGATGGACTTGAGCCTTTTGGGCTGGTACATCCTGATAATGATGACGAGCGGGTTTGCGGCATTGTGGTTTGGACCGTACATAATGATGACAAAAGTGAATGCCTTTCATGCCCTAAAGGAAGAAGCCCTGAGGGTTGGCGTGCTGGAGCGTTATGATTTTGGCGATGAGGATTCCTCTGCTGGACAGGCGGATGTAACGCAAGGCAATGTCGTTAAGTCTGAATCATCCGTTCATGCTGAAGAAAAAACGGAGCCGGTAAGTGATGTAAAAGCATCCGGTTCAGCGGATTATAATGCTCAGCCTGCACGTGCAAGCGGTGAAGTTGAGTATACGGTTTTGGATGAACCTGAATCTGATGCGGATGAGGGTGGGGCGGAACAGAGTCCCGATTCAAATGACAGTAAAGATTTTTAGAAGTGACAGGAGTAAATAAATGGAAAAGAATAAGAACCAGAGGGGTTTGATTGTTTTTATAATTATTGCCGTTGTCGTGGTTTTGGTTACGATTTTTAAATTCATGATGCCGGTGGGGGAGGCAGCCCCAAAGGAAAGGTCTGCTGTAAAATACAACTACAGGAACCCGTTTTCTTTATTGTACGGCAGACAAAATGATTCCGGTTCCATCACTCATTTGCCCGGACAGAAATACATTGCGCGCCTTTACATCGAGGGAACGATTCAGGAGGCGAATTCCACATACAATCAGGAATGGCTTTTGGAAACCATAGAGGACCTTGCATCCGACCCCGGCAACAAGGGTATCATCCTGGACATAAACTCTCCGGGCGGAACAGTTTACGAGGCGGACGAGCTTTATCTTGCGCTTCTTGAATACAGGGAAACCGGAAAACCTGTGTACGCATATTTTGAATCCATGGCGGCAAGCGGCGGATATTACATTGCCTGTGCTGCTACTGACATAATCGCAAACCGGAATACGCTTACGGGAAGCATCGGTGTCATTGCGGGGCAGAGTCTTGATTTGACAGGCCTTATGGAAAAATACGGCGTAAAGTCTGAGACAATTCATGCTGGTAAAAACAAGAACATGGGAAACTACAACGAACCGATGACGGATGAGCAGAGGGCAATACTCCAGTCGATAGCGGACGAATGTTACGAGCAGTTTACGGACATCGTAGCCAAGGCACGCAACATGAAAATCGAAAAGGTTCAGGAACTTGCGGACGGTCGGGTTTATACGGCAAAACAGGCACTTAATGCTGGGCTCGTGGATTCAATCGGTACCTTTGAGGATGCTGAAAAGCAGATGGAAGCAATGGAGTTTGAAGGCGAAGATTACATGGTTGAAGATTATAAATATGAGCGCACCCTGGGATTCTACGATTATCTTTACGGATTTACATCAAAAATCGCACCTGGTCAGGCTTCTTCAATTACGGGGCTTCCAGAGGCTGTTGAAAAAATCATAGACCCCGAACTGAAATATCCTGCCTACATCTGGAAGTAAGGTTTCATGGCAAACAACGGCATGAGGTCCTTAGTTTGCGTCAAGTTCAAAAAGTTCGTTGATGGCGTTGGAAATGTCCGGAAGGTTCAGGGGTTTGTGGAAGAAATGGCTTACACCCAGCTCAATGCACTGCCTTTCCATCTCCGGATCTTCCAATGCGGTGGCAACAAGAATATAGGGTTTTCCGAATGCGTCGCTTTCCTTAATCCTGCGGCAAAGCTTTAATCCGTCTATTCCCGGCAAATCCAAATCAAGAATCACACAGCGGGGCTGTTTCTGAACCATCTGGGAACCGGCTTCAAAACCGTCAAATGCCTGGTACACCTGCATCGTGCTGTCCTGCTTGAGCAAAAACTGGCTGATTACATTGTTCAGGCTGCGGTCGTCATCTACAATAAGGACGGTATGGGGCAAAACTACGGCTTTTCGTTCGCACTGGTCCATCAGTTCCGTGGGAATCCTCATGTTCCTTTTTTCCATGAATTCCACAAGGTCTTCCGGGTATACCCTAAACTGGCCGCCTGGTGTTTTAAAACCTTTCAGGTAGTTGTTCCTGATCCAGTTTATGGCGGTTTGGTTTACGACACCACAGATGTTTGCGACTTCAAGTGCGCTATATACTACAGGTTTTTTAGCCTTAGGTTTAAACATATTCACCCCTTCTAATAGCATTATAACAAATTTATCGAAAAAACGCTAGAGTTTTTTGATGAATTTGAGTTTTTCAGTTGAAGAAAGCTCTAAAATCTCGTTTTAACGCTTAAAAAATATGCCTTTTTATTGTTGAAGAAGAAAAACCCATTCTGATCAGGGCTGCGGTCATCTTATCCCGATCTGCCTTTGGATGCGTCCTCAGGTATTTTTCCACCGCCTTGGAGCACAGGTCTTCCTCGTCATTTTCCTGAAAAAACTCCTCTAGAGCTTCCCTTGCCGACTGTTTGTCCACACCCCGCCGGGCAAGTTCCGCCTGCAGACGGATTCTTCCCTCGCAATGGTTTATCGCACGTGTCCTGAGCCATGCCGAAGCAAAACGCCTGTCGCTCAGGTAATTGCATGATTCAAGATAGTCCAGAGCCTTGCTAATGGAACCGGCATCCATGTTTTTTGCCTCAAGCTTTTGTTCAAGGGACTTCCTGCAGTGTTCGCACCGGGCAAGATAAGTCATTGCGGCCTTTTCCGTACTGAATGCTAGGGCTGCCTGAAGTATGTCGCGGGCTTCGTCTTCCGGTATTGGGTTTTGGTTTTGGGCGTATTCAATCAGCTTTTTTACTTCAATTTCGTCCAGATATTCCGGGCGCAAAAAAAATGCAGGTCCTGCATCGGCTGTGATTTCCAAAGCTCCATGCAAAACCTGCTTTATTCCACGAATGACCATAAGTCCTCGGGTAAAGGTAAACTTAGCGCTTGCTGAACTGGAATCTTCTGCGTGCGCCGCGCTGACCGTACTTCTTGCGTTCAACCATGCGGGAGTCGCGTGTAAGATATCCGTTTGACCTGAGAGCCTGGTGTGCGTTTGGATCTACCTGAGTCAAGGCCCTTGAAAGTCCGTGAAGGCAAGCTGCAGCCTGTCCGTTAAGACCACCACCGCAAACGTTGATCAAGATGTCGTACTTGTTTGCATTTGAAGTGACCAAAAGAGGCTGATTGACCATACGGATCTGTTCCGCAGTGTCAAAGTAATCCTTAAGGTCCTTGCCATTTACAACAATTTTACCGGAACCTTCGCGCAAAAATACGCGGGCTACGGCAGTCTTTCTTCTTCCTGTTCCAATTGCAATATTATCCACGATTGACTCCTAATTACACTTCAAGTGGTTGTGGGTTTTGTGCGGCATGCGGATGTTCGCTTCCTGCATAAATCTTAAGGTTGCCGATTATCTTGCGTCCCAGGCGATTGTGGGGCAACATGCCTGCGATTGTCCTTCTGAGAGGATCAGTCGGGTGCCTCTGAAGCAGTGTGTCAAAAGAATATTCCTTGAGCCCACCGACGAAACCTGTATAGTGGCGGTACTTCATGTCAGAAGACTTGTTGCCGGAAACCTGAACCTTGTCGGCATTGATGATTACTACAAAGTCTCCACACAGAACGTTTGGTTCATAAGAAGGCTTGTGCTTGCCGCGAAGAACACTGGCAGCCTTTGCAGCCACACGACCCAGGTTCTTTCCTGAGGCGTCGATGATGTACCAGTCATGCTTTACATCATTTGGTTTTGAAAAAATCGTTTTCATTGTATATACCTACTAATAGAATTACATCCGTCGTTTTGCATCACACGACCAATGTTTGCGCACAATGAGCAGTTGCACGCAATATATACGGGGTAATAATGTATACCATTTTTTATCATTTTAGTCAAGGTGGAAAGTGGTAATTGCCACACATGGGGGTTTCTGATAAAATCGGGGGCATTATGACTGAATTGAAAGAAAATAAGATGGGCGTGATGCCTGTGGGAAAGTTGCTTGTTCAAATTTCGCTTCCCATGATGATTTCCATGCTGGTGCAGGCTTTCTACAATATAGTAGACAGCATTTTTGTTGCAAAGATTTCTGAGAATGCCCTTACTGCTGTTTCGCTTGCCTTCCCCATACAGAACCTTATGTTTTCTACTATAATTGGTACGGGTGTCGGTATCAACTCCCTGCTTTCCATGAGGCTGGGACAGAAAGACCAGGAAGCTGTTGACCGCACTGCAATGAACGGCATAGTGCTTGCCGCCGCCAGTTATGTGGTTTTCCTGATTGTGGGACTCACTGTTCCCCGCATTTATTTTGAAAGCCAGACAAGCAATCCTGAAATAATTGAATATGGAGTCACATACCTTAGCATCTGCATGATTATTTCATTCGGTGTTTCGGGAGCAATTACTTTTGAAAGGCTTTTGCAGTCTACAGGACGTACGGTTCTTTCCATGATTTCACAGCTTACGGGTGCAATCATCAACTGTATCCTGGATCCGATCATGATTTTCGGTCTCCTGGGTTTCCCCCGCCTGGGAATAGCTGGTGCTGCATGGGCTACGGTAATAGGTCAGATTTCAGCCGCCTGTGTTTCCCTTTTCCTGAACATTAGGTTCAACAAGGAGATTCATTTTACGTTCAAGGGGCTCATTCCAAACGGAAGGATAATAATTGACATCTACAAGGTCGGTCTTCCTTCCATACTGCTGGGTTCCATCGGTTCATTCCTCACTTACCTCTTGAACCTGATTCTGGGGGCTTTCTCTACGACTGCGATTGCGGTTTACGGCGTTTACTTCAAGCTCCAGAGCTTCATATTCATGCCGGTATTCGGACTGAACAACGGTATAGTTCCCATTGTCGCGTTCAATTATGGGGCAAGACACAAGGACAGGATTATGCGTGCAATCAAGCTGTGTGCGTTTTCCGCCTTTACAATCATGATTGCGGGTCTTTTGGCTTTTGAGCTTTTGCCCAAGATTCTTCTGGGTTGGTTTGAGGCGTCTGACGAAATGCTGCGCATCGGTGTTCCAGCCCTCAGGATAATAGCCCTGCATTTCCCGGTTGCAGCACTTTCAATCACCTTCATTTCTGTGTTCCAGGCTCTTGGTCGGGGACTGTTCAGCATGATAACGTCATTTATTCGTCAGATAATCGTTCTTCTGCCGGCTGCATGGCTCCTTTCGCTTACGGGAAACATCGACAACATCTGGTGGGCTTTCCTTCTTGCGGAACTTGCATCACTGACATGCTGTCTGTTCGGTTTCAGGAGCGTCTACAGGAAGCAGATTTCCAAGCTGTGATTATTGACCTGCATTTGTGCCGGTGATTCGGTAACTTTCCGGTGCCCCAAGATGAGATGCCGGCATCGGTTTGTTTGCCTCGTGAATCACAATCTTTTCAAGGACAATGTTGGGTGTGACAGGCCTCAGCTTTACCGAATTCAAGCCCGCATGACATTCCGCATACACTGTTGAAATGCGTATGTTGTTGGGTATGTCCGTACCCCACGGGAACTGGTTGTCTCCCACCGCAAATTTACTGCTGTCCACCGCATCCTTTAGAATCTTTTTTCCGTTGACTTCCGCCACAAACTGGAGCTTGTTGTCCTTATATGCTGGATTTGACGGATTGATGTAAAAGTCGAATGCAAGCAAACCGCCAGTCCTGCTGACATAGTCTTCGCTAAGTGCAAATGCATATTCAACAAAGGGGGCGTCATTTGAATCAGGATTGAAAGTCGCCGTTATGTCCTTTGCCTTTACCGCACCCAGAGTCTTACCGTAGCCGTCCAAAACGTCGAATCCCGATGAGCGGACAAAGTGAGGAGCCTCCATGCTGATGTAATCCGTCGTCTGAACGAAGGTATTTTTTACCCCGTCATTCTGAACTTGTTTCAGGATCTCCTGCAGGTTGGCATCAATATGAACTTTCACAAGAATTTTTGCTCCGTGACCGTCATTTCCTTCAATCTTCAGTTCTGTAGTTTTATCACTTGCGGCGGCAAGCTTTTCACGATTAAGCTTTATACGTAATGTATTGAGGCCAGATTTTCCGTCATCAGTCAGCTTTTCAAGGTCTTCCTCTAATGTAAAACTGATCCATGGGGCATCACAACTTGTCTTAAGCTCAAGGCCACCCTCGTTACAGAAGGCCATCTTTATGCAAACTTCATTACATTCCGGATTTTTAAAGGCATCCAGAGGGGCTTCGCGCACAGTCCAGTCCTGACCGGTTGTCGTTAAGTCAAGGCCATCCAGCCAGAATACTGCACGGCCTTTTCTTGTCGGTTCAACATAAGCGTAAACAGGATAGCTGTTTGCGGCCTCACACCAATTGTTAAAGCCAAAGTGCTCGGACCATGCCATACCAAAGAAGCGTCCGTTTCCAACCTTGTCACATTCATCAACAAGTTCCTTGTCAAACTTTACGCACTCTCGAACCTTGTCCGCATAAAGATTGGTGACAAGGGCATTGTGCTTGGCAAACCACCGGTTTTTTCCACTGTAAAGCTGCATAAGCTCAACATTCATGGTTCCAACAACAGGCAAATATACCTGGCTGAAGAATCCTGCATCCTGCTCTGCCGGAACTGACTTACGCAATTCTGCAGTCCGTTCAATCAAGGACTTTGCACGACCTATGATATAATCAGCTTCCCCAAAGTTTATCGGATGGAAGGTATCTGGCTTAAGGGCCTCTGTCCTGCACATATTGGCAATCTTGTTTGACTCAAAGACAATGTCGGAAAGCTCTTTTTTCTGCTCGTCCGTAAAATATGGGAAAGAGTTCGCAAACCAAGAGTCGCTGTAGGCCTTTGTGTCGGAATTATATTTTTCAAAATCGTATGCAAGATTCAAAAAGTATGAGAGGGGGAATTCGTTTGTAAGTATGTCTCCCACGTTTACTATCCAAAGCTCTCGGATTCCAAACTTGTAGGCCGCTTCCATCTGCTCACGCGCCTTGGGTAGGTAATTGGTGTTGACCCATTCATAGCTGTAGGGCCAGCCGTGGTAGTCAAAGTGATAGTACATTCCGTATCCGCCCTTGTGGTTCCTCATCTCTTGGGTCGGTACTGTGCGCAGGTTTCCGTGATTGTCGTCGCAAAGCATCAGGGTAACGCCTTCCAGTTCAGGATCTCCCATCAGGCCCTTGGTGTGTTTGTCGCCGTAGAAATAAGGTTCGACTTCCTTGTAGAGTGCAAGCATTCGCGGGACTTTTTCCAAATCGGGGTTTACGTTTTCGCGTATGAGCCTGTTTTGGGTCTTGAGTACGTCACGCAGCAGGTTGATGTTGTCTTCCAGAGTTGCGTTCTGCATGATGGCTGTGTCTGCTTCCCCACGCATTCCAACTGTAATCACGTTTTCAAATTTTCCGTTTCGCTTGAGGCCGTCCTCCCAGAATCTTGTGATTCCCTCGCGGTTTTTCCAGAAGTTCCATGCATCTCCGTAAATTGAGCCTGGACCACGGACATAGCGGTATTCCTCACCGTTGCGGCAGCATGGTTCGTGATGGCTCGCCCCCATAATCACACCAAGTTCATCGGCAAGTTCGGCATTTGCAAGGCCTGGACCGTCAAGACTGAACTGTGCAGACCACATCGCAGGCCAAAGATAGTTTCCCTTGAGTCGGAGCAAGAGTTCAAACACGTGCTCATACATTTTTGCGTTGAATCCACCAAAGTTGTGGTTTGTAAAATTTCCGTATGCAGGCCATTCGTCATTGATGAAAAATCCCCTGAAGCGGACGGAGGGTTCTTTTGATACGCTTGTTCCAGCTTCTATTTCCACAGACTCTCGTTTTGCAGGAAGTACACCTGCCCAGTCGACAAGAGGGGAAACACCCATCAATTCAGAAAGGTGAAAAAGCCCGTAGATTGTACCGCGCCTGTCGCTTCCTATAATGATTATCCTGTTGCTGCGTACCGCAAAAACATAGCATTCCCGCTTGCCTGTGATTTTTGACAGTTCTGATTCAAGCCCCTGTTCCGAAGCAAGTTTTTCTGCAAGTGGAGACTGTCCCATGGTTGCAAAGAAAACAGCGTCCGATGTGGTTTCTGCAGATTCCAATACCGGTGGCCTTCCGTCTGTTATACGCTCTACGTCAAGGCAAACTTTTCCGGCTATCTTTTTTACACCGGAAAATTCTTTTTCATCACAGGCAAAAACAATGGATTTTGTAATACGCATAATAACCCCAAAAAAAGTGATAGTATAGTTTCCTATAATAGTATACTAGTATGGAAGAAGGTTTTTTGTCAAAGCCTTTCTACCAATTTTAATCTAATTTCATGTTATTTTCCACATTTTTCTTTGACAATAATCATCATAAAGGTTATATTTATAGTATGAAAATGAATTCGAAATTTACTACTATTATAAGTTCAATAATCACTGGTGTTGTGGCCGCTGTTGCTGCGGTTGTTATCTGTGTTTTTGTTGTCCCAGGACGACAGAATAAGGCTGCGGTACTAGAAACTGAAGACGAGCCTGTTGTTCTTGCCGATGCAGGAATTTCATCTCAAGAACTTCAGCTTCAGACAAATACTCCCGTACTCACGGTTGCAAATCCGTCTAATGCCTATACCCAGGACGAAGCCCAGAACATAGCCGTATACGAAAAATGCAATGAGGCTGTCGTTAACATTACCACACAGGTTATGGGATACAACTGGTTCCTTGAGCCTGTGGTTGCATCCAGCGGTTCCGGTTCAGGTTCCATAATTGATGCAAGGGGTTATGTCGTAACAAACGTTCACGTAATCGAGAATGCCAGCAACATTACGATTTCACTTGCCGACGGTTCAAGCTACGAAGGAACTGTTGTAGGTAAGGATGTTGAAAGCGACATCGCCGTACTCAAGTTTACACCTCCAAAAGGTGTTGAGCTAAAGACAATTGCATTCGGTGACAGCGACAACCTCAAGGTCGGTCAAAAGGTAATTGCAATCGGAAACCCGTTTGCACTTGAACGCACAATGACCACAGGAATAGTCTCTGGTCTTGGCCGCCCGATTCAGGAAAGCGAAAACGTCATCATACGCAACATGATTCAGACCGACGCCGCAATCAACCCGGGTAATTCAGGAGGACCTCTTCTTGACAGCCAGGGAAGGATGATTGGAATCAACACCATCATCTATTCCAACAGCGGTTCTTCCAGCGGAGTCGGATTTGCAGTTCCAGTCAGCACAGCTCGCCGCGTCGTAAGCGATTTGATCAGCTATGGCAAAGTAAACCGTGGTGTCATGATGCTGTCCCTCGTACAGAATACAAGCCGTATTGCAAATTATGCCGGCTACGAGGTCAAGACAGGCATGATTGTAAGCCGTGTACGCTCAGGAAGCCTTGCGGAATCAGCTGGAATCAAGGGTGGAACAAAAGCCGTTCAGTACGGAACATTCAACACAAAGACAATTTATCTTGGTGGCGATGTCATAACAAAGATAGACGGCCTCAAGGTTGATACCCTGGCAGACTATTATGCCGCCCTGGAAGACAAGGTGCCTGGAGATACAGTAACCGTAACGGTCTACCGCAACAAGAAGTATGTGGACCTAAAGGTAAAGCTGGAAGCAGAGTCACAGACATCCATTTAATATGATGGGGGTGGGGAATTGAAGCTTTCCTCACCCTTTGCTTTATCTGTCAATTTATAATCCCTCCATATATTGAAAATTCTCTTCAATTATGATATTCTTCCATAATAAAATGACAGGACTTGAAACATATACCGCGGGCTGGAACTGGTGCTGGCCATCTGGTTGTTCCTGCGGCCTCAGATTTTCAAAGTCAAATCTATATTTTTATAGGAGCAAAACATGACTTACACTGCAGAAGTGGAGCATATGTGTCCTTTGGCTAAGGGTGCATATCATGGACCGGCCCCGATTCCTGAAGAAGGAGAATGGGTCAAGGTAAAGAAAATGGAAGACGTATCGGGGTTCACTCACGGTATCGGTTGGTGCGCACCCCAGCAGGGAGCCTGCAAGCTTTCGCTGAACGTAAAGAACGGAATCATTGAAGAGGCCCTGGTTGAGACCATCGGTTGTTCCGGTATGACCCACTCAGCTGCTATGGCTTGTGAAATCCTTATTGGAAAGACTTTGATTGAAGCCCTTAACACTGACCTGGTTTGCGATGCAATCAACACTGCCATGCGCGAACTTTTCATGCAGATTGTTTACGGACGCACTCAGTCAGCATATTCAAAGGACGGACTTAAAGTTGGTGCTTCTCTTGAAGACCTTGGAAAGAACCTCCGCTCTCAGGTTGGTACCATGTTTGCAACACGCAAGACTGGTCCACGCTATCTTGAAATGACAGAAGGTTATGTAGAAACTTGTGCCGTTGACAAGGACAACCAGATCATCGGCTACAACTGCATCAACTTCGGTAAGCTGATGGATGCCCTCAAGGCAGGAAAGCCGGCTCAGGAAGCAATTGAAGGTGCACGCACTCACTATGGTCGTGTAACAGCAGATCA
>DBWR01000036.1:0-502 GCA_002309305.1 Treponema sp. UBA1233 | reverse complement strand
AAGGCTCTTAAAGAATATGGTTTTAAGGAAGGCGAAGCAGGATTGAACGAAGCACGCGAACTCTGCAAGGCTCGTGGATTTGATCCTTATGAAATCTGTCAGTCAACACAGCAGATTTGTTTTGAAGATGCAAAGTGGGCTTATGTACTTGGTTCTGCAATCGCCATCAAGGAAGCTGAAAAGACTGGTGACAAGACCGGTTCAGCAGCAGCCGCAAACATCGGAAAGGGACTTCAGGCATTCTGTCTGCCNNNNCTGTAGCTGATGACCGCAAGGTTGGATTGGGACACGGAAACCTCGGTGCACGCCTGTTGAGCGAAGAGACACAGTGCTTTGCATTCTTGGCAGGACACGAATCATTCGCAGCCGCAGAAGGTGCAATCAAGATTGCCGCAAACGCAAACAAGGTACGCAAGAACAAGCTCCGCGTTATCCTGAACGGTCTCGGAAAAGATGCCGCACAGATCATCAGCCGCATCAACGGATTCACTTATGTTCAGAC
>DBWR01000053.1:17346-20249 GCA_002309305.1 Treponema sp. UBA1233 | reverse complement strand
ACGGTGTAGATTGTTGTGTCTTCGGCGGGTTTGTCTTCCCAGGGGCGCTTGTATTCAAAGGTGATTTTGGTTGTGCCGGGTTTTAGCGAAATTATTGTGTAGGTGAAAAGGCTTGGTGCTCCGGACATTTTTTTTGAGCCCAGGTATTTTGTCTTCTGTTCAAGTCGGACTATGGATTCGTCTTCTATCGTGTAAAGCCATGTGTATCCGGTTGTCGGGTTTCCCTTCATCTCTATCTTCTTTTTGCTGCTTTTGAACTGTGTGCTAGAGCATGACGAGAATACCGCACCAATTAAAATCAAAGCCATGCCAGAAACTATAAAACCAAATCTTTTCATGTTCTCCTCCTACAGTTGTTTTATCAGGTGATATTTCTTGTTGCCTTTTGGAATGTCGTTTAATTCACTTATAATCTTGTAGCCGTGTTTTTTGTAAAAGTCGGGGGCCTGCCATGACATTGTATCAACGTGTACGGAATGGGCTCCACGCCGTCTTGCCTCGTCTTCCGCAGCCTGCAGCAGTTTTGAGCCTATGCCCTGTTTCCTGAATTTTTCGTCCACCCACAGAATGTCGATGTGCATCCAGCCCCAGTATGTACCACCGAGGATTCCTCCAATTACATTTCCGCTGTCGTCGTATTCAACAATGTTCAAAAGCTCGTGATTGTCAGGTCCAACTTTTGCATCGTTAAACCGTGCGAGTGCGTTGTTTACAAATTCAATTTCACTTTCACTTGGATTATGGTTCATGTTTTCATTCCGTTTAAAATGAATCTGAAATGTCCTAATACCCCAGCTTCCTGTCAACAAGATAGTGCAGTGGTTTGCCGGCTACAAAATTATGCAAATCCTCGATGAACATGTCCACGTTTTTATCCCGAGTGTAGGGGAGTGTCATGTTTCCTGCGATGTGGGGAGTTATCAAAAGGTTCTTCACATGCCACAGACGGCTTTCTTTTGGTAGTGGTTCAGTCTGGAAAACATCAAGTGCTGCACCTGCGATGTGACCGTTTTCAAGATAGTCGGCAAGAGCATCCTCATCAATTGCAGAACCGCGGCCTACGTTTATTATGTATGCACCATCGGGCAAGAGATTCATTTTCTCGCGCGAAAGTATTCCCTTTGTTTCCGCTGTGGACGGAAGGCTCATGGCAAGCAGGTCAGTTTCGGGAAGAACGTCATCCAGGCTGCTTACAGGAAGTACCCTGTCGTAAAAGCTTTCAGAACTCTTTCCGCTTCGGCATACTCCGATGATCTGGGCCGGTTCAAATGCCTTGGTACGTTTTGCAAAGTTGGTTCCGATATCACCTGTTCCAAGCACTGTTATCCTGGATCCCTTAAGTGATTTTTGAGGTCGTGGAGAAAGCCATTTACCCTCGTGCGTTTCCAAAAGGAATTCATCAAGACGACGCATCATTACAAGAGCTGCTGCAATCATGTGTTCTGCAATGGAAACCCCGTATGCCCCCGCTGAGTTTGTAAGAAGGCACGCCTCATTTGCAAAATAGCCCGGTACCATAAGTGAGTCAACTCCAGCCCACGGAACACAAAGCCACTTTAACTTCATGCTGGTCTTTACGATTGAAGGGGCAAATCCGTAGATGATGTCTGCGTCATAATCAGACTGTGGAATCTCAGCTTCATTTTTATAAAACGAAACATCCGCCCCCACAGATTTTGCAGCGGCGGAAATGCGTTCAACATGTTTTTCTTCAAGAGAATTGTTGATGACTAGAATCTTCATTTTTTAGTCTTTCTGTTTTTCTTTCTTTATTCTGACCTGGGCAATCATGTCTGCGTTGATGATGCGGATGGTTGTTTTGTCTTCAATTTTGATGAGGTTGTTTTCAACTTCGATGACGGTTCCTGAGTAGCCGGAAATTCCACCCTCGCCGTAAAGCTCAACCTTTTTTCCGATGCATTCTGAAAGTAACTTTGATGTCATAAGAGTTTCTCCTTTTTGTCTTCTTCTCAATCTTTGCAGGCGCATTCTTCTTTTGCGGGCATGATACATGGGGAGTATGATGCCAAAGAGAATTGCGATTGTGTAGATATAAATAAAACTTGAAATCATGAATTCATTCTAGCAGAAAAATTCTTTTGTGAATAGTCTCAAATTAAAGAATTGAATTGCCTTTTTTATTCCTCTTTTTCCTTAAGGTGGTCAAAGGCTCCTTCCTTGTACAGTTCCAAAAGTGCATTTGCGGCTTCCGGGTCAAACTGGGTTCCAGTGCAACGTTCAATTTCCTCTGCGATATAATCCAGCGGCAGCTTTTTCCTGTATGAACGTGTTGAGCTCATGGCGTCAAATGCGTCTGCAACCGCAATGATTCTTCCAACCAGAGGAATGTCCTTTCCTGCAAGTCCTTCGGGATATCCCTTGCCGTCAAAGCGTTCGTGGTGGTAATGTGCGCCCGCCGCAATGTCTTCCTGAATCTTTACGTCCTTAAGGATTTCGTAACCGCGCTGGGCATGGCTTTTGATTATGTCAAATTCTTCCGGGGTAAGCTTCCCGGGTTTTGTGAGTATTGCATCCGGTATGCTGATTTTTCCGATGTCGTGAAGCAGTCCGATGTTGTAGTATTTGTCCAGCGTCTTCTGGTCCAGTCCTAACTTTTTCCCGATCATCACAGTATACTGGGCCACACGGTATGAATGTCCGTTTGTGTAGGAATCCTTTCCGTCGATGCAGTTTGTAAAGGCTTTGATGATGGAGCTGGTAAAGTCTTCAACTTGCTTCCTGTATTTCTGCTGCGTCTTGATAGTCTGCCTGTTGCTCTGATAAATGAGTACGACGGCCACAAGCGCCGTAATGCCAAGGAAAAAGCCGGGCAAAAACGAAAGGTGGTGGTTAAGGATTTTTATTGTCAGCCGTATGAACCTTAAAATAAGTATTGTTATTGA
>DBWR01000053.1:13816-17293 GCA_002309305.1 Treponema sp. UBA1233 | reverse complement strand
GTAAACAGGCCCGGTAGCGTGGCGTAGGGGATTCCGCTGTCTCCAATCTTCCACATGCCGCCCCTGAGGCTTCCTGCCCATTGGTTGCCGTATTCACAAAGATGATAAAGGAAATGAAGAAAAAGATAGAAGAAAACTTTCAGGACAAATTTTGGCGTAACTTTAATCTGCTTGATTTTAGCGATGATTCTGTTCAAACCTGCCTCCAAAAACTGCTCCGACATATAACTATATCACAATTATGGATTTTTATAAAGGGCAAGTTGATGAAGTTGGGGATTTTGGAAAATCATGAAAAAATTTCCAAATTTGTAAAAAGTGTATTATAATATAGTATATGAATTTGCGGCCGGTTTATCTTATAGCATTTTTTATTTCTCTCGTGACGCTGATTATTTTCTATGAGACTAACTCAAACAAAATAAACAAGAACTACCTCATCATGTTTTTGACGACGCTGATCTCTAACTTCGGCTATGCCATGTCGGTCTACGCAACCACACTGGAAGGGGCGATGGCGGGGGATCTTGTCTCATACGTCGGCAGTATCTTCACAATACTTTTCATGCTTGTCGTTGTGGTGGACATGTGCGGCAAGCGGTTTTACCTGGTTCTGAGGATAGGGCTTCTGGTCTGTGCGATTGCAATCAGTGTGATGATCGGCTCAACCAAGCTGTCCAACCTTTTTTACGTCAATCCGGAAATGGCAGAACTGCATGGTCTTACGATAATTTCCTATACCCCCGGCCCTGGAATGTTCTTCTACATAGGCTATCTTGCCATAATCAACATCGGCGCTATGGTGGTGGTCATCCATTCGATCTTTACAAAAAAGAGGGTGTCAAAGCGCTCCCTGACCACCCTGCTTATCTGCCTGATAATCGGAACGCTCTTTTATGTAATACCCCTCTTCCTTGGTCTGGACCTTAATTTAATGCCCTACATCTACATCTTCATGGAAGTGTTCTTCATCCTATTTTCCGCCAGAGTTAATACATATGACCTCCAGCTGAACCTTATCAACGTATACAAAAGAAGGGGTGGTTACGGTTACATCGCCTTTGACGGCAAGGGACACTTTTTGGGTTGCGATGATTTTGCCAGCAAGCTGCTTCCTGAACTTGACACCATTCCAATCGATTTTTCTGTACCGGATACGTGTACGGAAGTTATCGAAAAGCTTCACTACAAGGACAAAAACTGGGAATGGAAGGACCACTGCAATCAGGACTTTAAGATCGCATGCAATGACAGGGCCGCAATCTGTACGATTCACCAGATTTCATCAAAGGGCAACAAGCTGGGCTATCTTTTTGAGCTGCGTGATGACACTGAACAGCAGAATTACATTAAGGGAATCAACCTTTACAACAAGGAACTGACCAAGCTGATAGAGGAAAAGACGGAGCAGGTAATAGTCATGCAGGACTCAATCATCAAGGGAATGGCAACGATGGTTGAAAGCCGCGACAACTCCACTGGAGGCCATATCCTGCGCACAAGCGACTGCATCAAGATTTTTGCGGAGAAACTGTTAAAGCACCCCGAGATAAGGGCCTGCACACCCGCCTTCTGCAGGAACGTAATAACCGCCGCCCCCATGCACGACCTTGGAAAAATTTCCGTAGATGACGCAATCCTGAAGAAGCCCGGAAAGTATACCGATGAGGAATACTTAAAAATGAAGAACCATGCGGCAGAAGGTGCCGTAATAGTTGAAAAGGTCCTTAATGAAATCGATGATGTTGACTTTAAGAGAATAGCTATAAACGTTGCCCATTACCACCATGAAAAATGGGATGGAACTGGATACCCCGAGCACCTTAAGGGAACCGAAATACCTCTTGAGGCACGAATCATGGCATTGGCGGATGTATTTGACGCACTCGTAAGCAAGCGCTGCTACAAGGAAGCAAAATCCTTTGACGAGGCATTCCAGATAATCCAGAATGACTTGGGCCGCCATTTTGACCCGGAAATCGGAAAAATCTTCATCGAGTGCCGCCCCCAGCTTGAAGCCTACTACAGGTCATCCGTTAACGAGCTTTGAAAAAAAAACCGCCTACCCGGTCTGGATAAGCGGTCCTTAATTAATCACATGGAATTAGACGTAAAGCGGTGTAACCTGAGCCAGGACTTTGTTGTACTCCTCATACGTCTGGTCAAGGCACGCTTACGCTCAAGGCCTTGACTCAGCCGTTTGTCGGGTTTTCAATAAATTGTAAACCCGACATAAGCCTTGTCGAGTCTACTCATACAATGGTTTTACAGCTTCAAGGACTTTGTTGTACTCTTCATAAGCCGTGTTATATGCCTTAACATTTTCTGGAATCGGGTCGGCACTCTTTGAGGTGTCAAGGGTGATGTGTTCTGCACACAATTCCGCAATGTCACATTTTCCGTTCATGTTCTTGAGGCACCACAGGGCCTGAACAGCTCCACCAAGGGCGGCTGCTTCGTCCAATGCAGGAATGCGGATAGGCAGGTTCATGATGTCAGCTGCAATCTGTCTCCAGAGAGGAGATTTTGAGCCTCCTCCGATCAGGCGTATTTCACGTGGCTTGAATCCGAGCTTGCGGAATGCATCGAGACCTCCGCGCATGGCAAATACGGCAGATTCAAGAGATGCGCGGGCAATGTTGGCGCGGTTTGTATTTGCGGATGTAAGGCCTGTGATGCTGGCCCTTCCGTTTGGCAGGTTGGGGGTTCTTTCTCCGTTGAAGAATGGAAGTACGATTACGCCCTCACTTCCACATGGAGCCTTGGCAGCTTCCTTGTCCAAATCCTTTACGTCAAGCTCAAAGAGTCCCCTTACAAATTCAGTTGCAACGGTGCAGTTCATTGTACAAAGGAGCGGGAGCCATCCTCCGGTTGAAGAGCAGAATCCGCTGAGTCCGTTCTCTGGATCGTTTATGGGCTTGTCGCTGTATCCGTAGAGGGTTCCAGACGTTCCCATGGACATTGTAAGGAAGCCGTCCGCAACGGTACCGGTTCCGACTGCACCCATCATGTTGTCGCCGCCACCGGCAGAAACGGGAATGCCTGCTGGAATTCCGTAGGCTGAGGCTGCCTCTGCAGATACCTTTCCGGCGGGAGCGCTGGGTTCAATCAGTTTGGGAAGAAGTCCGAGGAGTTTCGGGTCGATGATGTCGCAGATTGTCTTTGACCAGCAGCGTTTTGCAGAATCAAAAAGTGCAGTACCAGACGCATCTCCGTATTCCATGACATATTCGCCAGTGAGCTTCCAGTTCAGGTAATCGTGTGGAAGCATGATGTAATGAAGGGCTGCAAAAGCGTCCGGCTTATTGTTCTTGAGCCAGAGAATCTTTGGAGCTGTAAATCCAGGGAGCATCAGGTTGCCAAGAAGCTCAACGACTTTTTTGTCTCCGCCTGCCTCTTTTGTGATGTAGGCGCACTGTTCTGTTGTTGCCGTATCGCACCAAAGCTTGATGTTGTACAAAGCCTTTCCGTCCTTGT
>DBWR01000053.1:6896-13678 GCA_002309305.1 Treponema sp. UBA1233 | reverse complement strand
GCCTTTTCGATAATTTCCTTTTTCTCGTAATCATAAATGACAACCTTCATACTCTGGGTACCAAGGTCAATTCCTGCAACTGTTTTCATGTAACAATACTCCTGTTTTTTGGGTGATGTCTAATTATACCACTAAAAGGCTACATTTTCTACTGAAATTCCTCCAAATCACCGGCAGTTTGGGCTTTTAGGGAAATGAAGGGATGCAGACAGGGTACTAGCACAAAATCCTGATTTCTGATATAGTTTGCTTTCAGTATGAAAACTGTAATTTGTTTTGGAAAGTTGATTCTCTTGAAAAATAAGACAGTTCATACTATTTTTATTTGAATTTTAACGGCGGAATTCTTGTTTAAGGGTTCCGCTTTTTTTTTCAGGTTTTTATAGGAGTGTATATAGATGAAAAGAACAGACATTAACAAGGTGTTGATTATTGGTTCGGGGCCTATTGTTATTGGACAGGCTTGTGAGTTTGACTATTCGGGAACTCAGGCTTGTAAGGCTTTGCGCGAACAGGGGTACAAGATTGTACTGGTTAACTCAAACCCGGCAACGATTATGACGGACCCGGTTATGGCGGATGCTACTTATATTGAGCCGCTTAATGTGGAACGTCTTTCACAGATTATTGAAAAGGAACGTCCTGATGCCCTCTTGCCGAATCTTGGTGGTCAGACTGGACTGAACATGGCGATGGAACTGAACAAGGCTGGTGTCCTTGACAAATACGGCGTAAAGGTAATCGGTGTAAACCTTGATGCAATTGAACGCGGTGAGGACCGTGAGATTTTTAAGGAAACCATGAAGTCCCTGGGCATCGACACTCCCCGCTCCGGAATCTGCCATACTGTTGAGGGAGCCGAAAAGATTGCCGAGGAAATCGGATTCCCGCTGGTTGTTCGTCCGGCTTATACGATGGGCGGTCAGGGCGGCGGCTTCTGCTACAATGTTGAGGAACTGCGCACTATCGTTACAAACGGTCTTGACCTGTCCATGACCCATCAGTGTCTTATAGAAGAATCAATCCTTGGCTGGGAAGAGCTTGAGGTTGAGGTTGTCCGTGATGCAAAGAACCAGATGATTGCAATCTGCTTTATAGAAAATATTGATGCGGTTGGCGTTCACACTGGAGACAGCTTCTGTTCTGCTCCATTCCTGACGATTGACAAGGAACTGGAAGAGAGGCTCAAGAGGGATGCATTTAAGATTGTTGAATCAATCGGTGTTATCGGTGGTACAAACGTTCAGTTCGCACACAACCCAAAGACTGGACGCGTTGTTATTATTGAAATAAACCCTCGTACTTCACGTTCTTCTGCTCTTGCTTCTAAGGCTACAGGTTTCCCAATCGCTTTGATTTCCGCAAAGCTGGCTTCCGGCATGACTTTGGACGAGATTCCATACTGGCGCGACGGTACTCTTGAAAAATATACTCCGGGTGGAGCTCCTGACGGTGATTATGT
This sequence comes from Treponema sp. UBA1233, assembly GCA_002309305.1. Lineage (GTDB taxonomy): Bacteria > Spirochaetota > Spirochaetia > Treponematales > Treponemataceae > Treponema_D. Next base: position 12,216 of record DBWR01000053.1, on the reverse strand, counting down.
CGTTCTTAAGTTTGCACGCTGGGCATTTGAAAAATTCCGTGGGGTTGAAGATTCCATCGGTACAAGCATGAAGGCTGTCGGCGAAGTCATGTCCATTGGAAAGACGTTCAAGGAAACATTCCAGAAGGCTATCCGCTGTCTTGAAAATGGCCGCAGTGGTCTGGGTTTTGCAAAGGACTTTAACAGAAAGAGCGCCGATGAATTATGCGAGATGCTCAAGACTGCCTCTAGCGAAAGATACTTCCAGCTTTATGAGGCAATCCGCAAGGGTGTTCCACTGGATAAGCTTCAGGAAATCACTTACGTCAAGACTTACTTCCTCCAGCAGATGAAGGAGCTTGTTGACCTTGAAGAGGAGATGCTCAAGACTCCGGGTCGTGTTCCTGCCGATGAACTTTTGATTAAGGCAAAGAAGGACGGATTCAGCGACAAATACCTCAGCAAGATCCTCAAGGTTAGCGAAAAGGCCATCCGTGACAAGCGAAAGGAACTTGGTGTCACCGAGGCATGGCTTGCAGTTCCGGTTAGCGGCGTAAAGAATGCAAACTACTATTATTCAACATACAATGAACCGGACCACAGTGTTGCAAGCGACAACAAAAAGAAGATTATGATTCTTGGCGGTGGCCCAAACAGAATCGGTCAGGGAATTGAGTTCGACTACTGCTGCTGTCATGCGGCAATGCAGCTCAAGGAAATGGGATATGAGACAATCATCGTAAACTGCAACCCGGAGACTGTTTCCACCGACTATGATACTTCCGACAAACTTTATTTTGAACCGGTTACGACTGAGGATGTCCTGCAGATTTATGAAAAGGAAAAGCCATTCGGTGTCATCGTTCAGTTTGGTGGCCAGACCCCGCTTAACATTGCACGCGAGCTTCAGGAAAATGGCGTGAACATCTTGGGTACTTCAATTGATTCAATCGACATTGCAGAAGACCGTGACCTCTTCCGCCACATGATGGAAAAGCTTGAGATCCCGATGCCCGAAAGCGGAATGGCAATTGACTTTAACGAGGCCAAGGCATGTGCAGATAAGATCGGATACCCGATTATGATTCGTCCTTCATTCGTTCTTGGTGGTCGTGGAATGGAGGTGATTTATGATGAGGCGACTTTGAAGGAATATGTTGAAAAGGCCGTTGGCGTAACACCAGACAGACCGCTCTTGATTGACCGCTTCCTGAAGAACGCCCTTGAATGCGAGGCCGACGCTTTGGCAGACAGCACTCACGTATACATTCCTGCCGTTATGGAGCACGTTGAGCTTGCAGGCATTCACTCCGGTGACTCTGCCTGTGTAATTCCACCTGTTTCAATTCCGGCTGACAATCTTGCAACAATCAAGGAATATACAAAGAAGATTGCGGAATCTCTTCACGTCTGCGGTTTGATGAACATGCAGTATGCCATTGAGGACGGAAAGGTTTACGTAATCGAAGCAAACCCGCGTGCCAGCCGAACGGTTCCGCTTGTGTCAAAAGTATGTGACACACAGATGGCACGTCTTGCTACACGCATGATGCTCGGTGAATCACTTGAGTCACTCGGATTAAAAGACAAGAAGATTCCATATTACGGGGCAAAGGAAGCTGTATTGCCATGGAGCCGCTTCCCGGGTGTTGACCCGATTCTTGGTCCGGAAATGCGCTCAACAGGTGAGGTTCTGGGTCTCGCAGAAACATTCCCGCTTGCATTCTACAAGGCACAGGAAGCCGCAGGTTCAGAACTCCCGCACGCACCAGCCGCATGGGAAAACAAAAAGGTCCTTATCAGCCTGAGCAATAAAGAGGGGCAGAAAGAGGAAGTGATTACAATCGGTAAGACACTGAAGAATCTTGGCTTTACTCTGGTTGCAACACAGGGAACCGCAGATTTCTTCAACTCAAACGGAATCAAATGCGATGTCGTGAACAAGCTCGGAGCAGGTCGTCCTGACGTTGTGGACATGATCATGAACAAGGAAGTATGCCTTGTAATCAACACGCCAAAGGCAAAGCGCAACTACGCCGAGGACAGAAAGACAATCCGCAAGGCATGCCTCAAGTACAAGGTAAGCTACATAACGACGCTGGCCGGAGCACTAGCAGCCGTAAAGGGTATTGAGTCAGTAAAGAACGGTAATGGTGGTGAAGGCGGCGTTCGTTCACTTCAGGAATACCACAGCTTGATTTCGATGTGAGAATATTTATCACATAATTAAGCCCTGTCTGTTTTTTCAGGCAGGGCTTGTTTTATAAATTCTTCAAAATCATGGGGATATAACCAGAATCAAGCACATCAAAACAAAAGCACTTTTTGCCCAAATCTTTTAAAGATGCTCCGATGTGATAGATAGTTGCATTATCAATAATCAAAAACCTGTCGTGAGTTTTTGTCGTATGATTCACTGTAAGTGTAGGATACTGTGCATTGAAAGTCTGAATATCCTGCGCCGTCAGTTTTGTCTTGGGATCGGTGTAAATAGTCACGTTAACGTCTTTTTTCTTTTTTGCAAGTCGCTGTAAAATTGATAAATCAACATAGTTATCAATAAGAACAATTTCCTTCTTTGCCGCTGACAGGAAACTTTCAAATTTGGCATAGGCATCAAATATCTGCCCTTGGAAAAAGATGCCTTGTGTTTCTTTTACATTATATTTGTCCATCAACGTGAAAAGTTTATCTATCTTATTATCAGTTTCTTTCAAATGCACATCGGTATCTACCTGATGTTGTCTCATAGCATTTAGTTCAACAAAAATTTCAGCATTATTCTGTAAGAAATGGCGCATTGAAACAAATGCATTCATTATCTGAATACTTACCCTTACGGCGGTGTCACTTTTTAATACGGCACTTAACATAGCAACTCCCTGTTCCGTAAAAGCATAAGGAGGACGTCTTAATCCCATTTTGTCCGAATTGGAAGTCACAAATTGTGACCTCCAATTTTCAAATTCTGTATCATTTAATTGAAACATAAAGTTTTCGGGGAAACGCACAATATTTCTTTTAACAGCCTGATTTAATACTTTTGTTTCGACTAGGTATAATACAGCCAAATCTCTATCCAGCATTACCTGTTGTCCGCGAATAACATGGATTTTTGAACGAATAGAGTTTTCTTCCAGAATTGAAATTTCATTTTCCATACCACATACCTCAAGAGATTATTGTTCAGCGCCAGTCCAGCTTCAGGCCTGAATCGTGGTAAAGAAAAATAAACGTGTCTTTCCGCGTTCAACACGGCAATCTTATAACTGTACATGCTAAAAAAATTCTCTAGTCACTGGATATAGTCTTCTGTGCAGCAGGCTTTACAGATTAAATATAATAGATTTTACGTCAAAAGACAATAAAAAAATGCTCCGCATGGTTTTCAGGCAGGTCTTGTTTTATATAGATTACTGTGTTATGCTTTATTATAGATTATGAAAGTCTAAATTCATGTAAAACTGTTGTAGGAGAAATCAAATGAAAAAAAGTATATTTGGGATAGTCCTGTCCTTTTTAGTTACCGCTGTTTTTGCAGATGAGCCATTATTGAATTATGAAAAATCATATACAGTTTCCTCAAGCAACGGCAAATATTATCTTTATTTAGATTATGACAATAACAAAACATCATGCTATCTGAAATCAGAGGAAGAGACTTCACCTATCTGGGAAATATCTAAATTCTATGGAGCGGCTGGAACGGTGTTTCTGGATGACAGTGGAACTTACTGTACTGTATGTCACCATCCGGATCTTATACCACAGAATTACAAGAAAAACTGGATTATTTTTACAGTCTATAAAAACGGAATTGAATATGTAAAAATCAAATTTTCGGATGTAATAAAAGATACAAAAAAACTTGTGGAAACTGTCTCGCATTTCAGATGGGGACATATTTGTGGAATTTACGAAAAGGGAATGATTTTGGATACGGTGGAGGGAATAAAAATCTATAATTTCCAGAAAAAATCCTTTTTGCCTTTGTCTGACAAAAGAAATATCACAGCCTGGACAGAAGAAGAGCTGCTGGAATCATCACTGGACCTTATTTCTTCAGACGGGAAAATTGAAAGGTATTTTGACTTCTCAGATTTTGGAGCGGAAACCATACAAGGAAAATCTGTAGCGGCAATTCTAGGTACAATAACAGTAAAAGAATATACAACAAAAGATGGAGAAAAAGTATTAGACAAGGAAATATCCGTAGTGCCACCGGAACTGTTCTGGAGAATAGACTCAAACGGTGTATTGGAATTGTCAGACGATGCTTTGTTCAGGCACAATGTTACCCGCATTTCAAAGCTTTGTTACAGTCCGGACAAAAAGAAAGTCTATGCAGTTGAAGACAACAAATTCGTGACATTCAAATATAGAAAATGATTTTTTGAAATAATACTACGTCAAAAGGCAATAAAATGACTGTTCATTGCAGCGACTCCCAACAATAACATGTCGCTTAAAAGGCGACTCATTTTCATGATGATGCCCTAAAACGGATACAGGCTCACAGGCCGTGACGGAATGTGAACGCAGGAAATTATGCGGCGAAAAGAACATAAGGTTCAACCTTGAGCAGTGTTTCCTTGACCTTGAATACAAAACAGGAAATGATTTTTGCGTGGATCCGGAAACAAATGAACGCATGCCGGTTCCAGACAGGGACAGGTGGTGCTTTTATGTCGCAAGGGATTCATTCACCCTTACCAAAATCGGAAGTGAAATGTACAATTGCGTCGGAAGCTACAAGAAGGCCGTCTGTAACCGCTCATCTACAATCGTTTATGCCATGTTCAAGGGAGTCTGCCGGATTTGCATCGAACTCAAAGCCGACTTTTCCGTAAGACAGGCATTCGGTCCCCCTAACACAAAACTGGACGCACACGAACTCCAAGCCTACAACGAATGGTGTGCCAAGAAAAACATCCCCAGGGTTGCCGCCGCCGCTTCGTAAATGGGTTGATGTAAAGCTTTGTGCGGGCGTTCCCCACCAGCCCCTCCGCTACACTCCGAGACAGGTGGGTCGGGCTACTACGGGTTCCGCGATTCCGCTCCATTCCTCCGGAACGGCTCCGCTGAGCAGCAAAAGCCCATCATCGTCGAAACCAACCAATTGGTTTTCTTAATTTCTCCTACGCCGTAAACCCGATTCTGCGCTCACTTTCTCCGTTTTCATTGTCCCACTGCTTTTTCTTTTCGGCCTGGAGTTTCTTCAGTTCTTCAAAGAGGTAGTCTGAATTAACGTCGTCGGGGTTCATAAAGCGGATGCGGCTTGCAATGGCTCCGAAGTCTCCCGGTGTCGTGCTTTCCATGTCTTCCAGTTCCTCAATCTGGG
>DBWR01000053.1:0-6842 GCA_002309305.1 Treponema sp. UBA1233 | reverse complement strand
ACCATGATGTGAAAGCGCCTCTGCATTGCGGGATCCATCACGTTGCGAAGGTTCGTGGTGCAGATCAGGATGCCTGAGAATTCTTCCATCTGGGTAAGGAACTCGTTTACCATGGAACGCTCCCAGCTGCGTTGTGCCTGGTTCCTGTCGTAGAAGAATGTGTCGGCCTCATCAAAGAGGAGGATTGAATCGGTGCTTTCGGCTTCGGCAAATGCATTGCGGATGTTCTCTTCATTTTCCCCAACGTATTTTCCAAGAATGTCACTTGCTCGTTTAAGGACAATAGATTTACCAAGCTGCTCTGATATGTATCGTGCGAGTTCAGTTTTGCCGGTTCCGCTCAATCCGTAGAAAAGCATCCTGATTCCGTTTTCGGTTCCCTTGTTTTGTTCGGAAAACTTGGCGGCATTCTGTACCATCTCAACAATCTTCAATGGATTCATGCTTGCGTTCAAAACCTTGGGGTCATATTCCGCCTTTACCGTTTCGCGCATTTTAGTTTTTCCATTCAAAAGAAGGGAGTTTTCCTTCATCACAATTTCGGCTTTTTTCAGCAGTTCCGTTTTGTCCGGGCAGTCCATTCCTTCAATTGTCTTTATAAGGTTGTCCACGCTTGCCCCTGTCAGATGATATTTGTCGAGCATCTGAAGAAGATTCGTCTTTACCTCTTCCTCAAGATTCATTGCCGCAAGTTTTGACTGTGCTATTGAACGCAGGGTTGTGGCAGGCATGGATTCAAACTTGATGCTGAACGTAAACCTTCTTCGTGTGGATTCGTCAATCTGCCATTGATGGTTGATGATGTAAATCACCTTGTCCCTGTTGTTCTCCAGCATTTTGTTTATTGTTCCCTTTGTGGAAGTTGGAGTCAAACCGCTGAAAAATCCGAATTCAACCGTCTTCAGCAATGAGTCAGCTTCATCAACAATCAAAACAGAATCGCTCCAATCCATGGAAAGAAGGCATACAAGGCGTCCAAGAAGGTCACTGTCTTTTTCTGTCTCAAGCTCGTTCTTAAAGATGTAGACATTCTTTCCTGTTTCCTTACAAATTGATTTCGCAAGTTCAGTTTTGCCCGCTCCCGGTTTTCCATAAAAGAGGATTGAAACAGGATTCTTGCCTTTAAGCAGGTCAAGGGTAATGTCAACGGATTCTTTTTTCACGGAGAAAGAATCAAGTGAATATGCCCCGCTGCAATCAAGAGGCTTGAGCAAATCCGAAAAATACGGGTCAATGGACTGCTCGATAATGCAGCTCTCCAGATCACTGTCATAATCTCCATCCTTGTCCACAAAACCGAATGACTTGAGCTTTTGGTCAGGACGGAGCATCTGCCGGTATTCGTTGTATGAAATGCCGATGATGTTCGCAATGCACTTGTCCGCATCCTTTTTGTTTTCAAACTCTTCATCAAGGAGGTTATTTATAATTCGTTGACCATCAAAACGGCTCTTTAAAAGAATGTAGCGTGCCTCATCTTCTGAAAGCCCAACCTGTTCCATAAGGAACCTGGTCTTGGAAATGTCGTTGACCATATTCCTTGTTTTCTTATTAAGGGTAAGTTTTGATTTTAATTCAAGCGAATCGGAGTCATCAAAAATTACGGTGTTGATAATCGTGGAGAAAATAGGTTCCTTGGTGACATAAAGAATCCTGAAAAGATTAATCACGTTTTCGGACATTTGTTCGTCATCAATTTTCCGTTCAACACGCTTGTCCTGCTCATACTGAAACAAAAGGTCAGATTCACCAAAACGTATTTCCTCGGAAAGAGGTTCCTTGTAGCGAACAAGAAGATTGTCCTTTTCAAGTTTGCTGATTTCATTTGTCAGCAATGATTTCAGGCGGTCCGTTTTTTCAAGCTGATCACAAAGATTTACAAAACTGTATGCAAGGTCATCGTAATCATCAATGAGTTTGATGTTCGAGACCTTTTCAAAAATGTTGTAATAGTAATAGCAGTAAGAATATGCCTCTGTCTTCGTCTCTGCCATTATGGTGCATGAATTCCTTCTGCCACGTCTTGATCTGTGTAATGAAGATTTTCCAATAGCCATGTTGTCCTCCTTTTGCAGCGTCAGTTCTGTAATCCTGCATTTGTTCTCTTTATCATTCGATTAGAGTTTACTGCAAGAACCTCTCATAATATGATAGAGGTGGAAAAATTTTTTAAAAAATTCACACAAATGAGATGAAAATTGCAAAAGTGGTATGGAAAATGTTCAATTCACAATAAAAGTCCTATGAAAAACGTTGACTTTGTTGCAAAAGTCCTATGGCTTTTGTTGTGGATGGGAAAACAGTTGACAAATTAAGCCCCATGTATTACTTTTTCTGTTCCTTTAAATATTCAACAAGAGTTGGAATATAAAGCCGGTCTTCATGTGCGATGTGGGAGTTTATCCAGTCATATAAAAAATGGGCGAATTTTATTGCCTCGGAAACTGTGAGGGAATCTATCGTAGAATGAGTTATCATGCACTGTGCGGTAAATTCGTCATGAGAGGCCTTGTGCTGCTTGTATCCGCTGAATTTTGATGCCAGCATCAGGCGCTCTTCTTCCTTAAAGTGGGTGGCGGCGTAATCCAGACATTTTTCTAGGGTTTCCTTTACCAATGCGTGGTAGCTTTCTGAATCCTTGTTTTGCAAAAGACTTTGATAAAAATCGTTACACAAATTCACCAGATGCTCATGCTGCTCGTCGATTATGGGAATGCCGATTTTGAATTTCGGGTCCCATTTAATGTAGGTTTTAGATTCTTCAGATCCATCATATAGTCTTTTCATAGCTAGCTCCATCAACATTATATCACAAGATTGAATGATTGGTTAAGCAAAAGAAAAAAAAATTAAAAAATTTTATTGTTTCTATTGACAAAAACATTAAAATATGTTACTACTTATAGTAACAAGAGGCGGTAATGCTTCCTGTTGCCTTCATGAAGAACAAAATAACTTATTAGGGGAAACCAAAATGGAAAAGAGAGAATTGAAACAATCAGAGAAAAAGGGCATCAGCCTTCAGGACCTGCTTTTGACGGCAGTACTTCTTGCAGCCGGTGCTGTACTTAAGTTTTTTGTCGGTACATACATCAACCTGTTTGGAATGAAGCCGAATTTCATCATCGCAATGTATTGTATGGCAATTGTAATCATCAGGCCAAAGATTTACTACAGCCTGATCATCGGTCTTATCGCTGGAGCAATCTGCCAGTTCTATCCTGGAACTCCATACCTGAACTTCGCTTCAGAAGCGGCGGGTGCACTTGCAATGGGACTTTTGATTTACATTCCGGCAAAAACAAAGGCGGGAAAAATCGTTCTTGCAGCTGTGGCAACATTTATCAGCACGGTTATTTCCGGTGGACTTTATACTGTCCTCCTCTTTGTGTTCATCAAGTCTGATCCTTCTGCGATGGCGGCTTATGTACCGATCGTACTTGGAACTGCAACACTCAACGCAATCATCGTAGCGGCACTTTATGTTCCGTTGATGAAGGCAATGAAGAAAAAGATAGTGGAAGAATAATCATGATAGAAATACAGGAACTGACATTCAGATACACCGGTTCAAAAAAGAATGCACTGGAAAACATTTCGCTTTCAATAGAAAAAGGCGGATTTGTAGGAATCATCGGTGAATCAGGTGCTGGAAAAACAAGCTTGTGCAACTGCATCAACGGCCTTATTCCGCACCATTACGAGGGAGATTTTTACGGCAGCGTAAAGGTTGACGGTACCGATACTTTTGATATTGATGCGGGAAAACTTGCACTGAAAGTCGGTTCTGTATTTCAGGATATCGAAAGCCAGATTACAGGCTATTTTGTAGAAGATGAAATCCTGTTTGGTCTGGAAAACTTTGGCATTCCGGCTGACCAGATTGAACAGAGGATTACAGATTCACTTGAAACACTCGGCATAGCAGAGCTCCGTCACAAGGAAATATCTTTCCTGAGCGGCGGACAAAAACAAAAGCTTGTTATTGCGGCGATTCTTGCGCTTGAACCCGATGTTCTTGTCCTTGATGAACCCACAGGCGAGCTTGACCCTGCATCTTCAGTTCAGATATTCACGCTGTTGAAAAAACTCAACGAAGAAAAGGGCATTACGATTGTTGTTGCCGAACAGAAAATCATGCTCCTGTGTGAGTTTGTAAAAAAACTGATTGTTCTTGAAAAAGGAACATGCGTCCACTATGGCGAAATCAGGAGTACGCTGACCCATAAAAAAGAAATGGAAGAAGCAGGCATAAACTGCCCGCGTGTTTTAACTCTTACGGCAAAGATGGTTGAAGAAAACCTCGTTCCAAAAAACATGAAGAGCGAAGACAGCATCTGCCTGAATGCAGAAGAGGCTGCAGATTTCATAAAGAAAGTTGCAAAGATTGATTCAACAAAGGGCAATCAGGTGGCTTACACGGTTGCACGAAAGTCCGATAAAAACAAAGGCACAGACATGTCATTCTCAAGCCTGACCGGTAATTCTGTCCCTGATGACAATGCCGTTCTTGAATTTCAGAATGTCGCATTCTCTTACAATGAAACAGCAAATGTCCATAACCTTAACGTAAAGGTGAAAAAGGGCGACTTCATTTCGATAATCGGTTCAAACGGTGCGGGAAAATCCACATTCTCAAAACTGTGCAACGGTCTTCTAAAACCTTCCAGCGGTGACGTACTTGTCCTGGGTGAAAGCACAAAGAAACGCAAGGTAAGCTCGCTTGCAAAACACATAGGATTCCTTTTCCAAAACCCGGACCGCCAGATCTGCTGTGCAACAGTCCGCGAAGAAATTGCATTCAGCCTAAAGAACAACGGAATTCCACAGGACGAGATAGAAAAGCGTGTAACGGATACGCTCAACGAATTTGGCTTTGACGGTGACAGCGAGCCGTTCAACATGAGCCGTGGCCAGCGCCAGAGACTATGCCTTGCATGCCTTATCGCACTCAACCCGGAGATTTTGATTCTTGATGAACCGACCACCGGACTTGATTACCGTGAGTGCATGGAAGTGATGGGAAAGATTGCAGAAATGAACAATAAGGGAACAACGGTAATCATGGTATGCCACGATATGGAAGTTGTCCTGGACTTTGCAAAGACAATCATCGTGATGAACCGCGGAGAAATACTTGCGGAAGATGAAACCCGAACCGTACTTGGCGACAGGCCTCTGTTGGAAAGAGCACGTCTTCTTCCTCCACAGATTGCCCAGGTGTCAATGCTTTTGGGAAATGCATTCAACGATGTGTTTACTGCAGATGAAATGATAAATAGAATTAAAGAGGTGAAGTAAGATGAAAGGTTTCTTAGATTATCTGCCCGGCGAGTCCATACTCCATAAAATGCATCCGCTTGTAAAAATCCTTGTTTCAATCTTGATTTGTGCCGCTTCATTCTGCTCATCCAATTTCTTTTACCTGATTGGCATACTCGTCTTTAACATTCTTCTTGCAGTGGTAGGAAATTCCGGCCGCCATGGAAACGGTCTTTTGCTCAGGACCCTCGGCATCCTCAAGGGACTGGTCAAAATGTCAATCTTCCTGTTCATCCTTCAGCTACTCGTCATAAGAAAAGGTGAGCCTCTGTTCAAGATAGGAAGTTTTGCAATCACAGACATAGCGGTTCAAAATGGACTTCTTCTTGTTCTCAGGTTGATTGGAGCAACACTGCCTCTTTCAATCTTGATTTCCGTCACAAACCTGAACGACCTTTCAAATGCGATGGTAAAGTACCTGCACATTCCGTATAAGTTTGCGTTTACGTTTACAAGTGCAATACGTTTTATTCCTGTTTTTTCTGTGGAGATGAGCGGAATCATCGAATCCCAGCAGGCCAGGGGTGTTGATTTTGAAATAAAGAATCCGTTCAAGAAAGTGGGCATGATTCTGCCGTTGTGTTTCCCGCTGCTGATTTCTTCCGTACGCAAAATTGAATCCACTGCAACCGCCGCCGAATTGCGTGGCTTTTATCTTCGCACAAGGGCATGCTGCACCAAATCCTACAAGATGCACCTCCGCGACTTTGTCTTCATCCTGATCGGAGGTCTTGTTCTGGCCGGAGCAATTATATTGTAAGCCTGCTTTACTATAAAAACAAAACCTGGGGGACTTTTTTGACGGGATGGTCGAAGATGGTGGCCTGGGTGCTGTAGGCGTCGGAAAGGAGCTGTGGGTCAAAGATTGTTTTTCTGTCTGCCTGAATCAGCCGGCCGTTTGACAATAAAAGAAAATCTGTGGCAAATAAAGATGCTGTGTTCAAATCGTGGATGGAAAAGAGGACTGTGTTTTCAAGTGAACTGATCTGTTCAAGAAATTTGAGCTGAAACGGAAGGTCCAGTTTTTCCGCGGGTTCATCAAAAAGAATGGTTTTTGTCTTTTGTACAAAGCATCGTGCAAGACGGCATTTTTGAAATTCCCCACCGGAAAGGTTCATGATTTTTTTGTCGGCAAAGTCTGGTATTCCTGTTTTTCCCAGGGCTTCGTTTACTGCGGCATCACATTCAGACTGGCTCATCCTTCCAAATGCATAGAGGCCTGTTTCAACAAACTGGCGTACAGAAAAATTCCATGCGGGATTTTCGCTTTGCAGTAGGAACGAAATCTTTTGTGCCGCTTCTTCCCTCTTCATCTTAAAGACGTCTTTCCCATCCAATAGAATTTCCCCTGAATGTTTAAGGCCATCGGGGATGATTCCTGCAATCAAGGAAAGCAGCGTACTTTTTCCGGAACCGTTTTTTCCGCACAGGGCAGTAAAGCTTTTGTCTTGCAATGTAAAGGAAAGGTTTTCAAAAACAGCTGTTCCGTTGTATGAAGCGCAAAGGTTTTTTACTTCTAT
>DBWR01000050.1 GCA_002309305.1 Treponema sp. UBA1233 | reverse complement strand
AACATCATCGGTGAGCTGGAGCTTGACGAATCCCTTACAAGCCGTGACGTAATCAACACAAAGATGCGTGCGATTCTTGACGAGGCAACCGACCCATGGGGCATCAAGGTAAACCGTGTTGAGGTAAAGAACATTGAGCCGCCACAGGCAATCCGTGAGGCAATGGAAAAGCAGATGAAGGCAGAACGTGAGCGCCGTGAGCAGATTCTTATTGCAGAAGGCCACAAGCAGTCCGCCATCCTTGAGGCAGAAGGAGAAAAGCAGGCAATGATTCTTCAGGCAGAGGCACAGAAGGAATCAGCAATCCAGAAGGCAAAAGGCGAGGCAGAGGCAATCCGCGAGGTTCAGCAGGCAAAGGCAGAAGGTCTCAAGATGCTCAAGGAAGCCGGAATGGACAGTGCAGTCCTCAAGCTCCGCAGCCTGGAAGCATTTGAGAAGGCAGCCAACGGTCAGGCAACAAAGATAATCGTTCCGTCTGACTTACAGAATCTTGCAGGTGTTGTAACAAGCATCAGCGAAATTGCAAAGAAATAAAAGTAATGTAGAGACCCCGAATCAAGTTCGGGGTGACATTATAAAATTGACTGTTAAGATGGTCTAAGGGGGTCGTTATGAAAAGATTAAGGATTATTGCAGTTGTTTCAATGGTGCTGTCTATTATGGCGGCCTCCTGTAAAAAACAAGAGGAAGAGGTTGGCACGCCGGACTGGTATTATGATGTTTTGCGCATTCAGTCTGACATGTCTTCCTTTTCTTCAATGAGATTTTTATATGATCCGGCACCGTTTGAAGAATTAAAGCAGGATATTCTTGACGGAAAAGTAGACCGAATGGAAGCAATTTACCGGATTAAGAAAATTCAAAGTGGTTACCATGTAGCTCATCTGGGATTGAATGCCAAGCAGGAAGAAAAAGAGGATTACCTTGCCGCTCCATTTGCTGCCTTGCTCTTTGGGGATGGATATCACATTTCAACTGCCGCAAAAAAACATAGCAAATATTTGGGCTGGATAATAACAGAAATAAACGGACTTCCCGTAAAAGAAGCACTGGATAAACTTTCCCAATATATGCCCTATGAAACCGAGAGTGGCGAAAACTATTTGCTGGAATATCCTTTATATTATTACCATCTGAAATTTGCGGGTCTTTTGAATCATGATAAAATCAGTTTTACCTTGCAGTCTCCGGATGGAACTGTGGTAAAAAAGGCCTTTAAACTTATTGATACAAGAAAGACGAAGTTTGAAAGACTGGCTCCAGAAGCGGACAATGTATGGAATTATATGAGGGATCATGGATATTATTCTGTAAAAGCCGTGCCAGAGAAAAAGACTGTTTACATTCCGTTTAATAAAACTGAGTTTGAAGAAAACTATCCGTTGAGTCAGCTTGTTTCCGACATGATGAATGAGCTTCACACCAATTCCTATGACACGATAGTTTTTGACGTACGTTATAATCCGGGGGGAAATGGATATGTCATTGATGAGTTTAGAAAGCTCTTTAAAGAAAACCTGGATGAACTTTTAAAATACAATATTGCAGTCATTATTACAGGCCGAACCTATTCTGCGGGCTGCTGGTTTTTGAATCTTTGTATGGAACTGTTTCCTGATGTAAAGATATTTGGAGGAGAGACCGGAGAATCTGTGTTCAATTATACAAATGGATTTAATTATGAATTAACAAAATTGAATTGTATTTTCATTTTCCCCATTTGGGAGGACAATCTTGAGCAAATCAAGGCTAGAAGTAATAACCCATATCGAGGAACCATGCCCGACATTGAGGTTCAGGAAAATTTCGATGACTTTATAAACGGTGAGGATTCAATCTACAATGCAATCTATGATTACTTCAATTAATATAGAAAATATGATATGATAGATGTATAATATATTTGGGAGAAAGATGTGAAAAAGATTTTGGACAAACCATTCCGTCTCATGGCGATAATCGGCTGCGTTTACATTCTGACCATGCTGTTCCTGAATTTTTTTACCGGTTTTTCCTATGAGCAGAGCATCATGCCGTTTTCAAGCCTCGTTTCATACCTTGCATACGGAATTGCGCTTGTAATGTTCATCCTCACTTTCTTTATGCACAGGAACCATCTGTTCTATTACATCGGACTTGAAGTTCTTGTTTTCTCAAACCTCTATACCGGAAGAATCTACACGGCGCTGTTTGTCTCTTCAATCCTTATGGTAATCCTTCTTTTTGAAAACAGGCTTTCATCCCGGCTTCGTGTCATAATCTACCTTGCAATCGAAATCATCAAGCTGGCCCTTGTAATTCCGTATGGGGCAAAATCGTTTTTTGAATATGTCGGAATCACACTCTTTTCCGTATGTACAATCGGCTGCCTTAACCTTTTGTTCCGCCATGCCTACGACAAAAAGGAATCGGGTGCCGTTTCCCTGGACGACTACAAGCTTTCCGACCGCCAGAAAGACTGCATAAAGGAAATCGTCCTGAACAACACCACAATCAAGGCCCTGGCAATCAACCACAACGTAAGCGAAAGTGCCATTAAAAAGGATTTAGCCCACATCTATTCAACCCTGGGCATTACGGGAAAGGCGGACTTAAAGGCCCTGTTCATCGGCTATAAGTTTTAGGATTCAATTAGTTTAATCGCTTCTTCCATTGGCATCGGTTTTCCCCAGATGTATCCCTGAATGTAATCGCAATTGATTGATTTCAGGGTTTCCAGTTGTGCCGTAGTTTCTACACCTTCAGAAGTTACTTTGAAATTCAAAATGTGTCCCAGAGAAATAATGGCCTCAACATATTTTTTTGAAGATTCGCTGGAATCCATTTGATCTATAAAAGACTTGTCGATTTTTAAAATGTCCACCGGGAATCTGTTCAGATAGCTCAGCGAAGAGTATCCTGTGCCAAAGTCGTCAATGGCAACTTTCATGCCAAGGTTTTGAATTCTGTTAATGGTTTGCAGGGCTTTTTCCGGAGATTCAATCATAATGGATTCGGTAATTTCAAGCTCGACATTTTTGGCGGGGAGCCCACTCTGTTCCAGGACATCCTGAATTTTCTCCAGGAAGTTGTTTTTCATCAGGTGCTTTACGGAAACGTTTGTACTCAAGATAAGGTCGGAACCTGAATGTTTGATGTATTCTCCGAATAAACACGCTGCCTTATTGAATACCTGAATGTCCAGTCGGTCAATGAGTCCGGCTTCTTCCGCAACCGGTATAAACTCATTGGGCTCAAGTATGGAACCGTCGCTGTCTTTAAGTCGGGCAAGAGCTTCAAATCCGCGGAGATTATGGGACATGTCATACTGAGGCTGAAGATATGCCATGAATGCATCCTCATGCAGTGCGACCCGGATTTTCCTTTCCATTTCCAGATATTTTGTCGTCTTTAAAAGTTCGTTGCTGAACCGCAGAATGTTGTTTGAAGCAGCCCCAGATCTTTTGATTTCGTGAAGTGCGGCGTCGGCACATGAATACAGGGCGTTCCCGTCATCGGCATCAAGCAGGTATTCTGCATAACCGAAATTTGCGGTCATGAAATAATCGTAACCATCAACTGTTATTTTTCTCTTGATTTCATATTCATACAGGCGGATTGTGTCTATGATGTCCTCGTCGGATTCGTAGTTGCGGATTAAAAGGCAGAAGACATCTCCACCAAGTCGGGCCACAAAATCACATTTGTCATCGGGGCTGGATTCTTCGGCAAGGGCTTTTAATCTTGAACCGATTTCCACCAGAATCTTATCTCCAAGCGTATGTCCAAGGGCGTCGTTTATGGCTTTGAAATTGTTCAAGTCAATTGAAACGATGGCAAATTGATCTCCCTTTTTTATCAGGCTGTTCATCATTTCTGTGCAGGCAAAGCGGCTGGGCAAACCGGTGAGCATATCTGTTACAGCTTGTTTGCGCAAACGCTCCTGATATTTTTCCATCTGGCTGTTGTTCAGGTAGATGATGACAATGGCGAGCACGCTGAGTAATCCAGTGAACAATCCCGAAAGACTTCCCATGTTGTGGCTTACGAACAGGTTTACGAAAAAAATTGGAATTTGAAGCAAAAGAATGGAAAGGGATGTTATTAATCCTATTTTCCCAAATGTAAAAACCAGAATGATGAGGCTGATGTTGGCAATGGCTGAAAAAATACCAGTAAAGGCAGAAACCGGTGTGGGAGTTCCAAACAATGTGAACAAATCTCGGGAACGGCTTGTTTTATATACAAATGCTGATGCCAGGAAATAAAGAATAATGAGTAAAAAGAATACAAATACTGGAGCCTTTTTCCTTTTTGTAACTTTATCAAGGAAGTTTTTCTTGGCTTTGGTTTTTCCGCCGTTTTGACCTTTGTTATCCATGAAACTGCCTCTTTACCATTATAAGGCACAAATGCCGATTAGTAAAACATTTTTTTAGCAAATGTGATATAATTGTAGATGTATCATAAACTGGAGTAGGAAATGAACTATAACATCACTGGAAAAGAAAACGTCAAATTCAACAACAATGCTTTTTATTGCATAGGAACCGGTCGCATGGGGCTTGCGCTCCAAAAGCAGTATTTTGAACAGCTCAAGTTCGTGCAGGAGAAAATCGGATTTGAGCACATACGCGGGCACGGACTGTTCCACAACGACATGGCAATTTACCGCGAATATCAGCCTGGTGTGCCGGAATTTGGACCTCATGCCTGGGAAGGTCGCGATGAAAAAAAGGTCAAACTGGAATTCAACTGGACTTACCTGGACATGGTGATGGATTCATATCTGGAACTGAACATAAGGCCGTTCATAGAGCTGGGATTCATGCCAAAGCAGCTTGCAAGCGGAGACAATTCA
Organism: Treponema sp. UBA1233; assembly: GCA_002309305.1. Lineage (GTDB taxonomy): Bacteria > Spirochaetota > Spirochaetia > Treponematales > Treponemataceae > Treponema_D. Next base: position 1,319 of record DBWR01000050.1, on the reverse strand, counting down.
ATCTTCTACTGGAAGGGCAACACCACTCCCCCAAACAATTACAAGAGATGGGCGGAACTCATAAAGGCAACATTAAGGCATTTGATTGAACGCTATGGTGCGGACGAGGTTGTGACATGGCCGGTGGAAGTATGGAACGAGCCAAACCTGCGCGGTTTCTGGAAGGATGCCGACATGGACGAATACTTCAAGCTGTATGACGTTTCATCCCGTGCGGTAAAGTCTGTGGACAAACGGTTCAAGGTTGGAGGACCTGCAGTTTGCGGAGGAACCGACAAGGAGTGGATAAAGGCATTCCTTCAATTCGTGCGAAAGAACAAGTGCCCGCTGGATTTTGTAAGCCGCCACCACTACACCACGGAGCTTCCGAATTACGACGGCCACTACGGATACCCAAAGCTTCATCCCAAGGAAAAGTGCTTTGAGCAGCTGGATTCAACCCGCGGAATTGTGGATTCATTCAGGGAATTCAAGGGGATGGACATCAACGTTACGGAATTCAACACATCATACATACCCAACGCACCGCTCCACGACATGAACCTGAACGCCGCATATGTTGCCCTGATGCTTTCTACCTTTGGAGATAATCACCGCTCATATTCATACTGGACATTTGGGGACATCTTTGAGGAAGCTGGAGTGCCGTACACACCATTCCATGGCGGATTCGGTCTTGTGGCAAACGGAATCATTCCAAAGCCTACGTTCTGGACCTTTGCATTCTACAAATACCTTACGCGCGATTATAAAAAATGCGTTTTGAAAAACAAGAACTGCGTGGTAATAAAACGCACCGACGGAAGCTATGCCGGTGTGGCATGGAACGTGGACGAGAAAATGTCGGGCAGGGAGAAAAAGCTTGATTTTACATTCCCGCTTGAAAACAGGACAAAGGGAAAAACCGAAGATGAAAGGCTTCCCAACGTACTGGTGACTCAGCTGGTGGACGAGGAAGTCTGCAATCCGCTTAAAGTCTGGCATGAGCTTGGTGAACACGCAAATCCGGACAAGAAGGAAATAGAACTCCTTAGGGCAAGCGCACAGCCTTTTGTTCAGACCAAACGCTGCGGAAACAAAGTGAGCCTAACGTTAAAAGAAAACGCCGTCTGCTATTTTGAAATCAAAGCCGCCCCAATAACAAGCGACCGCGGATACACTTACGGAAGGCTTTACTGATTCCACTCGGCAAAATTATGAGTTCAACTCTGTATATTTTTGTGAATTTTAATGTAGAATTCTTTGATAAATGGCACTTTCTATTGTATAATAAATTTACTTGGTTATTGGAGGAAAAATTTGAGTAAGATAAAGTATCC
>DBWR01000004.1:52652-73749 GCA_002309305.1 Treponema sp. UBA1233 | reverse complement strand
ACTTCGAAGTTTGGACCGTGGTCAAGGTGAAGAGCGATAGGAATATCACATCCGAGTTCGTGTGCATATTCAACAGCACCGCGTGCCATATTGCGCAGGATGAACTTGTCTGCATAGTTGCGGGCACCCTTTGAAACCTGCAGGATTACAGGTGATTTTGTTTCGACACAAGCCTGAATGATAGCCTGCATCTGTTCCATGTTGTTGAAGTTGTAGGCAGGAATTGCATAACCGCCCTTCATTGCCATTTCAAACATGTGTTTTGAATTTACGAGACCAATCTCTTTGTAACTGAACATAATAACTCCTAAATCTATGATTAGATAGATAACGCCTATAGCATACACTGTTTGGAAGTAAAATTCAAGTTGCTTTTGTATAACTGGAAAAAGAAAAAGGCACCCAGACGGATGCCCTTGAGAGTGCTCGATACTAGATTCGAACTAGTGACTTCTACCGTGTGAAGGTAGCACTCTACCACTGAGTTAATCGAGCAGCATGAAATAATGATATTCAAATTACCCATTTTTGTCAATTCCTTGCAGAATGTACAATAAATTATAATTTACAAATGGCACAAACTGGAGTAAAATGTAAGTATGAAGAAGATTACTATTACTTTCCCGGACGGTTCTTCCGTTCAAGTTGAAAATGAAATACGACCCATTACCCTGATGGATCATTTCGGCAAATCGGACAAAAACATTCTGGCCGTAAAGGTCAACAACGAGATTTGCTCTTTGGATGGAATCATTGACATCAATGCCCATTTGGAACCAGTGTATGATGACAGCCGCGAGGGTGCCGCAGTTTACCGCCGCTCCCTGTGTTTCCTGCTTGCCGCCGCCGCACATTCAATTTATCCTGACGCACATCTTTTGGTGGGACATTCTCTTGGATACGGTTATTACTATACACTTGAGACGGGTTCTCCTCTTGAGGTTTCCCAGATTCAGGCTCTTAAGGACAAGATGCTTTCCCTTGCCAAAGAAAATCTTGTAATCGAATGCGATACGATTTCATATCAGGATGCATGCACACTGTTTGAAAGGCTTGGTCTTGTAGAAACAAGAAAACAGCTCAATTATAGGACTCCCGCAAGAATAAAGGTAAATACTCTGGGTGATTTTTCCGACCTTTATTTCGGACCGCTTGTAGGAACAACAAAAGACCTTAAGGTGTTTGACCTTGTGCCGTATGGAGAAGGTTTCCTCCTGCGCTTCCCAAAACATGATGATCCTGCGCATCTCCCGGAATTTGACGACCAGCCAAAACTTTTTGAAATATACAGCCGCTATAAAAAATGGGGAAAAAGACTTGGTGTTACGTCTGCCGCCAGCTTGAACCAGTTGATTCATGAACGCAAGGTAGATGACTTCATCAACATAACCGAAACCCTTCAGGTAAAGTGCATTGCCGACATTGCGGACAAGATTCACGAAAAGGAATCCACACGTGTCGTTTTGATTGCAGGTCCGTCTTCTTCCGGTAAAACCACTACGAGCAAAAAGCTTTCGATGCAGCTGCAGGCTCTTGGTTACAGGCCCAAGTTGATAAGCCTTGATTCATATTATCGTGGACGAGAGAATACCCCTAAGGATGAAAACGGTGACTATGACTATGAGTGTCTTGAAGCGCTTGACGTTCCACAGATAAATGACGACCTTTTGGCTTTGTTCGACGGAAAGGAAATCAAGATGCCAAGCTACGACTTCCACGAGGGAAAACGCTATTACAAGGGCGATACGATGAAGCTGGGACCAAATGACATTCTGATAATGGAAGGCATTCATGGTTTGAATGACAAGCTGACTTCTCAGGTTCCACCGGAATTGAAATTCAAAATCTATCTTTCTGCACTGACTCAGTTGAACCTTGACGACCACAACAGGATTGCGACAAGCGACAACCGTCTGATCAGGCGAATTGTTCGTGATGCAAAATTCCGCGGAAAGAGTGCGGCCGGTACGATTGCGATGTGGGATTCCGTTCAAAAGGGAGAAAAGCTCCATATCTTCCCATTCCAGAACAATGCTGATGCCATGCTTAACACAGCCCTTGACTATGAGCTTTCCGTCCTCAAGGTGTATGCCGCTCCACTTTTAAAATGCGTCACTCCTCTTGAAAAGGAATACGGTGAGGCCTCAAGGCTTTTGACCTTCCTGGAAAACTTCAGTACGATTCCTGCAACAGCCGTTCCTGAGCATTCAATCATACGCGAATTCATCGGAGGCTCTGCGTTCAAGTACTAAAATGGTGCCTCACAGGTAAAACTCATCGGAATGCCGGTAATGGGATGGACAAAAGAAAGATATGATGCATGAAGCATTAGACGTTCATCTCCAACCGGTTTTCCGTAAAGGGTGTCTCCAATTATCGGTGTGCCGAAGCCATGAGTGTCTGCGCTTGCTAGCCTGAGCTGGTGGGTGCGTCCTGTGTGCGGAATGAATTTTACGCGTGTAACGTTTTTTGTTTTGCCGTCCGGGGCAGTGTATGCCTCAACATCCAGAATCACCCACTCGGTTATTGCCTTTTTGCCATAAACGTCATCCCATATCTGATGGGGTCTGTTTTCCACGTCCAGCCTGAAGTACAATTCCATGCATCCTGTATTTTCAATTCCCTTTTTGGGAAGTATTCCGTCAAGCAATGCGATGTATTCCTTTTGTACTGTCCTGCTTTCAAACTGCCGTCCAAGATTTTTGTGCGCTTCTTTTGTAAGTGCATAAACCATGAGGCCCGAGGTTTCCATGTCAAGACGATGTACAGAAGGCTGTTCGATGCATTCCGGGTAAATTCTTCTTAACCTTGCGCTGACACAATCCTTTTTGTCCTCTCCACGTCCCGGTATGGAAAGGAGGCCCGGCTGTTTGTTGATTACGCATATGTCACTGTCACGGTACAGTATTTCAAGGCCCAGCATGAAGGGGAGGATTATTCCGCAGCGTTCGTCACACGGCGGATATTCATGGCCGTTTTGCTTTTGGGCACTGTCATTTCCGTAATAGATTTCAGCCATGCTCAATACCTGCATGTTGTGGCTGAATGCATGGTGCAGAAGTTTTGGAGCACAGCATTCCCCGGTACCTGTTGGCGGAAGCTTGATTTTCTTTGCGGTACAAATCTGGTTCAGGCTTACAGTATTTCCGTCAATGCATTTGAAGGAATAAAGTGAAAAGACTTTTTCAAGCGATTGTGTTGTAAGTTCCGTCCGGAATTTTTTTAGTTCATCAAGCCTGTTTTTTTGTTCCTGTGTTTTGTCTTCAAGTTGAACGATTAAGTTGATTTCGTCTGTAAGCTCATGGATTTTCTTGTCGTTTGGTAAAAGTGCCTCGTCAATATTTTGCGGTGGAACAATCGGCTCCACATAGATGATTTTGTCGTCTGTTTTTTGTGGAACCAGTTTTTTGCTCAAGCCCGAGACAGTCCTGAGTTCAATTTCATTTCCATCCGAATCCCTGCACAACATTGCGCCAAGCATTATTCCCTGATCCTTCCGTTCTTCACTGATGCGTCCAACAGGTACAAGACTCAAAGATCCAGAGTCAAGTTCATTGAGCATTCTTCTGCAAATCTGTAAAGCGCGGTCCGTAGGAAAAGGTGGAAACATGAAGTAAGTATGAAGGATTGTATGGTTGTTGTCAATATAAGGATAATTAAGAATTCATAATTCATAATTCATAATTAAGAATGCATAATTCAACTTTCACCTTCCCTGAAACCTTTTTTCATTTCAGTTGTCTATAAAAATGAGAGAGAATTTTGATTTACTCGCGTGGTTGATATGTTTTTGCGTAAGAAAATGATTGTTGCACTGGCTCTCTTGTTAACTGTTGCTTCATCCTGCTTTTGTGACATAAGGCTTGCTCCGGAAACGGTTGCACTTTTGGATGAACTGATGGATTTGAAAATCGAACTGTTTTCTTATAAATCACCGGCGGATTCGCTGAACAGGCTGGAGTCTTGGGAACAAAAGATTCAGGGCAAGTATGATTCCCTTGGTGAAGTTGACCAGATGGTCCTGACCAACATGATTGACTGCGAAAAATACTCTTACAAAAGCCAGATGGCAGGAACAAAAAAAGAGCTGAATGCACTACTTTCAGCACAGGCTAAAAAATGCAAGAAATTCTATGACGAGCACAAGAACGAAAAAATGGATGCCTGGATTCCCCTTTCATGTGGAAGTGCCATTGCAGTCTACATGGCCCTGGAACCGCTAAAGACTGCATTTTCGTATGGATATCCGACACGCGACATGTTTCAAAAGGCAGTTGACATAGACCCTAATTTTTCTCATGCACTCCGCAATCTTGCACAGTGGTATTACTATTGCCCTGGTTTCCTGGGTGGAAGCAAGAAAAAGGCAAAGGAACTGTTCAAAAAGGCCTACAACACAAGTTCATGTCCGGACGATAAGTTTGAAAATTCAATCCTGCTTTCTCAACTGGCATTTGATGATGATGACATTGCAAGCCGTGACAAATACATGGCGGAGGCACGCTCTTATTCTGCAAAAAACTCGTATCTGGATTTTATTGACAGGATAAACGCTTCTGGAGAATCCGTGTTCAAGTATCACGGACACAAGGCTGACGAATAATCTTTTGATAATGACTTTACCACATTCAGGCTTTATGCTAAACTTTGTACATGAACATTGAGCCTGAATACACTGCGGCAATAGTTGGCTGCGGAAGAATTGGATATAGCCTTGCCCTTGACGCAAAAAGGGAACAGCCCGCAAGCCATACCTCGGCACTTAACCTTAATCCAAGAATCAAAATTGTTGCAGGATGCGATACAGATCCAGAGGCACTTTCTGTATGGAAAAAGGCAAATCCACAGGCAGAAACCTTTGCTTCTTCAAAACAGCTTTATCAGAAAAAGATTCCGGACATAGTTGTCATTTCTGTTGATGAAAAAAATCACCTCAATGAATCACTCCTCGCGATGGAAGCAAAACCTCGCCTTATAATACTTGAAAAACCTGTTGCCACAAACATGAAGTCTGCAATGAAAATACTTGAGACGGGCAGGGAGAAAAACATTCCGGTCCTTGTAAACCACGAAAGACGATTTTCAAATGACTACATTCTTGCCAAACAGTGCATGGAAAAAATCGGTAATCTTCAGTCCATAAGGGCATCGTTAATGTCTGGTATGGCGGTCTATAATCCACGTGAAGAAGCAAGCGGTGCATACAGTCTTTTGCATGACGGAACTCATCTGGCGGATGCAGTTTTATTCTTTTTGGAAAAGGATTCTTTGTCAGGCTTAAGTCAGTCATGTGAACGAGAACGGGGACTTTTGTGGAAGGCTCTTCACCTAAAGTCAAACAAATGGCAGAATACTTTGCTCCACAATCCTGTAATTAGCGGCGTACTGCGTGATGAAAACAAATGCGTAAGGCAGATGAGCGCACATTATTCAACAGATGAATGCCCTGATGTAAGCCTTTTTGTAAGCGGAAGGTCAAAGTATTTCGGTTTTGAAATAGAAATTACAGGAACCCTTGGACGGATCACCGTTGGTAACGGAATCTTTAAAGTTGAAACAAGGGAAGAAAGTTCCCTATACACGGGCTTTTACAGCCTTAAGAAAAAAGATGACATGAAGGCTCCTGAAAAAACAGGATACTTTTCCAACATGGTGCAGAATGCAGTTGACTGTTTGGACGGAAAGGAGAAACTTCGTTCAAATTTGCAGAGCGGAATAAATGCACTTGCAGTAATGGAAGAAATAAAGGACTCTCTTTCCAAATCGTGAATCATTTTCCGTAGGTGGCTTCTATGTCGCGGATTTTGTCCCTTAGTGCGGCTGCCATTTCGTAATCCAGTCGGTCGGCAGCTTCCATCATTTCCTGCTTTAATGCGGCAATAAGTTTCTTTCTCTGTGCGGGAACAAGAAGGTTTGATTTTTGTACGATGGCTTCCATCTCCACATCCGCATTTTCTTTTGCCTCTTCCTTTTCGTGTTCAAGAATGTCTTCGACTGCCTTTTTGATTGTCTTTGGCGTGATTCCATGTTCCCTGTTGTATGCTTCCTGAATTGAACGGCGGCGTTTTGTCTCCTCAATCGCTTCCTTCATCGCATCGCTCATCCTGTCGGCGTACATCACGACTTTTCCCTCTGCGTTTCGTGCGGCCCGTCCTATAATCTGAATCAGGCTTGTGGTGCTTCTTAAAAATCCGATTTTATCCGCATCAAGAAGTGCAATGAAGCTTACTTCAGGGAGGTCAATTCCTTCTCGCAGGAGGTTGATTCCAATAAGCACGTCAATTTCACCGCTCCTGAGTTTCTTGAGGATTTCGACTCGTTCAAATGTATCTATCTCAGAATGAATGTACTGCACTTTGAGCGAAAGGCCGGCAAGATAATCGGTAAGGTCTTCTGCCATCTTTTTTGTAAGGGTAAGGATAAGGCTTCGTTCTTTTTTTGCAATACGCTCCTGAACTTCCTTGTAGATGTCCTGCATTTGTCCTTCTGTGGGACGTACTTCGACAATAGGGTCCAAGAGTCCTGTGGGGCGGATTATCTGTTCGACCACCTGGGTGCTCTGCTCAATTTCCTGTGGCCTTGGTGTTGCCGTGACATAAATCACCTGGTTCATCTTTTTGCTGAACTCATCGTATTTAAGGGGGCGGTTGTCCAGTGCGGATGGAAGTCGGAATCCAAAGTCAACAAGGTTTTGCTTTCTGCTCCTGTCTCCCTCATACATCGCTCCAATCTGCGGAACAGTGACATGAGCCTCATCAATCATGCACAAAAAGTCATCAGGGAAATAATGGAGGAGGGTTGCTGGCGGTTCACCTTTTTTTCTTCCTGCAATCGGTGCTGAATAGTTTTCAATTCCAGAACAGTAGCCCATCTCCTTCATCATTTCTATGTCGTATGTGACGCGTGTCTTAAGCCTTTCTGCCTCAAAGAGTTTTTTCTGCGAGTTAAGTTCTTCTAGTCTTGCCTCAAGTTCTGCCTGAATGCGTTCGGTTGCGATGGTAAGGGTCTCATGTGGAACGACAAACTGTTTTGCAGGATAGATTACCGTTTCATCAAGGTCTTCCTTTACTTCTCCGGAAATCACATTGTAGCGACGTATCCTTACAATCTCGTCAAAGTCAAGCTCGATCCTGTATGCTTCCTCAAATTCAAGGTATGGAGGAAACACTTCGATTACGTCTCCACGTATGCGGAAATTTCCACGGTCAAGAACGGCGTCATTCCTCTGGTATTGGATCTCGGAAAGTGAAAGGGCAAACTTGTGGGTGTCAAGCATCTGTCCCTTTTCAAGATGAATCCTCATGTCCTTGTAAAGTTCAGGCATTCCCAAACCATAAATGCAGCTGACGGTTGCAACGACGATTACATCACGCCTTTCCATAAGGCTGTAGGTTGCTGCCATTTTAAGACGGTCGATTTCTTTGTTGATTGAGGCGTCCTTTTCGATGTAAAGGTCTCGTGCGGGAACATAGGCTTCCGGCTGGTAGTAGTCGTAATAGCTTACAAAATATTCAACGGCATTGTCGGGGAAAAAAGTCTTGAACTCACGGTAGAGCTGTGCGGAAAGGGTCTTGTTGTGGCTTATTATCAAAGTGGGACGCTGAACGGCTTCTATTATCTTTGCCATGGTATAGGTTTTACCGCTTCCTGTCACACCCTTTAATGTCTGATACTTGTCTCCATTTAAAAATCCCCGGGCAAGCTTTTCTATTGCCTGAGGCTGGTCTCCACTGGGTTCATAATCCGATACAACATGAAATTTACGCATTCTCCGTCTGTTTCCTATCTTTGTCTTCCGGATTTTCTAAATCAGCATAGAACGGAACATGGCTTTGATAGCTGTCGAGCCACCTTGTGACGGGATCCATCCAGTCTTCTTCAATTGCACCCTCAAGCAGGAATCGTTCGTAAGTGAAAATAATGTGTGCCTGTATTTTTTTTCTCTCGGTTTCGCTGATGTCCGTTTTGTTCTTGAACAGTGCCGAAATAAATTCAATTGCAATCTCTGGAGTAAACAGTTCAGGGACAATTCTTGTAATCATGTAGAGGGCCGCCGGTATGCAGTTTACGCTGTGCTGCTTTATGTAAAGAACCGTCTCTCCTATGTCAACTGCACGCTCAAACAGTTCCTTGTTCCACATCTCGATTTCTTGCTCAGTAAAATCTTCCCTTTTGAACAGCATCCTGTAAAAACTAAAGCAAAGGCATACGATTGAAATGTGGAGGGAAGGGACACACATGTAGTGAGGATCTCCTGCATAAAGTGCCTTGACTTTTTTTGTCGTTGGTTTTGGCCTGTATGTCGTGGTCATGGAATAACAATACATTCTGTATGACTCATGATAGACAAGACAAAGATATCTGAACCATTCGCAGGAAAGTTTTGCTCCCTGAAAGATGTTGAACCTGTGCATGAGCATGGAAATAGGACGGACCCACACGTTAATGAAATCCATATAACATGAGATCAAGTCTTCCCTGAATGGAACCTTTTCGTCAAGCTGGTGGTCAACATGTTTTACCGGAGTATGCCTCAGGTGAATCTTTTGAAAATACTGCGGCATGAAGAAGTGCCATATGACATGATGGAAGAATCTGTACATCGTAAATGAGCATGGAAAACAGAACGGAGTGGTCATATAGCCGTACATGACGTTGTATTCTGTCATGTGTTTTCCTCCCCATTTTTTAATCCGCTTTTCCGACGGCTTTTTGACTTTGCCGAATCTGAACGGATACTTCATTTTTTCTGTGGGTGCAAAAGTGTTGTAGGTCTCGTATGGTTTCTTCATATTGCTTTCCTATATCCCTTGTCTTGCCTGTTCAAGCTCATCAAGGCGTCGTAGTTTTGTTTCATCAAGTTTAATGAATATATTTTTTTCCTGCGTCGGAAGTACAAGTCCTTTTGGACCGTTCTTTGCCCGGCGAAGGAATTTTACCTGTGTGTAGTATAAGTCAGCCTGTCCGTTTTTACGGGCCTTTGAATGATAGACCGCAAGGTTTCCGGCATAGAGGAGGATTTCCAGAGGAACGGTTTTGTCTTTGCGTGCCTTTATGAATACATAACCGCCTGCAAAATCCCTTGTGTGCAGCCACATGTCCAGACTTTTTACATAATGCCTCAAAAGTTCGTCGTTCTCTGATGCGGTACGTCCGACAATTATCGTCCATCCGTCAATTTCGTAATGCAGTCCGGGATGGGGCTTTTCCGACTTCTGTTTTGGGGTTGTATCGTGACGCAGCATCTGTTCAATTTTGATGGCGTTCTGCTCGTTCATTATGGCGGAATACTCTTCTTCCAGGGCCTTAAGGTTTTTCTGAGAAAGCATGATATCGTGCTCAAGGCTTTCCATTCCAGACACGGCCTTTTTGTATTGCTCGTAGTAAACTGCCGCATTTTCCTGTGCTGATTTTTTTTCGTCCATGCGTATGTGGACTGTTTCTCCTGTATCGTAGTCGGTGCATGTTAATTCTGTTCCACCTGTATACTCTGCAGCATAAGAAAGTATGAGGTCACCTGTGTGCTTGAGTCTGTCGGAATGCTCAAAACTCTTTTTTTTGTCCAGGAGTTTTTGAAGAGCCCCCTCCATTTTTGAATGCTTTACGTTGTACCATTTTTCTGCCTGGGCAAGTAACGCATCTCTTGAAAGTGAGCTTGCATTTTCGGAATAGAAGCGGTCGATTTTTTCGTTAAAGGAAAGGTCTTCAAAATCATCCCCACGGTCTGAAAAATCGCGGATAGGAAATCGTTCAAGGCTTTCGTTTATCTCTTCCTGAGTCGGCTCCCTTTCTTCCGGTTTGAAAGGCTGTCCTGTCATTTCATTTTTCTTGGGACGGCGGTACATACAGTCAAGGATTACATTGTTTTCGTCGGTGACAATGACGTTGGCGGCTCCCGACCATAACCTGATGTAGATGAAATATCGGGTCTGCCATGTGGAAACATCCATCTTTATTATCCTGTCCAGACCAAGCTGCACGCATGAGTTTATCCTCATGCCCTGTACGTTTGACTTTAGGAATTCAAAGAAACGGAGGGGCTTTTTGTTTTTGGGAACCTGCATTGTAGTTGAATGAATGCGGCAAACCTGAGCTCCCGTGCAAATAAGGATTGTTTCCGGAGATCCATTTTTTATAATCTTGAATGCAAGCATGTCGTAGGAGGACTGTACAATTTTTTGTATGAACGCTCCAGAAAGATTGAGCTCTTCAAGAATCAGGTTTATCTCATTACAGTTAAGTGACATTCAGCTACCGTTCTGTTGTTTTATTTGTGCATGAAGTTCTGTATTTCCGCAAGTTTCTGTTCAACCGCATAAGTGGTCTGGCTTTGGTTTTCCAGACGCTGTGCAAGCATTTTACTAAGGAAGATGCCGTAGTGCGGATTTTTTCGTATCAGCGAAAGGAATGCCGTTTTGGGAACCTTGATGAGTTTGCAGCTTGAACCTATGGCAACAACCGTAGCGGTACGCCTGTCGTTCAGGAGGAATGCCATTTCTCCGATGAACATGTCGTTTGGGGTGAGCATCGTCGTGTATTTTTTGTTTACATAAACGGCAAACTGACCGGAAACGATGAAAAAGAGGTCGTTGGACATTTCGTCCTGATGGCATACAACCTGCTTGTCCTTGTATGTTATGGCGTCAAAGGGTTTCATAATGCCCGGAACAGAGTTCGTGGAGTTGATTTTGTTAGCGATGGAGAAAGTGACCTGATTGCCCTTTTTATTGTAGCCCAGTTTTTTTACGAACTGCCGGCTTAGTGCAATGCCGCGTCCATGTGTGCCTGTGTTTTCCTCTTCGTTTTCCTCCAGCATTTTCTTCCAGTCGAATCCGTCTCCGTCATCTTCAATTCGGAATGCAGAAACTTTCTTACGGATGGCATAGGAGATGTGGATTTTCCTGTCCTTGTAGCGGGGGTCTTCTGAGCGTTCCTTTAAAAGCTGCATCATGTCTCCGCCATTCATGAGCCAGTCGGATTTTTCCTTGTACGATATGTTCAGGTTGCCGTGTTCAACTGCATTGGTCAAAAGCTCCATCAGTATCATCTGGAGGCTGTCCTTGTCTTCTTCTGAAATGCGGTTGGTGGTGTACAGGTAGCTTACGAGGAAGCTTGTGTAAAAGCGTATGTCCATAGGGTCGTTGTTGCACACAAACTGTCCTTCCTCCTGACCGCCGATGATGTCCTGCATTCCGCGTGTAAAGAGGAATTTCTGGTTCTGGTACAAAATGCGCAGAAGACGGCCGAAATGCTGTTCAAAATCGCTCAGGGTCAAAACGGAAATGATGTTGTCGTCCTTTATTGATTCCATCTGGCGTACGGCTTCACGGTCCTTGCAAATGGCGATGGTTCCACCGTAGTGCAGCCAAGCGTCGGAATTGATTGAGTCAAGAACGGCTTCGCAGTCGATGTCCGATGAAGTGTAGTCCAAAACCTTTATTTCCGGAAGTTCATAGTTGATGTAGCTGATGATGGATTCCGTATTCCCGAAAATGGTGCACTGGAAAAAAGTCGGAAACAGAGAATTGGCCTTTTTTGCAGTCTGAATTACAGTCTTGTTTGTTGAGGCAACAACTATTTTTTTCATGTTTTTCTCCTATATATAAATCCTCACCTATAATTATACTATATTATTCATACTTTTCAACAAAAATTCTTTTGAAAATTCCCGATTGAACCGATATTTTTTTTAGTAAAACACTTTGATTTTATACGATATTGTGCTATAATGTAGGATATATGAATAAAAAGGATTTTTATAGTTTGATGAAGGCGATTCCAAAGGCGGAATTACACCTTCATGGAGAAGCAGTTATAGGCAACCAGACGATTAAGCAACTCTACAAGAGCCGTTACGGTAAGGATATGCCCAAAGAGGAACTCGAAGCCCTGTGGAATTATTCTGATTTGCCGGGTTTTTTGGCCAGTTTTATAAAAATCCAGAATTATTTCGTAAATGTTGATAATATTTCAGATTATTTTAAGGATTTCGCCAAGTACGTCCTGAACAACAATATAGTTTATGTGGAAACCTTCTTTGCACCGACTTCCCTGTTGAAAAACGGATTTAATTTTCATGACATGACATCAAGAATGTCAAGGGCAATCAAGAGGGCAAAAGAAAAATACGACGTGACAATAAAGGTGATAGTTGACGTAAGCCGCTCTTTTGGACTGGAAAACGCCGAGCACAATCTGGATTTGGTACTGGAAGAAAAAAATCCCGACATCATTGGAATCGGACTTGGTGGAGATGAGGCAAAGGGTCCTGCCCGTGACTACGAGAGCGTATTCAAGAGGGCAAAGGAAGCCGGAATCCATCGTGTGGCACATGCCGGAGAAACAGTTGACAGCTGGAGCATGAAGGACTGCATCAACCTTCTTGAAGCCGAGAGAATCGGACACGGAATTGCAGCCGCCTATGACGAGCCGTTCATGAAGGAACTTGCCGAAAAGCATTATCCGCTTGAAGTAAGCCCCACAAGCAATGTTTTTACCAAGCATTTTGTTTCTGACATAAAGGACCATCCATTCAAAAAACTGTACGACGCAGGCTGTTTCGTCACCCTGAATACCGACGACCCGACTTTCTTTAAGGTAGAGCTTCTTGATGAATACTGGAACATCTATTCCAAGATGCATTTCAAGCTTGATGACATAAAGGAAGTTATAAAGAACGGTTTCCGTGCCGCATTCATAAGCGAAGAAGAAAAACAGGCATACTGCGACAAGGTTGACCAAGCCTGGGATGAATGGTTTGCCGCCAATCCCAATGTAAAGGCTGAGTAGAAAATCAAATCATTTATTCAACTTTTACAGTGATTTTACCCTTTGAGATATCCTTTATCTGGGATGCGAAGCTTTCCGCCTGAATTTTATGTATTTTTCCGCTTACGTTAATTGAATCGCTGTAGTTTTCCTGAATGTTTTCAATGTTGAATGACTCGAAAAGCCTCTTGATTGCCTGATAGTCGTGGTAGTCTGCGGTAAAGCTAAAGGTGCTTTTTTCAACTAGTTCCTCAGTCTGGCATGTAGAAAGGACTTCCTTTACGGAATCAGAATATGCATGTACAAGTCCGCCAGTTCCAAGGAGGGTTCCACCGAAATAGCGGGTCACAGTAATCAGTATGTTTGTAATTCCGCTGCCTTTAAGAACGTCCAGCATGGGCCTTCCCGCAGTTCCCGATGGTTCACCGTCGTCGCTCATGCCGTTGGTTTGACCGTCTTTTCCGCAGACAAAACAATGGCATACATGGCTTGCATCAGGATAGCGCTTTTTCTGGTCGTGGAGTTTTTCCCTTGCCTCTGCCTGGCTTTCGATTATAAATGCCTCTGCGATGAAGCGTGAGTTCTTTACGTTTATTTCCGCTGTGTTTTCCCTGACAAGGACTTTCATGACTCTGAGGGTGTCTCCGCATTGTCCGTCTGGCTTTCCTCGGGTGTCTCTTGTGATTCAGCTGCAGCTTGAGGGGCATTCTGTTCTGTTTGGGCCTGCTCTGGTTCTGTCGGCTCTGCTGTTGTCGGCTGGCTTTGGGGTGTGTATTCGGAAAGGTGAATCTGAAGTACCCCCGTCATGGAAAAGAGGTAGATCGGAACCGCAAGGAATACCCTCATCATGGCATTGAACATGGCAACGATTTTTGATACGGAAATGATGATGGAAAAAAGGCTTGCTCCCATTCCAATTTTTGAAATGCCCGTTCCCTGAATTAAGAACTCCAGGGGAACAAGTATTGCCAGTGCAATGAGCTGTTTCCATGAGCTGTAGATTAAAAATCCCAGTATCCGGAAAAACTGGCTGAATACAAGACCGGCACTCATTCCGAAACATTTAAGAACCGAAGCTTCCGGCATCCTGTATAGCAATATCCATGTAAAGATGAATGGAAACGATGCAAGCAGTGCGACGATTGTATATGCTATATTGAAAACCGTCAGTATACGCTGTATTACATCCATGTCAATGTTGTTGTCCTTTAAGAAAGCGGATGCAAAAAAGGGTATTGCCACAATGAGGCAGATGATTCCAATGCCCATGAATATGAGCATGAAAAGCAGTGATGCCTTGATGATGCGCCTTGTCTTGTCCCTGAAACCGTTAAAGAGGTAGCCGATGGTGATGTGTTTTTTTTCCACCATGCGGGCCACAATCACATCCTTGCCGTAAGACAGGTACTGTGTGATGATGATTCCCGCAAACAAAAGAAGGATGGCAATAAGCAGCAGTCCGAAGGAAACTGAATTCCCGAGAATCATGTTGGAAATCATGGCGGGAAGGGTACTTGCCATAGTGGACAGCAGGATGTAGATGAGAACCGTAAAGAGAAGGCTGTTTTGATTCCTCCTGAGGCACTGGTTCAGTATCATCCTCATGATCTTATAGTCCGGCTTGATTGTCTTTTTCCCTTCCATTGTTTCCCTCGTGTTTTTCCAATTCTTACAGGAGGCTAAGCTGAGTGTCGGAAGACTCTACTTCTACGGAAGCCGTCTCGTGCAGGCTTAACCTTACGCCCTGAGCCTTGTGTCCCTTTTCCTCATAATCTGCAGAATTGAACGTCTCTTCCTTGACCTTGATTCTTGGTTTCTTTACGTAGTGCAGCGTGAAGCTGAATTTTTCCCTGGTGTCTATGTGCAGTACTTCCATGCCGTCCGGAACAATCAGGTAGTCGCGGTTCATTATCCAGCTCGGGATGCGGCATTTCTTGATGAAGCAGCACTTTGTCTTTGGATCGCGGTAGATTACCGTAAAGAGCACGTTGTTGATGATTTCCTTTTCGGCGTAGTTGCAGTACCACATTCCGGTGTCCACAAAAAGCTTGTCGGGAACGTCGCATACAGTATAGATTCCGCTGTGGCGCATGATGAAGATGCGGTCGAACGGTGTGACCCTGATTATTTCCGTACCACCGTTGACGGCGATTCCAAGATAACCCTTGTCGTCGTAGCGCAGTGGTGTGTCGCGTCTTGCAACTTCCTTTACGTCAACTGCAGTGAATGATGCAATCTTGGTGTGCCTTTCAAATTCTTCCGGACGGAATTTCGTGAGCATGGTTCCAAGATAATCGATGGCGCACTGGGTCAGGTTCTTGAGCTTTTTCTTTATGTCCTTGAGCTGCTTGTTGATTGCCTCCACCTGGTCCTTGTTCTTGTTTATGTCAAAGAGTGAGATGCGGCGGATCGGAATCTTCAAGAGGCGTTCTACATCCTCGTCGCTTACAGGGCGGATCAGCTCAGACTTGAACGGAACAAATCCCTTCTTTACAGCCTGGTTGACTGCCTCGGCGGTTTTCATCTGCTCGATTTTCTTATAGATTCTTTCCTCGATGAAGATGCGCTCAAGAGTACGGGCATGGAGTTCCTCTGTAAGTTTTCCCTGCTCGAATGTAAGCTCGTCCTTGATGATTGCAGTAAGTTTTTTTGAATAGTAGCTGATTATTTCCGTGGCGGTCATCACTGTTGGCATGTTGTCCTTTATGACAAGCATCTGACAGTTGATTGACTTCTCACAGTCTGTGTATGCGTAAAGGGCTTTTTCAACATCCTTGGCATACACACCGCGCGGAAGCTTTATTTCGATATGGCATTTGTTTGTGGTAAGGTCCTGGACGGAACTTATCTTTAACCTTCCTGCCTTGAATGCATCGTCAATTGATTTCTTGAGTTCCTGTGCGTTTGTGTCAACAGGGAGTTCGGTTATGACAATGCGCTTGTCGTCGGACAGGTCAAGCTTTGCCCTTGATACGATTTTTCCGTTGCCGTCGTTGTATCCGCTTACGTCAATGAGGCCGCCTGTCTGAACGTCGGGATAAATCTTGAATTTTTCTCCCTTGAGGGCCTTGATTTCCGCTTCCAGAACTTCCTTGAGGTTGTACGGCAGAATCTTTGTGCTCATGCCGACCGCGATTCCTTCCGCACCAACAAGAAGGACTACCGGTATCTTTGCCCTGTAGACTTCCGGCTCCGTGCTTCTTCCGTCGTAGTTGGGAATGTAGTGGGTTACCTCAGGATTTGTCACGAAGATGTCCTTTGCAATAGGACGCACGCGGCATTCAATGTAACGTGATGCAGATGCCTCGTCTCCAGTAAACACATTGCCGAAGTTTCCCTGCTTTTCTATAAAGAGGCCAACCTTGTCGTTTGGAATGAAGCCCTTGTTTGCAAGGACTACCAGCGCACCGCCGATTGAAGCGTCTCCGTGTGGATGGTACATCATGCAGCGTCCCACAACGTTTGCGGCCTTCTGGAACCTTCCGTCGTCCATGTTGAACAGGGTGTGCATGATGCGCCTTTGTACGGGTTTGAGTCCGTCCTCCAGATCAGGGATTGCCCTGTCGCGGATTACGTAGCTTGCATATTCAATAAAGTTTTTGTCAAACAGATTTTTAACGTATGCCATATTTCAATTCTCCGTCGTTTTCTATGCGTCGATGTCCGCATTTGAAAGCAGGTGCTGCTCGATGAACTGCCTTCGCTCGGGGGTGTTTTTGCCCATGTAGAATGCGAGCAGTTTTGGAACCGCCTTGAGCTGGCTGATTTCTACCGGTGTAAGGTGCATGGTTTCGGGAGAGATGAATTCCTTGAACTCATCACCGTTGATTTCTCCAAGACCCTTGAATCGTGAGGTTTCTGCAGATGAACCGAGCCTTTCTATGGCCGCATCACGCTCTTCCTCGCTGTAGCAGTAGATGTTTTCCTTTTTGTTGCGCACACGGAAAAGGGGTGTTTCCAGTATGAACACGCGTCCGCTGGTGACAAGCTCTTCGAAATATCCCAGGAAGAATGTGAGCACAAGGTTCCTGATGTGGAATCCGTCGTTATCGGCATCGGTTGCGATTACGATTTTCGCATACTTGAGGTTTTCAACGTCGTTTTCAATTCCCAAAGCCATCATCAGCTGGTAAAGCTCGTCGTTCTTGTAGATTTCGGTCTGCTTTTTGCCGTACATGTTTTCAGGTTTTCCGCGCAGGGAGAAGATTGCCTGGTAGTCGGAGTTCCTTGAGTGGGTCATGGTTCCGGATGCAGACTGTCCCTCGGTTATGAAAATCATTGAATTTTCGCCCTTTGGTCCGTCCTGTACGTGATAGCGGCAGTCCTTGAGCTTTGGAATCTGAATGCTGATTTTCTTTGCGGCTTCCTTTGCCTTTGTCTTTACGGCGCTGAGTTCCGTCCTGAGCTTCTGGTTTGTCTCGATTTTTTCCTGAATCTTTTTTGCGGCCTCTGGGTTTCTGTGGAGCCAGTCGTTGAGTCCTGACTGAACTTCTCCAACAATCCATGCCCTGATGTCCGTGTTGCCGAGCTTGTTCTTTGTCTGGCTTTCAAAAACAGGGTCCTTTATCTTTACCAGAAGTGCTGCGGTAAGTCCTTCGCGTACGTCTTCCGCCTTGTAGCTTGCACCGTAGAATTCGTTGAGGCTTCTGACAAGGCCTTCCTTGAATGCGTTGAGGTGGGTTCCACCGTCTGCCGTGTACTGGCCGTTTACAAAAGAAAAATATGTCTCGCCGTATGCGTTTGTATGCGTGAATGCGAATTTCAAGTGGTCGCCCTGATAGCTTCCGATGGGGTAGAGGCTGGTGTCTTCGATTTCCTTGTTCAGGAGGTCAAAGAGTCCGTTTTCGCTCTTGTAGTCCTGCCCGTTGAGCCTGAGTGTAAGCCCCGTGTTCAGGTAGGCGTAGTTCCACATCCTCTTTTCAACAAATTCCATGTTGAATTTATATTTTCCGAAAACCGAAGTGTCCGGTTCAAATTCAAAATATGTTCCGTCGGGCTGCTTTGCCTTGAGCTTTCCGGTCCTCTGTGACTGGAGCTTGCCGCGTTCAAATATGGCTTCCGTACATTCACCCTTGCGGACTGAGACGACACGGAAATATGAAGAGAGCGCGTTTACAGCCTTGGTACCGACACCGTTCATTCCAACTGAAAACTGGAATACGTCATCGTTGTATTTTGCTCCGGTGTTGATTTCGCTTACACATTCAACTACCTTGCCCAGAGGAATTCCACGTCCGTAATCGCGTACCTTTACACGGTTGTCCTTGACCTCAACGTCTATGCGCTTGCCGTAGCCCATGATGAATTCGTCTACAGCATTGTCCACGACTTCCTTTAAGAGGACATAGATACCGTCATTCTGGTTTGAGCCGTCACCCAGACGACCGATGTACATTCCGGAACGAAGCCTGATGTGCTCAAGTGCGTCAAGATGCTTGATCTGTGACTCGTCGTAAACCTTTGCAGCCTTTTTTGGTGCGGCCGTAGTTTTTTTCGCTTGAGTTTTTGCAGGAGCTGATTTTGCAACAGTTTTTTTTGCCGCCGTCTTTGCAGCGGTCTTGGTTTTAGAACCTTTTACGGTCTTTTTTTCAATTTTTCCACCCATAACTTTCATTATATAATAAGTCAAATATTCTGTCCAGTGTTGAAGTTTCAATTCGCAAGATGCATTTATTTGATACATAAATAGGATTTCACTATAGATTTTTATTCAGTTTGGGTATATAATAGATGGATATAGGTATTTATTAAATATTGGAGGAATATATGCCTGCTAATGAAAAAGCTAAGTTTGAGCCCAAAATCTACTTATTTCTTGTACTTAGCTACAGTATTGGCCCTCTTCTTTATGGACCCCTTGCACTGTTTATAAATGCAGTTACAACGGAAGAATATTTAAGGACTATTGCAAATCCGATTATTATCGCGGCTTATTGTCTATTATGCATTGTCTTCCCGTTCTGCCTCTATCGTTTTTGGCTGAGCAGGACAGAAAGGTATGACGGAAGCGAGGACAGCATACGTTCAGTGCTCATGTCGACAAAATGGTTCTTTATCATTGCCTTTCTTGGAACTCTTGTGGTTTCGCTTGTTTTTGGCGGAATTACAAATTTTGCCACGGCATTGAAGGGAAAGACGTTCGTCAATTTCTTTGGTGAAAGCTCCTACCTCTGCTGGGTCTGCATCATGGCGGGCATAACATATACCGTTGCGGTATATTTCTTTTTGTGCTTCATGATTGATGTGGAAAAATCCATTAGCTGGCTTCCTGCCGTAAAGGGGCTTCAGGTCATGCGGATAATGCTTCGTACCACACTCGTAATCATCTGCGTAATCACGGGCCTTTTGTGTACTGTTGTATCCGTCCTCTGCGTTCCAATCAACTGGCAGTATGGCCGTGCAATGGTTTTCGGAAGGCTGCTTCCTCTTCTTATAGTGGGTGGAATTTTCTCAATATTTGACATAGTTACCGTCGTAAGGACCCTTAGGATTGGAATCAAGACGATAAACGACTTCACTTCCAAGCTGGTTGACAGGAACTACAACATGCCGCCAATGCTGATGAACCAGAGGGATGAGCTTGGTGACCTTTTGAACAACATCAACATGTTCCAGAACGTCATGGGAGAACTCCTGGGCAACATGAAGTCTTCAGCCATCACGTCAATCAAGACGGCCGGTGCCCTTTCCACGAACATGAACAGGGCCGGAGACAGTGTTTCCACAATCACCAAAAACATCCAGAACGTTAATTCCGAAATCACGAACCAGAGTGCGGCAGTTACAGAATCACAGGCATCGGTTACCCAGATTCTTGAACGCATACGCGAATTGAACGCAAGCATAGAAAGCCAGTCTGCAAGCGTGAACCAGTCTTCTGCAGCCGTTGACGAGATGGTTGCAAACATTGATTCCGTAACCCAGATCCTCAAGAAAAACGCCGATTCCGTTACCCAGCTGGGTCTTGCATCCGACGAGGGACAGAAAGCGGTTAAGAATGCAGTTTCCATTTCTGAGTCTGTCATCAAGCAGTCATCAGGCCTTATGGAAGCGTCAAACATCATCCAGACCATAGCAAGCCAGACAAACCTTCTTGCCATGAACGCCGCAATCGAATCTGCACATGCAGGTGAAGCCGGTAAGGGTTTTGCCGTTGTTGCCGACGAAATCAGGAAGCTTGCGGAACAGTCCAACAAGCAGGGTAAGGTAATCAAGGGCAGCCTCAAGGAGCTTTCAACCTCACTTACCGCAATTGCACAGAGTATTGGAGAAGTCAGTGCCAGATTCGAGTCGATTTATGATGTGGCACAGCGCGTAAAGGAACAGGAAATTGTCGTGATGAACGCCATGACGGAGCAGAACGAAGGTAACCGTCAGGTTCTGGATGCGATGAGGGCAATCAACGATTCTACGGTACACGTCAAGGATTCTTCCGTTGAGATGCTTTCCGGGGCGGAACAGGTTGCTGAGGAAATGACCCATCTTGCGGCCGTTACCCAGAAAATCAACGACAGCATGGAATCAATTTCAACAGGGGTAGGGGAAATCTCCGTCGCCATGGATTTGGTTACACAGTCGTCTTCCAAAAACCAGCAGGACATCAATACCCTTGCTGCGGAAATCGGTACGTTTAAGCTCAAGGATGCCTAGAAAATGGCATGGTATGGCGCTCTGGCCCCAAATATTTCGCCTGAAAACCCGCTATACTATTGAATTTTTTGAGAAAAAACGCTAGATTATGGTTATATTTATTTACATATAGGAGTTACAATTTTATGGCTAATGTAAGAGTTGCTATTAACGGATTTGGTCGTATCGGTCGCCTGGCTTTCCGCCAGATGTTCGACGCAGAGGGTTATGAAGTAGTTGCAATCAACGACCTCACAAGCCCAAAGATGCTTGCTCACCTCTTGAAGTATGACACCGCTCAGGGTGGTTTCATGGGTCGCATTGGTGAAGGAAAGCACACAGTTTCTTCAACAGATGACTCAATCATCGTAGACGGAAAGGAAATCAAGATTTATGCAGAAAAGGACGCCGTAAACTGTCCATGGGCAGCAAACAAGGTAGACGTAGTTCTTGAATGCACAGGTTTCTACACATCAAAGGAAAAGTCAGAAGCCCACATCAAGGCTGGTGCCCGCAAGGTAGTTATCTCTGCTCCTGCAGGAAATGACCTCCCGACAATCGTTTACAATGTAAACCACAAGTCTCTTAAGCCAACAGATACAGTTATCTCTGCCGCTTCTTGTACAACAAACTGTCTTGCTCCTATGGCAAAGGCTCTCAACGACTATGCTCCAATCCAGAGCGGTATCATGAGCACAAT
>DBWR01000004.1:14371-52588 GCA_002309305.1 Treponema sp. UBA1233 | reverse complement strand
GTTCCTAACTCAACAGGTGCTGCAAAGGCCATCGGTCTTGTAATCCCTGAATTGAACGGAAAGCTCATCGGTTCAGCACAGCGTGTTCCAACACCAACTGGATCAACAACTCTTCTCTTTGCAGTAGTAAAGGGCAAGGACATCACTAAGGAAGGAATCAACGCCGCAATGAAGGCAGCTGCAACAGAGTCTTTCGGATACAACGAGGACGAAATCGTTTCTTCTGATGTTATCGGTATGAGGTACGGTTCACTCTTTGATGCAACACAGACAATGGTTTCAAAGATTGACGACGACACATATCAGGTTGAAGTTGTTTCTTGGTATGACAACGAAAACAGCTATACTTCACAGATGGTTCGCACAATTAAGTATTTCTCAGAATTGAAATAGAAATTGCCTTAAGTAAGCAAAAAGGTCTCCCAACGGAGACCTTTTTTTTTACGCTGTTTTCGTTGTCGTTCAGATTGGACTGGTCGCATTCTTCCTTCGGAAAATGCTCCCGCAAACGCTCCCGCCTGGTCGCGTTTGGGTATGATAATGAGAACAGCTATACTTCTCAGATGCGCATGTGCACTAGCACAAACGTCAATAACTTCCTCTCATGCAAACGACGCTAGCGTCGTATGGTTCGCACAATCAAGTACTTCTCTGAATTGAAATAGGATTTACTTGATTAGATAAAAAACTCCGCTTAGGCGGAGTTTTTTTTTGTGTAAAACGGCTGTTATTCATTTTCCCATAGTCTTGTATAAGAGATTTTATAAGGGCCTATCTTTTTATTTTTTTGAATCCATGATTCAACGTAGTCAATGTTTTGACTGTAAGAAGGAATTTTTGTTTCCATAATTTCCAGATCTATGATCCTGCTGTTTTCATTAACTTCTTTCACTCTTATTGGGAATTCTCCAAAGGTGCAAATTCCAAGCAGGAGATGATGGCTGGAAAATAAATACATCTTTTTATGGCCTGAACCAAAACTCATTATGGGGGATTTGTAAGTTATGAATAATGAGCTTTTATCTGTTTCATAAACAAATGCATCTTCTTCTTTTGTACTGTTCATCAATTTATTATATTGAATGTAACCCCACAGATAATAAAGCGAAAAAAGAAACAGAATGCCAGCAAATATGGAGACAACACAAATTACTGTCACAATTAGGTAAGGATTTAGAGTTTTAATAAAATCCTGTACAAGTTTGTCTTTGGCAAAAGATTCCGCTACATTAAAGTTCTTCATCTTCTTTTGTGTAAAGCACACCTATCAAGGAAACCCATTGATTTGGGCTTGAGACCTTGTTTTTTTCATTTGTCGTTAAATTAAATGCCTTCCATTTTTTTCCTACAGCTCCATTAACCAAATATACTATTTTACTAATCCAAGAGTCATTATCCTCGGAATAATAAAGAATATCATCACAAAGCAGATATAAATCTTCGGGGCGATAATATGCCGTATCATCAATGTTGCTTCGTTTTATGTTTGTTTCTAAAACCTTTGTACTTTTTGTGGAATCATATATACAGATATTTTTTTTACCACTAATTCCTACTAAATATTCACCATTGACAGATATTCTAGGCAGTGATGGACCAATAAATAAAATCTCTTTTCCTTCTTTTATTTGAACCGTCTTTAGTTCAGTAAATAATTTACCACGATAATAATTTGGAATATCAGTATAAAACGGTAATATATTATTGTTAAAGGTTCCATCCACTAGGTTTATTATAAAATAGTTTCTCAAGTCTTTTTTGTCATCTATGAGTTTGCATAAAATATCCTTATTACATACTAGAGCCTCATCATTAGATATACCTAGTAACTCGCCCTTATTGTTAACCTTTATACTTATCAAATTTCCTTCAAAGGAATCTTTAGTAAATTCTTGAAAATTCCAAGTAATAGATTTTGAGTCATAGAAACAAGCCCATAATTTATTTGTAATACTATCAACACAAATTTGAATATAAGATTCATTATAACTGTATTTCTTTTTCAATTCTTTTTTTATATTGATAACTTTGTCACCTATCCAAACTTTATTTGTATAAGGAGTATTCGCGAATACTAATTCATATTTGTTAAAATCGCTTTTTTCTCCGAATAATGATGACAAAGTAATCATTAAAAGCATTAAGCAAATATTCTTTTTCATCTTATCTCCTCCATAAAAGGTATTTAAACATTATTGTTTGTAAATATTGCATGAAAGAACTATTTTCTCTTATAGACAAACCATCCTCCTTCTCTATGAAATGCAAGTGTATCATCATCTATAATTTCAACAACAAAAAAATCATTAACGACAATTACATCCTTATATTTCCTGTTTTCCATTAATAAATCTATGAAATAAGAACATGTATATGATCTGTTATTCTTCAGCTCGACAGCTGCATCCTGATCCGGTAAAACTATCCTGAAAGATGGTCTGTCATGTTTACATACCCCGGTAGTAAATTCTTCCTGCGAAAGAATCAATTTGTCAAATCCTCTTTCAACTAAAAAATTAATTCTATCTTCGTTAATCTTATGTGACGCAACAAAATAACTGTATTCATATTCGCCATAAAACTTTTCGATACTGAGCTCTTCACAATAAAGAAAATTTAAACTAAATAAAACTATAAACAATGATAAAAACTTACCACGAAAAATCTTCACTACAATCTCCTTTTGTATAAACTTTTGCCTCCAACATAATACCATTTTATAAATTTGTTTTCTACAGTTTAATGACAATAGATGAGTATTGTATTATTATCTATATTAAAACACTCTTTTCATTCCTGCCATCCTTTGTTACTTCCATGAAAAATGGGCTTCTTCGAAACCTGTGGGAACATCTTTTCAAAATTACTGCCAACAAATAGGGGTTCCATGTTTTGGGAAAAATATTTCTTTGCAGCCCTGCTGTAGTGTTTGCCTTTTAATATCATCAACAGGATATTAGTGATTTTTTCTTTATCTGCTTTTTCTTCACTCGTTTTTAAATTCCATGCCAGTACATGGCCAACCTTTTTAAATTCCGCATAGATTTTTTCGTCATCTTTGAGCGATTCTTCAAAGAATATGGCAGCTGAAACCTTTTTCCTGTTGTCGTTAATTACAATAAAGCTTTCAAGAGTAGAACGGGAACACTGTGTTGTCAAATATTTTTCAACATAATTTGTTTTATAGAGGCTTAAAAACTCTTTATAAAACTCCTCACACCTCATTCCTCAACCTTTGGTCCGTTGTATTTGAAGACGGCCTTCTTTTTGGTCTTGTTGGTGTTCATTATGTCATGCAGGTAGAAATTGTTGGGAGAGATGGCTTCTGCAATGGCAATGTATTTCTCGTAGTTGGCGTTGTCTTTTTCGTCAAAGGCCAGCTGAGACAGAAGGACGGCGGCCTCAAAGCGGTCGTGGTCGGTTTTGGCCACTTCATATGCCTTCCTGAACAGTTCCTTTGCTTTTTTCTTGCTTCCACCAAAAATTCCTGGACAGTAGTAGTACCATTGTGCCAGGTTCAGCTGTGCATGTGAAAATCCCGGATCGCGTTCAACTGCTTCTGCAAAAAGGTCACGTATCCACAGGCCGTAGGTATATCCGGTTTTAAGGGGTTCAAGTCCCATGTAGCAGGATGTTACGGCACCTGCAGAAAGAAGAATCCATGTGTCCAGCTTTTCGTTCTTGTGTGAATCTATGTATTTTTTGTTCAGCTTGCATTGGGCAGAAAGCATTTTGTCCAGTGATTTTTCTGTGCCGGGCAGGCGTATCTGGTAGGTGTAAAGCTCGCAGTCAATCATGTTCGTTACTACCATTTGCTCTGTTTCCGTAAGGGAGTCAAAGTCATTTTTTGTCTTGGAAATCCAGTTGTCCAGCATTGAAAGGGATGTCCTTGGGTTCTCCTCAGCCTTCAGCTTGATTTTAAGGGCCATCAGGTCTTCAAGAAGGTCCTTTGTCTTTGAAGAAAGGTTTACATCAGCAAAAAGTCCCGCAGCAGAGATAAAAAATATGGACAACAATAAAAGCATCTTTTTCTTAAGTTTCATGTTCAATTCCCCTTTAAAATAAATCTCCCTCTATATTTGTTAAATAATCTGGCAGCAAAAAGGTTTCATTTTTCGTTTACTGCCTTTATGATGTCGCCTGCGTTCCTCAGGATGTCTCGGGCAACCTGTGGCCTGTTCATCGTGTAGATGTGGATGCCCCTTACGCCGTTGGAGATAAGGTCAACAATCTGGCTTACGGCATAGTTGATTCCAGCCTGATACATCGCTTCCGGCTTGTCCGAAAACTTGTCACACAATGACAGCAGTTTTGACGGAATGTATGCTCCCGAAAGCTTTACCATGCGGTTTACCTGTGAGGCTGTGGTTATCGGCATGATTCCCGCAAGCACCGGTACGTGGATTCCGATTGACTGGAGGCGGTAGAGGTAGCTGTAGAGCATGTCGTTGTCAAAGAACATCTGGGTTGTAAGGAAGTCTGCCCCGGCATCAACCTTGTACCTCATGTTTTCAAGGTCATCCTGGCGGTTGTGGGATTCCGGGTGTCCCTCGGGATAACAGGCTCCTCCCACGCAAAAACCGGCTTCCTTGAGTATGGGTATAAGATTGCTTGCATGATAGAGCCTTTCGTCCATGGAAACTTCAACTCCGTTTGGAATGTCACCGCGAAGTGCAAGTACGTTTTCTATTCCGGCAGACTTCATTTCCCCTATGATGTTTTGGATTGAATCCATCGTATTACCGACGCATGTAAGGTGGGCTAGGGCTGGAACCTTTGAATCCATGACGACCTTCGCTATGTCAACCGTACTGTGGCCACCACTTCCGCCTGCTCCATAAGTGATGGACATGAAATCTGGTGCCAGCTTGCTCAGTTCAGAAGCCGCATTTGCCACTGTTTCAAAACCGTCCTGCTTTTTTGGCGGAAAAATCTCAAATGAAAGGCTGACTTTTTTTTCGCTTAAAATGTTCTTTATCGTCATTGTGGTATCCTTGATTCTCTATATAAAAACAGATTAATAATAGATTGAAAGCCCAGTTTTGTAAAGGGGGGGAGATAATTAAGAATTAAGAATTAAGAATTATGAATTATGAATTATCATATTCTCTTGAATAAAGTAGGTTGTTCATATAATATAATGGAAAAATATGGCAGGAGCGGTATTATGGCGACTAAATTGTATGTTGGAAACTTGAGCTATTCAACTGATAATGAGGGGCTTCAGAGGCTTTTTTCGGAATATGGGGCCCTTGTTTCGGCTTCAGTGATTGTGGACAGGCAGACTGGCACCTCAAAAGGCTTTGGTTTTGTTGAATTTGAAGACGATTCATGTGCCAAAAAGGCTGTTTCCGTACTAAATGGAAGGGAAGTGGACGGACGGCGCATTCGGGTCAGCGAGGCCCGGGAAAGACCAGACAGACAATAATTTTTTAGGAGATATATGAAAATGAAAAAAATCATTAAAACAATTTTGGCAGCAACTTTGTTTTCTTTGGCATTTAATGGTTTTGCTGAAGATACGGACGTGGTTTTCCGTGGCGGTGTGTTCGGTCAGGGAAATGCAATCATCAACGGACATTCAAACGACGCGGCGGCGGATTTAGGTGGCGGGATTTCAATGGAAATAGGTCTTCCTGTTACGGTTTTTGGCAGGCAGAACGGTTTTTCCTTCCACGGAGCCTATGACACGCTTTTGGGCGAAAAGGATCCGGTTACTGGAGGACAGGACATCGACGTTCTTTTCGGTTACTGGATGCGCTTTCCGTTGGGTGACAATGGATTTGCCCTGCAGCCGGAAATCAGCTACGGTGGAATAGCCAAGACGACAAAACCTGCGGAAACTGAATATGCCGGATCAGACCAGCTTTTGCAGTTGGGGCTTTCATTAAGGTACAATCCCAAGAATTTTGCAAACGGAATGCTTGAATTTGAGCTTACCCCGACATTTGGAATCGAAACCTTCAACTCTCCAAATTCAATTTATGTGGGCGGCCGTGTAGGAATGCTCGTTGTGTTTGGCGGTAATGGCGGCGGTTCTTCCAAAAAGTCCGATGCCAAAAAGAATGACAGGACGGAAGAAAACAAGATTGTCGAACAGACCAAAAAGGAAATTGAAAGTGATCCTGATCTTAAGGGAGCCGTTTCTGTACGCCTCACGGACGAGGGTGTCACAATTTCTCTTGATACAATCAACTTCAAGCCGGATTCATTTGACCTCATGGAGTCAGAATACCCGAAACTGGACAAGATTGCCGCAATGCTGCGCCGTTACACCAACGACCTTCATGTTGTCGGTCACTGTGCCAAAACAGCGGATTCAACCCCGGAAGCCGATGTGGAATTCTCCCAGAAGCGTGCGGAAACCGTCGCAAACTATCTGATTCTGCAGGGTGTGCGCAAGACCAAAACCAAGATGACCGTCAGCGGAAAGGGATCGTCTGAACCTCGCGGAGACAACAATACTGAGCAGGGACGCCAGCTGAACCGCAGGGTGGAAGTAACTTTGGTCCGCAAATACTAGGGTAGCAGCCCTTGACAGCTAAAGCACCAGTTGGTCTACAATTGGGGCTTTAGCAATGCTTGCTTTACAAAAAAAAATTGAAAAATTTGAAAAAGTGCATTATAATTGATACATGAAGTCTTTTAGGAAATGTATAATTGTTTTTCTTTCTCTTGTATTTCATGTGGCTTTTTCGTACTCCCAGTCCAGCTTTTTTGACAATTACGTCAAGCAGATGTGGAATACTTTTGACGACCTCAAGGGAACCACGGCAACCGACATAATGCAGACCACCGACGGTTACATCAATATTGGAACCTATGCGGGTCTGGTGCGCTTTGACGGTGTTGAATTCACCACCATTAGGAAGGGCTCGGAAAACGGTATGGACATTTCTTCCGTACGCGTAATGTATGAAGACTCCCACAAAAACCTGTGGCTGGGCTCAAATGACGAAGGACTTCAGAAAATCGGGGCAAATGGCGAGTACAAGTCATACACAACCAAAAACGGACTCCCTAACAATTCCATAAGGGCTCTTGTAGAAGACAAGCAGGGAAACATCTGGATTGGTACGGCTTCAGGGGTAGTCTACCTTACTCCGGAAGGAAGGATAATCAACCCCCAGTTTGAACCCGGATCTGTCCCAAAGGGCGTCATTGCGGTGGCCCTGTACTGTGACAGCGAGGGAAGGGTTTGGCTCATCACAAGCAATGAAGAAGGCCTCTTCCTGTATAAAAACGGTCTTTTTACCCGGCGGCCTGAACTTGAAGAATATGACGACTACTTTGCTTCAACCATCTGCCAGGACAACGACGGAAACCTGTGGGTCGGCTTGAGCGAGCAGGGGCTTGTTAAAATCTCCGGCGGCAAGGTGACCCATATCGAAACGGGCACAATGCTTGACACTATTCCTACATGGGCTTCACACGTTGCAAAGGATGGAACCATCTGGTTCGGATGCGAGAAGGGTCTTGTAGTATACAGCAAGGGTAAATTTTACGAATATTCCGATTCCGATTCAATTCAAAAGATAAACAAGATAATCTCCGACCGTGAGGGAAACGTCTGGATTGCCACGGACAGGAACGGTGTCGGTAAACTGACCCACGGCAAATTCCGCATGACCAAGCTCAAGACTTCCGTTAATGCGATTGCACAGGATTGGGAAAACAAAATCTGGATAGGAACCGATGACGGACTCCTGTGTTTTGATGATGACGTGATGGTCGAAAACGAGCTGACCGAAATGACAAAGGGAATCCGAATACGTCATGTTGGAATAGCACAAAACGGAGACGTACTGGTAAGCTGCTATACGGAACCCGGCCAAATCCGTTACGGCAAGGATGGAATAAGGCACTGGACTACGGCGGAAGGACTTAGCGGAAACAAGGTTCGTGTTGCAATAGAGACATCCCCGGGCGAACTGTATGTCGGAACCACCACGGGACTCAGCATAATCCACAGCAACGGTAAGATCACTTCGTTCAGGCAGACGGAAGGTCTTGAAAACGAATACATAATGTGTATCTACAAGGATACAAACGACGTCATCTGGGTTGGAACCGACGGTGGTGGAATCTACCTGTTCAAGGACGAAAAGATTGTCGGCCATATCGATGCGGAAAATGGGCTTGCGGGAAACATCGTCTTTAAGATAATGCAGGACAAGGACAAAGCCTACTGGATTTCCACAGGCTCAGGAATCACATGGTGTCCGGCATATTACAGCACATCCGACGCTCCGATTCCCCATGTTTTCAAAAGGATAAATTCGGAATCCGGAATAAACTCAGATTCAGTCTTCCAGCTGATTCCCGACAACGACGACAATATGTGGCTTATAAGCAACTACGGTGTGGCTTCACTTGCTTCCCAGGAACTCAACGATTATGTCAACGGAAAGATAAAGTTCATGAATGTCAAATATTACAGCAAGAGTGACGGACTTGATTCGGACGGTCCAACCTCTACCGCCGTGAGCATTTGCGACAATCAGGGACGTATGTGGCTTACTATGGTTGATGGGGTTGCGGTATATGATTCACACAAGCAGATCTCGGAATCCGTCATGCCACTTGTATGCATAGAGAGCATTAATGTTGACAATAAAGTCTACAAATATCATGACAACGACATAATACTTCCGCCAGGTACAAAACGCATAGAGATAAAATATACAGGACTTAGTTTTGACGCACCGGAAAGAATTCAGTTTACACACAGGCTTACCAATTTTGAAGATGATTTTTCTGAACCGTCCACGAGCCGTTCTGTTTCATATACGAACCTGAAGCCGGGAAGATACACCTTCTATGTTAATGCTATCAACGGTGAAGGAATTGTATCAGAGCAGTCGGAAAGCTCACTTTTTGTTCAGAAACCATATATTTATCAGCTGCCGGCATTCTGGATTGTACTGATCATACTGGTCCTGTCATCAATAATCGGTTACTTCTATCTGAGGCAGCGCAAGATGGCAAGGGAAAACATCAGGCTGGAAGAAATTGTAAAGGAACGTACTGCAGAACTTGCACACGAAAAGGACAAGTCAGACCAGCTGCTCCGTGCCATCCTTCCTGAAAAAATCGCCCGACAGCTAAGGGACAACGTTCATTCTGTTGGTGAAAACTTTGCGGACGTAACGATTCTTTTCTCTGACATCGTAAGCTTTACCAAGACTTCCAGCGGTCACACAGCCGAGGAAATCGTTTTTTCACTCAATGACCTGTTCAGCCGCTTTGACGAAAGGGCAAAGAAAATGGGTGTTGAAAAAATCAAGACCATCGGAGACGCTTATATGGCGGCATGCGGACTTCCTTCCAAAAATCCAAACCACGCAAGGGTGATGGTGGAATTTGCAAAGGGAATGTTCGAGGACTTAAAGGCATACAACGAAACAGCCAACATCCAGTTCAACATGCGCATAGGACTCAACTGCGGACCTGTAAATGCAGGGGTCATCGGTAAGACAAAGTTCCAGTATGATGTCTGGGGCAACACCGTAAACGTAGCCAGCCGAATGGAATCAAACGCCAATCCGGGACGCATAAGGGTCTCAGAATCTGTGTACGAGCATTTAAAAGATTCGGACGTAAAATTCTCTGAGGGAATTGAATGTGACGTAAAGGGCAAGGGCCATATGGTCACTTACGAAATTGAAGGGTAGGACTGGAAAATGGAGCGTAAAATGAAAACTGTTTTTAATCATAGAAATATAGCCGTTGTTATTTCAATCGTATGCGTCTTTGCCTTTCTTTCCTGTTCAAAAGTCCACAAGGAAGAGACTGTAAAGGTCGGTCTCCTTCATTCTTTGACTGGAACCATGGCAATAAGCGAAATTCCCCTTAGGGATGCAGAGCTCCTTGCGATTCAGGAAGAAAATGCACGCGGCGGCATCCTTGGCCGGCAGATAGAAGTTGTTGAGGAAGACGGAGAAAGCGCACCACAGGTGTTTGCATACAAAATCCAAAAGCTTCTTGAGGAAGATGAAGTTGCAACTGTTTTCGGCTGCTGGACATCTGCTTCACGCAAGGCAGTAAAGCCCATTGTAGAAAAGGATTACGGCCTTTTGTGGTATCCACTGCAGTATGAAGGCATGGAGGCAAGTCCAAACATCATGTACACCGGTGCATCCCCAAACCAGCAGGTAGTTCCCGCCATAGATTATTGCATGGAAAATGTCGGCAAACGGCTTTTCCTTTTGGGAAGCGACTATATTTTCCCGCGCACGGCAAACAAAATCATCAATGCCCAGCTCAAGACCTATGACACTCAGAATGTTGGCGAGGAATATTTCCCCCTTGGTCATACAGATTTTTCCGATGTAATAGACCAGATAGCCAGAGTTAAGCCTGATGTCGTAATCAACACCCTGAACGGAGACTCCAATCTTGCATTCTTCCATCAGCTTGCAGAAAAGGGGTATACGGCAGATGACTTCATCGTCCTTAGTTTTTCAATCAGCGAACAGGAAATTCAGGAAATTGGTCCCTCCATTGTGGAAGGCCACCTTACTGCATGGAATTACTATCAGACCACACAGAACAAAAAGAACGAGGAATTTGTAAGGGCATACAAAGAGGAATTTGGAGACGACAAGGTAACGGGAGATCCAATTGCCTCAGCTCATCTTGCAGTCCATCTGTGGGCGGAGGCATGCAGGAGAGCCGAAAGTTTTGATGTAGAGGCAGTCCGCATTGCCGCAAAGGGAATGAACTATGACAGCGGAGAAGGACCGGTAACCATAGACGGCGGAAACCAGCATCTGTACAAGACCGTAAGGATTGGAAAGATAAACAGCCAGGGCCTTATAGACGAAATATGGGCCACACCTGAACCTGTCAAGCCTGACCCATATTTGAGTTCATATTATTGGGCTGTGGGATTGCTGGATAACGACAATTGAACGCAACCCCTCTGCATGATTAGAACTTTGTGACGTTCCAGCTGACTGTACGCAGAATGTCTCCGAATACACCTGCGGCGGTAACTCCTGCACCAGCTCCATAACCGCGTACTGTAAGTGGAATCGGAGTGTAGCGTGCTGTGGTGAATACGAATGCGTTTTCTCCTCCACGTACACCATAAAGCGGATCATCAGGACCAACTTCAAGCATTCCTACGCTTACCTTACCGTCCTTTATGCTGGCTCCCATGCGCAAAACTTTTCCCTCTTTCTTGAGTGAAGCCATCTTGTCGCTGAAGTATTTGTCAAGCTCCGGGAGTTTGGCAAGGAATTCTTCGGTTGTGCCTTCAAGACTGAATCCTTCCGGGAAAATCGAATTCATCTGAATGTCTTCAAGTTCAATCTCCATTCCGGATTCACGGGCTATGATCAGTGCCTTTCTTGCAACGTCGGTTCCCTTAAGGTCATCGCGTGGGTCTGGCTCCGTATAGCGAAGTTCCTTTGCCTCAAGAACTGCCTCGCTGAATTTCTTGCCTTCATCAAGTTTTCCGAAAATATAGCTCAATGAACCGGACATAATTCCGTTGAATGCCGTCAGACGGTCGCCGCTCTTAAAGAGGTTTTGCAGTGTGTCGATGATTGGAAGTCCCGCACCAACGTTTGTCTCGTACAAAAAGCGTACGTGCATCTTGTTTGCCGTTTCACGAAGCTTGTGGTAAAAGTCCATGCTCATGGAATTTGCACGCTTGTTTGGTGTGGCTATGTTCATTCCAGCCTTGAGTATGTCTATGTACCTTTCTGGCAAATCATAGCTTGCCGTGCAGTCAACAAAAATCGGGTTGAGCGGTTTTGTCTCGCGTACAAAGTCCAGAATCTTGTCCAGGTTTGTCTTTTCTCCACGATCCTTTACCTGATCCCTCCAGCCTTCAAGCTTGATTCCCTCGGCATCAAAAATCATTCCGTCGATGTTGGCGATTGCCATTACCTTGATGTCGATTCCCTGTTCAAGAAGGGTTTTCTGCTGCTCGCAAATCTGGTCTATCATCGTACCGCCGATTGTTCCCGCACCAAATGCATAAACCTGAATTGACTGTACCGTATTAAAGAAGAAGTGGTGGGCGATTCTGACTGCCATGTCACCGTCTGTTCCGTTTATAACCGCAGAGATTGAACGCTCAGCCGCTCCCTGTGCTATTGCAAGAATGTTGATGTCCCTGCTTGCCAGTGCGTCAAAGAAAGTTCCCGCAACACCGCGCTTTTCCTTCATGGCGTCTCCAACAATGGAAACTATGGCGCAGTTTCTTGTTATCTGAATCGGGTTTACAATCTTGCTGTTTATCTCGAGGGCAAGTTCGTTTTTAAGCACATCCTGAACAGCATCTGCATAAACGTTCCTTACGCAGAAAGAAATAGTGTATTCAGAAGAAGACTGTGTTATAAGAAGGACAGAGATTCCCGCATTGCTGACTGCCGCAAAAATTCTTGCCGCCATTCCCTTGCGACCCTTCATTCCAGATCCGCTTACGGAAATCATTGAACAGTCCTTGAGACATGAAATGCCCCTTACAGGACCGGTTGCCTTTTCACTTTCAAAAGGACCCCTTCCGATGCAGGTTCCGCGTGCCTTTGGATTATGTGAGTTCAGGCTCCATGCCTCAATGTTTTTAGAAGCAAGTGGTGCAAGTGTTTTGGGATGAAGTATTTTGCTTCCAAAGAACGAAAGCTCCATAGCCTCTTCGTAGCTCATGTTGTCTACAAGAACGGCGTCCTTTACAACCCTTGGATCTGCCGTGTAAATACCGTCTACGTCCGTCCAGAATTCAACCTTTTTGGAACCGAGCGAATAGCCTACGACGGCGGCGGAAAAATCGCTTCCGTTGCGTCCCATGAGGCCCATTGCTGGATTAGCTCCCGAACCCTTTATCCATGAACAGATGAAACCGGGGAAAAGGAGTATGCGCGGCTGCTGTGAACCACCGGCATTGTCCCTGTATGGAGCCATTGCTTCTGCACAGCGGGCATAATCAACGTCACCTTCCTTTTGGTTTCCTGTTGTAAAGATGAATTTGCGTGAATCAAGTGTCGTAACGCTCTGACCTTTTGCAAGAAGGACTGCTTCGACTATCGGGGCACAGATCATTTCTCCGGTACCCATGATGCGGCAGTGGACGGAATCAGGGCATTCACCGAATGTGGTAAGGCCTGTCAAAAGTTTGTCCAGACGGCGCATGTGGTGTTCAAGCTTTTCCTTTACCGGAGCGTAGTCAAATTCGGGCAGGCTGGATTTGATTTCAGAACAGATTTCCTCGTGAATTGTCCTCATCTGGCTTACATAAGGCTCGGCATTTCCACCGGCTACACAACCGTCAATTGCTTCCTGAAGTTTGTTGGAAACGCCCGCAACGGCACTAACAACGACAGAGATGCGGTCCTGTTTGGCGCGGTCAACCATAATGTCCACGCTGTCCAAAATGCGACGTGCAGAACCCATGGAAGTTCCGCCGAATTTAAGTGTAAGCATATAATTCCTCTTGTCTAAGTCAAATTAAATGATGATACCATAAATACACGTTTATTTCAATATATTGTGAATTTTCCAATATAAAGAAAAAAGTTGAAAAATGTGCAAAGTGGACTTATACTGGAGTTATGGACTTCAATTCAAAAGAATTCGCGGCATACCTTGAACCGGAAGCTCCCCGGGCGGACATAATTCAGAATTTCCTCAAAGACCACGGAATCGACTCCGTAAAGACCGTTATAGACGGCAAAAACCACATTCTGGTTCAATTTCCGTCAAAAATGTACAACCCGCAGTTTAAGATTAAAACCGTGTGCGCGCATTATGACCGTGTGGCAGGAAGTCCTGGTGCCAACGATAATTCTGCAGCCGACTGGATGCTCATGGACTGGGCCGTTTCCCTTGCCTCGATGGAGAGGTTCCACAACGTGCGTATTTTCTTTACCGATGGAGAAGAGCTTGGATGGAATACAGGCGTAAATGAACAGGGAGCCTTTGGAATTGCTTCTGTCTTTAAGCGGCTGGGGTTTGTAAATGATGACGTTTTTGTTTTTGATTCCTGTGGCCGTGGAGAAATACCGATTTTGGCCCGCCAGACCTTTCCGGAAAATTCATCACAAAGTTTCTTGCGCTCATATAATGATTTATACGAAAGGACTCAGAATATCCTGCGCCGTTCATGTCCAGGACGGTGGATGAGCCTCCCGGTTCCATACAGCGACAACGCTTCTTTTTTGGCATGTGGAATACCCGCGATGGCGATAACCATGCTTCCTGCTCAGGAGGCAGCTCTCTATTCAAGGGAATTGTTGAACGACAAGAATCTGGAAAATGCCGTGATGAACCGTTCAGTTTCAAAAAAAGAAAGGGAATTCAGTGAGACACCGGAATATTCGTACAAGGAAAGGATGCCTGCCACATGGCGCCTGTTCCATACGCAGCGGGATGACATTCCGTCCCTGACTCCTGGTAGCATAAGGGTCATGGGCAATATACTCAGGACACTTGCCGAAACCGTCACTCCGATAATCTGAGCCGTTAAAGAGTTTCCGTCTGCAGAGAAGAAAGTTTTGTCGTAATTGCCTGCATCTGGCTTGCTGTCTCGCTTATGTTTTTTGTCAGGTCCGTAAAGCTTTCTATGCCGGAGCTTATCTGCCTTAGCGTTATGACTATCTGGTTGAACGAAGCGTTCTGCTGGTCGATGATGTCCTTGATTTCGGTAGTCTTTACCGATGTGGTGTCCGTCATTTCCCGTATTACAGAAAAATGATCTTCAAGTTTGTGTGCAAGTACAGTCTCGTCATTAATGCTGTTGGTTCCTTCCTGTGATGATTGGATCAGGTTCTGGAAAGCCGCCTGTATGTTTGTTATGTAAGACTTTATTTCGTTGATGCTGTTCATTGTGTTGTTTGCAAGACGGCGTATTTCGGTTGCGACTATGTGGAAGTTGTGGCCCTCGTTTCCTGCGCTTACGGCCTCAAGCTCTGCATTAAAGGCTATGATTCTTGTCTGGTCAGCGATGTCGTTTATGATTGCGATAACATCACCAATGCTTTCTATTTCTTTTCCAAGGTCCGTAACACCTTCGATTATGGAAGCGTTTGCCGTGTTGATTTCTTCCATTTGTGTCAGGATGTTCTGGAGTACGTCACCGGCTGTGTTGAATTCGTTGTAAGTCTGTTCTGCACTGGCCGAAACGTTTGCCGTTGTGCTGGAAATGTTTTGCGATAGGGCGGAGGAATCTTCCATTGTTGCAAGAATTTCCTTGATGGAGGCATTCTGTTCCAACGATGTGGATGCAAGTTGCTGTGCGATTACAGAAAGGTTGTCGGCAGTTTCCTGAACGCTTTTTCCAATTGAATCCGCCTTGTTAAACAGGTTGCCGAACCTCTTGACGATTTTGTCCAGCTTGTAGATGTTGCACTGAAGCAAATCTCCCAGTGAAGAACGTATTGCCTTTTTGGTGCTTCCAGTGGTTATGATTTCCGTCATGGATTTTTTGAATAGTGAATAGCTGTGCCTGAGGTTGTTGAAGTAAAAGAAAAAACAGTTGGCAAGGAAAAAAATGTTTATGGCGGTCATTATGCATGCCTTGACAATCTGTTGGCTTCCACCTTGTGTTGGACCTGAAAGCTTTACGATGTTTCCGAAGATTATAAAGAAAATGATTCCGTTGCAGAATAAAACCGGAATGATTATGTAGATGAAAGTTCTTGCAGTGAGTGAAAGCCCAAAGTGGCTCTTTGTCTTTACTATTGAATCATCAAGTCCCTTTTCCTGAATGTTTTTTGCAAGATGGCTTGTTATTTTCTCGCAATAAAAATATATGGTTATCAAAGCCAGATATGATATGAAAAATCCTGCGATAGCCGTCAAAAGACACTGGTTCCACGGTAAGGCTATGGTCGGTATGATGTGGTAAAGTATGGATACGATAATCGAACCAATGACAAAGAAGAGCCCTGTCTGCAGTGCCTTGATTCTTGGAAGTTCCATCAATGACTGGAATAAAAGGGTGCTGTCGTGGAGGGATTTAATCTTGCCGTTTTCCCAGTCAATCATTTTATGAGAAAGTTCAGAAGTAATTGATTTGTTGGAAAAGGGAATTATAAGTGTTTCTGCAAGGACGATTACACAAACGCTTACAATGCCAGCCCATATCCATTGACTTGCATTAAATGAAACAAAGATTCCCTGATATAAGAATAAGAATATTCCTGCTGCAATTTCCGGAAAAAATCCTGATTTGTATACTTGCTTTTCTAAAGTCTTTTCTGTAGATCTCATATATTTCACCTGTTCTTTGTAGTAGTCTCGTCTGCTTCCCTCAGATTGCTAAGCTCGCTTGAGTTTGTCTGAAGGCTTCCTGCGGTAACTGTAATTGTCTTTGTAGAAAGTGAAAGGCTTTCTATGTTTTTGCTTACCTGCTGCAGTGTAGTTACAATCTGCTCGAATGCTTCCGTTTCCTGTTTGATGCGGCCTTCGATTTCTTCAGAAGATTCTGCGGTTTCAGAAGCGGACTTGCTGATGATGGTAAAACTGTTTTCAAGGGATTCGATAAGTTCCATTCCCTGATTAATCTTTTCCGTACATTTTTGGGAGGATTCCAGAAGTTTGTCGGATGCAAGCTGAACCTCGTTAATCCTTTCCTTTATTTCCTTTGTGCGGTCCATCGTTCCGTTTGCAAGTCGTCGGATTTCGTTGGATACGTTGCGGAAGTTCCTGCCGTTTTCGTTTACATTGGTTGATTCAAGTTCTGCATTAAACGCAATGATTTTGGTCTGGTCGGCAATTGAATTGATTATGCTTACGATTTCCCAGATGCTGTTGATTTTTTCATTTACATCGCGGATTCCGTTTGTGGTGCTTGTGTTCGCCCTGGATATTGCAAACATCTTTACCATGTTGTCTGCCAAAAACTGCGTGCCGTTTTGAACGCTCTCTGCGGTTTTGGATGCAATTTCTGAAACCTCAGAAGTCTTTGTGTCAATCTCGTGTGAAAAGTTGTCGGCTTCCTTCATGATGGAAAGAATTTCTGCTGTTCCCGTTGACTGTTCTACAGCGGTTGCCTGGGTCTGTGTGGAAATCGTTACAAGATCCTTTGAGTATCCGTCTATCTTTGTTCCAATTTCCTTTGATTTTGTGATTACCTTGTTCATGTACATGATGATTTGGTTTGCAAGGAAATAGTTGTAAGAGATTTCATCATATAAATCAGTTTTGAGTGTTTCTGTCTTGGAAATGTCGGATGATTCAATTTTGTTGAGCGTGGCTTCAATCTTTTTATTGTTTGATTCCATAGAGCTCTTGAAGACAATTGAAAGTATCACGACAGAAAGGAAATTTATGGCAAGGGTAAATACCGTGCGAAGGATTTTGAAATTTTCATCATTCCAGGAAGAAAGAATGTCCTTTGGAAAATAGAAAATACAGATTGAATATCCGGCGGTAAGGCAACAGAAAACTACTGGAATAATTATTGTGATGGTAAACTGTTTGCCCAAACTCAAGCCAAGAAACTGTTTTTTCATAATGGCTTCGGGATTAGTTGTGGATTCAACAAGGTTTTCCATGTCTTGCCTGCAAATTCTCCTTACATAGTTGAATGCGAATACCGCAGCAAGATAAGAAGCGTAAATGCATTCGATAAAGGAAAGTAGGTTTATTGTCCTTGGAATGTGGAATAAATATTCATAAGTAAGGGTTAGGCCTATTGTTCCGGCAATAAAGAACATTATGGTAATTATTGCGATTTTTACTGGTGCCTTGGCAATTTCCTTCAAGAGGGGAATTGTGTCCTTTAATGAAGATCTGTCTGAATAATAGTCGTTCAGTTGATCCGAAGGTTTTTTGATTGCAAGAAAATCCAAATAAATGCCCAGGAAAAACTGCAGCACAAGAACAACTGTAAGGACGAATTTGATTACAATCATTATATTGGGAACAGTAAGTTGAGTTACGGTAATTGAATAAAAGAACATCGGCA
The DNA here is from genome assembly GCA_002309305.1 of Treponema sp. UBA1233. Taxonomy (GTDB): domain Bacteria; phylum Spirochaetota; class Spirochaetia; order Treponematales; family Treponemataceae; genus Treponema_D. The sequence continues at coordinate 34,668 of DBWR01000004.1, read as the reverse complement.
GAACCGCGCATAAATTAGGAATTATGCATTTAATGGAAATTCGCCATGCCAGTGACATTTTTGTTTTGCCCATTTTATGAGGCCTCCTTGTCAAAGTTGTTCAGCTTTTTTAAGTGTTCGCAGTCTTCGCGTAGTTTTTGTACTGTCTTTGCAATCATGTGTGTGGCAACATTAAACTGTTCGACTCCGGAACTGATGTTTTGCAGTTTTTCAAGAATCAGGACAAAAGACTGGCTTTGATCTTTAACGACCTTTTGAATCTGTTCGGTTGAATCAAGCGTGAGGGAAGCAGAGTTTGTAATCGTCTTGAATTTTTCTTCAAGCTCAAGGGTAAGGTCATTACCCTGGTTGATTTTAGTCGTGCAGTCAATTCCTGTTTCTATAAGCTGGCTGCTTGCGTTTTGAATCTGCTGTATCTGTGACCTGATTTCTTTTGTAAGCATCATAACGTTGTCGGCAAGGGTTCTGATGTCCTGTGCGACGTTTTTGAATTTTGCCTTTCCTTCCTGAATGTTTTCGGCTTCAAGTTCGGCATTAAAGGCAATGATTTTTGTCTGATCGGCAACACCGTCAATAAGGTTTACGATGTCCCAGATGCTTTTGATTTTATTCGACAGGCTCTGAATACCCATGATGGAAGACTGGTTTGCAAGAATGATTTCCTGCATTTTTTCAAGATTCTGTTTGATTGATTTTGAATCGTGCTCAATGTCCTGCATGTTTTTGTCTGCAAGATGATTGACTTCAACTATCTTCCGTTCAATAGATTTTGAAAGCTCTTCCGTCATTTCCATTGTTGAAACAATTTCCTTTACCGCGGTTGACTGTTCGATAGAAGTGCTTGCGGTTTCCTCTGAAATGGAAGAAAGGTTTTGGGATGCTATGTTGATTTCCTCATTGGTTTTTGAGGTCTGTTCAATTATTACGGTAAAAAGCCTGATTGTCTGATTGACCATGTAAATCGTATATGAGAGCTCGCTCGAAAGGTCCACAGGTATAATAGTGCTGTTCTTTATGTTTTTGTCGCTTAGAGAATGAAGTGCCGTTTGAATCGTATCCGTGTATTTCTTTATCTTCCTGAAATAAACAAGCGCAAAGGTAGTGGTATAAAGCAGGTTGATAAAGGCGATTATTATTGAATTCATCAGCCTGAAAGACAGGCTGGAGATATAAATCGTAACACCGCAAAAGAGGAATGGGATTACTACATACATTGTAAACAGTGTGATGAGTGAAAATCCCAAATATTTTTTTGTATTGACCAAATCTTCTGATATGCCGCTTGAAACTATTAGGGTTGCCTTTTTTGAACAGATTGTCTGCAGTATGTCAAAAACCGCCAGCATTAATGAATATGTAGCAAGAATGCATATGATGATAAAATGGATGTTTTCCCTTATTCCAAGATCAAGCCTGTAATTCAAATAGAAGGATGCCGCTGTAATTTGTATGACGGAAAAGAGGATGGTTGTGACTGATTTTTTGATTGGGAAATGCAGCACTTCAACCAAAAGCCTGTTTCTTGCTTCTTCATCAAGTTTGCCCTGATCAAATCTATGGAGCCTGAAAGACATGTAGTGTGAAGTCAGGTAATTGGCAAGGGGAACTACAAATAGCTCCAGTGTAATCAATGTCAAAAGGAGTACAAGATAACATTCTCCGATTATATTAAGTGGAATGTCCAGAAAAAGGAGTGAATATGAAAACGGTAAAAATGTAATGATGATTTGTGTAATCAGAGAAGTTCTGTACATGTATGTTGTAAAAGATTCGTTTGGCTTTTGCAAGAAGAATCTTTTTAATGTTGAAAAAATCATATTAGATGTTTCCTCCCCTGTCTTGAATTCCGTTTAGCCGTTCAGCTATGTCCTTTATGTTTTGTGATGAGCTGTTGATTGTCTTTGCAGACTGACTGAATTCATCAAATCCTTCGCTTAGCTGCTTTAATGTTTCCATAATCTGCATGAAGGAAGAATCCTGAGAATTGGTAATCTGCTGTATGTCTGCCGCACTTTCAGATGTGATTTCTGAAGAAGTTTTTAGCTCGTTAAAGTCATCTTCCAGGGTAGAAAGCATTTCGCTGCCTTCGCGTATTTTTTCAGTTCCACCTTCTGAGGTAATGATGAGGTTGTCGGATGAATGCTGTATGCCGGTTATCCTGTTCCTGATTTCCCTGGTTGAATCCGTAATCGTGGTGGCAAGGCGCCTGATTTCATTTGCTACGATGTGGAAGTTTTCTCCACTTTCTCCTGCTGTAGTAGCTTCAATTTCTGCGTTAAAGGCTATGATTCTTGTTTTTTCAGCTATTGAGTCGATCGTGCTGATGATGTTCCAGACCGTATCGATTTTTTCGCTCAGGTTTTTAATACCCATGATTGTATCAAGGTTTGCCTGTGCGATTTCTCCCATCTTGCCTATGTCCATGTTTAAAAGCTCAGAGCCTTCGTGAACGTCGTATAGTGTTGCGTCGGCTGCTTCAGAAACTTTTGTAATGCTGTTCAATATTTCCTTAAGCATGAATTTGATTTCTGCCATGGTGTTGACGCATCCCTTTACATTGTTTGCCTGGATTACAGAGTTGTCGGCGGTGCTTTTGGAGGATTCTGTAAGTTCGACTGTGGCGTTAAAGAGGTTGTCGCTCGTATTCTTTATGTCAACCATGATGGACTGTAATTCAGCAATAAGGTCGTTGATTACATAAATCGAATATGAAAGTTCAGTTCCCAAATCGGTGGGCAGATACATGTCATCACTTAAATTTGCAGAAGTTATTCTTTTGAGTATCTGGTTAACGTCGGTAATTGAATGTGAAATGTGCCTGAAGAAAAGTGAGGCCGTCATAACGCAAAGGAAAATGTTGAACACCAAAAGAAGTATGAAATATGTGGTAAACGTAGCCTTTTCGATGGGAAAGTAATTCTGCATTGCAGTGTATGTGACGAAGATGGTCATTGAAAACAATACGGGAATTATGACGTGGTAAAAAACTCTTGTATACATTTTCATGCCAAAGACTTTTCTGTCGTGTACAATGTCGCTGTCTATGCCTTTTTGAATCAAATCGATATTGACTTCGGTACACCATGATTCAACATCACAGAATGCCATAAGACCTGTGTTAAAAGCCGAGTATACAGTTGGAACCAGAGTCAGTAGAATGCATGATGTGGGAATCTTTAACCCAAAGAAGAAAAGTGCAATAACCATGATGCCCGAAATCAAAAACAAAATCGCAACATGCAGACAAACCTTAAAAGGAAGCTTCATAAGCCGAATGGCCATAGATGTCCTTTGCGACTGGTTGAAGTTGTCTATGTCGGAAAATTCAACAGACATGTTTTTAGAAAGCATATGGTTTGTAAACCTGAATATAATCAATTGAAAAAACAAGGTTATGGCAATAAATGAAAAGACACAAAGTATGGTAGTTTCAACCTTCATGGATGAATAGGGAAGCCGTGCAAAATAAAACATGTATACGGCGCTTATCAAAAGTCCGGAGATGCTGGGTCTTATTGATGTCTTGTATATTATTTTTTCATATTCATCGTTCATCTTGTTCTCCTATTTCGTCGTAAGTGCAAATGCACCATCCCAGTTTTCTGGACGGTCGTGTATGTAAACCTTGCAGCGTTCAAGCAATACTTTGGAAGCCTTGTCACTTGGACATTTTTTTATGGCCTTGGAAAAGTATTCGCTTGCAATTTCAAAATTACCCATTGAGTATTGGTTCATTCCCTTTTCATAATAGTCCAGGAATATGGGGTCGGTTTCAGTGTCTGCAGAATTCAATTCATAGATTGCAACTGAATTTGATTTTCCCTTTACCTTTACCGTGTCAAGATGGCGAACATACTGTCCGTCATGCAGATCTTTTTTTACGGATTCGGAAATGATGATTGGGACTCCGTACAGTTTTGTCAATCCTTCGATTCTGGAAGCTATGTTTACATTGTCACCGATAACTGTGTATTCCTTTTTTTCCTCACTTCCAATTGAACCAACGATTGTAGCTCCATAATGGATTCCTGTTCCTATTTCAAAGACATAATCAACAGGGAGGTTGAGCGTTATCTCCATGTCGTTCAATGCATGCCTCATTTCCAAAGCGGCATTTGCAGCCCTGTTGCCGTTGTCTTCATAACTTTCCGGTGCTCCAAACAAGGCCATAATCGCATCACCCATGAATTTGTCAATTGTTCCGCCGTGTTTTTTGATGATTCGTCCCATGGTGGCAAAATACGAGTTAAGGAATTCAACGACTTTTTCCGCTTCGTTGATTTCACTTATCGTAGTAAAATTGCGGATGTCGCAGATTAAGATGGCAACCTCACGTTTTTCACCGACTGTTGAATTTGTTTCATCGCCTGATACAAGCATCTGGTTGATGATTGCGGGAGGAATAAAGTGACTGAATGCCTTGCGCATTTTGACTTCGTTGTCTTTTGCCGCATTATAATCGATTGCTCGAATGAACAGCTTTGAATAAATGTTTATCAGGAAGTTAAGTCGCTCCCTTGTACGCGGGTTTATGGAAACATTGTTAAAGCTTGCAACGTGAATTGTAAACGGTATTTCGTCGCTAAGCTCCCGTGGAAGGGTTTCGTAGGTTTTGACTTTTTTGGTGATTACGTTTTTCTGTTCTTCCTGATTTATGGGAAGAATTGTCTGCCTGTTTTTCTGCCAGCTGATTTTACCTGACTTTTTGTGAAGGGACATGTATTCGCTATGGCATACGTCGATAAAGTCATCAAATTCATCCTGCGACATGGACGGATTTTTTGCATAATATTCAATTGGTTCCTTTGATTTGATTATTACACCAAGGACATCGTAGCTGTAAATGCCGGAAATGCTCTTTGCAAGTTCTTCCACAAGTCTGGAAATGTTAAACTCTGAAATGCCGTTCTTGTATGCGCTTTGAATCGTATACAGATTGAAAAGTTCCTTGTCAAAAGCACTGATTGCAGTTTCAATGAGCTTGGTCTGGTCTGGTGCTTCGATTTTCTTTTTGCGTCCTGGTTTTGATTTCTTTTCTATGCCCTGAAGGTTTCTTTCCAACATGGAGCTTAGTTCAGAAAGATTTTCTTTTTCCGGAACAAAAAGTCCGTCACTCAAAGAATTTTCAACCCAGAAGTTGTAAACAGAGTTTTCTTCCAGTGCGCAGATGATTACAACCATGTCAGACATTTCATTTGCATTTTTTACGATTCGAGAAATGTTGTATCCGCTAATGACAGGAAGTTCAATGTAAACGACAACTGCATCAGGACGCTCTGTATGGAGAAGGGTAAGAGCTTCTATTCCGTCCTTTGCCTCAATGACAGTGTAACCGTCTTCCTTGAGGGATTTTGCCACAAGACGCCGCATGGTTGAGGAATCAAATGCTACAAGAACCTTTTTACTACTCACCTAAAAGCTCCTTGACAGCCTGAAGAAGGTTGCCTCGCTGGAATTCAGATTTAACGATAAAGGCTTGGGCTCCTGCGTTAAAGAATTTTTCCTTTGTCTCAGGGTCATACACACCGGAAACTACAACTACAGGTATGGAATCAAATTCGCTCATGCGCCTCAAGTTGCTTAAAAATACTATACCGTCCATACGCGGCATTTTTATATCTGTAATAATAGCATCAACATGTTTTGTCTTTAGGATGTCCAAGGCTTCAATTCCGTCGGTTGCTGTTTCTACAATGTAACCGTCGGCTTCGAATATTGTCTGTTCGATTTGGCGGGTAGTTGCAGAATCGTCGATGACAAGGACAGTAAAATCGTGCTTGCGGTTTTTAATCTGATACTTTTTCATGTCATATGCAAGGAGACGCCTTAACCTTCTCATGATGTCGGGAATGTTAAGGATTGGAATGATGGCGTAATTTTCGTCATAGACTACACCCTGTATTGCCTCAAGTTTTTGCATGACCGGTGGCAGCGGGTTTACTACTACAGTTTCGTATTGGTCAATGCTGTCTGCAACAACAGCAATCTGTGTTTCAAGATATTCAACAACGATTACGGCGGATGTGATTTTGTTTTGTTCTCCGCCAATTATTGAAGAAAGGAAGTACAATGGAACAAGCTGATTGTGGAGGCTCAAATATGACTGTCCCTGAATTACCGTAATGTCCTTTTCCTCTACGTTTGCGATTTCGGCAATGTAGTTGGAAGGAATCATCAGCTTCATGTTTCCTGTGTGTACAAAGAGTCCCTGTTGTGTTGCAAGGGATAGAGGAATGGTTAATTCAAAAGTGGTGCCTTCGTTTTCCTTGGACTTGATTTTTATTCGTCCCTTGATTTTTTCCATGTCGGTGCGGACAACATCAAGACCCACACCTCGTCCGGAAAGTTCTGTGGCTTTTTCTGTAGTGGTAAGGCCTGAAATGTACAGATACTGCTCCAGTTCCTTGTGGCTCATTCCTTCGATTTCTTTCTTGTCGTTGGGGAAAAGTTCAATTGCCTTTGCCCTGACTTTTTCGTATTGAATGCCCCTTCCGTCATCAATTACATAAATGATTATGTGGTTTGAATTCTGTTGGGCGAAAACGCTTATGTGGCCTCTGTCTGTCTTTCCTGCAGCCTTTCTTTCATCCGGAGTTTCAATTCCGTGATCAATGCTGTTTCTAATTAGATGGAGGAGTATGCCCTTTAAGTTTTCCAAAACTGACTTGTCCAAAAGGAATTCTGTTTTTGGAATGTCGAATTCAATGTTCTTTTTAAGTTTGAATGAATCGCTTTCAACTTCCTTTCTGAGTGGAGTCAAAACCATGTCCAGCGGCAGCATCCGAAGGTTCAGCAGCTGATGTTGGGTGTCAAAGATTGCTGTTTCCGTCTGGAGCAAATCTTCCTTGAGCTGTTTCGGCAGTTCGTGAACGGCATTTCCTTCAAGTGCGCTAAGGCGTTCTTCAAATTCTTCCAGCTGATGCTTGAAGCGGAACTGTCTGATAATAAGATTGTCAAATGAACGGACGATTTCGTTTATGCGGTTGATGTCAATTCTGATGGATGTGATGTTTTCAAGAGTTTCATCCCTTTCGTCCAGCAGAAGGGCCTCTTCTTCTCCGTCATCGTACAAGTCTATGTCCAGATTGTCCGTGGTAAAGAACAATCCTGAGCTTGCCTTTTTAAAAGTGTCGATGTATTCGGAAATGTTTATTTCATCGCTTCCGTCTTCAGTTATCTTCTGCAAAACCCTCTGCATGCAGTCCGAAGTTCGGAAAGTCAGCTGAACAATATGGTCGGTGAGTTCATACTTTTCTTCCCTGATTCCCTTGAATACATCCTCAAGACCGTGAGAAAGGCTTTCTATGACAGGATATCCCATCATGCGTCCGGTACCCTTAATCGTGTGTAGCTCGCGGAGAATTTCGGAAAGGAGTTCCCTGTTGGCGGGATTGCTCTTGAGCTGGATTATACCGTTGTTGACGGCATCAATATGCTCTTGGGTTTCAGAAACAAATCCCTCTATAAAATCTTCTTTTGAAAATGACATTTCCTTTACCTGCCGCCTTCTATCTGTGAGTCACACAATTCCAAAAAGTAATCTGGATTAAATGAATCTAATATATCATTATAACAGATTTCCTGGTTTTGAATATAGCATTTTAACGCTTTTGAACAAGATAAAAAGGCTTTTTTCATGTTTTTTGAATTTCCAAGCTTTTTGCTCAATGTTCCAAGATTGTAAGATGCCGGCCAGAATTTTGGATTGGCTATGCTTGCCCTCTGGTAACAGTCCAGCGCCTCATCGTTGTTTCCCTGTGCTTCAAAAATCATGCCCTTCATGAAAAGCTCGTGCTCCATTTCCGTGGTTTTGAATTTGTGCCGGGATATCAGTTCCCTTGCATGATCAAAGTCCTTTAAGCTTATCGCCGCCTTTAGGTCTTTGTAAAGTTCCGTCATTGTGCATTGTTTTTGTATGGCATTTACAGGATTGGCATTTTTATGTTCATGGCAGAAGGAATCCGTTTTTTTTGCTTTGTGTGGTATTGTCCTGGTAAGCTGAGGTTCCGTATGACCATGATGAATCTTTGCCTCGTATAATCTCTTTTTTTCTTCAAGTCCGACTTTCCTGAGGTAATAAACTGGACCGCAGTTTTCCTTTACAAATGGCATGTCCATGTCACATTCAACTGAAGCGATTTCGTTTATGGACAGGAATAAAAGTGCGTTCTCCTTCATTGCACCCGCGAGCTTTATCAAAACTTCCTTTCTTGTTTCCTTTGTAAAATAGATGAATACATTGCGTAAAAAGAGCAGGTCAACCGTTTCGTTGGGCATGGGAAATTTATGGTCTGTCGCAAGATTGAATTTGGATATGAACAGGCTTTCAAGAGTTTCCTTTGACATTGTAAATGTTTTGGGGTAATAGGTTCCCAACTGTTCAAGAAGACCAATGTAATTGCTGCCTTCGCTACGGAAAGAGTGGGGCGTATAGATTCGGTTTTTAATCTGAGAAAGTGCCTTTTCGTCTATGTCACTTGCATATACCGATGCGTTTACCCTGCATGCCTTTGCCAGCGCATAAAGTGAAATGGGTTCTTCGCCAGTTGAACATGCGGCACTCCATATGACAACATTTTTATGTTTGGGGAAATATGTGTCCCTCAAAAAATCAAACTGAATCACTTCTCGGAAAAAATATGTTTCATTGATTGCGGCTTCATCGATTATACGGGTTCTTTCCAGAATGTCTTCTTCCAGTTTCCTGCAGTATTCTTCATCGGAAAGTCCAAGCTCCTTTTTTCTTTCGTCAACGTAATTGAGCATGAAATCCCTGTGTGATGCGGATACGGTAAGGCCTGAGTATTTTTGAATTATCTCCAGAAACTTGCATTCATCTTCCGTTTTGTTTTCTTCCGTCATACTCTCTTCCATTTCAAATCTCACCTAGACAATTGACTTTATGAATGGACCGATTTCATCAAGGGGCAGCACGTGACTGGCTCCATTTAGCTCTATAGCCGCACGGGGCATTCCAAAAATCACGCAGGAATCCTGATCCTGGCATATTGTCTTTCCACCGTTGTCAATAATCGTCTTGCATCCTTCAGCTCCATCACTTCCCATTCCTGTAAGCAAAACGGCAAGCAGCCTTTCCTTTAATATCGGGGCAGCCGAACAAAACAGCTTGTCCACAGCCGGTTTTAAAAAGTGCAGGGGTGGATCGTGGTTTATGGAAAGGGAACAAGCGCAAGGAGAAGAATCATCTTCCGTTACGACAAGATGTGTTTCCGCCGGAGCAATGTATGCGTAACCAGGTTCCGGTATTGTACCTTCTTCTGCCAGTACAACCGAAAAGTCAGTAGTGCTGTCCAGCCATGAAGCAAACTGCCTGTCAAACATCAGGTCTATGTGCTGTGTGATTAAGACTGGAATGGGAAAATTGCTTCCCAGATCTTTCAGCAGGGTTTGAATCGCAACAGGACCTCCCGTAGAAGCTCCTACAACAAGCAAGTTGAATTTTGATTTTATTGGAACAACAGGTGTTTCTGTAGCTTGTGCGGGAGATTCTGTTTTTGGACGTGCGCGGGATTTTTTTGTCCTGATTTTAATCGGATTGTTTTTTGCAATAAGTTTAAGCCTCTCGCAGAATTGTTCAAGATCGGAGACAGTCATGGACGCAAGGTTGGGCTTTTTGATGACTTCCACCGCACCGGCCTCAAGACACTTGTAACCGACCTTGGCCTCATCCTCGGTGGTAAACGCCACTATGACAGGAACTTTGCCGTTATCCTGCATTATTGTTCTGGTTGCCTCAATTCCGTCCATAACAGGCATGTTCAGATCCATGATGATGAGGTCCGGAAAGATGGTCCTTTTCTTTTCGATTGCATCCTGTCCGTTTACTGCTGTACCCGCAACGATGAAATTGCCGTCACTTTCCATCACCTGTTTGAGCATTGCGCGTACTATTGCGGAATCATCTACAATAAGGGTTTTTATCATTTTGAGCCACCACAGTTAACCAGTTTGGAAACACTTACAAGATATTGGATTTTGTCTTCGTTGAACCGTGCCGCAAGAATGCCGTATTTTTTCAGATGGCTTTTGTAGAGGGCCGAAAAGAATTTTATGCTCGAAAGCGGAATCTGCATGACCGTCGGTACAATCGATGTCCTTAATATGAGCGGAGGCTGTGACTTGAGGGCTATTTCCGTAACAGGTGGCAAGCTGCTTTCAATTTTAAAAATCGAAGAAACTCTGGAATCCAGGTTTATTTCCTCACAGTTGAGTTTTTGCGCAAGCTGACTGTGGATTTCTGTCAGGGAATATGTGCTTTCCATCAGAGATGATTGGGGAATCAAAATGTCGAACCGACCGTAATTCAAGCAGGCAAACCATTCAGCTGTTTTCAAGATCGCTCCTTATTTTTTCCAAAATGCCGTTGATGTTAAGTATTGGAGCGGTAACATCGTCAAAACTGATGGCCCCTGTAAAAAAGGGTGCGTCTTCCGCATTGCTCAATTCCTTGACGGTGACTTCAGATTCGTTGTGGAATTCCTGTATTTCTGAAACTTGAATGGAAATATTGTTGGGATTTTTAAGGAGCATGAAAAGCCTGCTGTCCTGTGAGGAGCCCGCCGTGAACAGTGAAAAGTCAACCACAGCAAAAGGAACTCCATAGCTGTTTAAAACCCCCTTGATGTATGGAGGTACAAAGGGCATGGGGTAGACTTCGTTATTGCGCAGAATTTCACGAACTTCAGTAGAATTTACTGCATAATTCATGTCGCCTGATTTGAAGACAAGGTAGGAAGTTGTATTTGTCTGTTCCTGACTGTCTGAATTTATTTGTTGGTTTTCGACTATTTCTTCCAATAGCTCTTCTGTTTCTTCATCACTCATTTTTCAATTATAAACCCAAAAAATACATAATTCAAGTGAAAAATCAATAAATGCAATAATATGGAAAACACTGTAAAAAATGTTTGTTTTTTTCAAAATATTGGTGTATAATTAAAGAACTATGGAAGAACAGACAATTATCAATGAGAGTCCCATCGGAAGGCATTTGGACCGCCTTGCCGATACAAAGCAGGTGTCGTATCTCGTGTTTAACAAGCAGAAAATCCAGCTTGTAGCAAAGATAACGATAGGCCGCGATTATGACAACACAGTCGTTATTGACAATAAACTTGCAAGCCGCCACCACTGTGTCATTCAAAAAATTAAAGAAGAGTATTTCCTTAAAGATGAAAACAGCACCAACGGAACTTTTTTAAATGACCACCGCATTCCTACGGATAAGTATGTGAAGCTATCTACGGGAGACAAAATAACTGTTGGTACGGCAAGCCTCGTGATGGGGTAATATGGGGTCTTTTAAGCTTAAGGAATTCCGGTCTTCTCTGGGCAAATTCATGGTTGAAGATGGACTGCCCGACGAAGATGAAGTTCTGAAGATTGGCGAAAGTGCCGTAAATGCTCTTGAAAAAGAAAAATCCTCTTACCGGCCTTACGGACATAAAAAAACTCCGGGAGGTCTGCTTGATTTTTCTGACCTGGAGCAGGACGTTATTCTTGTTCCTGATCTGCATGCACGACCTGAATTCTTGCTGAGGCTTCTTGATTCCGAGATTGTAGGACAAAATGTCTTGAGTGCCCTGGCCGATGACAAGTGTACGGTTTTATGTGTGGGCGACTGTTTCCACACCGAAACCTCCGGCAGATGTGCTGAACGGTGGAAAAAGGCGTGGATTGCATGGAACGATGGGGAAGTTGACAGTCCCATGATGCGGGAAGAAATGCACGACTGTTTTGCTACTCTGCTTCCAATAATGATGTTGAAAAATGCTTTTCCAAAAAATTTTCATTTCTTAAAGGGTAATCACGAAAACATATTGAATGAAAACGATAACGGCAATTATTCTTTCAGAAAACATGCAAACGAAGGACAAATGGTTTTTGATTTTGTGGAGCAGGTTTATTCTCAGGCCACACTGCATATTTTAAACTCATTTGAAAAAACACTTCCGATTGTTGCACTGTTCAAGACTTTTGCTGTAAGCCACGCAGAACCCTACGAACCTTACAGCAGGGAAGAAATAATCGATTACAGGAGGAATCCTTCGGTAATCTTGAATTTTACATGGACGGATAACGGGGAAGCCAGGGAAGGCTCCGTAATTGAACAGTTGCGACTGCTGGATAAAAAAATCGATGCGGAAAATTTCCTCTGGTTTGGAGGACACAGGCCGGTTAAGGGAAGGTATGCGCTCAGGCAGGACGGACAGTACATTCAGTTTCACAATCCTACTCAGATGAATGTTGTTCATGTTCACGCCGACGGTTCATTTAATATTGAAAAAGACATAGTTTCTGTTATGGGGGAATAAATCATGGAAAGGGAATGTCCGAGCCACATCGGAAAATACACGAACATACGTTATCTTGCTGAAGGCGGAATGGGTGCCGTCTATCTTGCAAAGGACCCTGTCTTAAAACATGACGTGGTCATAAAGCAGTTGAAGTTCGGAAGGAAAGAATCAAAGGAAAGGTTCAAGAAAGAAATCTCCATCATGAACAAACTGACAAATGATTACATCGTCCGTTCGTTTGAATTCATGGAAGAAGTCGATGAAAGGACCGGAAGGAAAAAAGAATACTTTGTCCTTGAATATGTGGACGGCATGTCACTCGAAAAACTGATGGAAAAAGACAAGCTGCTTCCACTTAACGTATCAATGCTGATATTCCACGATGCCTGTATGGGGCTCCATTATGCTCATAACAGGGACATAGTTCACCGCGACATTAAACCTGCAAACATTTTGATTTCAAAGCGGACTCCAGTAAAAATCGCTGACTTCGGTATTGCGGGAATTGATAAGGAACCTGAAGAAGAAAAGAAAAAAGAAGACAACGGAAAGGGTGGCAACAAGCACGATTCCATTTATGGCGGCAACATGACGATATTTGGCTCAACCATGGGAACCCTTTCATTTATGGCTCCTGAACAGATGGTAAACGCCGCTCTGGTAACAAAAAGGGCAGACATTTATTCAATGGGCATTACCCTTTACCAGATGATATATGCAAAAAAACCTTATGACAATAAACGCAGCCTGGCTGAGCAAAAGGAGATGCTCAAAAAAATGGGTTGCATTAAACCTCCAAAAACAAACGGCAAGGAAAAAATACCATTTTCCATCAGATGCATGATCAGGAAAATGACGAAGTTTTATGCGAAAAAACGATATAAAAATCTTACGAGAGTTATAGAGATAACAAGAAAGTATCTGGCTCAGTTTGAAATAAGTGATATAAAGAAACAGCTGGCCATGTCCATGCAAAGATATCCTGACAGGCCGTACAAATATGCTGAGATTCCGCTAAAGAACAGGACTCCAAAAATTGTTGCTTTGGTAGTGCTGGGTGTTGCTTTGCTTGCAGGACTCATTACCTTTGCATGGAAGGAAGGCTACATACACAAAACGATTCTTAGACACTGGTACACGCCGGTAACAATTAATTTAAAGATGCCGGAGACAAAAAGCGTAAAGGCGGATTTGCCTGCAAGGGTGTTCTTCTATTACAACGACAACGACAAGCTGCCTGATGTTCCCGGTTCACAGAGGGATTTTTCTGTAAGTAAAAACCAGGACAAGGACAAGGGTTCTACGATAGTTTCTATAAAACCTGTTTATCTAAAGCATGGTGACTACAGGATCAAGATAGCGGCAGGTCCTTCGGTGTGGTGGACGGATGTTCAGGTAACCCATGATGAGCTCAAACTTGATTTGGATTATCTAAAGGGAGAAAGGCGCAACATCAAGATTCATGCAACAGCGCTAGATGATGAAACCGGCAAGGACATTTCCGACATATGTTCATGCAAAATACAGACCGACAAGGGACTGGAAGACTTGTGGACCATTAACCCCAATTCATTGAAGACGGGCGAAGTGTACAAGATTTACATCAAGTCAAATGGATATCAGGATGAATACTTCAGCCTTTTGATTGACTGGTATCAGGATGAGCTGTACATAAATGCAAGAATGAAAAAACTGGATAAGACCGACGGGGCCGAAAAATAATGGTGGTTCTTGTCCTGTCGCAGTCCATGGAAAGGTCGCTTAAAATCTGTTCAAAACTTGAAGAACAGCTGCATGTCTGTGCTCCGGTTCAGGATATTCCGCATCTAATGGAAATTCTCGAAAACAACCGTGAGTCAACGATCGACCTGCTGCTTTGCGATTATTATGTTTTTTCTCCAAACTCTTTCAATCCGTATGATTCGATGAGGGATTTGCTAAAAGATTCTAAAGTGCCGTTCATTTTTTTCAATGACCCAATGCTATCCCAAAACGAAAAAAGTTCATTTTGGGAAAAGTCTCTGTCAATATATTATCCATATTCATCTTCCCTAAACATTCAAGGCCTGTATCGACCGTTTTTTATGTGGCTTACCATAAATCCTTTTGTTGAAAGGCTACTGCTTGAAGGAACGGAAATAGATGCAAAACCTGAAAGCGAAATGGAACTGGAATCTCTGGCAAGGGAAATTGGAATTCCTGATTCACGGCTAAAGCTACTGATGTATTTTTGGAAAAACCAAAACAAGGCTCTTTGCATTGCAGATATCTGCAGGACGGTATGGAATAAGGAAGATGATTCATGCATCCAGCAGCTATACACATATATCTCAAATCTGCGGCAGGCTTTTTGCAGCTGCATCAAGTACGACATGCAGATTGTGCGTACAGGTAAAAACAAATACATTTTTGGTGCAAGAAAAAGAAAATTCATTGACGATGATTTTTGTGTCCGTGATTTTCTTGATCTGCCGGTAAAATATAAAGTTGAATTTTGACATTATTTATGAGCTGTGGTAAAACTATATCCGTGTAGTTCTATCACCAATAACATGGAATTTTATAAAGGAGATTTTTATGAAAAAACATTTTGGGAAAAAAATAGCAACCGCCAGTATCCTTTGTTCTATTATGCTGATGGTACTTTCGTGCAAGTCGGTGAAATTCGATTTGGATGTGTATTCCCCGATAGCAATCCTCACGGTTTACAGCAATCCGTCTCTGCCATGGTATGATCCTCAGGCAAAAAGTTCCAATGCTGTGGATGATTCGCTTCCCGGTACTTTGCTGAAAAAGCAGAATCAGGAAAATCCTGAACTCTATACGGTACAGGAAAGGATAGATTCAGCATACAAGACGCTGGCCGATTCACTTTCTGATTCAGGAATTAATCTGATAGACAGCACAAGCTTTACAGGAGGAGAAGAATATCAAAAGGCGGCAAAAGTATTCCTGTCAAGTCTTGAAACCGATGTTCCTGCAGAAGGATTGAAAGTACTTGATTACATCAACGGGAAAAAATATCGTCAGCTTGCACAAAGCATTGGGGCGGAAGGAATCATGCTGGTGGAATTCAATTTTTACAAGCAGAAGTTGCCGGTCGGCATGCACGACATATTCATCCTTGCCAGAACGACGATGAATGTCTACATCTATGATGCGGAAGGAAACAAGGTGTTCCACAAGAAATATACTGCGGTTTCAGAAACAGGACCCCAGGATGACAACGGCTCTTACAACAAGCATGAACTGATTGCAAAATATCCGGAAACAGTTGAAAGTGTAGTGCAGAGTCTGGTTCAGGATTTGCATGAGTAGGGAATAATTTTCATCAGCACAAGCTTGCCTTGCGTCTGTATGGATTCTCCGCTTTTAAAGGCAAATATGTCTTCTTTACCGGCATTTTCACCGTTTATAGTTCCCTCGCCGTCCAGAACAAAAATTAGGGCGGTGGAAAGGGGACCGTCATTTTCATGGCATTCAATTGTTAATGAGTCTTTTTCCTTTGTGCTGAGTTTTTCCAGGGAAAAATATGGACAGTCAAATTTGTTTCCAAACTGAACGATTTTTTGAGCCTCAAGATTCTTAATGCAGCAAACAGCCTTGTCCAGATGACATTCCCTTCCGCGGCCCCAATCATAGAGCCTGTAAGTTATGTCGCTAGACTGCTGTATTTCCAAAAGTCTTATACCCGATCCTATTGCGTGAACAGTTCCAGCCGGAATGTATGCAAAATCCCCAGAGCTGACGGGAACAGAATTGACGCGTTCTTCCAGAGAGTTGTTCCTTACAGAATCCTTTATCTCTTCTTCGCTGTAGTTTCCGTTCATGCCGTAGATGAGTCTGGAATCTTCTTTTGCATCAAGGATATACCAGCATTCGGTCTTGCCCCTGCAGCCTTCAAGTTCCCTTGCCTTTATGTCATCTGGGTGAACCTGTACGCTCAGTACGTCATCTGCCTGAATCACCTTTACCAAAAGGGGATAGTCGCCCCCTGCAAAATCAAGGAGTTCCTTTTGACATCCGTTTGGATGAGTTGAAGCCTTCCAGAGTTCGTATCCCCAGATTTTTTCAGAAACGATGTGATTGAGTTTTAGCATTTCGTATTACAGTTTCCAGAGTTTTGACGGATAATAGCCGTCCTGAATTTTCTTTGCAATTTCCTGCTTGACGATTTCCTTATCCTGTGGATATGTCATGCCGAACCAGCGTTCAGTTGAAGAGAAGAATTTAATCTTTCCCTCGCCCTTGCGGACAATGTCTGATGCGGCTACAGGAAGAAGTGCCTCTGCCTTGCTCTGGTCTATCGATGTCTTTTTAAAGTTTTCCCAGTATTCGTGGAATCCCTCAAATGCCTTGAGGCTGAATGCAAATAAGTTCATGCTGACCCATTCTTTTCCCGTCATCGGAATTTTCTGGCCATTCAGTTCGCTTACAATTCCAGCACCTTCGTATGCAATCTTTGTGTTTTCCACGATTGATTCAAGGTATCCGTCCTTTACTGTACATACACCGCGGCTTACGCTTCCTGACTTGCTCATTGTGTTGCCGAGTACGTAGCCGACCATTGCGTGTTCTGTTGAAAACAAATCGATGTCTGAAAGATAGCGTCCCAATGTCTTGAATGCATCGCGGCCATAATAGTCATCGCTGTTGATTACTGCAAATGGAGTCTGCACGGCATTTTCAGCACAGAGGACTGCATGAATCGTTCCCCATGGTTTTTCCCTTTGTGCAGCCTTGGCCTGTTCTTCGGCCGTCAAAAGACTGATTGGTGTCTGGAACACATATTCCGCATTGAAATTTTTTGCAACACGGTCAAAATGGCGTTCCCTGAAATCCTTTTCTATATCCTGCCTGATTATGTAAACAATTTTTCCAAATCCACACTTTTGTGCGTCATAGGCTGAAAAATCCAAAAGACATTCACCGTTTTCGCCTACAGAATCAATTTGCTTGACTCCACCGTAACGGCTTCCCATTCCAGCCGCAAGTACAAGTAATGTTGGTTTCATTTTCTACTCCAAAATAATTGGGACAGTGTGTTTTCCATACGTTGATGCCCCTGAATATTAAAAAAGTCTACTACTTTATTTTAGATTATTCAAGGGTACAAGGTCGTTGGTTCTCAGGCAGTTGCTGTTTCAAGTGCCACCTTGATCATGTTGGTAAACGAAGTCTGCCTTTCCTCTGCAGTGGTTTGCCCTCCAAGAAGGATGTGGTCGCTTACGGTTAAAATTGCAAGTGCCTGCCTTTTGTATTTTGCTGCCAGCGTATAAAGCTCTGATGCTTCCATTTCAATTCCCAGAGCACCGTATTCGGCCCAGAGCTTCCAGTTTTCATCGTCGTCATAGAAAACGTCGCTTGAAACACAAAGACCTACCTTTACGTTAAGGCCGAGTTCAACTGCCTTTTTGTGTGCGGTAGAAAGGAGTGAAAAGTCAGCTATCGGAGCATAATGCATTCCCTTGAACCTTCTGGTATTGATTGCAGAATCAGTGCATGCCCCCTGTGCAAGAATTACGTCACGCAGGGCAATATCCTTATGTACCGCTCCGCATGTTCCAACACGAATGGCTTTTTGTACTCCATAGAAACGGAACAGTTCGTTTACATAAATTGAAATCGAAGGCTGACCCATTCCAGTTCCCTGGACGGAAACCTTTTTTCCGTTGTAAGTTCCTGTAAAGCCATACATTCCGCGCACTTCATTGTAGCAGTGGATGTCCTTGAGAAAAGTCTCCGCAATAAACTTGGCCCTAAGCGGGTCACCGGGAAGCAATACTGCCTCCGCTATGGCACCATCGGGTGCATTGATATGTGTACTCATAAGATGAAGTATAACATGGAAAAGGATATTATGCAAAGAATAAAAAAAGTGAAAAAAATTTTTAAATTAATCTTGACAGTGTTAAGATAAATTGGTATATTGACATTAAGATAACTTAACAGTGTTAAGTAAGAATTCATCAATACACGTGATGAAAGAAGGAGATAGAAAATGAAAAGATTCAATCTGAAAAAAGGATTCCTTGCCTTGATTATGACAGCGGGATTTGTTTTTGGGACGAATGCGCAGCATTCAGATGCACAGGATTCCGGAAATGAAGACATCAAATTCCATGTTGTGCCGGTAGCGGGGTTCAAGATGCTTCATATTGACGGAGACAATTATCTTTTTAGTCCGTCAGGATCATTGCAGTTCATGTTGGAAAAAGGTGAGGGAAGTTCCGCAAATATGCCGGATTTAATTACAACCAGGATATCATATGCCCAGGACATTTTCTCGGAAGGTATTGAAGGATATGATGAAAAGAATTTCCACAAGCTGGGGCTTTTTGGAAAAGTTGTAAGCGGCAAAAACTCATTCCTTTTGAAAATTGACGGCAGGGGTGCAAATCCATTTGAAAGCTACAAGAACTTTGAGGGACTTTTGATGTATGGAAGAAAGTTCATCGACACGGATTCAATGTCCCTTGTTTTTGGTGGAGGACTTGCGGCTACTGACACAGGAATAAAAAACAAGGATGTTGATATTTTTGTAGTTCCCCTTCCAATGCTGTATTTTAGTTATTCAGGAAATTACTTCACCACGGAGTTTGAATGGATAGGGCTTCCGGATGCAAGGTTCGTCTTGTTCCCCCAGAACATGTTCCGCATAAAGGGTGAGGCATCGCTCGCAGGTTTTGATTTACCGGCTGACATTAACTTTGACACGGCACTCTGCTGTTATCCGATAAAGGAGGGGCCATTTAAAGATTACTTCAGCATCTCGGCAGGCATATCTCATAATGTTGACAAGTTCAGGATTGACATTGATAATTCTGTAAAATACAATTATTTTTGTGCCTATGGAGAAATCAGTGCGACGGCCATCGGTGTGCGTGCAGGCTATGCTTTTGCAGGCCAGAAGATGATTTCATCAAATGGTGTAAGGACCAAAGAAGATTATGACGGTGGCTTTTATCTTTCGATTCAGGGAATGTATAAATTCTAGGAATGAATTCCCCAGGGTACTTTAAGGAGGCTTAACATGAGCATGAGTAAAATGATAAATAAGGTAACGATTGTATTTAGTATTGTTCTGGGAGTGTTTTGTATGATATCATGCAGGAGTAATATGGTAGCTGGAATTGAGGATGCAAAGGGTCTTCCGAACACAAAGAAAATCCGCCGC
The DNA here is from genome assembly GCA_002309305.1 of Treponema sp. UBA1233. Taxonomy (GTDB): domain Bacteria; phylum Spirochaetota; class Spirochaetia; order Treponematales; family Treponemataceae; genus Treponema_D. The sequence goes on along the minus strand of DBWR01000004.1, from coordinate 15,174 downwards.
ATGGTAAACCAAAACATAAACGGAATGTACATAACCATGACGGATGAAAAAAATCCTGTCCTTCTGTTTATCTCTGGTGGACCCGGAGTTCCTGAGGTATGGCTTAACGAGGCATATTCGGAGGAATATCCTAATAACATTGCAGATTACTTTACGGTGTGCTATTGGGATTATCTTGGAGAAGGCATATCCTATGACTCAAAGATTTCTCCTGAGGAAATTACTGTTGAAAGGCTTGCACAGGATGCACATGCGGTGGCACAGTATCTTAAGGAAACATACAACAAGGAAAAGGTTTATCTCATGGCCCACTCAAGCGGAACAAACCTGGGGCTCTATCTTGCGCAGACAAACTCGGAGGACTTCTACTGTTATTTTGGAATGGGACAGGATCATCCGGATCAGACACGACGCTATGAGGAAGGCTATTATTTCATGAAGAAAGTGTTTGAGGAAAGCGGAAATAAAAAGGCCATTGCAAAGATGGAAAAGCTTGTCACAGTTTCTGAGGATGGAACATTTGTAATCAAGAAACCTTCCAGCATTGGGCGTGACTGGGAGGAAATACTTCTGCTTGCCGGCTGTGCGACAACAAGGGAAATGACTTCTGACTTCAAGGACATATTCTTAAAGCAGATGTCATGTAAGTGCTATACCTTCTCCGAGAGTATCAATTATTGGAAAGGAAAGAAACTTCTTGGAAAAAGCACTTACAGGCAGTACAGGGTAAATCCAGACATTCCATGCGTGATACCGGTTTACTTTATCTCCGGTTATTATGATTATACGACACCAATAACCCT
>DBWR01000004.1:0-14325 GCA_002309305.1 Treponema sp. UBA1233 | reverse complement strand
AATTCAGCCCATTCTCCTCTGTGGGAAGAAAACAAACTTGTAATCGAGGCTATGCTGGAACATGTCAGATAAGTATCATCATGGTGATTTAAGGAATGCACTCATTGAAGAAGGAATAAAAATGATCAACACAGGGGGAGAGGATTCCCTGTCCATGAGGAAGCTTGCGGAAAAATGCGGCGTGACGATGGCGGCCCCCTATGCGCATTTCAAGAACAAGGAAGACATGATCAATGCAATAAAGAACCATGTAACCGACAGTTTTTCAGTTTACCTGGAGAATGCCGTGAGCAGGGTTTCGGACAGTGACATAGAGAAAAAGATAATTGCCCTGGGAAATGCTTACGTAACTTTTTTCATAAACAATCCGGAATACTTTACGTTTTTGTTTTCCAGGGGATACATTCATGCTAACCTTGATTTTGCTCATTCCGATGAAAATGATTTCAAGCCGTTCCTCATCCTCAAGGATTTATGCACCCAGTATTTTGAAGAAAAAAAAGCCGGGCTTTCCGACTACGAGAAGGAGCTTGAGGTCATCCGCATATGGGCTTCGGTTCAGGGATTGACGTCCATAATATTCATGAAGAACGTAAAGTGGAGCAGGGACTGGAAGAAAGAGGTTTCAAATCTGTTGATATAGCAAGCCTGTAAAAAAACTTGCCCTACATCTTCTGGTATTCCTTCATCAGGTTTACGAAATTCTTAAAGTGCCCGATAATCGGTTCAAGGGCTTCCGATGCACTTTTCTGCATCTGCTTTTCAACTTCGTGCCAGTTGGAAATGATGTTTTTCTTTTGCGTCCTGTCTTCCAGAAGAGAACTGAGTATTTTGGAAATGTCCGAGGTTGCCTCTATGGCAGACTTGATTATCTCGTTTACCTGCTGGTTTATTTCGTTTATTTCTCCACTCAACTTGAAGATGATTTTCTCGTCACTCCGGCAGTTGTCCAAAAGGTTCTTGAGTTTGTAGCCCTCGGAAAAATCAGTGTCCAGATGCTGGTCAAATGTGAACAGGGAAGTTCCCACATCGAAGAGATCCTGACATCGTGCCGTAAAATTCGGGATGAAGCTCGGAATGAAGCTATGGGCCACAACCTGGAACACCGACAGAAACTGCTCAAGTTCTCCGTGTGCGTATTTCTTTATGAATGCCTGAACGTACATGGCCGCATTGCAGTACATGAAACCGTTTGCACCACGGCTTTCGTATTTCTTTGATTCGTCGTCGTTGTAATGCCTGAGCCGCTTTAAATCCTGATATGTGAAAACTGAGTCAAGGTATTCGTTGAACTGGCTCAGCTTTTTTTCATGAATTATTTCCTGAACGGTGGAACGGAACATCTGGTAAATGTTTTCGATGTATGGACGGACAATGTCCCTGCCTTCTGGGGCACTTTTTTCCATGAAGTCCGGATCCTGACTCATCAAGGCTCCAAACATCCTGAGGATTTTCTTGTCCTTCATCTTGCTCATTTCGCCAAGCATGTTGAGCAGGTCGGTCAATTTGCCCTGATCCCATCCGTCCAGGCTCTTTAGGAAATTTGAAACATGATTGAATTCTTCTATCTCCAGAAGCATGTTGGAATAGTTGATGAAGTCAATTATGAAATCAGCAACATAGTCGCGTGCAACTGAGTTGAATTTATATTTTTGCCCGAAAGTATTTTCTTCCATCTCAAAGCAAAAACGCTTGAGGCATGCAAAGTAGTCCAGTACGCAAAACTGCTTGAGTATGAGGACTGTCTGGTATGTTTCGTTGATGAGCATTCCCTCGCCGGCAGAGAAACCGGACCTGAATTCTGCAAAGAGCTTTTGTCCCGCTTCGGCCACCACCTTGATTGAATTGTTTGTGGCTGCAAGTTTTATTGATGCGGGTGAAAGCTTTTCGGCTATGTCCTTTTGGCTTTCTGTCTGGGCATATGTCAGAATCTGCTTTTTGTAGTATTCGTTATCGTTGTTTTTCAAAAAGAATTCCCTGAGGGGGGCTACCGTTTCATAAACTGAATACATGTATTTTGCAAATTGTGGGGTAAGGCGTCCCTTCCTGAACGAATAATACTTGTATCCTTCGTACTGGAGCGTCCTGTTGATGGACTTGAGTTTAATGTATTTTTCATCTTTATTGCGTCCCAGCAGCATGTTTACCAGATGGGTAAAAAATGACTGTTGTTCCGTGCTGTTGTCGGTTAATTTCTTCATTCTTATATTATGGAACATGATTCGATTTATGTCAAATGACTTTGATTAAAAAAACATGCTTGAATGGATGTGGGTAATGGCTCCCGCAAGGGCATCGGATGCGTGGTCTGGTTTTGGGGCTTCCTTGAGGTTAAGGATTATCTTTACGCAGCGTTCCACGGTTTCCTTGTCGGCGCTTGCAGTTCCTGTTACTGTGGATTTGATCTGGTTTGGGGTGTAAAAATGCACCGGTATGTTCTGTTGGGCAAGACAGAGCGTTATGACACCCTTTGCTTCGGCTACAGGCATTGCGGAGGATGTGTTTCGGGAAAAATACAGGGTTTCCATCTCGGCTTCGTCGGGGCGGAACTGGTCGATTACTGCAAGGAGCCTGTTGTAGAGTGACAAAAGCCTTATTGAATGGTCTTCCTGGGCATCTGTTTCTATGACACCGTAACCTACCGCATGGAGTTTGCCGTTTAGTGAATCAACTATACCGAATCCCGTGTTTGCAAGTCCTGGGTCAATCCCCATCACCCGTCTTTTTTTTGCCATATTCCTTCCATAAAAAAAAGCGGCCACAAGACCGCTTTCCTGTTTTTATCAGTAGATTGAATTACTCTGCATCTGGATCAAAGTCATCCGGATATTCTACTGTAGACCATACGTTCTGTACGTCGTCGTTTTCTTCGAGCTTGTTGATGAGCTTTGAAACTTTCTTTGCAGTGTCAGCATCAACAGAGGTATATGCCTGTGGAACCATGCTTACTGCGGCTGAAAGTGACTCGTAGTTCTTTGCCTGAAGGGCTTCAAGTACTGAATCGAATGAGTTGGGATCTGTTGTAACAGTTGTAACTCCGTCTTCGGTAACGATGTCTTCAGCTCCTGCCTCAAGTGCAACTTCCATGAGCTCGTCTTCGTTTACCTTTTCTGCATCATATTCAATTACACCCTTGCGGTCGAACATGCGGCTTACTGAACCTGAAGTACCGAGGTTTCCGCCATTCTTGTTGAAGATGTTGCGTACGTCTGCGGCTGCGCGGTTCTTGTTGTCTGTAAGAACTTCGACCAGAACTGCAACACCACCGGCTGCGTATCCTTCGTATACAAGTTCTTCGTAAGAAACGGCACCCAATTCTCCGGTACCCTTCTTGATTGCGCGTTCAATGTTTTCCTTTGGCATGGATGCGGCTTTTGCCTTGAGCATTGCCGTACGGAGACGGGGGTTTGAATCAGGATCTCCACCACCCATTTTTGCGGCGATTGAAATTTCCTTTATGAACTTTGTGAACAGCTGTCCGCGTTTAGCATCTGCAATACCCTTTGCATGTTTGATTGTTGACCATTTACTGTGTCCTGACATTGGGAACTCCTCTATATAAACCGATTTTGCATAGATATTAGCATAAAATGGTAATATATGTCAATAAAAAACCCCGGAAATCAATGTTTATGGCTTAATTCATCTTTGTCATCAAATATGGCATCATTTGAAAAAACTTCAAACTTCGGGAAGAATCGGTTTACACAGTCAAAATAATAGGTTATAGTGGTAACATTGACTTAATTTATAAAAGGATGGACAAAATGAAAAAACTGTTTTTAAGCATCATACTGACTTTCATGCTGATTCCAGGTTTTGTTTACGCTCAGATAAAGCAGTACGTTGGCATTGTTCGTCAGCAGTATTATTCTGAATATGTTGACATCTTCAAGAACATGAGCAAGGAACTCAAGAGTGAAGGCTACAACACCTATTCCAAGGCGATTGACTCATATCTTGAGGGAGGATTCGGCTCTGGATTTGTCTGGGTTGCAAAGGACGGAACAAACTACATTGTGACAAACCGCCATGTTGTTGCAAATGCAGAAACCGTTTCTGTGGAATTTGAGGACGAGGAGACCGGTGCCATTACAAAATACGAGGGCCTAAGGATTGTGGCGACGGACGATGACATCGACATAGCGATCCTTGCATTCAAGAACGGGGAGAGGCCCTTTGCTAAAGGCCTGGAGTTTTCCGAGACAGCCCTAAAGGACGGACAGGAAGTATGGTCTGCTGGTTTCCCGGCGCTTGGAGATGAGCCTGTATGGCAGTTTGGAAAGGGTACCGTAACCAATTCACGTGCAAGAATCAAGGAACTTTTGAGTCCTGAAATCTCTACGATAATTCAGCATTCCGCACAGGTTGACTACGGTAATTCAGGCGGACCCCTCTTGATTTCTTCCGGCAGCAAATACCTTGTGGTCGGCATCAACACATGGAAGGCCGCTTATCGTGATTCAGCAAACTTTGCCATTCCCGCCGCCCAGATAGAAAAGATGATAAAAGGCATCTCTTCCGGTGAAAGGTCATCCGCAAAGGACAGGGCATTCAAACTTGCACAGGCACTCGGTGATTCAAGCCAGAAATACACTTCCATAATAAACTTTATTTCTTTCCATAAGGCATCTGTGGACGGACAGAAGGATTTTGAATCTGTACTTCGCTTTGCCCCGACAAGTGTCCGCTCTACGGTTTCCGATGTTTTCAATTCTAATCCGGCAGAAGGTCTGCGCTATGCGTGTGCATACCAGCTGTTCAAGAAATACGGCTCAACAGAGGATAAATCTTATTCCTACAAGACTGAAGTTGTTGAATCAACGGAAGACAAGGTAACGATTGCTTTTACTGCAGGAGAGGGTGATGGTCAGACATCATTTACAACTGAATGGATAAAGGAACACGGCCTCTGGCGTCTTGATTCAAGTGCGGCAAATACAGAGCAGGAAAAGAAAAATGACCGCAAGGAAAGCAAGAAAAAGGATAATGATTATGGAGGTTTAAGCTTTGCAGGAATTCATTCCACAGAAACACTCATTATCAAAGGTGCCTTTGAGCTTCCGTTGAGTAATCAGGGCTTTAATTTCGGAGCAGAGTTGCTATACAGTTTCAGTGATGTAACCGCAATGGGATTGGGAATTTACAAGGCTTCAACTCCGTTTGATTCAAAGCTTTCTTTACAGATGAGCGGAGTCGTGCGAATTCCATTGGATTTTTATTCATTTGAGATTGTTCCTTATGGAGAGGTCGGTATCTCTGCTGGTGGCATGGGATCGCATGAACCGATGCTGTCTGTTGTGTATGAGGCAGGCGTAGGCTTTACATATACATCGTCACTTTCATTCTATCCTGGCTTTGGAATTGCATTCAAGGGCAGGAAATTCATCGACTTCATGGAGTCAGGATACGATGGCACTGTTAATTCTGTCGTATTCTATGTTTCAATAGGATTTTAAATAAGGAGATATAATAAATGAAAAAAATTTCATTGATGTTTGCTGGAGTGCTTGCGTTCCTGCTTACTGGTTGCCTTTCTGCTAAAGTAACCAACTTTGACTATAAGGAGAGGGCAAGCCAGGGAACTCCGGATAATTCCGTGATTTTTATTGGATTTTACGGAAACGACTGGTCAATGTACTGGTCTCAGTGTGATTCTGAGTATCAGCCGGATTATCAGCAGCTGGAAGGACCGTACATAATTTCAGCCCCTGTGGCACCCGGTTCAAGATACAGGCTGGAATGGGTTTCCGGGTCAGCCAGTTATGGCCGCGTAACGTATTACTGGAATGATTATTATCCGATGCAGTATAAAGAATTTGACATAAAGGTTCCTGAAAAACCAGGCATTTATTACTTTGGTTATTACAGTGGACAGGACTCATTCAAAAAGGGAGAGAATGTACCGATGACAGGTCTGTTTGCCACGACTAATCCCAAAAAGCAGGAGATAGAATGTCTTCAGGAGGCCCTGAGGAGATATAAGGGAACAGAATGGGAGCCTGTTATCCAAAGCAGGCTGAAGGAGGTAAAGTAATGAAAAAGATTTATAAATACCTGTTGGCAGGTCTTGTTCTGGTTACATGCAATATCTGTGCCTTCTCTGAAGCTCCTAAAATCAAGCCGGATTCTAAAAAAGTAATTTTTGTGGGAAAAGTAAATGTGATTTTTGACGAGAGCCGTGATTTCATTTTCAAGACACGCGGTCTTCCTGATTCTTGCGCAGAAAAGCCGGATACTTATGTTGTTCCTTACGTTGATGATCCATCAGATACTTTTGGAAGCAACAAATCGACTTTCGTCAAGGAAAACCAGACTGAGTACAGTATCGGTGAGACTTTTATCGTTCAGGTAAGAAGATCAAAAAAGACTCCCAACACCTTTAAATTCTCGGAACCCTTCAAAATGTATTTCTTTGGAAGCCTCATGGCGATGATTTATCTTCCGCAGCCTGTCGAATATGAAGTTGATGTTCCTAATGATATACAGGCCATTTATCTCGGAACATTCAATTATTATGTGACCGGAGATAATTTTACGATTCATGATTTTGAGCGGATCGATGAATATGATACTGCTCAGGAAGAACTGGACCGTCTGCTAGGTAAACACTGTGATATGGCAAGAGCAGTGCTGAAAGCTGTGGAAGAGGAAAAATAAAAGGCGTTTCAAACGTTGCCGAGTGCGGGACTGCATGGTATTGTGCATGTTCCGCATTTTTTTTGATGAAGTTGGATTTATAAAAGAATACGACGATTCAGAATACAAGCTTCATCACTTCTTCCACACGGCTCACCGGAATGAATTTTATGCCTTGCTTTACGTGCTCGGGGATTTCGTCCAGGTCCCTCTGGTTTGCGGATGGAATTATGATTGTCTTGATTTTGTTCCTCTTTGCCGCAACGGTTTTTTCCCTGAGGCCTCCGATTGGAAGCACCTGACCTGTAAGGCTCAATTCTCCTGTCATCGCAAGGTTCGGCTTGATTTTCCTTCCGCTGAACAGTGAGACGAAGGTTGTTGCCATAGTGATGCCCGCTGAAGGTCCGTCCTTTGGTGTGGCACCCTCTGGTATGTGCAGGTGGACCGTGTTCTTTTCAAACCACTGGCTGTCCCTGTATTTGTTGCTGATTGCGTACTGCTTGGCCCAGTTGATTGCGATTTGGGCGCTTTCCTTCATTACGTCTCCCATCTGGCCTGTAAGCTGGAGTCCGCCCTTTTCGGATTCGAATGAGATGCTTTCAAGAAGGAGGGTGTCTCCTCCCATGCTTGTCCATGCAAGTCCTATTGCAGTTCCCGGTACCGATGCGGTCTTTATCTGGCTTTCGTCAAAAACAGCCTTGCCAAGATAGTTCCGTACTTCCGGAATGCCGATGGTGAATGATTTTTTTGCAAAGGCAGAGGCTATCTTTTTTGATTCTTCGGCCGCATATTTTTCCTGCTCTTCCTTGAGGAGCTTTTCGTTCAATTCCTTCTCTTCTTCCTTTGTGAGTTTCTTTTCGTTCTGGACGGGGAGGGAGGATGGCTTCTTTTTAATGTCGCTGAGTGTCGGACATGGTGCGGGCGGGTTCTGTTTTTCGTATTCATTTACCTGTTCGCGGACCAGCTTGCGGCAGATTTTGTCCAGGCATTTTTCGTAATTGCGTACTCCGGCTTCCCTTGCATATTCCGTGGCGATGAGTGCGTATGCGTCCTTGGAAAGCTTTACCTGATTTTTTTTGAGTCCGTTTTTCTTGAGTGTCTTTGGAAGAAGGTATTTCTTTGCTATCTCGATTTTTTCCTGGTCGATGTAGCCTGAAAGTTCAATTATCTCCGCCCTGTCCAAAAGCGGACGTGGAATGGTGTCCAGGGTGTTTGCAGTCAGGATGAAGAATACGTTGCTTACGTCAAACGGCAGGTCAAGGTAAGTGTCCCTGAAGTTTACGTTCTGTTCCGGGTCCAATACCTCAAGAAGTGCTGCGGATGGATCCCCCTGGTGTGATGCGTTCATTTTGTCGATTTCGTCTATCATGAAGACTGGGGATGCGGATTTTGTGATTTTGAGTCCCTCAAGAATCTGTCCTGGCATGGCGGCCACATAGGTCCTTCTGAAACCCTTGATCTTTGCCTCGTCGTGTTCTCCACCAACACTAAAGCGGTAGAATTTCTTGTTCATTGCGCGTGCGATTGAGCGTCCGATGCTGGTCTTTCCCACACCTGGCGGTCCCACAAGAATCAATACGGAGCCTTTTCCGTCGTGCTTGAGTTTGCGTACTGCAAGATATTCCATGATGCGTTTTTTTACGTCCTCAAGGCCATAGTGGTCCTCGTCCAGGATTTTTTCCGCTTCCTGAAGGTTGAACTGTTCCACCGGCTTTTCGTTCCACGGCAGGTTGATTATGAGGTCAAGGTAATTCCTTACGGTGTTGTATTCCGGGTCGTGCGGGTCCAGAAGCTGGAATTTTTCAAGCTCGCTGTAGACGGTCTCCTTTACCTCTCCCGTAAAGTTGAATGAGTCGATTTTTGCCTTGAATTTCTGGTAGTCGCTGCTCTTTGGGTCAGACGCTATTCCCAGTTCTTCCTGAATTGCCTTGAGTTCTTCGCGCAGGAAATAGTCCCTCTGGTTTTTTTCCACCCTGTCGTTCAGTTCGTTTTGTATTTTCTTTTGAACGCGGAGGATTTCCTGTTCCTTCTTGATGTAAATCAGTACCTGCTGCATTCTGTCTCGTACGCTGGTGGTTTCAAGTACCTTCTGCTGCTCGTCCTTGTCTATGTTCAATATTGAGGCGATAAAGTCGGCGATTTTTCCCGGATGATCGATGTTCACCATATTAAGGCGCATTTCCTCGCTGAACATCGGGTTGTTTTCGCTTACTTCCTTCATCTCGCTGATGAGGGCGCGGGTCAGGGCTTTTACCTCAAAAGTATCGTCCTCCTGGTCCTCAAGATAGTCAACTGCAGCAACCATTGGATTTGAGTCGCTGAGGGTCTTGCGGATCTTGAAACGTTCCAGTGTTGATACAAAGACGTTTATTCCACCGTCCGGAAGGTTGATTTTCTTGATTATGCGGGCAACGGTTCCCACATCATGCACATCGGCAAGTGTGGGTTTCTCCGCGTCGTTCTTGAGCATGACGATACCGATGTAATTGTCGCCCTCGCATGCCTTTTCGATTACCTTGGTGTCTTCCTGGTTGTTGATCATCAGTGGCGTAAAAATGCCCGGGAAAATGGGCCGTCCGCTGATTGGCACGATATAAAGCTTGTTAGGCAGGATCTGTTCCGCCGGGAGAGAAAATGTATTGTTTGAGTTGCTTTTCTGCTTGTTTGAATTTTTATCCTTGCTCATACCAGATAATATACTGAATTATTGAAAAAAAGTCCAATTTAATTATGGTATGGGTATCTGGGCTGCTATAACATAGATATCCGATACGCAGGTGTCATTGTATTTCGTTCCCCGGTATACGTCCAGAATCTCAATTTCTATGTTGGAATCAGAAATGAAGCCCCTTCCCGATTGCACTACTTTTGAAAGGTTGTTTTCCCCGAAGAAATCGCCAAGGTTCAAAAGTTCACCCTCGTCGAGTATGTTGGTCATGTCAACCCTGCAGTATTTCCTGTCTGGGAATTCCATCTCGCCCAGCCGTACTCCGTCAATATACAGCGCAATCCTCTTTATGCGGTTGTTTTCGTAGAAGGTTTTCTCTGTTTTCCTAAAACCGTTTACAAGCAGGACCTGTGTTATCCAGCCTTTTATGTTTATCTTGATTTTCTGCCCTTTACCGAAATCGCTTTTTCCTTCAACCCATGCTGTGTCGCAATTGTGATCACTCATGTTTGCGGCTGCGTAAATTGTTTTTCCCTCTGTTAGCTCAGAGTCCGCATTGATTACTGGATATTTTGCATACTGTTCGTAGAGGCTCCTGAAATACCAGTTCTTTATGTTGTATGTTATCTTGAGCTGCCTGTGCTTGTTCAGGTCAAAATTTGTAAAATGCCTGGAGAGTATCCTGTCAGAGTTATTGAAGCTAAGATCAATTCCCTCGATTTTCTTGATTTTCCCTCCCCAGCTTAGTATGTCGGTAATGTCAACAGTTATGTTGAAGTCTTCTATTATTCCGTTCCCGAAACTCAGGGCCGGATAAAGGTTGTAGATGAAGCTATTGTCATTGAATTTATTTGCGTAATGCATTCCGTCGTTGGATGTCTGAACGCGGTAAGTGACTGAGACTTTGCTTTCCTTTTTTGAAGCGAGTGTCAGTTTTGAAAGTTCCCAGAATTTATATACTGACTCTATTTCGTCCCAACTGGTTTCCCTGTGGAAATTTGATGGAATTTTTTCCCCGTTAAGATAAATTGAGTAATAAATAAGGGAGTCGTTAGATGCATCCGTAATGTTGAATGCAAATTCTATCTGCTTGTCGGATCCGCTTTTGTTAAAGAGGATGTAGTCGCAGTCCACGATTACGCTGTCATCCACAAAGCGCAGGGTTAGGTTTTCCTTTTTAAGGCTGATGTCAGCGTCGTTTTTCAGCGTTATTTCGGCAGGTGGAGTTCCCGTCGCATTCCAATACCAGCGTATGCCACCGTTTGCAAAAGCTGATGCCGCCATGGTAAAGGCGATGAAAACAGCGAAAGTGATTTTCTTGCTTTTCCACATTTTTCTTTTTCCTCCTGTCGCAAAAAAAAAGTAAAAACTCCGGGTTATATGTTCGTAGTTACGAATTTTACAGAAAAATAATCATGCATCATGCATTATCGCAATTCTTGTCGCTATTTCTTTAACCTGTTCCAGAGGTAGGCCGATACAGCGGGAGACAGTTTCCATGGGTATTCCTTCACGCAGAAAGTTTTCGGCGTCTTCCATTGCTTTTTGGGAGGCACCTTGAGCACGTCCAGCTTCAAGGCCTTCCTCGTATGCGTCTTCTTTCTCGTCATCTATCGTCTGCTGCCACGTCATGTACTGCTTCCTCCACGTCATGTTTTTCTTTGCGAAACTTACCTTCTCCTCGATGGATTTGGTCAGTTCGCTTCCTGCATAATGTTCCTTCAGATACCTTAGGAATTCCTTTAACTCACCTTTCTTCATATTAGCATATTCTGACGCATTGAAAAAGACCTTCAGCTCAATTCATAATTAAGAATTATGAATTACGAATTATGCATTGGATTTAGGTTCGCTTTCCATTATCTTGCAGAAGAGAAAATTGTTGGCAAATGTCAATTCTTCCCATGAGGGTGACTTTTTCTTTTTAGACATAAAACAACTCCTTTTAATACTAATTTGGGCAAGTTGCTAACTGAATTAAGGATAATAAACTCTCAGTTTTCCGTTTTCAACTTTCATCTTTCCACTTTCAGTTTTCAACTTCCCCCTAATATATAAATGGTGCTGATCCCCATGGTTTTTGACAAAAATTTGGCAAAAAATTTGAAAAAAATGAATACTTGTGGAAATTTTGAGTGCAACGTCATCCCGGACTTCCGTTGACATGACAAGGCAGAGAGAGATTGCCGCATCGAGTACGGCAATGACACTTCTTCACCCACGTAATGACCCACACGCAAGACACAAAGCCAACCTCACAAGATAACTCAAATTTAAAGATTTTGTGTTAGCAAAATCGAATCCGCGTGACAAACCTCTTCATCAATTACCATCCAGCATGACACAAAGCCAATCAGCATGACAATCTCAATTCCTAATTACGAATTATGAATTATGCATTATGCATTCTTAATTAACCTCCCCCCGATTGACTATTTCCATATCTAACATTAAAATAACCTTTAGTGTCAGCGTATACGATTATTGTTCCGGATACTGACGTGCTGCAGCGTGTGTGCGGAACCAACGACAGTAACTTAAAACTCATTGAATCCTTTTTGGGGGTGCCGGTATTTGCATGCGGAAACGAGCTTTCTGTGGATACGGCCGAAACGGAAACCGAGCAGAGGTTCAGCTTTATCATAAACAGGATGCTGGATGAAATTGCGGACGGAAGTACGGAAATTACCGATGAGGATTTGGTTCAATCCATCTTGCATTCCCCGGACTTTACCGCAAAGACACAGTCACAGGACGATAGGGCACTTTTTGAACGGTGCAGCATTACGATTCCGGGGGGGACAAGACGCGTTTATCCAAGGACAAGGGGGCAGGCGGAACTGGTCAGGCTTTTGAGGAGTCACGACATGGTTTTTGCCACAGGTCCTGCAGGTTCTGGAAAGACTTTCCTAGTGGTGGCGGAGGCCTTGAGGCTGGTGCTGAGCCATCAGAAGAACAGCATAATACTGACACGTCCGGTGGTGGAGGCTGGAGAAAGCCTTGGATACCTTCCGGGTGCGCTTGAAGAAAAAATCAATCCATACATACGTCCCCTTTACGATGCCATGAACACCGTTCTGCCGCATGATACGGTCCGCAAGATGACGGAATCCGGTCTGGTGGAAATCGCTCCTCTGGCATATATGCGTGGAAGGACTCTGAATGATTCTGTGGTGATTCTGGATGAAGCCCAAAACACTACACGCGAGCAGATGAAGATGTTCCTTACGCGAATGGGGCAGGGGTCAAAGGTTTTCATAACCGGAGACGTAACACAAATAGATCTTCCGCGGAAGACTCCGTCCGGGCTTTTGAATGCAATGGAAATCCTTAAGGGCGTTCCGGAGATTGGATTCAAGAAGATGAATGCCGAAGACGTGGTGCGTAATCCGCTTGTCAGGAAGATCATACAGGCTTACGAAGATGAAGAACTCAAAGACGAATAGCGAAAAAAAGATACAGAAAGGCTTTAAGGGAATGGGCATATACCTTAGGAAAAACAAGCTGGTCGTGCTGATTTTCGGCATAACCTTTGCCTTGAGCTGCTTTGTTTCATTCATACGCATAGCCTCAAGCACTACAATTGCCTCAAAGTCAATTTCCGAATACGAAATCGGTCAGATTGCCGACGAAACCATAGTTGCCGAAAGGGCCCTTGCCGCCACAGCAGAAAACCCTGTCTCCGTGGAAAAGGACGAGCAGATTATACGCAAGGGATTCCCGGTTACAAAAGAACAGTACGAAAAGCTGCAGAAAATGGCAAATTCTCCGGCTTACATCGACTATTCTTCATTCGTTTATTCAGTCATCTATCTTCTTCTTTTGACGGCACTGGCTGTATTCCTGTTTGCAAAGGCATCCCTGGGCTATGTCATTAGCGCAAAGGAACTGGGGATGGACTGCGTGTGCTTCCTCCTGATTTACACGATAGTCAGCGTGAGCGTGAGCATATTGGACGTAAGCTCCCAATTCTCCCTTGCCGTTTTCCTTCCGTCGTCGTTCTGCGTGTTTTTAATCGCAATCATATTCGGCCACAGGACTGCCATCAATTTTTCAATTATTGCTGCTTTCGGGGTGTTTAACGCCAGCGGTTACATGGTCATGCCGTTCCTGTATCTGCTTGGAACTTCGCTTGTTTCCGTGCGCCTTGTATATCAGGTGAAACGCCGTACCCAGATGGTATGGGTATCCTTGGGTCAGGCTTTTGCCAACATGTTCTTCCTCCTGATGTTCAAGCTGATTTTCCACCTTTCAATGGAAGGCTCCCACATCGCTTTCCTTGGGGTGGCGTTCAACGGATTCATCTCCGCCATCCTTGCCCTGGGCTTCCTTACTCCGATTGAGCTTGCCCTGAACACCGCATCCGTATTCCGCCTGATGGATTTGAGCGACCAGAATACCCCGATCCTAAAGAAAATGCTTGAGGTTGCCACGGGAACTTACAACCATTCGATTATGGTGGCGGCCCTTGCAGAGTCTGCATGTGAAAAAATCGGTGCCAATGCGCTTCTTGCACGCGTATCTTCCTATTATCACGACATAGGAAAAATCGACAACCCGGAATACTTTACGGAAAACCAGCTGGACGGAGAAAACATCCACAACGACATAAACCCGTCCCTTTCTGTAAGCATCATAAAAAGCCATGTGCGCCGTGGAGTGGAAAAGGCAAAGGAACTTAACCTTCCCGAACCCGTCATCAGGATAATCAGCGAACACCACGGAAACCAGGTAATCGAGTGGTTCTATGCAAAGGCAAAGGAAAAGGATCCCAACGTGGACCCTGCCGACTATTCATACACGGAAAACCCACCTTCAACAAGGGAAAGCGCCGTGGTAATGCTTGCGGATACCGTGGAGGCGGCCTGCAAGTCTCTTGGAAAAAACCCTTCATATTCAGCTTTGGACAACAAGATTTCGGACCTGATTAATGCGAAGATTGCCGCAAAGCAAATGGACAACTGTGGCCTTACCTTCCAGGATTTGAGGCGAATTCACGATGCATTCCAGCAGTTCCT
>DBWR01000063.1:78003-116853 GCA_002309305.1 Treponema sp. UBA1233 | reverse complement strand
TGCCACTACATCTGCTGGATGGCACCTTTCATGATTTTTGGCTACAAGGTTGGAAGACTTCTACATCTGCCACAGCTAAAAATCAAATCAAAGAAAGAGAACTGTATCAGCTGTAAGAAATGTGAAAAGGTTTGTCCTATGAGCCTGAATGTAACGGAGCTTCTGCAGAAGGGCGAAATAAAATCAGCTGAATGTATCTTGTGTGGTGAGTGTGTAAAGACTTGCGCAAAAGATGTATTGAAATATAATTTTACAAACAAGAGGTAAACGATGACTAAGGAAGAGATTTTGGAAAAAAGCCGCAGCGATAATGCGGGAAAAGATATTGAAGATCTGGAAGTACAGAAGACTGCAGCAACAGTTGCTTATTTTTCATCTTTCGGATTGTGTGTCCTGGTTTCCGTGTTGAACTGGATTTTCACAAGGCAGATAAAAGTTGAGTGCTGGATTGTTTTCTTTGGAATGGTCTGTGTGGCATTCTTTGTAAAGTTTTCCAGGCTTAAAAAACTACACGAACTGTTTGTCGCACTCGGTTATCTTTTGATTTTTGCAGCTCTGCTTGTTCTTTTTATTCTGCAGCTGTCTGGAAAAATTGGTACCATTCCGGGAGCCGCGTCATGAACGAAAATCTTGTTCTGCAAAATCGCTTAAAAGAAATCCGCACAGAAAAGAAGCTTTCGCAGTCAGACCTTGCACAGATGGTAGGAGTTTCCAGAAATACAATCAGTTCCATAGAAACCCTGCAATTCTGCCCAACTGCAAAGCTCGCTCTTATTCTGTGCGTTGCCCTCGATAAAAAGTTTGAGGACATCTTTTATTTTGAGTGATATAAATAATCAGGATATCAATCAGAATATTTATACCTTTTCAGTCTGCTTCAGATATTCAAGTCCTTCTTTTGCAAGCTTAAGTACGCTTTCACTTCCGGTCTTTTCCTCACTATCCTTTGGGATTTTGATATAGATGGCCAGCGTAGTAAAGGCAATTGCAAAAAAGATCAAATCCACGGCAATGGCTGCATCAAGCCCGAAACTGCGTTTATTGCGTGTTGTAAAACAGAGACTAGAAGATTTTTAACGGCTATGATATGCTTTGTGAAAAGGGAAAACTATGCAAAAAGGACTTGTGATGGAAGGCGGGGCTATGCGCGGCATGTTTACGGCCGGTGTGTGCGATGTTCTTCTTGAAAATGGAATTGATTTTGACGGTGCGATTGGTGTTTCTGCGGGAGCAACCTTTGGCTGTAATTTTAAGTCTAAGCAGATTGGACGTGCCATCCGCTACAACAAACGTTTTTCGCACAACTGGCGCTATTGTTCATTCCGTTCATTGTTTCTGACGGGCGATCTTTATGGTGCCGATTTCTGTTACAATCAGCTTCCAAACAAACTTGATCTTTTTGATTATGAAACCTATGTTTCAAATCCTCTGAAATTTTATGCTGTTGCTTCGGACTGTCGTACAGGCAAGCCGGTTATTAAGGAACTTAAAACTTGTGATCAGAATGATTTGACCTGGATGCGGGCAAGTGCAAGTATGCCCCTTGTTTCTCGTGTTGTAAAAATCGACGGTTACGAACTTCTGGATGGCGGAATGACAGAATCAATTCCACTTAAAGCTTTTGAAGACATGGGTTATGAAAAGAATCTTGTTGTTCTGACTCAGCCGCGAGATTTCGTAAAAAAGCCAAGTTCTTCGCTTGCCCTTATGAAGTTCGCCCTTAGAAAATATCCAAAGATTTATGAAGCAATGCTCAAGCGTCACGAAGTCTACAATGAGGAAAAGGCCTACGTCTTTGAACAGGAAGCCGCTGGAAAGTGTTTTGTAATCTGCCCGGAGACATCCCTTGGTATTAGCCGTACAGAAAAAAATCCGGATGAATTACAGCGTGTCTATGAATTGGGACGGAAAGTGATGCAGAAAAAGCTCGATGGGCTCAGAGCTTTCTTATTTTTGTAAAGAATTTTACAAGACGATAAGGAGGATAAAATGAATTACAGGACATTAGGAAAAACAGGACTCAAGGTAAGTGAAATTGGATTTGGCGGAGAATGGCTTGAAAGACATGAAGAGGCAGACTCTGTAGAGCTGCTTAAGTATGCACATGATAAAGGAATAAACATTGTTGACTGCTGGATGCCTGATCCAAAATCAAGGGACATCATAGGAAAGGCAATGGAAGGCTGCCGAGATTCGTGGTATGTACAGGGACATATCGGTTCCACTTATCAGAACGGACAATATGTAAGAACAAGGGACATGAAATTTGTGCGTCCTGCGTTTGAAGATCTCCTTTCCAGATTTCACACCGATTATATTGACCTCGGAATGATTCACTATATTGATTCTATGGAAGAATGGAACAATGTCATGAGCGGAGAGTTCATAGAGTATGTACATGGGCTTCATGATAAGGGAGTGATTAAGCATATCGGGCTTTCCACACATAATCCCTTAATCGGTAAACTGGCTGTGGAGACAGGCTTTATAGAGATGATTTTATTCAGCATAAATCCTGCGTTTGACATGAGGCCTGCAACAGAAGATCTTTATTCCATGTTCGGTGGATATGACAAGGATCAGCTGTCTGGGATAGATCCTGACAGGGCACGTTTTTATCAAATGTGCGAGGAGAATAATGTAGGCCTTACTGTAATGAAGGGCTTTTTTGGTGGAGCCTTGTTAGACAAAGACAGGTCGCCATTCGGTGTTGCATTCACTCCGGTTCAGCTCATTCATTATGCACTCACACGTCCAGGAGCAGCTTCAATCCTTTGCGGATACGATACAAAAGAGCAAATTGATGATGCGGTTTATTATGAAAATGCAAGTGACGATGAAAAGGACTATGCCTCGGTAATTGCAAACGCCCCTCTTCACTCATACAACGGACAGTGTACTTATTGCGGCCACTGCAAGCCCTGCCCTGTTGATATTGATATCGCCATGGTAAATAAATTCTATGATCTGGCAACCGCACAAAAAAGCATTCCAGAAAGCATAGCCCAGCATTACAAAGCACTTGAGCATACCGCTTCGGAGTGTGTCGCATGTAAAGGCTGTGAAAGCCGATGTCCCTTTGGTGTAAAAGTTGCAGACAGGATGAAACAGACGGCAGAGTTGTTTGGGGTTTGAAAGGAGATAAAAAATGGTAATTCGTAAATTTCAAGAAAAAGACCTTGAGCAGATGATAGAAATCTGGAATGAAGTTGTTGAAGACGGAATAGCGTTTCCTCAAGAGGAACTGTTGGATAAGACCTCTGGAAAAATATTCTTTGAATCACAGAGTTATGCTGGGGTGGCAGAAGATGATGGGCAGATAGTGGGTCTTTATATTCTGCATCCCAATAATGTTGGTAGATGCGGTCATATCTGTAATGCAAGTTATGCAGTAAATTCAAAGTGCCGCGGAAAGCACATCGGAGAAAAACTGGTAACGGACTGCCTTAAGATGGGAAAAGAATTAGGCTTCCGTGTCCTACAATTCAATGCTGTTGTCGAGAGCAACATCCATGCACGGCATTTGTATGAAAGACTGGGTTTTGTTCAGCTTGGAACAATTCCAGGTGGCTTCAGAATGAAGGACGGTCACTATGAAAATATCTGCCCTTACTATCACATTCTTTAATTCCAGGAAAACATAGAATTTTTTCTGAAAATGAGATATTCTATCGTTTATGAAAAATTCATAGCAGAAAAAAACAGATTAAAAGGAGCAATTTATGGGAAAAAAGACATTAACTGATGAGCAAAAAAAGCTGAATATAGATCTGTGGATCATCGCACTGGTAACTTTGGCTGTATATGCCATCTACATGATGATAGGAAGCAAAATTATGGCCTTTTGCAAAGACAGCAGCGTTTCCGTATGGCCACGTTTGTTTACAGTATCGGCAATGCAGTTTGGAATAGCCGGATTGGGAATAACGATAGTATGCATCCTGCGTAAAGAACCGTTTACGAGCTTTGGCCTGAGATGGAAAAATGCACTCAAGGCGATTGGCGGAACGATTTTGTGTTTTATGCCGTACATTCTATATATCGTATTGTCCGGGCAGTTTGAAAGATATGAACCATTGAGCATTATGGTAACACCCGACCTCCATAAGGCAGGTATTGTTGCCACCATCATTGGAACGCTTATCATCGCAATATTCTGGGGATTCTTTGAGGGATTCAACTATGCGGTAATCAGCAATATCATAGACAGACGGTATCCTGTAAACTGCAAGCTGTTTTCATGGGGAACTCTTGTATGCACCCTGATGGGAATTCTTTTCCACCCGATGAGTTTCGACCTTTTTGGAATAATTGAATTGATTACAACCTTTATCGCATTGTATGGAATGCTCATCATTTACAGACAGACCAAAAATGCATGGGGATGTGTATTTGCGTTCTTGTTCATCTGGAATGCAATTTAATTGCAGGATATAATCGCTAGAAACTTACCTTGTAGGCTCGCTTGGCTCCGGGGGGCACGAAATCGATTGGTTCAAAACCAAAAGACAGGACCTTGTCCCCGGAAAGTTTTTCAACTTCATCCTTTACGTTTTCTGTTACTAGGATTTCCCATGACTTTGCGGTGTCTTCTCCGAGTTTGCTTGCGGCATTTACTTCTGCACCAAAAACATCGGCAAAACCAATATTCAAAATATCACCATAACCAAGACCGACGCATAACAGAATCTGTTCTTCCTCGCTTTTTGTCTTGTTGTATTCGTGCAGAATCTCGTGGATTTTCTTGCAGCACAAGAGAGCCTTTTCTGGTCGCTTGAACAAAACAAGCAGGCTGTCACCTTCGGTCTTAATCAAAAATCCATCAAAGTCTTCGATAACCGGCAGAATGAGGCGTTCAGATTCAAAAATGATTTGCATGAAGTGAATGATTCCAAACTTTTCCGTTCCTCTGGAAAACCCGCTCAGGTCAGTGAACATGACGCACCATTTTTCGCCAAAGGAATCCCAAATGCGCCCGTCAATTTTTTCTTTGTCCGCTCCAGGTTCAAGACGTGATGTCATAAGACTTTCAAGACGTTTTTGTGGTGTGGAAGTGTGTTGGTTTATTGGCATTTGTTCAAGCCTCCTTATTCACTTGCTGCAGCTGTTTCATCCTAAGCCAGCCAGTTTTCATTCAATTAAAAGTATATCACAAATCCCAAAAAGTTCAATTCAATTCCAGCTCTTTTACACATTGTTTTTGAAAACAATATAACCTCCATCTACTTTTTCCGTACGCACCAGATGACATTCTTTGCTGAACCGACGCCGCTTTCCTTGTGGTATCCTCCGTAGACATTGACTATCTCATATCCCGTGAGTTCCAGAAGGTATTTCATTTCTTGACGATAGGTTTGACGCATTTTTAGAGGGCGGATCCTTTCTTCTACAACTTTTCCATTATCATCAAGTGTTTCAAATTTCCAGTTGCCGCTCATAATCTGGGTATATGGGTCATAGGAGATTGCATTGTAAATCTTTTCGTGCTGTCCGTTTTTGTTTGTGTATTCAAGACGGAATGAATAATCAGTATCCTTGGTGTTCATCTGTTGTGCCTGAAAAAATGGATGAGGATCAAATGTGTTGAACGTAAGCATTCCACCATCTACAAGATTTTCTCGAATGTTTAAGAGTGCGGCTCTTTGCAATTCCGGTGTTGGAAGGTGCATGAATCCGCTTCGTGCTATTATGGCACAGGAATATTTTCTTTTGCTCCGGAAATCGGTCATATCGGCCGGGAATATGTTCAAGTTGAATCCTTTTGCCTTTGCCTTTTCATCCGCTACACGACACATAGCCTGGGAAAGATCTGTTCCATCTGCGATTATTCCATGCTCGGCAAGATAAAGCAAAACGGCGCCTGTTCCGCATGCAATATCGATAACGCCATCTTTTCCATATTCTTTTGCAAAGTCCAGATAAAAATCCAGAAACCCTGCATGAGCATCTTCTGTCCTGTACATCTCATCCAGATACAGATCATAGTTTTCAGCCACATCATCATAATCATGCAAATCCATCTTGCCAACCTCCAATAGCTAACTTTTACTATAATGATTTATGAATTAAAAAACAATCGTTATGACACTTGAATTATTCACAAAGGTCATATAGAATTATATTGATCGTTTAATGATCTTTTATGTAAACAATGTGGTATGAGGACTCTTTATGTATTTCTCATATTAAAAAAAGGAGTTGAATATGAAAAAAATTGTTTTGCTGTGTATGGTTTTGTTTTCTGCGGTCATGCTCTATGCACGTCCCCTTGATTACATTGAATCCGGATCCTACGCTTATTACATAGACAAGCGCTACGACAAACCTTATGCAAGAGGTTATCTTGTTTTTGAATCTGATGATGGCAGCACTCTTCTTTGTACGAATACCATTGATTTAAGTACAGGCAAGTCCTATCCCTGTGTAACAAGTCTGATTACAAATGAGGAAGGTTTTATTGTTTTTACAGAAGTATCAATGCAGAATCTTTCTGGTGTGATTAAAAACCAGGTTGAGCAGGGTCTAATTGATTTGCTCAATTTTGATACGATGTACAAGAATTCCCAAAAGAAAATTGACTTTGCTTCTGTCCTTGAAGATCCGTGGGAAGGTTATTCACTTTATTATCATTTTTCAAAATTGCTTCCCATGTTCAAATTTTCCATGATTTCATATGATTCTCCAGATGATGAAAAAGCGGTATATTATGCACGTTTATTCGGGATGCTTCCCGCCAAAACCGAAAGTGTAAGTGCATTCTGTGAAATACCGGTTTCCGAATTTGTTCCAAGCGATAAGGATACTTCAATTGAACTCCCCAAAGCCGCTAAGAAAAAAGTTAAAATGAACGGTTATAGTTTTAATCTTGATGAAAACTGGAAGCTCAACAAATTCGAAGGTAATGACAGCTGGTGGCTCACAGTCGGAAGCATAAGGGATGCACAGATTACGGTTGAACCCATGCCTGATACAATCAAGCTTAATACCCTTGAAGCAAAACTTGACTTGGCCGAAAAATGGGTCTTCTATATTGATTCAATTCTTCCTTCAACCTTGAAGTTCTGGAAAAAGGGACAGGACATATACATTATGTATGATGTTTATGATGATGATAAAACCATCACCACAAGCATCGTGGGCATTACAAGCAAAGCCTTTATAAACTTTAGCGCATATAAAGACGTCTATACTCAAAATGAATCTTATTTTAAGAAGATTCTTGGCATAAAATAAAGCTGGTTCTGCATAAAGGCAATTCATTTCTTAGATGAAATTTGTCCAGAGATGATCTTCTTTTTCTGGTAGCCCAAATTTTTCTTTTCCCAATGCAATAGATTTAATCAAAAAGCTCATGTTACGGGCAAGTACACGAAGGACCTGCATTCCTTCGGCATCTTTCATTGCTTCTCCGGGGGCTCCTCCGTGTATGTTGTTCCAGTATTGGCTTGAGGCAACAGGCATTCCGCTAATCGTAAAAAATTTATTTACCACATCAAAGGATGCTGTTGTTCCACCACGACGGGCACAGACAAAACCGGCTCCTACCTTCATCGTCTTGTCAAAATGACTGCTGTAAAAAAGCCTCTGCAAAAATGCCTGAACCGTTGCATTTGGTGCAGAATAATAAACCGGAGTTCCTACCACGAGGCCATCGGCTGTTTCAAACTTTTTCGCAAACTCATTCACCACGTCATCAAAGACACACTGTCCTACTTTGCCACAACGACCGCATGCAATGCATCCACGTATGTCCTTGTTGCCTATGTTGAATATTTCCGTTTCAATTTCCTGCTCTTCAAAAATCTTTTGCATTTCCTTGAGGCCAAGAAGTGTGTTGCTGTTTGCACGTGGGCTTCCGTTTACCAATAATACTTTCATGTTTGTTCCTCCGATTTAATTTGTGTAATTAGATTGCTTTACATCTTCGATTATACTATGAGTCTTTGTATTGTCAAGGAGCAGTTTGTCATAGACGGACGGATTTATTACTTTACAAATATTTTATTGCCCCGTATAATATTTGTTATGGAGCATTCTGTCTTTAAACACTTTTGTAGGAGTTGATATGTTCAAACAGTTACCCGAAGAAAAAAAAGATTTGATTAAGCCGTTGTACAAAAAGCATCAGCCCAACTGTTCTGCCTTAAGCTGTTATTTTGAAGGAAAGATGCCCGGAAAAGCTTATGTTGATGATATAAATGCACCTACAAAAGCAATCTGCAGGCTTGAAATGAGCTGGACCTATATTAGTGACGATGCTGACTTATCATGGATTGAAGAAGTTTTAGGTGAACTTGTAAAAACAACCTGGATGCAGGTAGTCTGGGTTCCGGAACGAAAAGGTCAATATCCCCTCAAAGACATTGCAAAGCCATTTCCACGCCTTGAGTATATAGAAAGGAAAAAAGAACAGAAGGAGCCGTGCAAGGTAGATATATATCAATTGCCATATACAAAAGAATTTTACGCCACAGTGCCTGACGGTTATAAAGAATGGCATGTTCAGAATTATGGTTCAATTGAAGAGTTCTTTAATAAAGCCTGGGGTTTTTACGCTGTAGACAATGGCAAGGTTTGCGCAGAAAGTGAAGGTGCCTTTATGTCTGGAGGATATGCAGAAATGGGCATCTATACCTTTGAAGAATACCGTAACCGTGGCTTTGCTTATGCACTATGCCTCAGGACAATCCAGGAGCTTGAAAAAATTGGTATAAAACCAATCTGGGCATGCGACAAAAAGAACATAGAATCAGATCGTCTTGCCCAGCGCTTAGGTTATGTAAATCCTTTGGAATACGAGTTTGTATATTTAGAGCCACACAATTAAGTCAAACCATAAAGAAAAACGCTAAGGCAGGACACAAATGAATAAAGACTGGTCAGACAAAAACAAAGAGATGCAAAAACTGATCTCAAAGGAAGCGACTTTCAAAAAAGGAATTGAGGTCCTTATTGAACTGCGGAAGGACATTTTCGCTCAGATTACTCATATTGTCAAGGATTATCCAGAGGAAGCATTTTCTCAGATGCCCTTTGGTGGTGGAGACGGAAACCACAATGCCACGCTTGCCTTTTCCATCTGGCACACATTCAGAATCGAGGACATAGTCGCACACGAAATGATTGCGGGTGATTCTCAGATTTTTTTCAAAGAAGATTTTTCCAAAGCTATTCATTCTCCAATCATAACGACGGCAAATGAAATTCCAGATGACAAAATGGAAGAGTTCTCCAAACAGCTGGACATCAAGGAACTTTACCGTTACGCCGAAGCCGTGATGAAAACTTCAAACCAAATGCTGAAGAAGCTTGAGTATTCCGACTTGAAGCGGAAATTCGGTGACGATATGGTTTTAAAGCTTAAGAAGACAAAATGCATAAGTGAAGATGAAAAATCGGCCTGGCTCATTGACTACTGGTGTTCCAAGGATGTCCTCGGTTTGATTTTGATGCCGTTCTCAAGACATTGGATCATGCATGTGGAAGCGATGCAGAGGATTAAAAACAAACTCTGTCTGATTGCCCGCAAAGGAATTGACCCTGTGGCGTACTGCGGTCTTTCATGCAATCATTGTTTTCTTTCAGAGTGGTGCGGATCGTGCCGTTCAATTTACAACACATGCTCTTTTGCAACTGTCTCTCCGGACAGGATATGCCCCAACGTAAAATGCTGCGGAGAAAAAGGATTCAACGGATGTTACGAATGTGATGAGATTGAATCCTGCGTAAAAGGTTTTTATGTTCCATCGAATGATGGGGCAAACGCGGCAAAGGCTCAGTCGCTTTACATAAAAAAATACGGAAAAAAGGAATTCCTTAAAGTCCACGACCGGCTCCACAAAAAATATGATTTTTCCAAGACACAGGAAGTTTTGGGACAGGACTACAAAGAGGGATTAAAAATACTGGAGGAAACATGATGATAATCCAAGTTGACGAAAACAACATTGATGATGCCGCAAGAATACATTCAATTTCCTGGCAGGACTCGCACCGTTCGTTTTGCGAAAAGGAATTTGTAGAGCTGCATAGTATTGAGCATCAGAGAAAATATCTTTTGGACAAACTAAATGACGCATACGAGATTTTCATGCTTTTGGATGGAGAGCCTGTTGGGATTGTGTCTGTAAAGGATAATCTGATTGAAGACCTTTACGTGCTTCCACAGATGCAGAACAAGGGTTACGGGACAGAACTTTTGAAATATGCATGCCAAAAATGCATTGGAAAACCTACTCTGTGGATTTTGGAAAACAATGTGAATGCCGCACGACTTTACAAAAGATTCGGTTTTACAGAAACGGGCCGCCGTCAAGCTATAACAGAAAATCTTGATGAAATTGAATTTGAATTGTCAAAGTGAGGATTGAAATATGACATTCGACGGAACTCAAAAAGTTATCGGAAAGGGTGCGCAGGCAGAGGTGCTTTTGTATCACGGTTTTGCATACAAGGTTTATAAGGAATCATATCCAGCAGAATGGATCGATTTTGAAAAACAGCAGCAGCAGGCAGTAAACAAGGCATGCCTATGCGATGTAAAATACTACGACACTGATGACCCCCACATAATCAAGATGGATTTGGTAGAAGGAGACCAACTTGAAAAATCCGTTCCAAAGAATCCTGAACAGGGCTTTTTGCTTCTTTCCCGTGCATTCCGTTTTGTACATGAGGCAGATTCAAGTGACACGACAATTCCATCGCTTAGTGCAACAGCAGGACTTGTGCTTACAGATGAAGAAAAATTACAAGTGCTTCCAATTATCGATCGTCTTTCTCAAAAATATAAAAGCTGCATCTGCCATCTGGACATGCATTTTCTTAACATCATGATTCCAAATGATGCCGAACTCATTGCAGATAAAATTAAATACACAATCATCGACTGGATGAACGCCCGACTTGCCCCGCCAGTTTTCGATTATGCCCGGACTTATGTGATTTTTGATGAGTTTGCAAAAGAGGCAGTTGAATATTATAAGGCAGCGGTATGGCCGGATATCCTTTCCCTTGGCATTGGTGAAGACGATTTCTTTGATGCGGTAAAAGCTTGCACAATTTTAAGGAGCCATGAAAAATGATAAATGACATGCAGTTTGGAATGCCTACTTTAATAGAAAATAAAACACTTGATGACAACATCGCTTTGTGCAAAAGGTTAGGCCTCAAATTCATCGAGTTGAACATGAACTTTCCGGAATACCAGCTTGAACAACTTGAGCAGACGGAAACATTTATCAAAGCCGCAGAACAGGCCCAGATTTATTACACGATTCATCTTGATGAGAACCTGAATATCGCAGACTTCAATTCCCTTGTAACAGACTCATATCTTGAGACAGTCCGACGTACTATTGAAGTTGCAAAAAAGCTTCTTCCCCTGCGAGACAAATATGGCAATCCGACTCAACCCCTTACAGTCAACATGCACATGCATCATGGAATCTACATCACCCTGCCGGATAAAAAGGTCCAGATGTATGAACGTGATTTTGATACGTATATGAAATCATTTGAGCGATTCAGGAAATGCTGTGAAAAGTGGATTGGAGAATCAGACATAAAGATTGTAGTAGAAAATACAGATGGCTTTAGGGATTACGAAAAGAAATCAATTGAATTCCTTCTGGAAAGCCCTTTCTTTGCGCTGACCTGGGACATAGGACATTCAAAGGCAATCGGTGAAAAAGACGTGTCGTTTATAAAATCACATGTTGACCGGCTCATTCATTTTCATATTCATGACGGTTCAGAAAATCCGCCAAAAAATCATCTGGCTTTGGGTGACGGAGAAATCGACCTTGATGATCGCCTTAAGCTGGCAGAATCATGCAATGCAAGATGTGTGCTTGAAACAAAAACTGTAGCGGCCCTGGAAAAATCTGTTGAATATTTGAAAAACCCAATTCAATAGTACACGTGGACAATGGCATGAAATTTTGCTATCATTTTTTTATAAATTGTGGCAGCAAAATAAAATGACATGGATTACAAGATAATTGATATAATTCAGAAAGGAGAAAAAGATGTCAAACATTTATGATTCAGTACCGGTTTTTGAAAACGACAGATGGCTTTTGCGCTTTGTGGAAAAGTCTGATGCAGAAGATTTAATTGAAGTTTATGGCGATAAAAATGCTCTTCCGTTTTTTAACAGCGATAATTGTGATGGTGACAATTTTTATTATCATACAAAAGAGCAGATGGATAAGGCCATGGATTTCTGGCTTTCTTCATATAAAGAAAAATGGTTTGTACGCTGGGCAATTATTGATAAGCCGAACAAAAAAGTAATTGGTACAATTGAATCATTCAAGAGGCTTTCGGAAGATGCGTTTAATGAAAGCGGCGTCCTTCGGCTTGATGTGGGAAGCAGTTATGAAAGGTCTGATGT
Source organism: Treponema sp. UBA1233 (assembly GCA_002309305.1). GTDB lineage: Bacteria > Spirochaetota > Spirochaetia > Treponematales > Treponemataceae > Treponema_D. Next base: position 104,456 of record DBWR01000063.1, on the reverse strand, counting down.
CCTGGAAGAAATCATGTCGCTCATCGTTCCCCACATTTTTGAAATGTTTGAATGCAGGCAAGTTGTAACCAAAGTTCCGATTTATGCAATTGAACGAATGGGAGCCGCAAAGAAGTTCGGTTTTGAAAAGACGGATGCCCTTCTTGTTGCTAAAGATGGTGTAGCATTCAACGGTTATTGGGTTTATAAGTCGAGAGGTTAAAAATGCTTGATTCCATACCGGAAAACATACAGAAACTGATAACAGGAAAACAATACACAAGTGATGACATAGGAAAGTCTGACTCCACGGTTTTTCTGTTTGATGATTGTGTCTTGAAAATTCTGGTGGCAGAAGACGAGGCAGTGCGCAAGAAAAATGATTTGAACGTACAGGTTATGCGCTGGCTAAAAGGAAAAATCCCTGTGCCGGAAGTTCTTGCCTATGAGAGTGACGATAAAAAACAATACCTTCTTATGAGCCGCATACAGGGGAAAATGCTGTGTGATGAATATTATCTTGAGCATCCGCGTGAATTATGCAGGCTGCTGGCTGACGCTTTTAAAATGCTATGGAGTGTTGATGTCTCAGGCTGCCCATACGAAAGGACAATGGATACCGAACTTGAACAAGCAAAATACCGTGTGGAAAACAATCTTGTAGACTTGGAAAATGCAGAACCCGAAACCTTTGGCGAAGGCAGCTTTGAAAATCCGGAGGCCCTGCTCAAGTGGCTGGAAGAAAACCGTCCTGTCTATGAGCCTGTCCTCTCGCACGGAGATTTATGTCTCCCTAACATTTTTGCTCAGAATGGAAAAATCAGCGGCTTTATAGATTTGGGTGACACTGGAATTGGCGACAAATGGCGCGACCTAGCCTTGTGTTACCGGAGTTTAAAGCATAATGTTGATGGAACCTTTGGCGGCAAGGTTTACCCAGACGTAAATCCCGACATGCTTTTTGAAGAACTGGGCATTGAGCCAAATAAGGAAAAACACAAGTTTTACATTTTGCTGGATGAGTTGTTTTAATAGTAGAGGTAAATATGAAAGACAAAGCAGTAGAAAATAACAAACACCATTTTTCCGGCAAACAGATTTTTTTAACAATCCTTAAATATCTTGTTTTGATTTTAGTTTTATACCTGATGAATTTTATTTTTGAACAGGTGATAATCCAACTCTCTATAAAATATAAATTAGAGATATTCTTGAAACATGGCTGGAATAAAATAAATGTAAATTCGTTCGTAGCAATTTCTACGACTACATTTGCTTTTTTCTATTTATTCTTTGACATTTTATATTTAATAAAGAAAAACAAGGTGCTTAAAATTATTACACTTTTATTTGACGCAATAATGCTTGTTTTGTCTGTTTTATATTTCGTTCAAATAATAATTGCAATACATAAGGCACCTGGCGAAGCTGGATTCGGATTTCTTTTCCTTCCAGACTCATTAATAATCTTTCTTTACTCATTTTTCAGTTTAAAAAATAAATTGAACAAAAACAGAAATAATAAACAGGAGTTAGAGAAATAAATGAAAGATTTAACAAAACTTTTTCTTTTTTCTATTTTATTTTTTTCTCCAATTATTTCATGCAAAAACAATAAAGATAATAGTAATTTTATTTCAGCTGAAAAAACATCTAAGAATTCTGTTGAAAATGAAATGATAACTGTTGAAGAAATAAATGAAAGATTAAATTTTAACAATCCAGAAGTAAAAGAATATTTTAAACCATTTTATGACAAATTAAAAAAAATGGATTTGGAAAAACCAACTCCTGAAGACCAAGTTAAATTATTTTATGAAACAATAAAAGTTTTGGATAAGGAATATAATTTTAATATTTTTGATTTTGACTATACACCAAGTGATGAATTAACAGAAATATTTCATAAAATCTTTTCTGAAGATGAAATTTGGCAGAATATCATTTCAAATTTACATACTAAAGCATCCCAGCAACCAGACAGGTTTCTTAATACGGGCAAAACAATTAAGATTAACGACATATCAATAATTTCAATTGATGACACAGAATGCACATGCCTGGTACGAGCAGAAGCGAGCCATTGGTTTTATGCTAATAGGAGTTTAGATTTTACAAAAAAAATGTATTTTAAATACTACGATGATATTTGTATAAATGAGGAAGATTTAGAAAGATATGAACAAAAAGCTTTAGAAGAATATGAAAAAATTGGATGGGGAAAATTTGGAGGAAACACTATAAATTCGGAAGAAAATCATGTATTCCACTTAGTTAAGAAAGATGGAATATTTAAAATTAAGGATTTTGTTTTTAACATTACATCAATTAGCGATTATTAAAGGATTTATTCAAATTTGACAAAACGAAGGACCTTTACGCATAAAACTCTTGAATAATCTGTGGATTGTGTTATCATTGGAATATAGGATATCCTGTTTTTTGTTGTCACCTTTGCAGGGGGCTTTGGTTAGGGAAAGAAATAATGAAAAAGAAAACTATAATATTATGCATCTTTTTATTCTCATTTTCATTAATATATGCAAAAAGAACTCCGGCCCCAGAAGTTCCGTCAATAATCCATAATGGATACGAATACATTGTAAATTATTCAGATGGATTTTTTAAGGGAAAGGGACAAATAATAATCAAATCAGTAACTGATTCAAAAATAAAGGAAATAATATCAGTTTATTCAGTGTGGTATAATCCATTTACGGAAAGAGATGTTCAATGGGTCTTTATTAAGCAAACAGAATTAGTTGATAATGATACAATGCGAATTTATAATGAAAATGATGATATTTTTGATTTAAATCTAATTAACCATAAGGTGAAGAAAATAAAAAAGGCGGAGTAAACGAATGAAAAAAGGAATACTTTTTTGCTTTATTATCATGCTCGCATTTACTACTATATCCTGTTCCAAGAATAAAGCTGATAAAACTTCGCGAATCAGATTACTTGACATGTTACCGATTTCAGAAACCATGGAGAATAAAAGAATTGCAAAAAAAGTAATTGAAGGCATAAAGGAAAAGGATGTTGATAAAATAAAGAATCTTTTTTCAAAGCAGTCTTTGTCCGAAATACCCGATATTGACGGCCAGATAAAAATACTTATTGATTCAGTTAACAGAATAAATATAAAGGAATATCAAATTGACAATGGTTTTGAGGGAATGCATTGGGAACGTGGAATAATAGAAGAATGGTCTAGGTGCTGTTTTATTTGGTATCCGAATTATGAAGACAGTAAATACAGAATGATTATCACTTACTATAAAACCAATTTGATAAACCCTGATTTGGAGGGCATTATTTGTATAGAGTTTTATCAAGGCGAAAAATATGATGACCTTTTTGAAATTATAAAAATAGGAAATAACGAAGTATAATTTTTGAAGAAACCTCTTGCCAGAAGCTGCTTTTTGTAATATAGTTTGTATACAAACTAATATATAGGGAGTAGAGACATGAATATTAAAGATGTTGTAAAGGTAATTCAGGCTTCTGAAAGTGCTCAGATTGCGACTTTTGGAAAAGATGAGACAGAAGGATTCCCAGAAATTCGCGCTCTCTTGAATCTTGCAAATCCCAAGAAATTCCCAAAGCTCAAGGAAAAGGCAATTGCTGTAGAAGGAGAAACACTCACAGTTTATTTTACGACAAATACTTCATCAAGAAAAATCAGTCAGATTCGTGCAAACAGTAACGTGTGTGTTTATTTCTGTATACCCGAAAAATTCAAGGGAATTTCTGCAATCGGTACAATCGAAGAAATCACTGACCAGGCCGTAAAGGAAGATTTCTGGCAGTCCGGCTGGCGCATTTATTATCACAAGGGGCCAACAGATCCGGATTATACATTGCTCAAGTTTACTTCAAAATTCATGCATTGCTGGGGTGGTTTTGGAATCCATGATTTTGGTGAACCTGTAAACTCAGGAAAAAAGGAAGGCTGATGAAAAACGGTCGTACAGAAGGTGGAACCCTTATTTCTCAAGTGCATCAGATATCTCAGCGCGTGTGGAATGCGGTGTTAAGCAGGAACGGACTCGAAGATCTTGCGGGTGCGAGGGGCAGGGTTATTTTTGCTTTGTGGAATGAAGACAACATCCCAATCAAAAAACTGGTGGAAAAGACAAGCCTGGACAAAGCAACTCTTACCGGAATAATCAACCGCCTTGAACGCGACGGCTATGTAAAAAGAATACCAAGCCCTGACGACAAACGTGTGACGCTTGTTTCCAGAACCGGCAAGGATGAAATGTTCAAGAAAAAAGTTCCCAAGGCATCCGACCAGCAGAATGCACTTTTTTACAAAGGTTTTTCTGTAAAAGAAATACAGGAGTTTGAAGAATATCTAAAACGGATACTGACAAATTGCAGGGAAGCAGAGGATATGATATGAATGAGATGAAAAGTCCAAAACCGAATTACAAAAAAACTTTACGGGCCTGTTACTTGGGCTTTATCACTCAGGCAATTGCCGCAAACTTTGCTCCTTTGATTTTCTTAAAGCTTCACCATGATTACCAGATTCCGCTTGGACTTATTGCGCTTATTCCAACTGCCTTCTTTTTTACCCAGCTTGTTGTAGATATTTTTTGCGCCAAGTTTGTTGATAAAATCGGATATCGTGTAAGCATTGTTACCTCCGAGATTTTCTCTGCTGTCGGCCTTATTGCTCTGGCATTTCTTCCTGATCTTCTGCCGTCTGCCTTTGTGGGAATCATGATAAGCGTCGTGCTCTATGCAATCGGTAGCGGTTTGATTGAGGTCCTCTGTTCCCCGATTGTGGAAGCATGTCCTTTTGAAAACAAGGAAAAGACCATGAGTCTTCTTCACAGCTTTTACTGCTGGGGCTGGCTTGGGGTTACGATAATTTCAAGCGTGCTCTTTACGGTTTTTGGAATTGATAACTGGAAATACGTTGCATGTTTCTGGGCTGTAATTCCTCTGTACAACATCTATAACTTTGCAACATGTCCTATTGAAAAACTTGTTGATTCCGGCAAGGGCATGACAATTTTGCAGCTGTTCAAGTCTCCGCTTTTCTGGGTGGCGGTTGTGCTCATGGTTTGCTCTGGTGCAAGTGAGCTTTCCATGGCGCAGTGGGCTTCGGCTTTTGTTGAATCTGGACTCGGTCTTTCCAAAACTGTCTGTGATTTGGCGGGACCGTGTCTGTTTGCAGTTACCATGGGTATCTGCCGTGTCTTTTACGGAAAGTTTGGAGAAAAGGTTGAGCTTACAAAATTCATGATAGGTTCAGGCGTGCTTTGTCTTGTCTGCTATGTCATGGCTTCCCTTTCGCATAATGCAATTGTAGCGCTGGCCGGATGCATCATGTGCGGTTTTTCTGTGGGCATCATGTGGCCTGGAACCTTGAGCATTTCGTCCAAAAAGATTCCAAGCGGTGGAACTGCAATGTTCGCGTTACTTGCCATGGCGGGAGATTTGGGCGGTTCAATTGGTCCGAGTGTTGTCGGAATGGTTTCACAAAAGGCGGGGGACAATCTGCAGAGGGGATTGTTCTTTGGCGGAATATTTCCCGTACTCCTGGTTGTTTTCCTTGTAATCTTGAAATTCATGAAAGAAAAAAAACAATTGCCTAGAAAATAGCTATGTTTTATGTTATAATATAATTTATGAGTGTTTTGAGGACTATAAAGAATTGCTTCCTTTATTGCGGACTGGAAAGGGAAGAATACAATTCCCTGAAAAAGGATGCCTATGTTTCGAATTTTGTAGTATGGCGTGTCCTTCATATATTTATGGCCGCTGTGTTTTTATCTTTGTATACGGCATCATACTTTAATCACCTGTTAAAAGCAAATCAGTCTTTTTATCTGCATGCATTCTGGTATTCTGTGGTTGTAGTTTTGTTCTTCTTTATACTAAAAAAAGATTCCATATTGGCACAGTTTTTAATCTATCTGTCAATTTCATTGCTGTTTGTTTTTGGATGTCTTGTAAGTGCGAATAATAATACTGTTCCCGCCACAACCTTTATTGCCTTCCTCTTGGTAACACCGATGTTCATGATAGACAAGCCCTTCTGGATGGCGCTTGAATTAACTGCCGCATCTACACTTTTCTTAATCTGGATGCGTTTCGTCAAACCGTATGACATCTGGATGACGGATTTGATTAACGTAATGATTTATACGATTGTCGGAATCTTTTTGAACATCATTGCAAATTCACTTAGAATCAGGGAATTCGTTCTGACAAAAAAAATCAACATTCAAAAAGACACGGATGAATTGACCGGCCTGAAAAACAAAAGTGCCCTTACAAGAGATATAAATGAATATCTTGCAGATTCTGAAACAGACAAGGGCATCATGTTCATGCTTGATGTCGACCGCTTCAAGTCAATTAACGATACATACGGACACGATGTTGGGGACAGTGTCATTGAACAGCTTGGAAAACTTCTTGGAAAAATCTTTACCACCAGTGATGAAATTACCGGACGCTTTGGTGGCGATGAATTCATAATTTTCATTAAGAACGATAATAATCTTGATACCGTAAAAAAGTTTGCGGAAGAAATTGTGTCAGGTGCCTCACATAACGTTGTTTTGCCGGATAATAATCAGACGGTAAGTGTAAGCATCGGAGTTTCAATTTACAGCGGACATGAAACAAATTATTCTGAGCTTTTCAAAAAGGCTGACGTTGCCATGTATAAAGCCAAGGCCTCAGAGAATAAAAGATATTTTGTTTATGAATGATTCTTCATGCTGAAGGGTTGATTACAAGAAGTAAGTTTTCATCATGCCCTTTCCCTATCTGCAGCTTTACGGGCGACTTTTCATTAAAGGTCTGTACATCAGCCAGGAGTCCCTGGGCAAAGCGTATCATCTGACCCGCTCCGTCATTATCTTTTTCTGGAGTAAGTCCTGCCGCCGCCATGTATGAGTCGCCAATCGTCTTGATTTTTTCAATTCCTTCTCGCTGGGCACAAGTTAATCAGAAAATTTAAAGGAAAAATCTTTGGACTTTTGTATAATGAAGGATTCATGTGCTTGCATAAATTTTTTAAATGTGATAGTCTGAGGCAAGTAAGGCATTGGATTATTCATGCTTTAAAATTCACTTTCAGGAGGTTGAGATAGTTTATGATTGTTATGATTTACTCTTTGACCTCCGCTTGTCTGGCATAGTAAACGGAAAAACCGATTACACTTTTCTTGTCCTGAAAGCGGAGCCGTATTGGATATCTTTTTACAGATATTGATTCTTGCTTTTAGGAAATTCAAATTGAACACAAACACAAATATTATTGCACGCATTTCTTGTGTGCAGAAAAATCTCTTTACCCTTTTGCCCTGTGATGAGGAAGGAACCGCAAATCCTGACATGGAAATCACCGGAAAGCTCAAGGGAAAATTTTATAATCTCAAACTGGAACCGCCGGTAGTGGGTGATTACGTAAAAGTATTTACCAACGAATACGGAGATGCCCTAATCGATGAAGTGCTTCCACGGAAGACTGCATTCAAGAGGCCGAACAGAAGCGGACATTCAGAGGCCTTTGTAAAAAATCTTTTGGAAGAAACCATCGTCGCAAACTTTGACTATGTTTTTATTGTCACGTCGCTGAATCAAGATTACAGTGAAAACAGGATTGCACGCTATGTTTCAATCACGCTGAACACCGGGGCCAAGCCTGTTGTGATTTTATCCAAGGCAGACCTCTGTGATGACGTGGACCTCAAGGTGGAAATTACACAGGCGGTATGCGACAAGGCTGATGTAATTGCAATCAGTTCCCTGACCGGCTATGGCATTGAAAACCTAAAGCCATACCTTCAAAAGGACAAGACGATTGCGATTGTGGGATCTTCTGGTGTCGGAAAATCAACCCTGCTCAACACTCTGAACGGAAGCGATTTGATGAAAGTAAACGCCATTCGCGATGAGGACGGAAAAGGACGGCACACAACAACTTACCGGGAACTCTTCCGCCTGGAAAATGGAGCCTGGATAATGGACACGCCCGGACTTCGTGAAATTGGGGTGCTTGATATGGAGGACGGAATAGAGGAAACTTTTTCCGATGTCGTGGCACTTTTTGACCAATGCAAATTCAACGACTGTTCACACACAAACGAACCTGGATGTGCGGTTAGGGCAGCGCTGGAAGACGGCACTTTGAGCGAGGAAAGGTGGAAGACCTATGTTCAGCTTCACACCGAAAACGAATGGGGCAAGGCAAAGATGATGCAGATTGCCAGATTCACTCGTGAATATCAGAAGAACAGATACCGGGGTTGGAACTTGTAGAGGAGGTAAGCAGTCCGCAGGTCTGTAAACATACTTCGAGCCATATTTTTCGTAAAATTTCTTAAAATTTCATTTGACAAATGTAGATTTTAGAGATATTATAGAATTAGAGATATGGAGATTTTAGATAAATTTTTGATTTGTTATGTATCCTTTGCCAGCTGCTAAATGTTTAAGCAATAGAGGGTAGGGGATTGGTTCGAGGAACAGAGGAGGTGTGTTATGAAAAGAAGCGTTTTTATCCGTGTCCTTTACGGTTTTTTGTTTGTCACAATCTTTATGGGCTGCCATATGTCCATTGAACTGCCTGAAAGTGAAATTTCATCCACAGAACAGGAAACTCCTAACGAGGAAATTCCGCCTGCAGAGGAAGAGGATCCCATTGAGGAAGTTCCTCCTACGGTTTACTATACCGTATCTTTTGTCACCAACGGTGGAAGCGAAATTGACGACCAGAGCGTAGAAAGTGGTGCAACTGCTGTTGTTCCGGAAACCCCTGTAAGGGAAGAGTATCAGTTCTTTGGCTGGTATGCTGATTCAAATTACACAAGAGAATTCAACTTCAACACTCCAATCACTGGGGAAACTACAGTTTACGCCAAGTGGCTCAAGGACTGTGTCATGACCGAGGGAACCACAATTGAAGAGAAGGTTGAAGGGTCGGGTCTTTTCATCGAGGGACGCAACATTACCATTGGTGCCATCTGCATGTGTGACCATGAGGTTACTCAGGCTGAATGGGCGGAATACATGACCTGGTACGGCACAGAAAAGGGAGATGGCAACAAACCTCAGTCAGTCTTTGGTATGGGAGATAATTTCCCGGCTTATTTCATCAACTGGTATGAATGCGTCATCTACTGCAACTTAAGGAGTGCGGCGGAAGGACTCATGCCTGCCTATTACATGGTGATAGACGGCGAGAATGTCTACGATGTTGATGGCTGGATGGAAGTAAGCGGAACCCATATCGCAAAGAATGCTGAAGGAAAATACTACTACGACTCAACGGGTGATACAAATACTTTGAAGCCGAATTCCGGAATATTCTATGACACAAGCGCAAACGGTTACCGTCTTCCCACAGAAGCTGAATGGGAATATGTGGCCCGTGGCGGAGAAGAAGGCCTCTCTGGAGTGCAGACGACATATTGTGGAAGCAACAAAATCAATGATGTGGCATGGTATACAGGTAACAGTGGAAAAGTGTCCCATGAGGTAAAGCAAAAGGCCCCGAATGCCCTTGGAATGTACGATATGTGCGGAAATGTTGCCGAAATCTGCTATGACTGGTATGTAGAAAAAATCGATGCTTCGATAGGTGCCAATGGTCCTGAAACTGGCAGTACATGTGTAAGGCGCGGTGGATGCTTTACCGGTTCGACAGCCTCTTGTACTATAGCAGACCGCGGAACTCCACGTGCTCCGTCTTATCGCAGTGCATACGGTGGCCTCCGTGTGGTGTGTTCATGTGGTGAATGACTTACATAATATAGAGAATTTCATTACAATAACGTTGGAGCAAAATAATGAAAATACTCATGTTGAATGGTCAAAACCACAAGGGCAGTACCTACAATATTGCCAGGATGATTGCGGATAAAATTGAAGGGGAAAATGAGATTGTCGAATTCTTTTTCCCCCGAGATTTGAATCATTTTTGTGCAGGCTGTTACCAGTGCATTGAGGATATGGCACGCTGTCCTTTTTATGAAGAAAAGAAGAAAATCATTGATGCGATGGATGCCTCTGACCTTATCATTCTTGCAACTCCAACCTACTGCCTGGGAATGAGCGCATCACTCAAGGCATTTTTTGATCTGACATTTGATTTGTGGATGCCCCACAGGCCAATGAAATCCATGTTCCAGAAAAGGGCGCTTGTAGTGACAACCAGTGCCGGATCCTCTCCTAAATCACTATTCAAGGAAGTAAAGGACAAGCTGTTCTACATGGGAGTTCCGGAAATTAAAACTTACGGCCTTGCTGTTCAGGCAATGAAGTGGGAAGGTGTGGCAGAAAAGAAAAAGGCCAAAATCCAAAAAGATATCACGAAACTTGCCAGAAAACTCAGTGTCAAAAGAAAACCCACGGTTGGCATAAAGACAAAGGTGATGTTCGGTTTAATGGGAATGATCCACAAAAAAGGCTGGGATTCATCCCCGGTAGAAGCGGCCTATTGGAAGGAACATGGATGGCTTGACGGCAAAAAACCTTGGAAAGAAGACTAAATTGTGAGTTTGACTCTGTATTTTTTGTGAGAAAACCATTTATAATCTTCTTATATAACACAACTATAACACAACAAGGAGTTGCTATGAAGAAGTTTTTTGTCTGTTTGATTTTGATCTGCTGTGCGATGGCTGCCTTTGCGCAGAATGTAAAACCGTTCAAAATTGATTTAAATAACATTGAGGCAGTTAACGGTGATAAGTCGATGACTTATAACAAGGCTTCCAGAGTTATTACGGTAGACCGTGATTATGAAAATCAATCAGGTATAGGTTTATGGGTAGATAAAAATATTGCCGGATACAACATTATTAGAATAAAGTATGAGGCTCTTGGTGACTACGGTTTCCATGTGCATACATCATATAAAAATGATCCAACTGCAGACTACTGGGGAGACTCTACTTACTGTCCTTCTTACCTTACAGAAATGGTGATTCCGATTAAAGATGGAGTTTCAACTCTTGAGATGCTTGATATTATGTCTGTAAATCATATCCGTAAATATAAATTCAGAATTGATGAAATTACTTTGGAAAAGGTAAGTAACCCGCAGAAAATTGATATTGCAGCTCCTACTGGTGAAGCTCCGATTATTGATACTGCAACAAGCGGAAAGTTTAATGATTCAATCAGTGCCTGGGATTTTGTAGCAGGACTTGGTGCAGGCTTTCATTACGATGCTTTGCATTCTGTAAGTGCCTGGCAGGAATTTGGTCTTGACTGTTATCACTGGAATGGAGCAGTAAAGCCTACAAAGAAAATTATTCAGACTATCAGAAACAGAGGCTTTAAAACTTTAAGACTTCAGGTTGCTTCTTATGCTCACCTTATTGATGAGGATTATACAATTGATCCTCGCTTTATGAAAATCGTAAAGCAGGTTGTTGACTGGGCTATTGAAGAAGATATGTATGTAATTGTGTGCGGACCGGTTGCAGAAATGCTGCAGGATGAAACTTTCCGCAAAAAGGCTGAAGAAAGCGTACACTATGCCGGTTATTCTGTAGATGAGAAAAATAAAAAAGAATCTCTGAGATTCTTAAAGGCAATATGGCTTCAGTATTCACAGACCTTTAATAACTCTTATGATGAGCATCTTATTTTTGAAACCTTGAATGAGCCTATTAACTGCTTCCATGAGCATGACTGGCATCCACAAGATGATTGCGCAGTATGCAAAAAGAATTATTCTATTTTGAAGGAATATAATCAGGCGATTGTAGATACAATCCGTTCAACCGGTGGAAACAACACAAAACGTTTTATAATGGTAGAAGGTTATAGTGGGGCAGAGAAGTCACTTTACAGTAAAGTTTTCAGTCTTCCAAAGGATAAGGTTAAGGACAAGCTCATTCCAACCTTCCACTGCTATCCTATGGGTTGTGGAAAGCCTTATTCAAAAAAGATCTTACATGATTCTGTAAAGAGACATATCAAGGAATGGTTTGCAACTTATGACAAGCTGTATTTTTCTAAGCATATTCCGGTTTATATGTCTGAAGGGTTGCATGACCGTTCAATCCCGGTTATGGAACGCATAGACTGTCTTAAAGCTTTTTTTGAAGAAGCAAAAAAGCCAGGTCGTTCTTGCGGCGTAACTATGATTAACGATGGTGATTACAGATGTCAGTGGAATTGTTTTGGTTATTTATCATTTCAAGATTTGAAATGGTATGAAGATGAATATGTTGATACGCTGATTTATGGCTGTGAAGGAAAAGAGTATCCTTTAAGTGATGAGTTCGTAAAAAAGAATACTCTGAAGATTGAAAGCATTGTCGGAAAAAATCTTATTTCTAAGCCTGTTGTAGAAAAGGATTTGGATGANNTTTGGTATTGATTCGAGCGTTCTGGTGCGTTCTACTCCTCCAAAATATAAGCTTGAATTCGAAATTGAAACAACCGGCCCTGATTCAATATTGCAGATTGGTTATTGTGATCCGGATCAAAAATGGCATGATGTTGTTCAGCAGAAAAATGTCAAAATAAAAGGCGGTACTCTCAAAGACGGCTGGTGTATTGAAATTAAAAAATCCGGAACAGTTTCTCTGACTATTGATGAAAAGCTGGCCCAAGTTTTTGAGGAAACAGAGGAAATTGTTATAAATGGCCGCAACATCATCATTAAATCAGTAAAGGTTGTGGAATAAAAAAACTACCGCATCCTTGTAACGCATCGTCATAAAAGGGGGCAGAATGTCTATCGTTGCAGCGTTTATGGTTCCGCATCCACCGATGATTGTTCCTGCGGTGGGAAAGGGGAGTGAGAAACAGGTTGAAAAGACAATAAGGGCTTATGAAAAAGTGGCTGATGAAATTGCGGCTCTCAAACCTCAGACCATCATCATTTCAAGCCCGCACAGCATTTCTTATTCCGACTATTTCCACATCTCACCTGGCACAAAGACAACAGGCTCGTTTGCAGAATTCAGGGCACCGGAAGTTAAATTCGAGCTTGAATATGACCAGGAGCTTGTAAACCTGATTGCACAAAAGGCAGAGGATAAAGGATTCCCGGCAGGCACTCTTGGCGAAAAGAAAACTGAGCTTGATCATGGTACCATGGTCCCCCTATGGTTTATCACAAAGAAGTACAGGGACTTTAAGCTTGTCAGGACTGGGCTTTCCGGTTTTGACCTCTTGAAGCATTATGAATACGGAATGATGATCAGGGATGCGGTGGAAGACCTGAACAGAAGGGTTGTTTATGTTGCCAGCGGAGATTTGTCACACAAGCTTCAGGAATACGGGCCGTATGGTTTTGCGAAGGAAGGTCCTGTTTACGATGAACGGATAATGGACGTTTGTTCCGGGGCACGTTTTGGCGAGCTTTTTGATTTTGACGAAAATTTTTGCGAAAAGGCTGCGGAATGCGGACACAAATCTTTTGTCATAATGGCGGGTGCGCTGGATGGTGTTGCAATTGAAGCCAAACAATATTCCCACGAAGATGTGACGGGTGTCGGATACGGAATCTGTTCATTCATGCCAAAGGGAAAAGATGAAGGAAGGCATTTTCTTTCCGACAGACTGAACCACGAAGAAAAGGCCCTGGAAGATAAAAGGGAAAAATCTGATGCCTACGTCAAACTTGCAAGGGCATCCGCGGAATACTTTGTTAAAAACGGAAAGGTCATGGAAGTTCCCGACTGGGTTCCCGACGAAATCCTGAACGCAAAGGCGGGTGCTTTTGTTTCGGTGCATAAATTCGGTGCGCTGCGTGGTTGCATTGGAACGATACTCCCCACAAAGGATAATCTTGCACAGGAGATAGTGCGCAATGCAGTGAGTGCAGTTTCCGAAGACCCTCGTTTTGAAGCTGTGGAACCTGGTGAATTAAAATGGCTTGAAATAAACGTTGATGTTTTGAGTGAGCCGGAAAAAATCAAATCCAAGGATGAACTCGACGTAAAAAAATATGGAGTCATCGTACAGAGCGGATACAAAAGGGGCCTCCTGCTTCCGGATCTTGATGGTGTGGATACGGTTGACCAGCAGGTTTCAATTGCCATGAGGAAGGGCGGCATTTCTCCTGGAGACAAGATTGAACTCTTAAGGTTTGAGGTTGTCCGTCATTATTAAGCGGAAGAAGGTCATGCAATATGCCGGTTTGTGATGTATGCTTCAGGCACTGTAAGATAGAAGAAAATAAAATAGGGTTCTGTGGTGCAAGAACTTGCCGTGACGGAAAGATAACGGCGGCCAATTATGGAAAGATTACTTCTGCGGCACTTGATCCCATAGAAAAAAAGCCTCTTAAGATGTTTCATCCTGGAAAGAATGTTTTGTCTGTCGGCTCGTATGGCTGCAACCTCAGATGCCCTTTCTGCCAGAACAGCGACATTTCATGGTCACAGCGTGCATTTGATTTTAAAGACATGGAAGAATCATTTTCTCCACAGCAGATTGTAGACAAGGCATTGGAGTTGAGGACGCGGGGCAACATCGGACTTGCATTCACCTACAATGAACCGTTAGTCGGCTATGAGTTTGTGCGTGATGCCGCAAGACTTTCAAAGGAAGCCGGAATGGAAAATGTTCTTGTGACAAACGGAACTGCAAGCAAAAAAGTACTGGATGAAATTAAACCCTACATCGATGCCATGAACATAGACCTGAAGTCATTCTCCAATAAATTCTACAGGGACCTGATAGACGGTGATATTCAGATGACAAAAGATTTCATTGCGGGTGCGGTAGAATCATGTCATGTTGAACTGACGACTCTGATTATTCCCGAAGAAAACGACGGTGAGGAAGAAATGAAGGAGTTGAGCGTGTGGGTTTCTGGTTTGGAAAAACAGTTCAATAAAAAAATACCGCTTCACATCACAAGATTCTTTCCAAGATTTTACATGACGGACAGGGAGCCGACCCCGGTGGACAAAATAAAGCGTCTGGTTCAAGTTGCGGAAGAAAACCTGGAATACGTTTTTGCAGGAAATATTTAAACGTTTTGTGTTGACTGATTTTTGTTTAAGTATTATTGTGTCTTAAAAAAGAGAGGGTTGTGAAAATGGCTGCCAGACAAAAAACAATCAACATGACGGAAGGAAATACCGTCCGTTTGATTTTGACTTTTTCCCTGCCAATGCTTATTGGTAATATTTTCCAGCAGCTTTATAATTTTGTTGATTCCATAATTGTCGGTCAGTTTGTCGGCGCAGATGCCTTGGCGGCGATAGGAGCTACCGGTTCAATCACTTTTTTCTTTTTTGCATTGTGCAACGGAATAGGTTCTGCAGGTGGAATCATAACCTCCCAGTTCTTTGGCGAAGGAAGTACTGATAAAGTAAAAAACTGTATTGCAAACACAGCCTACATCATGCTTGTTGTTCCGATAAGCATTGGCATAATAGCATTCTTTGCGGCCGGTCCGATTCTGGAACTGCTCCGTACCCCGGAAGAAATCATTCATGACGCAAAAGTCTACATGCGGATTATGTGCGTGAGCCTTGTTTTAGTTTCCGCATACAATTTTGCTTCTTCCATGCTGCGTGCATTGGGAGATTCAAAAACTCCACTTTACTTCTTGATTTTCTCATGCATCCTGAATGCCGTCCTTGATTTGATTTTTGTATTCAACCTGCACATGGGAGTCTTTGGTGCGGGAATTGCAACCTTGATTTCCAATTTCATCTGCGGAACCCTGTGCCTTCTCTTTGCGTTTAAAACGAATCCGTATTTCAAAATGTCAAAGTCGGACTGGAAGGTGAATCCTGCATTACTTGGAAAATGCGTCAGGCTTGGAGTGCCCCTTTCACTTCAGTTCTCGCTCATTGCAATTTCATGCATGGCTTTGCAGAGGGTTGTAAATACCTTTGGCCCTGTTGCTGTGGCAGCCTTTACCGCAACCAGTAGAATAGAACAGCTGATCCATCAGCCGTATGGAACTTTGGGAACGGCTCTTGCAACCTACTGTGGTCAGAATTATGGTGCAAAAAACAAGGCACGCATTTTGGAAGGCTACAGAAAGAGCATGCTGATTATGGCAATCTTTACCGCAATCATGATTCCCGTCATTCAATTCTTTGGAAATCCGATTACATCACTTTTTGTCAAGGCTCCGGAAGTCATCTCCATGGGAGCCAGTGCCCTTAGGATTACAAGCTGGTTCTACATTTTTCTTGGAATCATTTATGTTGCCCGTGGGGTTCTGAATGGAATAGGGGATGCAACCTTTGCCCTTATCAATGGCATTACCGAAGTTGTGGGACGTTTTGTTGTTCCGGTTTTGCTTACTGGTGTTGCGTTTATAGGCGTGTGGGGCATCTGGTGGTCTGTGGGAATCGTCTGGTTCCTAAGCGGATTAACAGCATGGCTCCGTTACCTTTACATGAAGAAAAAGATTTAGTCGGCGCATAAAACTTTCTCCTTTACTTTTATTTCATTATTTGCTATTTTATCTTTTACGTACCAAGGAAATTATCATGCTTTTTAAAACTGAATACAAAAACAAACTTGTAAAAATTTTTGTTCCAATCATGCTAAGCAATTTAATCTCGCAGGTTCAAATGGTCATTGACCGTGCATTTTTGGGACACATGAATAAGCTCTACATGAGTGCGGTTGGAAATGCAACTGCTCCGGTTTGGACAACAATGTCGTTCATCTTTTCGCTTTCTATGGGTGCTTCGATTTTGATAAGTCAGTCGGTGGGAGAAAAGAATATCGACAAGGCAAAAAGCTATGCCGCTTCTATGATTAAGTTTCATAACGTCGTTCCAATCTTGTTGTTTTTCTTCTGGACCTTCTGCAGTCCTTTGGTCTTTAAGCTGATGGGAGTTTCGGGAAACGTAATGGATCTTTGCGTAAAATACACGAGGATTTATGCACCGGTGTTTTTGATTCTTGGACTTGGAGCATCTTACGGTGTTGTATTTCAGACTTCAAACTATACAAAGCCTCTTGTCGCTTACGGAATAATTCGTTCCGGCTTGAACATTCTTTTGGACTATCTGTTGATTTTTGGAAAATTTGGTTTCCCGAAGATGGAGATTGCGGGTGCTGCTTTGGGTACAACCATTGCAGAATATGTAGGTGCAATTTATCTCCTTTATGTGGTGATACGTAAGAAGGATAAATTCTTTACAAGTCCGGGCTTCAAGACAATCATTCATGCAGATGCGGTTCCGTACATGCGTTCAATAAAGCTTGGTGTGCCGACAGCATGCGAAGATTTGCTCTGGAATGTGGGTAACCTTTTCATCATAAGAATCTTGAATTCAATCAATGAAATAGCGGCCGGAATTTATACCATGGTGTTCACGTTGGAAATTCTTGCGGTTGTAGTAATCGGTGCTCTTGGAAGCGGAACCCTTACACTTACTGGAGAAGCAACAGGTGCAAAAGATTTCAAACTCTACCGCAACATTGTTAAGACTGCGATAAAATGGTCGTTCCTTGTATCTGCCGCAGCACTGATATTTGTTTCGCTGTTCCCTCGGCTGACATTGAGCCTGTTCACAAAGGATGTGGAATTAATTGAAATGTCCGTGATTTTCGTAATCCTTGTTGCCGCAAACCTCTTTGGTAAATCAGGTAACATAATCCTTGGCAGTGGAATCCGTGGTTATGGTGATACAAAGTGGATGCTCTTTACTCAGGGACTCGGAACTGTTGGTGTGGTAGGAATTGCAGCATTGTGCGTTTTTGTCTTTAAGATGGGAATGCTCGGTGTGTACATTGCGGTTTTGTGTGACGAAGCATCCCGTGCGTTGATAAACCTTGTAAGGTTCCTGAAGGTTAGATTCTAGAACTCGTATCCCGAATCAATCACCGTAAGCTGATCATCTTCAAAAAGATAATAATATGTGATGCTCCAGCGTGGAATTTCGTCATCATCCCCAACAAGCTCATCCTTCCAGTAGTCCCAGATTTCTTCTTTGGGATTACGGATAATCAAATTGCTGTCTATTGAATAATCAAGGCTATATTCGAATGTCGGCCCCTCAGTGACAACTCCGGTTTCAAGGTTGATGATGAAAAACCCGTGACACATGGTTCCTGCGCCAAAGCTTGCGATTTTATACTTGCCGTTAAAGTCAGGAGGAAGTTGGGACGCTTTCGTGATTACTGTCCTGTAGTTTTTCTTTGAATCGGTATCAAGAATCGGCTGTGCGTTCGTGCCGTTCCATGTCAGGCTGGAAGGATAATCCTCTTTTACATGTTTTCCCCTGACATAACTTGTGGTAGAATCAGGTTCTTCAATAAATTCTATTGACTCAACAGAAAAACACATCAGCGGCTTGTCGTAATATTGAATGTCAACATTTCCCTGGTATTTGAAAATGCTTTTGGTTTGAAAAATGATTTCGGCATTTGCCTGATTGTCCAGAATGTTCTGTACTAATGGATCGTCGTACCATTCTTCCATTCCGATGCCGATTATTTCATTTTGATCCGTAACAAAGCGTATGTTTGGGGGCCATCCGTTAAAGTTACAGAAATACCCCTGCAAGGTAACTGTGTCGCCGACATTCAGGTTTGCAAAAAACGGTTGGGGTTCATTTTCAAAAGCTGTGTCGTTATTTGATGTCTGTTTTCCATCGTTGTATTCATTATAACTGTCCATAACTTGAGACAGACTGTACATGTAATCTTTAAAATCCTGTTGCAGTTTATATTGCCTTATTCCAAGGATTGCACCGACGGCAAGAATTAACGCGAAAATGCATGTAAGTACGGAAAAGATAATCGTGCATGCCTTGTTTTGCTTCTTAATGCTTCGGACAAGGGCAAAAATCACAAGGCCTAGCAGTACCAATATGACGGCAAGCAAAACGATGGGCCCTATTACACCCAACCTTCCGTGACCAATAAAAATGCTTGTAGGTCCGTTTGCGCCTCCAATAAAGCTCATAGCGTATGCTGGATCAAGTTCCATTTCTATACCTCCAGGTAGTCCATTTTTACAAAATAAGCAAAATGATCGGTGTAACTTTTCTTCTAACAATTTTTGTCATGCCTGCCTGCTCCCTTATTTCTTCAACCAGCCTTTTTCTATGGCGTTGTCGATGTTGGCCTCTGCCCATTCGTACACTTGCGGCATGAATTCCCTGACTACGGACATTCGCTTTTCTACGGATGCACGGTTGGTTCCGCTTTCTACCCAGGTGTGGCCGTCCGTCAACGTGTTGTGAAGGAATGGCTGGAGCCTGTCCATGCATGCGGCATATTTTCCGTCGGGTGTTTCCATGGCATCGAATTCTTCCCAAAGTGAACGGAGTTCAGCCCCCTGTTCTGGTGGCAGTTGGGAAAAGAGTTTGTCTGCGGCTTTGGCTTCTCGGTCTGCCTTGTCCTTGTTTGCCTGGGGGTCGTAAGCGAATGTGTCTCCCGCGTAGATTTCTATGAGGTCGTGTACAACACACATTTTTACCGCACGTCCTATGTCCACAGGTTCCACGGCATATTCGGAAAAAAGAAGTGCCATCACAGCAATGTGCCATGAGTGTTCCGCATCGTTTTCGCGTCTTGTACCGTCTACAAGCAGAGTACGCCTGAGAATTGAAGTCATCTTGTCGATTTCCGCCGTAAATTTGAGTTGCTGATCCAACCGTATGTTGCAGCTCGAAAGAAAGTCCTTTTGTGCCATGAAATGATTATAGCATGTTGCAGCAATTAAGTTAAGGTTGTCTCATCACGTCATCAATTGTATTACTGAAAATACTTTCTTCTTATTTCGAAGTATTCGTCCGTTTTGCTTTCATCGTAATCTTCAAGCCAGGCGCCGAAAATCCAGCCATAGTCATAGTATGCGATTGTTGGCATTCCTGTGTAATACCAATAAGCTGTTTCTCCATCGATTGTTTCCAGGTTTTCTGTGCGTGCATACAGTGTAAGAACTTGGCCTTTAATGAGGCAGTCTGGCATCCTCCAATTAGGTTCATTATGAAAGATTTCCTCATAGATTTCTGGAACTATGGTTTCTGAATTCGTGTTTGGCTCAGTGCGGAATTTTACGTTGTCGGTCAAAACTTTTTCTTCGCTCACCGCAATTGCGTTTATTCCGTTTATAAGTGCATGTGAACCGGCTAACTTCGGGCATCCGTAAGGAAAAAACTTTACATCATTTAGCAACAGTTCATTGTCAACTAGAAAATGGTCACTTTCAAACCTCAATTCACCTATGACTTCATCGCTGGTAAAAATCTTATCGTAATAATCCCTGCCTCCAACATGATCATAATCATAAAGAATCAGCTTGTCGTCCTCGATTTTGTATTTCCCGAATGCACTTGGACCAATATAACCGGAACCAATCATAAAATAATCATCGGAATAAAAAACGAGTTTAATGGATTTGCCATACTTTTCATCCAAAAACCAGACTGTGGAAAGAAGTTTTTCTTTTGAAAGTGTTTTGTCATTTATATCGTAATTGCATTCTCTGCTGTGCCAGGAATATCCGTCATTAGGACCATTTCTGTAATTCACCTTCAACTTGTCTTCGTGTTGATAGCCAAGCGCATCGATTTTCGCATCAATAACAGAAGCTGGTGTTCCTAAAATTTCCGGCTCTTCTTCTTGAATTTCTTTTTCTGCCTGAACTTCAATGGTTTCCGGTGTCTGAATTTCTTCAGCAATTTGATTTGTTTCAACTATGTTTTCTGATTCCACAGTATTATTCTTTTTGCAGGAATTCAGTAAAAGAGTGGCTGTCATAAATCCTAAAATAATGATTCGTACATTTATCTTCATAGCTTCTCCTACTCCCAGTAAAAATCAGAGGTAGAAAACTCGCCGGTCTTGGGATAATACCTATAACATCTGCTGGGGTCAAAGTCATAAGTCGTAAGGCCTTTTTCTTCCATTGCCTTTTTGTCCCCTCCCCTGCTTATGTCCATAAGAAGGGAAGAATCTTCCATCAATATGAAAAGATTGATGTGTGGTATTGAATCCGTTTTATAAGAGTACCAGGCCTTTATCAGGTTAGCATGCGCGATCTTTAAATATGCGTGAGTGTAGCGATACTTCAAGTTTTCATGTGATTCTGAATGTATCGAATCCTGTATCTGCAAAACCATTCCCCTGTCCTTTTCATCCTGTACAAATGGGAGTGTGGCGGATAAAAGATCATCCAATTCATTAAGGCACAGTTTGTCGATTTTCCTGGCGATTTCCTCTTCATTTGAAGAATAAAATTTCTTTGTTTTAAAATCATACCACATCTGCTCCGAAAGCCCATCTAAAACAATGCCGTCATCAAAGACAGATAAAAGGTTGCCGATAAAATATGTGTTGTCATCATTATTTTCTTTCTTGAATCCATCAATATCCTTTATCAGTTTTTTAACCCGGACACTATCCACAAGCTTTCCGTCCCTGTAAACTGAAAAAAGAATTGTGTTTTCGTCAAAATCTTCAGGAAGAATACCATAGCAATAATCTTCGACTAAAATGTTGGAGTTTTCCAAAATGAGTATTGGCTTTGGCGGATTCTTTGGCTGTGATTTGTGGGAAACAAGAATTATTGTCAGGATAATCACGGCTGCAACCAAAGGCACAACAGTCAGAACTTTTTTCACTTTTTTATCCATCCTTTTGTTAATATGATTCAATTATACCACCCATGCGGTAAAAGTCAACATTTGTACACTGAACAGATTCAACAGATTCAAGACCGATATCGTCTATGTATCAATCTCAAAAAAATACAGAGTGTGAGTGTCAGAGTCATAGACGGCGGCGGTATAGTTCCAAGGCATTCTACTTACCGCATTTATGTCTTTAGGATTTGCTTCATTCTGCCTGTTCCTAAAAAAATAGAAACCGTTTTGAACATCTGGAATTATTACACCATCTTCTTCCCTATATTCCAAGTCAAGTTTTTTGCCATCAACTTCCATTCCCAAAGAAAGTTTTAATTCAGAGGGCATGGGTAGTTCATTCCACTCCGGATTATTTTTGAGGTCGTCAGAAATATCATCTTCGTCCTTGAACTGCATAATTGAAAAGTAATATCCGTCGCCAGTTAGGAACCAACCATAATCATTTTTCCTTTTCAAATACTTTCCTTTATCAAGATTTACGTTCAACTGCTGTGATGTAATTTTCTTGTCTTCATTCTGGAATGGCAGTGTCGGGCTAAAAAGTGAAAACACGGCCATGAAATATGAAAAGAAAAGGATTGCAAGAGACAATAATATGACGGCTATGTTTCGAATGACATTAAACTTTGTTTTTTTATTTCTGATTAAATGAATGATTGCACAAATTAAAGCGACAAACGCAATGACAAAGGATAAAACAGAAAAACAGAGTGCCGGATCAATAACAAAAATTCCATCCTCCATATACCAGAAGCAGAAATAACCTGCCAGGAAAAAAAGTGCGGCACTTAAAAACATAATGACGGGAATGCTAAAGAATTTTTTCAACTTGACTGTATCCAACTTTTTCTCCTCCATCCTTTTGTTAATATAGAATAACTATACTGTCTGGTCATTAAAAGTCAACACTCAAAAATTCTTTTTATAATGTCCCCGGTCCCACCCTCGTCTGTCCGCAGGCAATAAGTAATACAAATACGCAATACTCGTTACATATGTAAGTTTACTGGGCATACATTTTAAGATGGAGGAATTGAACCTCCTGGTATGCGCCCGGCATACTACCCTGTAATGTACTTCATTCTCAAGTACGGGAGATCATGCCCACACGGTCAGACTACCAAAAATTTTAAATCAAATCTGTTGTCCAGTTCAAGCTCTGGATAAGTTCATCGGTTTCGCGAAGTTGTTTTGAATAGGAATCCACTTGCTTTTGCAAATCAGCAACTGACACTGTACTGCAAATTTTTATTTCGGTTTTTGAGTAGCGTGTCACTTTTTCGCTCGCTGAATTCAAAAAATCGCGCATGATTCGGATTCTCTCTTTCAGACAATCCCGTTTTGCGATAAGGGAAGTGAGTGTTGTATCACCTGATTTTGTTTCATTGTTTGTACGGTTGATTCTTGCCATAAGTTCTTCAAGACGGGTTATGCAGGAATCAAGTTCAGACAGAAGTTCTTCCGGGTTTTCCGCCGGCTTTTCACCATCCTGAACTTTTGCGTTGTTGTTGAGCCTTTGCCCAAGTTCCGAAATTTTCCTCTGTAAATCTGATCTTTCTGACAATGCCAATGCAAGTTTCATATCTGCCTCTTTCAAAGATAGTATAGCAAATCTTTTTTCTATTCAATACATCCATACTGATTCCATAAAATAAAAAAATATCGCGAATAAGACAGTTTTGCTATTTACAAACCAGTTATTTACTAGTAACCTTATAACATGGAGGAAACTCATGGTTCTGAAATTTTACAAATGTATGAAATGCGGGAAGGTTATTGCAGTGCTCAAGGGCTCACCTTGCGACACAATGTGCTGCGGAGAGGCAATGGTTGAACTCAAGGCAAATACAACGGATGCTGCTGTAGAAAAGCATGTCCCTGTTGTTCAGAAGAATGGAAATCTTGTTGAGGTTTCTGTTGGTTCTGTAACTCATCCAATGGAAGAAAAGCATTATATCGAATGGATTGCGCTTGAGACAAAGAGCACAACTATCCTGAAATCCCTGAAGCCGGGGGATGAACCAAAGGCTGTGTTTGCTGTTGCCGATGGTGATGATTTTGTAAGGGCTTATGCCTATTGCAATCTGCACGGACTCTGGGCTGACAAATAATATGGATAATAAGGCTCTCTACAATATCTCTTACGGACTTTTCGTGATAGGTACGAAGTCTGGACAAAAACTGAACGCATGCATTACGAATACATGTATTCAAGTTGCGTCGGATCCAATAAGACTTTCTGTTTCCCTGTTGAATCAGAACTACACTTGCGAGCTGATCAAGGAGTCGGGAGTATTCTGTCTTTCGGTTCTGGATAAAACTGCTCCATTTGAGGTTTTCAAGCACTTTGGATATCAAAGCGGAAGAAATGTGGACAAGTTTGCTGATTACGAGTATAAGAGCGACATTAACGGATGCCCATACATACTTACAAACACTTGTTCTGTTTTCAGCTGCAAGGTGATTTCTAAAACTGATTTGGGAACACACACTCTTTTCGTTGCGGAATTACAGGATGCATCTGTGACAAGTCCGAATGCGCCTATAACTTATGCTGATTATCAGAATAATGTTAAGCCCAAGGTAAAGATTGAAGGCTCAAAAAAGATTATCGGATGGCGGTGTAAAATCTGCGGATATGAATATATGAAACCTGAGCTTCCAAAGGATTTTACATGTCCTTTGTGCGGACATCCGGCAGAAGATTTTGAACCGATCTATGAAACAGCAGGAACCCCAGAGGTCTCTACAAAAAACAATATACAATCAGAATCAAATTCTAAGGAGAACACAATGAGTAACAAGTACGCAGGAACTCAGACAGAAAAGAATCTGCAAACGGCATTTGCAGGTGAAAGCCAGGCAAGGAACAAGTATACATATTTTGCTTCCGTTGCAAAGAAAGAAGGCTATGAGCAGATAGCAGCCCTTTTCCTTAAAACTGCCGACAACGAAAAGGAACATGCAAAAATGTGGTTCAAGGAGCTCGCCGGTTTGGGAGACACAAAGGCAAATCTTAATGCAGCCGCTGATGGTGAGAACTTTGAGTGGACCGACATGTATGATGACTTTGCAAAGACCGCCGAAAAAGAAGGTTTCCCGGAGCTTGCAGCAAAATTCCGTGCAGTGGCAGCTATCGAAAAGCATCATGAGGAAAGATACCGTGCACTCCTCAAGAATATTGAGACAAACGAAGTGTTTGAAAAGAGTTCGGTTAAAGTCTGGGAATGCCGCAACTGTGGTCACATCGTTGTTGGAACAAAAGCTCCGGAGGTTTGCCCTGTCTGCAATCATCCAAAGAGCTATTTCGAAATCAACGCTGAAAACTACTAGTCCATAAATTCAGCTTAAGAAGAATACCCCATGACTGAAGTTGTGGGGTGTTTTTGTTTGGGTGGTGTTTTCTTATTCAATCAAAGAGAGGAGATTGATATGGATAGTTTTGCAGATGAACGGGATTTTGAACTTTTGGAACAGGACAGGTATACCTTTTTTGTCTTGAGGAGAATTCTTTCCACTCCATGTGAATTGATTTTGACCGACCACAAGCGGCTTGTCATTTGCCTGAGCAGCGTACCATATCCTGTCTGGATTTGGACCTCTGATGATGCAACTGAGGAAGAGATGCAGAGGGCTTATGAGCTTTCGATGGAACATGGATTTCTGGATGGCACGCACACCTTAAACATGAAATACGGACTGGCTGAATATTTTATTAACAAGTCGGGTTCAAAGCTTTCGGTTATTACAAACATGTTCGCCTATGACAATCCAAACCCCATACCTCCTTCTACGGCAGATAAAGCAGACGGTGGACCATATCAGTGTACGGCACAAGATGCAGATGAGTTTGTTCATATCATGGAAATGTTCTACAAGGAAACAGGCATTCCGGAACTCAGTATGGAAGAATACCGCCGCAAAATTGATGAAGGCTTGAAAAACGGAACCTATTATTGCTGGAAAAACTCCGAGGGTAAAAATGTCGCATGCTGCACGTACAACCCGGTTGACAAACTGGCATCCCTTGGACTTGTATTCACCTACCCAGAATACCGCCGCCGTCATTATGCCGAAAACCTGGTCTATCACGTGACAAAAACTGTCGAACAAAAAGGCTTCCTCCCCATGCTCTACACCGATGCCGATTATACCGCATCAAACGCCTGCTACGAGAAAATCGGTTACATCCTGCGCGGCAAGCTCTGTACCATCGGACAAAAAACAAAGCCATTTGTTGACGATTAAACCACAAGTTTAATGACAAAGTTTTTGTTTTGTGCTATTATTCTTGTACAACATTTATAGCAAAAGCCGACTGCTGCTGCAAAGAACGGGTGGTCGCTGTGGTTTGGTTGCTGCATTCCCACAAGGCGGAGGTGCAGTAGCATGAATCGCATTACCAATCTTTTACGGCCGGTTCTGGATCTAAAGGCTACCGGCAGAAAAATCAAATTACTCATTTTTAACGTAGGAAGACCCGGGGATTTTAAGGGGCTTGCCCCTTAGGAGAGGGGGTAGACCGCAACGAAGTGCGGGCTCAGGGGGAGGCTTCCCCCTTCATGATGTGAGGTGAAAGATGAAGAACAATTTTAAATGGCATAAAGAACAGATTGACGGCAAGTGGTTCAGCGTGTGCGACCATAAGCATGTGCCGATGATTGAGCATACCAAAGATGGAAAATACAAGCTCAGGAATGCAAACGGAAAGTCGGTGCTGCATGAAAATTACACGGATGCGGTGAAGCTTGCGCTTGAAGTGTGGGAAAAATTCAAGAAGCTGAACAAGGATTTTGTGGAATAGAAGTTTTTTGTCAAGGGAATTTTTTAAAGTATTACTTTAATGATTTTTCCTTTGTTTTATGATTCACTTCTGATGTCAGAATGAAA
>DBWR01000063.1:45084-77975 GCA_002309305.1 Treponema sp. UBA1233 | reverse complement strand
ATAAACTCCAGTGTTTCCTGTGCAATTCCATATTGTTGGTCTGGTTCGCAAAGGGGCAGGCTGTCTGTTGCCTCCGTTTTGATTACAATTATCTCATCTATTGAAACTCCGTAGAATTTTGCAAGGGCGACGAGGTTGTCTATGCGCGGGAGGGTTTTGTCGTCCGGATTTTCCCAGCTGTAGATGGCCTGGGGATATTCCATTCCGAATATTTTCTGGATTACGCGGACTTTGATACCACGGTCTTCCCTGAGACGCCTTAACTTTTGGGATGTCGCTTCAACATCGATTATGGGAATTGAAAACGACGGTGATATTTTATACTGCACTGTGATTTAAATATATAGAAGAAAACGGCAAATCGGCAAGAGGATTTTGTAAAAATTTTTTAAAGTATTACTTTAATGTTTTTCTTTTCGATTCATCGTAAAATATTGGCATGTACAATGAAGAGATTACCCCTGTTTTAGTAGAAAGCAAGATTTTCCTCATCCGCGACAAGCAGGTCATGGTTGACAGAGATCTTGCAGAACTATATGGAGTGGAGACAAAGGTCATTAATCAGGCTGTAAAACGAAATATTGAACGTTTCCCAGAGGAATTCAGGTTTCAACTTACAGCTGAGGAATATGAGTTTTTGAGGTCGCAATCTGCGACCTCAAAAGAAAAAGATGAATCTCTAAGGTCACAAATTGTGACCTTAGAAAATGAAAAGACAATTCTAAGGTCGCAATTTGCGACCTTAAAAAACGAAAACGAAGATCTACGGGGAAAACACTCAAAATATCTTCCCTACGTTTTTACAGAGCAAGGAGTTGCCATGCTTTCTGCCGTCTTGCATAGTGAAACTGCAGTACAGGTAAGCATACGAATAATGAACGCATTTGTACAGTTGCGGCATTACGTCAGTTCCCAAATTGTCAAAACGGACGACAAGGCTGAGCTTACAGAAATCCGCCGTCTGCTTTTGTTACACATAGACCATTGCGACAAGAAGTTTTCAGACCAAGACAAGAAAATAAACCGGATAATACAAGTCCTGAACAACCTGATAGAGGAACCGCAGCCTAAACGTAAAATCGGTTTTGTGAGTGGAGAAGAGTAGTATATCGCAAATTGCGATATGCTCAGAAAGGAGGATTTAATATGGAAGACAACGGTGAAATCAATTTTGACAGCGTAATCCTTACCCCACTGGAGCGGTGGGTTGAAACAGATTTAGATCTGGAACCTGATGTGGTGGAATATCTGAACCAGCTTGCCAAGGAATCCAACCAAAGTGTGGACAATGTAATGAACCACATCCTCTTTGATTTTATGTCAGAACATCTGGAACTTTCGGAATTGAATGCCGACACCCTGCAACAATCAGGTGAGAAAAGCCCCTGTATCCTGATTATGGAAAAAGGTGACCCCATTGCCAAGGTAAAAATGCTTAGATGGGGAAAGAAAAACCACGTGCTGGCATCAGGAAAAAATCCACCCAAACACATGTTCGAAAGCAAGCTGACAGAACCGGTCACAAACTGTGACCACTTGATGCAGGAATCAGCGGCATTTCCACAGATTGGGTGATGATCACCTCTTTGATGGAATAGCATCTCTTTATCCTGTTTCTATGTGTGAAAGAGAACGTGAAAGGCAAGTGCTATAATTGTTCAACTAAATGATAAACGATGAATGAGGAAGCATTATAAAAACAGCAAAACTTTAATAAAAGCAAAAGAAAAGGTACGGAATCGGAGGCTGACACGCAACAACATCTGCACAAGCGTAAAAGGCGCGGGTACTCGCAGCAGAGCTTCGAGCGAGCCGTTGTTGTGGGTCAGACTCCGATGGGAGTACATTTTCTTTTATAGTTAATAATATATTTTCTGCAGTAGATGAAATTGCTTCCTCATAATTTTTTTTATTTATCATTCATGAAGATTTGCACTTGTCTTCCATACTCTTCCACCAACTGCGGTAAACTCCACTGTGCGTTGGCGGGGCTGGTGCTGGGGAGACATATGCATGTCAGTTTGTACCGAGCTTCGTAGATGTGGGCGCAATGTTTCTTCCAGAGGGTGAAGGCGGTTTTGCCGGTGCAGAAAACGGTCCGTATTTGTGACCCCTCAAAGATGGGTGTAAAGTCGTTGGGTATGGGATTTTTGATGGTGGCATCGGAAGCGCCTTCGATTTCGCAGCTTGCAAGGACATCCCATATTGCGATGTGGTGCTTTAAGAGGAAATTCCTGCGTTCGGTGATTGCGGCGGGAATGTCGGGATTTATGCCGGAGGATTTTGTAGCGGCATTTTCAGATCCAGATGGAAGGCCGTTGTTTTTGTATTTGAATCTTTCGCCAAAGACTTGTGCCATTACGTTCCAAAACCTGTTCTGCGGGTGCATGTAGAAGAATCCTGACTCACGGCTTTTGGGTGAAGGCATGGTTCCCAGAATCAAAACGCGGCTATGTTCGTTCCAGACTGGCGGTATGGGGTGTTCTATCGATGGCATGAAAACATTATAGCATGAATAATTATTCTTGTAAAATTACTTGACAGATTTATACTTTCTTCTATAATAATGGAAGGCTTTTCAATCTTATGTTTGAAAGGTTCTTGCTCTTAGACGGAGTACACCAAATTTTTAAGGAGGATTTTATGAAGAAATCCGTAAAGAAATTTTCAATTGTAGTGGCATTGCTTGCCGTGGTGTTTGCATTTACTTCATGTAAGCAGCTATGGGATTCTGTTGTGGAAGCAAGTTCTCTGTGGGGTAAAACCTATGTTACAACTGTTAATAATACAACTATAAAGTTTACCTTTAGGGAAGACTTAGATGATAAGTATGAACTTGGGGTAATAGTTGGTACTTCATCTCTTAACAATATGTATTGGATGCTGGATACTTCAAGTGATGATGAATATTATCCCGTTCTTATATATCAAGGTGGTACTACTTCAGCTAACGTTATTGGAAAGCTGAGGCCAAATTCGTATACGCCAACTCGTTTGACTGCAATTCGTGATTTCCTTGAGCCTATTGGTGGTGTAACAATTACTGCCAATACAGAATTCGAGAAACAATAGTTTGGTTAAACTGTTGGAGTATTAACGAAACAATAAAACCAATATTTTGGAGGATAAAATGAAAAAAGCTTTATTGTGTGTGTTGATTGCATGTGGATGCGTGTTTGGGCTTTTTGCCAAGGATACGACTCTCCAGAAGGGCAAGGTGGACATCAAGAGTCTGCAGAAACTGATTACTTCAGACTATGTGACTTCCAGCGAAATCGATGATACCGGTGAGATTTTCCTTGAATGCGATGGAATCAAGGGATTTATCGCAATTAATCCAAAGTTGAACCTGGTTAACTTCTATTCAATTTGGGCTTCCAGCTCTGACATCAAGGAAAAGGATGCTGTTGCATTGACCAACCAGTGGAACTCTGAAAAAGTATTTACCTGCGCCTACTATTCCGAAGGTAAATTCTTCCTGGAATACTACATGCCGTATGAAGGTGGCATTTCAAGCACCAATTTCAATTCTGCTCTTGAAATGTTCTTTGATTTGGCAGACATCTACTGGGATTTCCTTTCAGACGCAAAAGCCTTGAAGAACTAATTCTCCATTGCAAAAAATGCTGAATGAATGCCATGCACTTTTTTGTGTATGGCATTTTTTTTGTTGTCAGAGTTTTATTGTTCTGGAGGAGGATTTTGAATTTGGTTCAGTTTCTTCTTTCTGAAAAAACACAGTCTGATTATTACCGACAAGATTCTTGCAAAAACGACGGATACGATAAT
The DNA here is from genome assembly GCA_002309305.1 of Treponema sp. UBA1233. Classification (GTDB taxonomy): domain Bacteria; phylum Spirochaetota; class Spirochaetia; order Treponematales; family Treponemataceae; genus Treponema_D. The sequence continues at coordinate 74,186 of DBWR01000063.1, read as the reverse complement.
CACCAGGAGCGGGAGCTGCCATGAAATTACCCTCATGTCAGAGGTCTTGCTGTACATCCAGTTTGAAAGTGCCACGAGTATGATGAAATGAAACAGGTAAATGTAAAGCGAATCCTCCCGACCAAGCTTTTCTACCGGACGCAAAATGTGTGACTGTGGATTTTTAATTCCGTAAATGAAGATGGAAGCACCGCACAAAATCTTGAATGGCTGTGATATGTCAATCTTCCCAACCTTAAGGTTGACGGCCAAAAACATTGCCACCGCAGATACAATTGCAATCACAATTACGGCAGAATTGGAAATCTTTGACAGCCTTTCCTTCTGGTCTGCAATCACATAACCCAAAAGCATCATCGGAAGGGCCCCGATAATCAGGTTTGCGCTTATATGCCAGCTTACCGGAAAAGAGTTCACGTAGGAATCAACGACAATCCTTGCAATCAAAAATACTGGAGTCAAAATGTAGACGAGTTTCTTCAGGTTGAACCGCACGATCAAATAGAAAATCAAATATCCCTGAAGGAGTGCAATCATAAACCATAGGGCCGAACCGTAAAAGTATTCAAAATCGCCCAAAAGGAACATTCTAAGGTAAGTAACGGGCTGCTTCAACTTGAATATCATCATGCCGACATCCCTTGAAGCCTTTTTTTCAAAATATGCAAAGACCAGATAAATGATTATTGTGATGAGGGTGATGATACCGTTGCGGCAAAAGCGCTTGAGTATTTTTGAGCACATTTCCTTTTTGTCGGGGCCATAGCAGGCGTATCCGGAAATCAGGTAAAAGAATCCTACTCCACAGACTCCCACAGCTGTTCCAATGTTTCCATAAACTCCAGGCAGAGGGATATGAACAAGTATGACACCAATTGCAAAAAAGAATTTCCAAAAATCAATAAATCCGTTTCTATCTGACATTCTTCAATTATAACATACTTTTCAATATGTGTCGTTATTATCTTGCAAAATCTATCTGTTCAGTATACGATGAATGAACAGGCAAGTTGCTTGATTTTTTTTGCAAGGAGAGTTATATGTTTGGCTTCAGGTATTTTACACCCACAAAAGTTGTGTTCGGAAAGAATTCAGAAGAAAAGGTGGCGGAACTCGTTCAGGAGTTTGGCGGTAAAAAGGTTTTGATTCATTACGGCGGAGGAAGCGTAATCCGTTCGGGGCTGATGCAGCGTGTTACCGATAAGCTTGATCAGGCGGGAATCAATTATGTAAAACTTGGCGGTGCGGTTCCCAATCCACACTTGAGTCTTGTTTACGAGGGAATTGAACTCTGCAAGAAAGAAGGAATTGATTTTATTCTGGCAGTTGGCGGAGGAAGTGCAATTGACTCTGCAAAGGCCATTGGTTACGGCGTAAAGAACGAGGGTGATGTCTGGGATTTCTACGATTACAAGCGTGATGCAAAAGACTGTATGCCCATAGGTGTGGTTTTGACCCTTGCCGCAACAGGAAGCGAAATGAGTGACTCTTCAGTAATCACAAAAGAAGAAGGTCTTGTAAAGAGGGGTTATTCAAGTGATTATTGTCGTCCACGTTTTGCAATCCTTAATCCTGAACTAACCATGACACTCCCTGACTATCAGACTGCCTGCGGATGTACCGACATCATGATGCATACGATGGAACGTTATTTTACCAACGGCGGAAACATGGAACTTACTGATTCCATGGCAGAAGCACTCCTGCGTACGGTAAAGGAACAGGCAAAGGTTCTTGTAAAGGATCCAAACAATTATGATGCTCGTGCTGAGGTTATGTGGGCGGGAAGCCTTTCGCACAACGGACTGACTGGCTGTGGAAATGACGGCGGCGACTGGATGACCCACAAGCTTGAACATGAACTGGGCGGACTTTACGATGTTGCCCATGGTGCGGGACTTGCGGCTCTTTGGGGAAGCTGGGCAAGATACGTTTACAAGAACTGCCTCCCACGGTTCAAGCGCTATGCTCTTAATGTCATGGGTGTTGCTCCGGTTGGCACTGACGAAGAGATTGCACTCAGGGGAATAGAAGCGATGGAAGACTTCTACCGTGAAATCAAGATGCCTACAAACCTGCGTGAACTTGGAGTTAATGCAACTGAAGAAGACCTCAGGCTCATGGCTCACAAATGTGCTGTAGGAGTAAACGGCGGTAAGGGATCTGCAAGATTCCTCAAAGAAGAAGACATGTACGAGATTTACAAGATGAGTAAATAAATTCAATTGGGCGGCCGGTTTGGTTTATTCTGTACCGGTCGTTCATTTATTCGTCCTTTTTTATTGTGCAGCCACTGTAAGTTGCAAGAAGGGCAAGGCGGTCCGGGACTCCTAGTATTTTAAAAATGATCCGCATGCGGTTTTTAACGTAGTTTGGAGAAAGATTGTATTTTCTTGCTATGTTGTCGTATTTTTCCTGTGAAAGTGCAAGCTCTATCCATTCCTTGTCACGGTCGGTTAATTCTTTGTAGGCGCTTAAATCAAGAACGGGGTTAGTTTTTAGCATTTGGTTTCTGCCCATAATGATGAATATGAAAATTAAGAAGCAGACAAGCATGCAGATGATCTTATCTTCCAGAGTCTGAAGGAAAATTATTTTCCCGAAACGAAGGTTTGAAAGCAAGATTGTTAAACCACCGACAATAAGGAGAGAAATTTTTAAGGTCCTTTGTCTTTTCAACAATCCTCTGTAATACAGCGACACGATACCAAGAAAGAACATTAGCACGGAGAGAATGTTTAATGGGTCGGTATAAAGAAGTGCTCCGGAATGAATGAAAGCAAATATAGCGATTGATTCAAGTTTGTAAGGAAAAATGATTAATATGATCAGCAAGGTTTCCACACAGATTACAGAAAGAAATCTATAGCTAAGGACTAGATCAGAAAAAACTCTGTCTAGAATTCTTTCCTCAAGATAAATATATCCATTAACTAAAAGAATTATGATTGCAGCAACAATGGCTGCTACGCGTATCAAAGAATAAATTTTACTGTTTGAATATTTCATTTCGTTCATTACGGTTATGATATGGTATTTTACAAGAAAGGTAAACCATAAAATCAAGGAAAACATGATTACCTTGGTAACATTCTTATGGTAACTTGGTAACATTTAACCTTTGTTCTCTTGCGTTTTTGTTTTGGTTCTCAGATAATTTAGTAAGCTTTTAGATTTTCGCTAAAAGAAAAAAGAATATTGTGAGGTAGAAAAATGAAAAGAATGGTTTTAACAATTGGCATGATGTTTGTGCTTATGGTGGTATTCGCTGGAACAAAATCAAAGGCACAAAAGGGTAATGATGGGACAATAAACTTTTCCTGTCCGTTAAAAGAGGTGTGTAAAATCTCTGCCGGATATGGAGAAAGAAAAGACCCTGTAACTGAATCTGTTTTTTTTCATAATGGTATTGATTTAATGGCAGAGTCTGGAACTGATGTTTATTCTGCTGAGGAGGGAACGGTCATTATGACAGGTTTTAATATGACTTATGGAAACTTTGTCATTGTCGGACACAGGTATGGATATCAGACTGTTTATGCTCATCTATCAGAAATCTTGGTTGAGGTAAATGATTCTGTTACTAAAAAAACTAAGATAGGTTTGCTTGGAAATACAGGAATAAGTACCGGGCCTAATCTTCATTTTGTCATAGTCAAGGATGGGGAGTATATTGATCCGGAAAAATTAATCAAGTTCTAAGCTTGATTGTAAATCAAAAGCATCGTTATGACTTTGCCATTTAAAGGTCGGCTTCCGTGTGTCCTGTTTAACATGCGGGGTCGATCGTATTGTTTTTCCGTTAACTTGATGTCTGGTACTATTCAGTTGTTGAACAAAAAAAATAGTGCTATACTGATCCTATGCTGTTAATTAACCGTATTTTTTCAAACAATATCTCGATATGGATTTTTTCTCTCTTGATGATTGTCCTTGCCATCGTTCTGCATAAAAATAATAAGAAAAAGTTCCTGTATCTTCTTCCGATTGCTGTGGGGCTAATTCATTTTATATTCTTTAGCTTCAAGGGGAATTTTTATCATACAAAGTACTACTATGGAGTCTTTTACATCGCCTTGATCGTGATGGTGCTTCCGCTCTTTATCGGGCGTTTTCCGCGTATTAAGAAAATCGTTCTTCCCATTGTTACCACCTTCTGTATTCTTGCGGGTGTTCATACTGTCGTGCAGCCTATGGTCTTTGACAGCGCAATGCGTAACCACACAAGGCAGGGGTATGTCAAATCCTTTATCTCCGCAACAAAGGACATGGAGAAATATTATTCTCTCAAGGACTGGAAGAAAATTGACATGCAGGCACTCAGGGAGAAATTCCTTCCTGTGATGGAAATGGCGGAGGAGACTCAGGATGCGGGATTGTTTGCCGCCGCCACTGTTGCCTTTGGGTATAATTTTCATGACGGACATGTTATCGTAACCGTTCCTGTTTATGATCCCTGGATTAGATGTCTGGAGCTTCTTTCGGGAAATGACTATGGATTGAGCATGATCAGGCTTGATGACGGAAAAACTGTTGCCGTGAATGTGGAGGAGGACAGTCCAGCGTGGAAAAATGGAATAAGGAATAAGACTGTAATCACCTCATGGAACGGACAGCCCATCGATGAAGCGATTGAGGAAACAGAATTCATTTATGTTTCTTTTACCATACCTGTTAAGGCCACGGAGGATATGTTCAAGCCGATAATGCTTGCGACAAAGGGCATGAGGAAAAACGGAGAAAAGGGAATTATCGGTGATCTGATTCAGAATGCCTCGATTACCGATGACTCACAGAGACCGCATGCTCTTGTGGGATATGTTGACGAGAACGGAGATGAAAAGGAGCTTGAGCTTGAGGCCCTTGGTTGTGGACTTGACCGCTTTGAGATGACATATCTTTTCCTGGACCTGGTGGAATACATACAGTTTCCTGACATAAATAATCTTGAGACGGTGATGTTAAATGATGATACCGCATACATGGCACGCTGGCATGAGGAGTCCACTACTTTCTACGATGTGCTTTCTTATTTTACAAACCGCAATTCAAAGGTAAGGAACATGCTTATCGACGAGTTGACGCAGATGAAAAATCAGGGAATGAAAAAACTGATCATCGATGCTAGGTCTAACACTGGCGGATTCTGGTCAATAGGAATTGAGACGGCATCCCTTTTTACTAACGAGCCGTTTGATATTGCAAAACGCGGATCAAATGTCTTTGGAAAAAAGAAAATCATAAGCACGGTGACAGTTCCTGCAGACGGCCGGTTCAGCGATATTGAGGTTCTTATGCTTGTCAATCATTATTGTGTAAGCTCAGGGGACCTGCTTGTAAAGATGCTCAAGAAATGCCCAAATGTTACAGTGATGGGACTCTCACCAAGCAACTGCTCATGTCAGGAAGTAGGCGGCATATCTTTCCTGTCGGATTCAATCTGCAATATCAGGTATCCTGTGAACTGGCTCTATGAGGTTGATGAGGAGACACGTTGCATTGATACGGACGAGACACGGGAATGTACTCTCCCTCTTGATGTTAAGGTACCGCTGACTTATGATCTGGCCAAGTCCATGTATGATGACAGGAAGACTCGTGACGTTCTTTTGGACTATGCGCTTGATTATCTGGAAAATAAATAATAATAGAAGGAAAAAAACTTTACGGTTGTATGATTCTGTGGTAGAATAAATCAAAAGTCGCTAGAGGAAGTTTCAAAAGTCATAAATTTTTTTTCGGGGTGTTATATGCATTATTTGATTTTGGCTTTGGTTTCGCTTGCTGTAACTGCAATTGGATTCAGGTACTACATTCACTTTTTTTCTGTTGGATATGGATTTGCAATTTCCGCAATATCACTGACACTGTTTATTATGTTTTTGCCCATACTCACGCTCCCAAATGTAATCATGGTATTGCTTTTGTTTGTGTACGGCATTCGTCTTGGCGGATATCTTTTGTACCGCGAACATAAGGCTCCTGCCTACAACAAGCGTGTGGGTGGAGAAATCAAGGATGGAAAATCGATGTCCATCGGTGCAAAGATCGCAATGTGGCTCAGCTGTGCGGTCCTCTACCTTTTGATGACTAGTCCTCTCCTGTTCCGTTTTGAATTGGGGCCGCTTGTCTCATGGGGTGTGGCGACTATAATCGGTATAGCCCTGATGGCCATTGGCATTCTGCTGGAAGTATTTGCCGACCTGCAGAAGGCCACAGCCAAAAAGAAAACCCCCGGTCGCTTTGTGGATACAGGCCTTTACAGAATCGTGCGCTGTCCAAACTATCTGGGTGAAATCCTCCTGTGGACCGGAGTGTTTGTCTGCGGATGCCCTGTGATGCACGGATGGCAGTGGATTGTTGCGGCCCTTGGACTCCTGTTGATTTACTACGTCATGTTCAGTGGTGCCCGCCGTCTTGAAATCAGGCAGAATAAATCATACGGCAATGACCCGGAATACCAGAAATACATAAAGAAGGTTCCGATCATCCTTCCGTTAATCCCACTGTTCAGCGTGGAAAAATTCAAGTTCCTTGTGGCATAGGGATTCTTTCAATCACTTATCATCAGCGTAAAAAACAAAACCCCACCGGCTAAAAACCAGCGGGGTTTTTTATTTCTTTTTGAGAACCTAGAACTTCATCTGATATCCCAAGCCCAGGACAAACATACGGCGGGTAAACATATCATTAGACCTGTCATGCCAGCTTGCGTCTGGATCCTTTGAATCAATTGAAGTCGGTTCAAGGTCAAGCATGTAGCGGACATCAAAAACAAGGCTTCCCGGACCAAGCTTGTAGGCTGCATTTACGTCAAAGGCAAATCCAAAGTTCAGTCTGGCCTTGACGTCCATATTTTCAAATGTTTTTGTAGAAGTATCTTCATCAAATTGAACAAGAAAATCAAAACCAGAAGGAATGGAAAGATATGGTCCCAGTCCACAGCCAATGGAAAAAGCTTCCATGACGGGATAATTGAATGTTACAAGAACAGGCAGGTCGATTGTAGTGCTGTAAAGATTCATTTTAACCGAGTCTTCTTCGCTTGTATAACCATTGTTGAAATTCATCCCGAACTCAGGCTGAATTCCAAGGGAACCTTTGCCTATCTCTGTAAGGCCGAAGTTTGCAAAAACAGCAAAACCTCCTCCAAGGTTTCCACCATGTTTTTCAAGTGAATTAAAAGTATCGGGCTCGAAAATAATGTCAGTTCCGATTCCCATGTTGAAGTTACCGCGTGCTCCCACGGTAATGTCCACTGCAAATGCAGACAAAGAGGTGACAGCAAGGGCTGCTGCCATGGCAATTAACTTTTTCATTTTTTTCTCCTTATTTTAATGAAACTTGATTTAATCATACCCGCCCATCTTGTCTTTTGTCAAGTGTTTTCTGGCTTAGGAGGACATTGAAGCCAATAAAACTTTTGTCCTCATAACGTTTATAAAACTGAAATTTCCTCTGTTAAAATTCCGGCTTGTATGATATAATTGAATTGGTCGCCTTTTTTTGGGGGCCTGAAATCTTATTTACAAAAGGAACGCTGGTTCTGCCTGGGCGGTTCTGGTGGTACGGTAAGTTTATGAAAAAACAGATTATTGCATTTCTGATTGCTTTGACGGCGTTTTCCTGGGTTTGTGCCCTGGAAGTTGATGAAGTTGAATTGAAAGTGCCCGGTTCGGTGGATGCCGTTCAATTTGAAAACTACGGTGGACCTCATGCCCACATTGATACTGCTGATGCGATTGTGAACATCGGTGCGGAATTGGGTCGTGATGTAGCCGCCGATCTGGAGAAAACCGCATATTACAGGCCGAATGCAAAGTATTCCCTGATTCACGTGGTGGATCCAAGCGTTACCGAGGGCCGTGATGCAGACATCCTGCTCTTGAACGAAACTGCCGGTGTTGACCACATCAAGAACCTGCGCCGAATAGTTACGGGATTCCTGCAGGCCGCATACAATTACAACAGGGAAGATGCAGAGGTTATCGCAACCTATGTTACAGTTTACAATGCAGTTTACAGACAGCAGATTCAGTACTTCCAGGAACGCTACAAGCCCGCTGTCCTTTCTTATCTGGATGCCGACAAGGTTGGTTTGAGCACCAACTGGGAAGACTGGGCAGGTAAGACTCAGATAGTGATTCCTCTCAATGACGTGAACGCCGGAATTTCCGTAGTTGATACGACGACAATCAGCGATGAGAATGTTGTTGAAGCCCTCCGCAAGGAAGAGGACAAGGCCATTGAAGCACGCGAGGACATGACGGACCTTAAGCAGAGGGAAGCCACATCCGCAACGGAAAAGGCTCAGGAAGCACAGAAGGATGCCACGGTTCAGCGCAATGCCGGAAACACCGAGCAGGCCGCACAGTCAGCCAAGACAGCCACAACCCAGCAGCAGATTGCCGACCGCAAGAACATAGAGGTACGCAACGACACAGCCGCCATCGTTGAGGACAAGAACATCCTGAATGGAACCACAGTAGCCGAAGTTGACAATACAAACAATGTAACGGGTCTTTTTGTAGTGGATGAATCAAGGAGCCTCTACACCCTGATTACGGTAAACGGAATGACTGGAGAAGTCATCAGAAGGTCTCCGGTAAAGCAGATAAAGGGCAAGCTCGTATACATCGTGGACAACATTTCAATCGTTCAGGATGATGGAACCAACTTCTACGACAAGATGTTCCTGACCGTATGTGGAGTAAATGACGGACATTCAGCCACACGGCTCTGTTTGATTGACGCAGACAAGCTTGAACTCCAGAAGCAGAGCACCCAGATTTTGTCCGACACAACCGAATTCCTGAGGAGCGGCGACAGCTACTTTGTTGTAGTCAGCGCATCAGACGGCTATCACGCAGCAGTATTCGACAGAAACCTGAACATGCTCAGGCAGAGCGAGCTTACGGTAAGCCCCTCAACTCCAATCTACATCGTACAGGGAGGAGTTCTGGTAACCGACACAGCCGGAAACCCAAGGCTCCTGGATTCCACAACCCTGGCAACATTGTGGTAGAATTTTAATCAGTTAGAAATGAAAACAACCGGTTGTTTCATAAGAAGCAGCCGGTTTTTTTGTTGGTCTGGCTCTTGGTTTGTGGGTAGAGGCCTTTATTCTGGTAAGAAACCTTGATTTTTTTGCAATCATCCCATATACTTATTTATGGGAATTCCCACAAAGGAAGTTTACATGTCAGCATTACCAGTAAGGTCTTATGATTCAAAATTAGACTCAAAAAGAAGAATAACTCTTAGGGCTTCAAGATATGAATATTATCATGTAGAAGAGTTTCCTGATGGACGTATTTTGCTGGAACCTCGCGAGCTCACAAAACCCTTCGAGCTTTCTCAGAATACATTGGCAATGATGGATGAAAGCATGGAAAACTTCAAATCTGGAAAAGTTGGAGATGCAATCAATTTATCAGCTTATGAAGGGCTCATTTAATGTACAATATAAGAATGGGCATTCCAGAAATGCAGGAATTGTGGTCTAATCTTGAAAACAAAATAAAAGAACAGTCAGCAAATAAAAATGAGCAGAAACTCTTTAAGCTTTTGGTAAGATGTTTTTATAAACTTAGCAACGATCCTCGTTATCCAGGATTATGTACTCACGATATTGAAGCTCTTTCAAAGCGCTACGGTCAAAAAGTTTGGGAATCATATCTTGAGAATCACAAGCCGGGTGCCGGAAGAATCTTCTGGGTATATGGTCCAGATCAAAGTGATATTACAATAATAGGTCTTGAACCTCATCCAAACGATAAAAAGGACGCATATCAAAAAATAACGCTTTCTGCCAAAGCTTAACGCAGCCTATCACGTTCCCGCCACTAATACTTTACTTACCAAATTCGTCTATGAAAGTAACGAGGAGTTTTTCTTTTTCGGGAGAAAGCTCTTCACATTTTTTTATGATTTCAGAATGTTTTCTGTATAAGCGGAGTTGCTCTGATTCTTCCTGATTATTCTTTTGAGTCGGATTATTTGAGCCTGTGACAAGGAATTCTACTGTTACCCCAAGAGCTGAGGCAATCTTAACGGCTAAATCTGCGGAAGGGGTGCTACCTCGTTTAATTCCTAAGTTGAAATTTGTTAAGCTGAAATTACACTTGTTAGCAAGATAAGTTCGATTTTTTCCAAGATAATCTAATTCTTCGTCAACCCTATGCCAAAAATCACTCATAACCATATTTTTGTGAATAATTGTTCACTTTTCTATCAAATATTTACATTTGAAAAGAGAATATGTTATACTTTACTATAGTAAACTTTAGAAAAACAAGTTAACTATTTTTAAGGTGGGTAAAGTATGGCGAATAAAATATTTGATGCAGCTAAAGAAAACAAGGAAGATGAGTTCTATACACAGCTCCCAGATATTGAAAAGGAATTATCGCATTATAAAAAACATTTTAAAGGGAAAACAGTTTTGTGTAATTGTGATGATCCAAGAATTTCAAATTTCTTTAAATATTTTGCGTTAAAGTTTGATGAACTTGGGTTAAAAAGGCTTATTTCGACTTGTTATAAAAATCAAGATATAGATTTGTTTACTCAAAATGATTGTGAGAAAGCAGTTTGGCTTGACTATTATGGAAATCCAAATGACCCAACTAATACCGATTTTTCGACGGTAGAAATAAAAGAATTGACTGGTAATGGTGATTTTAGAAGTCATGAATGTATTGAATTATTAAAACAGGCAGACATAGTTGTTACAAATCCTCCATTCAGCTTATTTAGGGAATATGTTGCAACATTAATCAAACATGGAAAAAAGTTCTTAATAATAGGAAATCAAAATGCTATTACGTATAAAGAAATATTTCATTTATTAAAGGAAAACAAAATCTGGCTTGGTTATAAAGCTGGTGATATGTCATTTAGAGTGCCTGATTATTATCAGCCAAGAAAAACTCATTATTGGGAAGATGAAACAGGTCAAAAATGGAGAAGTCTTGGCAATATCTGTTGGTATACAAATTTAGATATTGCAAAACGTCATGAAGATTTGGTTTTGTATAAAACATACTCAAAAACTGAATATGAAAAATATGATAATTATGATGGAATAAATATTAATAAAGTTTCAGAAATTCCTAAAGATTATTTTGGTGCTATGGGGGTGCCTATAACTTTTTTGGATAAATATAATCCAGATCAATTTGAGATAATAAAATTCAGGAAAGGAGATGATGATAAGGATTTGTCAATTAATGGAAAATGTCCTTATTTCCGCATTCTAATCAAACGGAAGCGGTAGAAAAATAATTTGGATGACAAAAGTATGGGGGCGTTACGGGGGCGAACCCCCGTTAGAGAGGGTAGCGGCCAACGTAGTGGACGCGAGGGGGAGTCCTTCCCCCTTAAAAGGAGAAAGATATGAAGATTACTTTGCACACGATTAAAGTCAGGGATTTGGTAAACGGATATCAGGATAATGATGAGGATGGAGTTGTCGGCTTTGGAGGTCAGCTTGATATTCGGCCACCTTATCAAAGGGAATTTTGCTATAAGGACAATCAGCAGCAGGCAGTCATGGACACTGTTACAAAGGGTTTCCCGCTGAATACCATGTATTGGGTTGTTAGGGAAGATGGTCGTTATGAGGTTCTGGACGGACAGCAGAGGACTATTTCAATTTGCAGATATGTCAACGGAACTTATTCTCATAACATGCGCTACTTTACAAATTTGCAGCCTGATGAAAAAGAACAGATTTTGGATTATGATTTGCAGGTTTATTTTTGTGAGGGAACAGATAGTGAAAAATTAAGCTGGTTCAAAACAATAAACATTGCAGGTGAAAAACTTACGGAACAGGAAATCAGAAATGCTGTTTATGCTGGCTCATGGACGGCAGATGCCAAAAAGATTTTTTCAAAGTCAAATTGCGCGGCCAAACTTTTAGGTGATAAATATGTAAACGGAAACCCGATTCGGCAGGAATTACTGGAAACTGTTTTACAATGGTTTGTCGGCAGGGATGACAAGCTGATTTGCGATTACATGGGAAAGCATCAGAATGATTCCAATGCAAATGAGCTTTGGAGTTATTTTCAGTTTGTAATTGCATGGGTAAAAGTTTTGTTCCCTGTTTACAGAAAAGAGATGAAGGGAATCGATTGGGGAAGCTTGTACAATCAATATCATGAAAACAATTATGATCCAGAGAAATTGGAAAAAGAGATTTTATCCTTGATTGACAATGACGAAGTAACAAACCACAAGGGAATATACTATTATCTGTTTGATAGGAAATACAGTCATCTGAGCCTGAGGGAATTTGATGATAAGATGAAGCGCAAAAAATACGAGGAACAGAAAGGCATTTGCCCGCTTTGTGGAGAACATTTCGAATTAACGGAGATGGAAGGAGATCATATAGTTCCATGGAGCCGTGGTGGAAAAACTGTTTATGAAAACTTACAGATGCTGTGCAGGGTATGTAATAACACCAAAAGCAACAGATGATTTTCTTGGTCGCCATTAATCTATGTTAATTCCAACTATCTTGTATAAAATGGTTGGAAAGGCAAGTGCCATAAATGATAAAACAATAGTAAACCGTTGATTGAGGAAGTGCTGTAATGCAGGCGGGGTTCGGGGCGAGCATACATTTGTGCGGTGCGAGCGAAAGCGAGTCAGATACCTTATACCGCACATCATGTAGGCTTGACCCGGTTCCCGCCGGGAATGAAAGCACTTCCTCTGTGAAAGTTGAACTTATTTGTTTTATTAGTGTATGCACTTGATTTTCCCCCTCCCATTGCGTAAAAACTCAAAAAATGTTAAATTTCTGCGGTATTTAAGGAGGTTACGGGATGCCTTTGAGAAACGTGGAATGGAAAATTGCATTTTATGATACGCGACCCTATGACTGCGAGGCTTTCACTGAGGCCAACAAGGAATTCTTCTACAATATAGATTTCTTTGACTTTCACCTTACGGAGAAAACTGCCCTGACGGCAAAAGGCTACGATGTGGTCTGTGCTTTTGTAAATGACACGATCAATGAAGCGGTTATAAAAAAGCTTTCTGAATGTGGTGTCAAGCTGATTGCACTCAGGTGTGCGGGTTACAACAACGTGGACCTAAAGGCGGCGGAACAGGCTGGCATAAAGGTTGTGCGTGTTCCGGCTTATTCTCCCAATTCTGTTGCAGAGCATGCGCTGGCACTTTTGCTTTCTCTGACACGAAGGGTTCCCCAGGCCTATTTGAGGACCCGCACGGGTAACTTTACCCTTAACGGACTTACGGGGCGTGACCTGCATGGACTTACTGCCGGCATTTTGGGAACAGGCCGCATCGGTAAAATCATGGCGGAGATTCTTGCTGGCATTGGAATGAACGTAGAGGTCTATGACATTTATCCTGATATGGCATGGGCAGAACAGCATAATTTCAAGTATGTCCAGCTGACACAGCTCTTTACCGATTCTGATGTCCTGAGCCTTCACTGTCCGTTAACCGAGGATACCAAATACATCGTCAACGCACAGTCACTCCAGCTGATGAAGCATGATGCGGTAATAATCAACACGGGACGCGGTGCCCTGATTGACACTACGGCCCTGATTCATTCGCTTAAAAAACAGACGATTGGTGGAGCGGCCCTTGATGTATATGAGGAAGAGAACAAGTACTTCTTTGATGACTGGTCCATAAACGTAATCCGCGATGATGTCCTTGCACGCCTTTTGACATTCCCCAACGTAATCATTACGGCACATCAGTCATTCCTTACGACAAATGCGCTCAAGGCTATAGCAGAGACAACACTTTCCAACATCCGTTCATTCTACGACGGACCGGAACTGAACAATGAGGTACGCAATGCAGATAACGCTTAAACACCTGAAAAAGACATATACCACAGCGGACGGAACAATCAACGCGGTGGACGACATTTCGCTCGATATTCCTGACAACACGATTTTTGGAATCATCGGGAAAAGCGGTGCAGGTAAATCAACTCTTGTAAGGCTCATCTCTCTTCTTGAAAAGCCTGATCAGGGACAGATTTTCTACGGGGACGAACAGGTTGACTCCCTTGCCAAAGACGCGCTCATTGCACGCAGACGCAAGATCGGCATGATATTCCAGAACTTCAATTTGTTCAGCTCACGCAATACTGCCCAAAACGTGGCATATCCGCTTGAGTTGTGCAAGACTCCAAAGGCCCAGATAAAGGAAAAGGTTGCCCAGATGCTGGAACTTGTCGGACTTCAGGACCGTGGGGATGCTCCAATCAGCACTCTTTCCGGCGGACAGAAGCAGAGGGTTGCCATTGCACGTGCCCTTGCCACAGAACCGGACATTCTTTTTTGCGATGAGGCCACAAGTGCCCTTGACCCGCAGACCACACATTCAATCTTGAACCTTATCCGCGACATTCAGGCCAAGATGAACCTTACGGTTGTGATGATAACCCACCAGATGGAAGTTGTACGTGATGCATGCGAGCAGGTTGCCGTTGTTGAAGACGGTCATGTGGTGGAACAGGGCCTGGTAAAGGAAATATTTGAAAATCCCAAGTCAGAGGTTACAAAGGACTTTTTGAGCAGGATTTCGTTTGCGCCGACGCCAGAGATTTTGCGCTGGTCGGATGACGGAGGAAAATACTTCCTGAGGTTTATTGGAGAAGATACTGACAAGCCGGTCATCAGCGATTTGTGCCATAAATTCAACGTGGACGTGAACATCAGGGCTGGTGGAATCCAGTCGGTTAAATCGGAAAAGGTCGGTACCCTGATTGTGGACATCAGCGGTGCGGAGGATGTGGTAAAATCCGCCATTGAATATCTTGGTCAAAACGGCGTAAAAGTGGAGGTTGCAAAATGAATATGGAAAATGTCCTGGAAGTCCTTTCTCTTGTGGGTGAGGCAACCTGGCAGACTCTGATAATGGTGTTCCTTTCCCTCGTGTTCTCTACCCTCATTGGTTTTCCACTGGGCATCCTTTTAAGCGTTACCCGCCCCGGAAACATTATGAGCAAGCCTCTGCTTAATTCCATAATCGGAAAAATCGTAAACGTGCTCAGGGCATTCCCCTTCCTGATTCTTATCATCCTGCTTTTGCCCTTGACCCGTCTTATACTCGGAACTGCCATAGGAACCTCTGCTACGATTGTACCTCTGAGTATTGCCGCAGCACCTTTTGTTGCCCGTGTCATAGAGACTGCAATCAACGAGGTCAATCCGGAGCTTGTACTGGCTGCAACTGCCATGGGAAGCACCAATTTCCAGATCATTCGCAAGGTCCTGATACCGGAAGCAATGCCTTCGCTTGTGGACGGAATCACCCTTACAATAATCAACCTCATCGGTTATTCTGCAATGGCGGGAACCATCGGTGGCGGTGGACTGGGAGACCTGGCAATACGCTATGGATACCAGAGATTCCGCATAGACGTGCTTGTTGTCGCTGTAATCGTTATTTTGATTATGGTCGAGCTGATTCAGTTTGTCGGAAGCAGGATAAGCAGGAAACTCCTAGCAAGGCGGTAAAAAATTCTTTTATAAACCTATTGACATAGTAGGTAATTAGTGTTATAAAGAATCCATCAAACGGAGAAATCCAATTCACAAGGAGATAAAAAATGAAAAAGATTATTGCTACAGTTTTGGGTGCAGCTCTTGCGCTCAGTGCAGTTACAGCACAGACAGTTTTGAAGGTTGGAGCTACTCCTTCACCACACGCAGAAATCCTTAACCTGATAAAGGATGATCTGAAGGCTCAGGGAATTGAACTGAAGGTTGTTGAGTTTACAGATTATGTTACACCGAACGAGGCATTGAACTCAGGTGACATTGATGCAAACTATTTCCAGCATCTTCCATATCTTGAGTCATTCAACAAGGACAGGAATTTCAACCTTGTAAGCGCCGGTGGAATTCACATTGAACCACTCGCCATCTACTCAGGAACAAAGAAAGGTGCAAAGAAATATGCAAAACTTGCTGACCTCAAGGCAAAGGCAACAATTGCAATTCCAAATGACCCGACAAACGAGGGACGCGCTCTTCTTCTTCTTCAGTCAGCTAAATTGATCACACTCAAGCCAAATGCAGGCCTTACAGCAACTCCAAAGGACATTGCTTCTAACCCTAAAAAGCTTAAGTTCAAGGAAGTTGAGGCCGCTTCTCTTCCACGTGTTCTTACAGATGTTGATGCTGCAGTTATCAACGGTAACTATGCTCTTGACGCAGGTCTTTCTGCCTCAAAGGACGGTCTGTTTGTAGAAGGTGCAGATTCACCATATGTCAACATCGTAGCCGTTAAGAAGGGAAAAGAGAATGATCCTGCCATCCAGGCTCTTGTAAATGCCCTCAAAAGCGACAAGGTAAAGAACTGGATCAAGGCAAAGTATCCGAACGGAGATGTTGTTGCCGTATTCTAATTGAATATTGACAGACATTGCATGAATGAAGGCTGTGCGTATATCGTACGGCCTTTTTTTATATATCCATGCGTTCTTTTATTCCGCTTTTAAGTTGGGATGCAATATCAGCGTTTACTTTTTTATCTTCCAGAAGTTTATCAAATGCATCGTCTAGTTTTGTGGCAAAGGCATCAAAAACGGAATAGATAGCTGATGGATTTAAATCAAGCTCCTGTGCCATCTGGAAAAAATCATTCTTTGAGACCTTTTTGATTTCATACTGTTTTCCTATTTTCATAGATAGCTTATCGCTAAGGCCGGGATAAATCGTTGTTGAGACTGCGTCATATAACGGTGCAAGTTTCATTGATTTCCCGTCGTATAAAATCGAATAGTTTTTTCCGTGGCAGTCACAGTTCCCAATCAGATAATTGAACACGACATAGCCGAGCAGCTTTTTTATTGTAATAGCGGGTACAGTAAATGTTTTTTTTATGAGAGCGCACATATCTGCAATTCCTGGACCCCCGTCTGCCTGATATTTTTGTTCGCTCATAAGTCCAAGAGCCTGGCAGAAATCCTCCTGATGAAGACGCTGGATGGTTTTGTCTTTTGCCAGTCTGTCATATCTTTTGACTACAAATACATCCTTTTCGGCTAGGTTTATCAAATCAACAGGCGGAACATCTAACGACAAGAAGCCTGCAAGTTTCATGCAGATATATTCATTTTGTGCAAGTGATGAAAGGGTACCGCTTCTTGTTGGTTTTAAAATATGGGTTGACGGAGAACCGTTCAGTGGAAGATGCCATTTACCGTTGATGTTTGCAAGAGACAGCTTTTCCTGAGCTCCCGCAAGTGAAAGCCTCAGTTTGTCATCCGCTTTTATAAGGGGGCGTTCATTCATGTTCTGTATGAAAGCATTTAGTCTTTCTTCACTCAGCTCCTCATAGTTTTCATCATCAAAAGAATATGTCTGTTTTTGTAGAAGAGGGGTTTCTTCCGACGTGATTGTGACAAGCCCCGCACACTCGCCGCCCAAAGCCTCAAGCAATTTGAGGGTACTTGTTTCTGAGACATGCAGATAGGCTGCTATTTTTCTCCGGTATTCTTCTTCCGGTAAGAGTCCTGAAAAAAATGGGATGCATTCTTTTTGGCTGAATTCCTGTTTCCGTAATGGAAGGGAGACGGAAAGTTTTTTTGCAGCTGGATTTGAAAGATACTGTTCATCATAAGCAAAGACAACTCCGCGGTTGTCGGTAGAAAAGAGGCTTCCTGTTTTTTCATTTCCCAAGTAAACGTCAAGTTTCATTTATTCCCTTCCGAATCATTTTCGCGATAGATGCCGTACAGATTTATTCCGAGCATTTCCAGACAATGGAATACTTTGCCGGCCTGTAGCGTTGGTTTTGCGTTTTCCAGTTCAGAAAAGAACCTCTTTCCCACATTGCAGAGGTCTGCTGTTTGGGCTTGAGTGAGTCCAAGGCTTTTGCGCCTTTCCTTTATGAGTTTGGAAACAGATTCCATATCATGAATTTTCATAAAATTATTATAACATTCCCGTTCGGGAAAATCTAGATGAAATTTCCACATTTTGCATTGATTTTTACCGTTCGGGAAAAATTTGTGAAGTGTACACTTCACAAAGGGGTTGACAGATCCCTTTGTGCGCGGACTTCGCTTTGCTCGTCCGCGCACAAAATTTATTTACATCGAGGAGATACTCAAATGAAAAAAATTTCAAAATTCGCCGCAATTCTTACGGCACTCGCACTGGCCCTTGCATTCACTGCATGTTCTCACCCAAACTCCGGGGATGACTCTTCCAGTTCTTCATCTGGAAACAGTGCTACACAAACTACAATCTATCTGGATGGAACGTATGAGTATTATTCTACTGGATCTCATAACAGTTGGAACCGTTATACATTCGCTCCAGAGGGAACGATTTCTTGGACCAGTAGCGCGGGAAGAAGTGGTAACGGAACTTTTACGGTAGAGGGAGACAATCTTTCGGGAAGTTTTACTCTTGGAGATGGGACTACCTATACTGTTTCAGGTACCAAAACTAGTACAACAACATGGTCTATAACTTTCGATTCTGGCGAGCCTTTCACAATAACCAAGCAGCAATAAGTCGCAGCCAGCAACGGTACGCATGACGGCATCCACCTTGGGGATATGTTACTCGGGGCGGGTGTTTTTTTTATCAGTAAAAAAATTATGTAAATTGAGTAGTCGGGTATACAAATTGCATAAATGATGCTCTTCCTTGTATACTTCCGGCTATAAAACGGTAAGCCATTTTTTATCTTTTTTCATTTCTAACCTATGATTATATAAAAAAATATGGTATACTCAAAAGCATGAATGCGGAAAAACTTTCTAAGGCAGCGAATATCCTCAAAAATGCCGGTTGCACCGAGATTTATCTTTTCGGCTCACAGGCAACTGGAAAAAATCACGCAACGTCAGATGTTGATTTGGGCGTAAAGGGCTTGCCAGGCAAGTTGTTTTTCAGAATGCATTCTGACTTGGAAGAGGCCTTGAAAATACCAGTGGATTTGGTCGATTTTGACTATCAACCGGATTTCTTTGACTTGCTCAAAAGGGCAGGAGAATTGCGTAAAATTGGATGAAATTGCAAAAGAAAAGATAAATCTTGAGATTTCAAAAATTGATGTACTTGTTAGCAAATCTTCCTTGCTTCTTACAAAATGTGAGCAATCTGAGCCGGATTTCTTTGATTTATAAGAATTTTTTACCTAATTAATTGTCGTTTTACGATAAATAAAGAAATTCCCCCATCATTGAGCTTCCCTTGTATACTTTTTAGCTGCAAATTTGTTATATTTTCATGGAGGTTGTCAGGATGAAAAAGTCTTTTATGGCCATATTGGTTTTGCTTGCTTTATTACCGCTTTATGCCGGAACAAATAAATACTTTAAGAATCAAAAACTGGTGAATACGATGTATGTGGATTCACTGGAAGGGCTGCGGGTAAGGAATGAACCGAGTTTGTCGGCCAAGAGGGTTTGCGGTTTGCCGAACGCTCTTCCTGTAAAGATAATTGAAGTTGGTAAGGAAACGAAAATCGACGGAATAAAGGACAATTGGGTAAAAATCCTGCTTCCTGCCTACGAATGGAAGGGTGAAAATCCCGAATATGGCTGGGTGTTCGGCGGGTATCTGTCGGAAGAAAAGGTCAAATATGATTTGAATTCGCCCGCTGACGTAAAAAATTTGCTTGCGTCAAAAATCTGGAGGGAAGAAGGCTCTTCATTCATCAAGGAGTTCAGACAGGATGGAATATTCGCCTTTTGCAAATTGGCCGCCGGTGGAGGGGACACAGGGGAATACTCTATAAAGAACGTTAATCAGCTGACCATCAGGGGAAAATTTTACGATGAATATGGGGTTTCAGATGAATATACTGTAACATATAAGCTGAAAATCATCAGTGAAAACAGGATTCAGATTGACGGCAAATACTATGAGCCTTATATAGATGCCATGAGCTATCGTCTGGATGAAGACGCTAACATCAGGAATTTTGTTTATGGGGATTATTCAGGTAAAAGCATTTATGAAGCGATTTTTTTAGAAAACCCATACAGCCATACATACACCGAAGAAGAAAAGGCCAAGGTCGCAGGAATACTGATCAAATATGGAGTCGACGCAAAAGGAACCCCTTACGAAAAACAGTATGACGAGTACTGGTCTGCAATCTGTTCACAACGGTAAGTTTTTTGTCGGACTGCAGCGTTATTCCCTACTTTTCACGCCCTGCTTTTGCCGATATAATGGAAGTTGATGGAGGCCTTTATATGAAAAAGTTTTTGCTTTGCACCCTGTTATTTGCGGCTTTGACACCCCTTTTCGCCAAGTCTTATTCCATAGGTGACATTGGTCCCGGTGGCGGCATTGTCTTCTACAAGAGTGTGGAAGGGTTCGAGGTGGACGATGGAATGGGCTCTGTTCAAATCTGCCATTATCTGGAAGTGAGTCCTGAAGATTTGGGCTCAACGACATGGATTCCTTCTACGGCCAGCTTCCTTGAGGATTTGGACGACATCTACAGCATCGGTGCGGGTAAGGCAAACACTTTCCTTATTGCCAATGCGGGTTTGTGCCCCGAAGAACTGACCAAAGAAAACTGTGCCGCCTTTGCATGTTCCGTTTATTCAACCAAGACAACAAGCGCCGGAGACTGGTACCTGCCTTCATCCGACGAACTCAAGCTCATATTCAAAAACCTTACTCTTGAACAGCTCAAATGCACCAGCAAGGACTTCTACTGGTCTTCTTCCGAGGAAGGGGAGGGTTCTGCATGGGCCAGAAAGAACAAAACTGCCACAATTGATTCAAAAAATTCTAAATACCTTGTCAGAGCGATTCACGCCTTTTAAATTCGAGTTTTGATGCTTTTTCCGAAGGAAAAATGCGAGCTTTCGCGAGCAAATCAAAACTCGTTAGCAAGCGAAAGCTTGCATCTGTATCCTAAAAACTGGGGTTTATTTGACCAATACGGCATGAAAAATTTTTAAAAAAAATTTGTACCCGTAAAAGTTGAACAAAACCCAAAGAGACGCTATTTTAGCCTTTCTGGGACGAAAATATGCGCTTTTTTTGATATTGACTTATTACACTATCCCTAGTAGACTATAACCATAAATCCACCACATCTAGCGGAAAATTTCAACAAAGTTACTCTCTTACCTGCCGATAAATTAATTGGTGGGGTCGTTGACCTGTTGGAAACTACACTATATATGGTGTTATTGTAAAATGAGGTCGAGGGGATGAAGATCATCAAACGCAGCGGCGCAGAAGTAATTTTTGACCGCGAAAAAATCGTTACTGCTATAAGAAAAGCAAATGAACAGGTGGGAAGTAACAGAAGACTTTCTGAGTCAAGCATACAATCTATTGTTGATGACATAGAGATTCAGTGCCACAAAGAAGGTCATGCCCTGAATGTTGAGGATATTCAGGATCTGGTTGAGACGGGAATCATGGAGCACGGAGCCTACGAGGTTGCCAAGCTTTACATTACTTACCGTTTCCGCCACGAGCTCATGCGTAAGTCCAATACTACAGACAAGCAGATTCTTACTCTTCTGGAAGAAAACAACGAGGAAGTCAAACAGGAGAATTCCAACAAGAACCCGACTGTTGTTTCCGTTCAGCGTGACTATATGGCTGGAGAAGTTTCCAAGGACATTACACGCCGCTTTTTGCTAGACCCGGAGATTGCACGCGCACACGATGAGGGAATCATCCATTTCCACGACGCGGACTATTTTGCACAGCACATGCACAACTGCGACCTTGTAAACCTTGAGGACATGCTCCAGAACGGAACTGTAATCAGCGGAACAAGAATTGACCGTCCCCATTCATTCTCTACTGCATGCAACATTGCCACACAGATTATCGCACAGGTAGCCAGCTGCCAGTACGGCGGACAGAGCATTTCCCTTTCTCACCTTGCACCTTTTGTTGACGTAAGCCGCAAGAAGATAGAAAAGGATGTCCGTCAGACCATGCAGGAACTCGGTATGGAGCTGGACGAGCAGCAGTTCAAGTTCATGGTGGAACGCCAGCTCCGCAATGAGATTACCCGCGGTGTACAGACAATCCAGTATCAGGTAATCACCCTTATGACCACCAACGGTCAGGCTCCTTTTGTCACTGTATTCATGTACCTGAATGAGGCAAAGAACGAGCAGGAAAAAGCCGACCTTGCACTTATAATCGAAGAAGTTCTCAAACAGCGCTATCAGGGCGTAAAGAACGAAAAGGGTGCATGGATTACCCCTGCATTCCCCAAGCTGATTTACGTACTCGAGCCGGACAATATAGAAGAGAATTCAAGATACTACTACCTCACTGAAATGGCCGCAAAGTGTACAGCCCGTCGCATGGTTCCCGATTACATCTCCGAAAAAAAGATGCTGGAACTAAAGGTGGACAAGAATGGAAACGGAAACTGCTATCCATGTATGGGATGCCGCTCTTTCCTGACTCCTTACATCGATCCGGAAAACGGAAAGCCAAAGTACTACGGACGCTTTAACCAGGGTGTCGTAACGCTTAATCTTGTTGATGTAGCCTGTTCATCAGGTGGAGATGAGGAACAGTTCTGGAAGATAATGGGTGAACGTCTGGAACTCTGCCACAGGGCACTCCAGATCCGCCACAAGAGGCTCATCGGTACAAAGAGTGATGCCGCTCCAATCCTATGGCAGAACGGAGCTCTTGCACGCCTTAAGAAAGGTGAGGTTATCGACAAGCTCCTTTACAACGGATATTCAACAATCAGCCTTGGATATGCAGGCCTTTGTGAGTGTGTCCGTTACATGACTGGTGAATCCCACACAAGCGATGCAGGTAAGCCTTTTGCACTCAGGGTAATGCATGCCTTAAACGATGCCTGCAAGAAATGGAAGGAAGAGGAGCACATCGACTATTCAGTTTACGGAACTCCGCTTGAAAGCACGACATACAAGTTTGCAAAGTGCCTTAAAAAGCGTTTCGGAATCATTCCGGGTGTTACCGACAAAAACTATATCACCAACAGCTATCATGTAAATGTAACCGAAAAAATCGATGCATTTACAAAGCTTACATTTGAATCAGAATTCCAGCAGCTGTCACCGGGAGGGGCCGTCTCGTATGTTGAGGTTCCGCACATGGAAAACAACATACCGGCGGTTATGACGCTGCTTCGCCACATATACAACAACATCATGTATGCCGAGCTGAANNAACACCAAGAGCGACTACTGCCAGAAATGCGGATACACCGGTGAGATTCAGATCATCAACGATGCGGACGGAAAGCTGGTGTGGGAATGTCCCAACTGCGGAAATCACGATCAGTCAACCATGAATGTTGCACGCCGTACCTGTGGCTATATCGGAACTCAATACTGGAATCAGGGACGTACCCAGGAAATCAAGGAGAGGGTACTTCATCTGTAGGTCTTTGGTCATCTGGACGGAATAGACATGTATTATGGGGAAATAAAGAAAACCGACATAGCGGATGGAGAGGGCGTAAGAGTATCTCTGTTTGTGTCGGGATGCAGGATTCATTGCCCCGGCTGCTTTAACTCAAAGACATGGGATTTTCTGTTCGGTCAGGAGTTTACAAAAGACACGGAGGATGAGATTCTTTCGTATCTTGCTCCTGAATACATAAGCGGACTTACGGTGCTGGGAGGGGAACCCTTTGAGGAAGAAAATCAGAGGGTTTTGACGCCGTTTTTTCATAGGGTAAGGGAAACCTATCCCAAAAAGACTGTATGGTGCTATACGGGCTATGTCTATGACGTGGACCTTTTGCCTGAGGATGGAAAAAAGCATATCGAATGTACTGCGGACATGCTTTCGTGCATTGATGTGCTTGTGGACGGACCTTTTGTTCAGGAATTGAGGGATTTGACCCTTACCTTCCGTGGCTCATCAAATCAGCGTATCTTGCATTTAAAGAATTAGGATTTTGTGTAGACCAGACCGTCAATCGTGATGGTGCCATCGTCGTTAAACTTAAGCTTTCCTTCGTATTCTTCCTTTGGAATCAGCTCCCCCTTGTTTTTTGCCCAGGTTTTGCCGTTGTCGTAGGAAGTCTGTTTGGCGGTGGTAAAGAACTGTTCGCCTTCAAGCCTGTATGTACCCTTGATGGAGATGGTCGTAAACATGATGTCAATGTTCAGCCTGTAATCGGATTCTTCAAATTCATAGCTTGAAACATTGTTGCTTGCAGTCCATTTTCCCACAAGCTTGTTTTCCTTTTTGCATGAGCATATGGAAAGGGAAAGTGCACAAATGAGGATTAAACCTGCCTGTCTGACGTATCTTCTATAATTGAATTTCATACCTACATTATAAAATCGGAGTCTTGTTTCGTCAACTTTATTCCTGCTGAATCATTCATCAGGTTCCACTTCAAGCAGATTGTGCATTACCTTCTGGATGTATTCCGGGGGGATTCTGTCCTGGCTCAAAAGGCTTTTATCGGGGTTTTGCCTTAGTGCCGCAAAGGTGTTTTTTTCCTGCTGCGTAAGGTTTCTGGGGATGGAGTTGTTTTTGAGGACGGTTCCCTTTTCCAGATAGGGGGCAAAGCGGACTAGGGTCGCATCGTCCATGCAAAGTGGTTCTGTTTTGGGGAATGAGATCCTGAATGTCGAGAGCATGTCAAAACCAAACTCACTTATCGTTCCAAAATAGAAAAGCCGGTACAGCGTGAACCACTGGCATAGCTTGAGGGCATTGAGGGTATATGCGTTGGCAAATATGCACAGGCAGTGTTCCGTGCGGGGAAAGCTCAGGTAGGCTCCCTCTGTGTCAACAAGTATCACCGTGGTGATGTCCCTTAGAAAATCGGTTAAATCAAGGTGAATGAAGTCGTTCAGCGTAAGGGAAATCTCTTCCGGGGCAAGCGCTCCAAGTCTGGCGGGGTTTGCGATGGAAAGCGTGCGGAACCTGATGAAAAATGAACGCGGTTTTTCCTGTCCGGGATATTTGAGCCGTATCCTTGTTTCCGGTATGGGTTCCCTTTCCTTTTGTGTTTTGGGCTGTTCTGGGGCCTTTTGCTGTTCGGGTGCCTTTTTGGGAGACTGTTTTGGCTGTGGGTCGAAAATTTCCACAGGTTCTTCAATTTTAACCGTTTTTTTCGTCCTGACATTCTGTGGTTCTGGCTGTGGCTCTGGTTCAGGCTCTTTTTCTTCCTGTGCGTTTATGGCGATTCCACTCCAGAATTTTACGTTCTGCTTGTAATCCTGCACAAGGTACTCGATGTGTTCAAATGCCCAGTCCTTGAGCTGTTCTTTTGTGATTTTGCGGTCTTTTTGGAGCATCAGGATGGCTGTCCGCAGGTTTTTGACTTCTTTCTTCTTGTCGATGAATGAAAGGTAGTCGTCCTCGCCTTCAAAGAAGATTCTCCTGATGTAGGTCTGAGGTCCCTTGCTGCGTGTGACTATGGTTTCAGTTTCCAGAGAATAGCCGGTTCCGGTGTTTGCCTTGGAATAGCGGAGGATGTCCGGGCTGCCGTTTGCCTCTCCGGTAATCTGCAGGGGAAAAAAGGCTCCAGCTTCATCCCGGGGCGTTCCGCACAAAACCGTGATTATGTATTTCTGAAAATCTTCGTATGACTCAAGTGCACGTTCTTTAATCTCGTTAACAGTCATTTGCCCACCCTAAACTACACTATATATTACTAAAAGACAAAAGTCCACTAGAATTTTCTGGATAGGTGTGGTAAAATACTTGAATAAGTGGAGGAAAACATGAAGAGAAATGCTGTAGTTGTGCTGATTATTTCCGTAGCGCTTTCTTTTTTGACATTTTCATGTGGAAGTCTGGGTGCTTTTGGTGATTTGTTGCAGACACCCTCTTTGAGCATGGAAGGAATTTCAATCAACTCTCTTGATACAGAGGGCATTACATTCAACTGTGACTATTCAATCAAAAATCCTTATGGGGTTTCCCTTTCTTTGGCCGGTTTGAAGGCTGACATCTCATATGACAATTCAAAGGTAACCACCGTCAGTTCAAACAGCGGTGTAGTTGCCAAGGCACAGAGTTCAACAAAAAACAGATTCAATTTCAAGGTGCCGTATACTTCAATCATCAATCTAGCCCGTTCTACATCCGGTAAAAAGACTTTGCCGTTTGCAGTTGACGGTACCGTTACATTGGACATAAGCAAGGTTCCTGCCCTCAGCTATCTGGGAGACACATTGGATCTTCCGGTTGCCGCAGACTTTGACGTTCCTGTCTTTAAGCCCAAGATGTCCGTTTCAAATGTTGCGGTCAAGATGCCAACACTCACAGACCTCAAGAACCAGCTGATAGACGGTGGACTTGGCGTAATAAAGGCGGCCCAGGTTGCCACAACTCTCCTTTCAGGAAACAAAATCACTGCCGACATTCTTGACGGAATTGACATGGACATCGATTTTACATTTGACGTCAACGTTGCCAACGAAGGAAATGCCGACTGGGAATTCAACATCAAGGACTGTTCACTTAAGACAGCCGGTGGTGCCCTTGCCAAAGTGTCTCCATCAGGAAAATCAACTGGAATCACATCCAAGAGCGCAACTGTTCCAATGACTGTTTCTTTGAACACGATTCAGAGTGGTGCGTTTATCGTACAGCTGTTGAACAAGTCTGGAAGCAATCCTGTATTCATGCTGGATACGGGACTCTCTTTCCCCGACACAAAATATGCAAAGAACATTCCGCTTTCATATTCTTATGAAATACCGCTTTCAAGTGTAAAGAAGCAGTAAAGTTGGGTTGTCTATGAACCTGCCGTACGTTTTTTCATGGCTGAACCCTCATAACGAAGAAGGCCTCCTCTATGAGAACATAGATGCAGTTCGTGAAAGCAACATCAGGATTTTCCGTTATGTCATGATGCATGTCTGCTGGATAGAAGCGGTGCTCGGACTTGTCGGAATAACACTCCACTACGGCTTGCTCTACACCATGTTCTATTGGTGCATGTCGCTTGTTTCCCTTGTTTTCTTTTTCATCTTCAGGACGGAAAGTGACCGCGTAAAAAAGTATTCCTGCCTTTTGGTCCACATATCAACCCTGATGTTTTATGCGCTGGGAATTTTCTTGAGCGTGTATTCTCCTTACGGGGCTCCCCATGAGGCGGTTACATTTACATGTCTTCTGGTTATTTTCCCTCTTCTGTACATCGACAAAAGCTTCAGGGTCATTTTGGAAACCATCTTTGTTTTTGTGGTTCATCTGGCTTTGAGCTTCTGGGTAAAGCCTCTTCAGGTTGCTATTCTGGATGCACTGGATACGGCCGTGTTTGCGCTTTTGGGAACCTTCCTTGGGGGATTCTTCCGTCTCTTGCGTCTTGAAAATTTCCACAAGGATAAGATTCTGGTAAAGCAGCGTGATACCGATGTGCTTACGGGACTTTCCAACAGGCGCGTCTTGTTTTCCAAGCTGGATGAACTTTTGGAACAGCCCGCTAAGATTCTGAACGTCGTGATGATGGACATAGACTTCTTTAAGAAATTCAACGATACATACGGACACCAGGAGGGTGACGAGTGCCTTGCCAGTGTGGGACTTACCATGCGTCAGTTCGGCCGTGAGCATAAACTTACCTTCTGCCGTTATGGTGGCGAAGAGTTTACCGCCATTGGAGCCGACATCCCCGAAGAAGAATTCAAGGCTCTGGTTGAACAGCTCCTGCAGAAAATCCGTGACCTGGAGATTCCTTTTACTCATGGAATTGGCGGCTATGTTACTATAAGTGCAGGATATTCTGCAGTCAAGGTTGAACCTGAATACCTGCCGGAAGATTACATCAAGGTAGCAGATGATGCCCTGTATGATGCAAAGACTGCCGGCAGAAACCGCGCTGTTGCCGGAAAGATTTAAGTCCTATTTTTCAGAACAGAACAGTTCAACTTCCTTTTCGTAAAGTTCCATTCCGCTCTTCCAGAATTCCTTTGTCGTGATGTCAAATCCCGCTTTTGCACAAAGTTCCTCACAGCTCAAGTTTCCGGTCTGGCTCAGGATTTCCCTGTATGTCTTTGCAAATTCTGAGCCTTCTTTTTTGAACCTCATGTAAAGGGCCGCAGAGAACAATTGTCCAAAGGCATAGGGGAAGTTGTAGAAGTCCAAATCTGGGCTGTAATAGTGAGATTTAACCGCCCACATGTATTCATGGCGTTCACCGTTCAAACCGCTGCCATAGGTTTTTTCCTGGGCATCCAGCATCATGCGGCAGAAGTCATCGGCATTCAATTCTGATTTTTCCCTTTCGTTGAATACGGCATTTTCAAAATAATAGCGGCAAAGGATGTCAACAAAAATCTGGCTCGCATCCTGAAGGTCCAGATCCAAAATGCACAGCCTGTCGTTTCCTGAACATGCGGCAATCATGTCCTGCTTTGTAATTGTCTCGGCAAAGGTACTGGCGCTTTCGGCAAGGGTCATCGGGTAATCGTAGAATACCGGCGGTTTTCCCTTCATGCAGCTAAAGTGATATGCGTGTCCAAGCTCATGGGCAAGCGTGATTATGTCACTGAAGGCACCTGTAAAATTGGAAAGGATTCGGCTCTGATGTCCCTTTGGAAAGTCCTCGTCATAGGCTCCTCCAACTTTTCCCGCACGAACTTCGGCATCAATCCACTTGTTGTCAAAGGCATTTTTTGCAAACTCGTACATGTCGTCGCTGAATGATTTGTATTCGGAAAGGACATAGTCGCGTGCTTCATCAAAGCTCCATTTTTTTTCAAGAAGAGATTCTCCTGAAGCGTCTGAACTGGCGGAAAGCGGGGCAAAGAGGTCGTAAAATGCAAGTCCCGGGTCTTTGTCTGTTCCGGCTGTTTCGCTTGCAGTCAGGGAATGTTTCCTTAAGTATGAGGCCTTTGCGTTAAAGTATTTCCTCCACATGGGAAGTGAATCTTCCAGTGCCCCAATCAATGCGTCCAAAGTCTTTTTGCTCATGCGGTTTGCGTTAAGTGAGCGTTCCAGTGCCGTGCCATAGTTCCTGCGGCGGTTAAGCGTTACGGTTTGTCCCTTGAGGTTGTTCAGGGAGGCGGCAAATGGGATTCTGTTTTGTGCAAGAAGTTCCTTTTCCTTTTTCCATGCCTCTTTGCGTACCTTGGGGTCGGGGTCGTAGGCAAGGTTCCTTAATTCGTTGAACGTCCTTCC
>DBWR01000063.1:0-45057 GCA_002309305.1 Treponema sp. UBA1233 | reverse complement strand
AGGTTAAGGTCGGATGCAAGGTTTTCTTCCGCACTGGACATCTGGTGGCGTGTGTCTTCGATTGTCTGTTCAAGAAGGTATTTGTATTCGGAATAATCGGCAAAGCGCTTGTAGAAGTCGGGGAGTGAAGTCTGATGTGCCAGTAGAAGTCGTGAAAATCGGATGTCCTGCTGTTCAACCTTGAGGCCCATTTTTTCAACACGCGTTATGTTGTTCAGGTAAGCGGTGTTTGTCGTGTCAGTTGAATAGAGTATGTATGCAAATGCATGAAGCGTCCTTGAAAGATAGTGGACCTTGTTCTTGCATTCCAGGTATTTGGAAAGCCATGTGGCAAAATCAAAGCTGTCGTTGGCTGTCTTTGTAAGGGAATCGGCGGTATCCAAAATGGAGGTAACGTCATCCATCGCAGACTCATAATCCTTTAGGGCCTGCCTGTATTCATCGGAATCAATGCCGGGATAAATTGAAGAAACGTCCCAGCGCGGTATCTTGTTTGTGTTTTCCATAGGGAGAGTTTATCACAATTTTGGCTTTTGTGGTAGGTATCTGTTAACCGTCAATTACATTCATCAAGTCAAAATACATTAATTGTGTAGGACTGTCTTCTCTTTGCTGTAGGAATCTAAATCCATTCTTTTCTGGCTGCTTCGCCCCTCTCAAGGCATGCCAGGACAGTCTTATAATGAGAATACATAACTTTATATTGTTCGGGTGTTACAGTGCATTTTGCATTGCGCATGTTTTCTTCAAATCGTCTGCCGTCTTCACCAAACAAAATGGGTGTTTCTTTTATTTGCCGTGCCATCTTCATACCTCCTATATTCAATATAACATATTTATAAAGAAAAGGCTAGGTTTTACTTGACTATGGGTTTTCTAGATTGGTAAAGTTCAAGCTGTTCCGTGATTTCTACCTTGCTGTGGTGGCTTCCTGAGTTGATGCCGGGGCAGTCGCGGCTTTCTTTTTGCCAGGAGGCCTTGTCTTTCAATACTGAGGTCCAGAATGGGTAGGTCCTGCACTGGGTGGGGCGTGCCTGGTATGCGGAACAGCCTTTGTCCCAGAAAATGCATTCGTTGTTTTGCCTTTCACGCAACGAAAGATATTTTTTGCCCTGGTCGTCTTCCATCCAGCGGCAGTAGACGGCGATGAACTGTTCATTTGTAAGGTCGGCCCATTGTGCAAGCCGTTCAAGGTCATATTCAGAAAGTAGAACTACACCGGAAAATCCGCAGCAGCAGAAAGAACACTGTTTGCATGAAAAATCCAGGCCGTCGGAATAAAACACGTCTTCCATTTGAGTGACCGTCATTCCTTGTCTGGGGGTGGAAGCTCTGGCGAAAGCTTGCTCTTGTAAAAGTCTGTTTCCGTCTTGAGGTATTCCAGCAGGGGCAGGGCATCGTTTGCAATACGGCTGTCGTCAAATTCAACATTGGGATAAATCGGCTCAAGTATGATTCTGATGAAATCCTGTGCGCGTTTAATGATTTCGGCGGCATCGTCATCAACTGTCTTTCCCTTGATGAAGGAGTCCTCAAAATCGGCCTTGTACTGTTCCTTTTTCTGTTCAAGAATCGTGCGGTATTCGCTGTCGTTTTCTATGTGGATCTCGCGTATGTTTGAATTTTTATCCAACTTTACGTGGCGCACTTCGGAAAAGAAATCCTTGTACTTAAAGCTTGGTTCGGTGGTGTATTCCGGTTGAATGCCCGTGATGACGACTGTTGTATCGTTGATTTTTGCAATCTTGATGTTCTGCAAATCCACGCCCCTCTGATATTGAACACAGCAGTCCATTACGGAAAGTATTTCATCGTAGTTTTTGGATGGAGAGTCGAGCCACTTCTTGATGACGTTGGTATAGTCGCTTTCGTTGAACTGTTCGCGGTTCTTTAGGGTTGCGTTCTGGCTGTATTCGCGGAAACACATCTTGAATACATCCTGATATGTCTCTATGTTGAAGGTAAGGTTTTCCAGAAGATGAATTTTCTCCTTGAATGATTTCTGTTCGGCCTTGTATTTTTCGTTTTGGCTCTGGAGCTCGTCGATTTCCTTTTTCTGTTCGCGTATTTTTTCGTCCTTTGCCGTTTCCTGTGTGTGGACGTTATGTGAAATGTAAGGCACCCAGATTAAAGTAAGGGGGATTGCGAGTATTGCACACATGATTGAAGAAAAGATGATTCCAAATTTGCCTGTAATCCTTAAGGAGCATGAAAGGAAAATGACAAAACTCATGCAGGCCAGAATCAGGGCTGTGCTCAAAATGGACTTGGTTAAACGCCATGCCTTTTTTGCTGGAGACGATAATGATTTTCTTAAGCGAACAAAAAAATTTTCCTTTGCCATATTAAAAGATAATACTTCAAATTCTTGTAAAATACAATTATAATTCATGTCATGCAGAAGATTTTTTTTGACACAAGAAAACACGATGCCGCGGTAAGGGAACTCTATGGATTGAGCGAAGAGCTGATGATGGAAAATGCGGCCTCAGGATTGGAAAAAGCCGTAGCCGAATGCCTTGAAAGGTCTGAAAAGAAGGGGATAGTCATTTTGTGTGGCGGTGGAAACAATGGAGCCGACGGTTATGCCCTTGCTCGAAGAATCGTAGGAAACGTCACGGTACTTGAATGCATTCCTCCCAAATCGGAGCTGTGCGCCATTCAGGCGGAACGTGCGCTAAAAGCCGGCGTAAAGATTGTGTGTGGGGATTCGTGCCTGGAATACCTTTCTTCTGCTGATGAAAATGGAATTGCCGTTGACTGCATTTTTGGAAGCGGTTTCCATGGGGAATTGCCTCAGGACATTTCTTCTCTGGTTGATCTTGTAAATGAAAAGGATTTGTTCAGGATTGCGTGCGATGTTCCAAGCGGACTTGACCAGTACGGTAATTGCGGTAAAAGCGTTTTTATGGCGGATGTGACTGTAACAATGGGGGCGCAAAAACTGTGCCTGTATTCTGATTTTGCAAAGGATGCCTGTGGTAAAATTCAAGTTGAAGATCTTGGTGTGCCACGCAAGCTGTTTGAGGATTCATTTGAGGGGTATTCTAGGATTGAATTTTCGTTGCTGGAAGAAAATGACATGGATTTGCCGTGCCGTAAAAAGCAGAATGTCAACAAGGGTACTTTCGGGCATGCGGTGACTGTGGCGGGAGAAAAAAGCGGAGCGGCGGTCATGGCTTCCTGTGCTTCCCTAAGGATTGGAGCAGGGCTTGCTACTGTGGTGGATGCTGTTGGCGGATGCAAGCTTGATGGATGTACGGTTCCCTGCGACCTTATGTGTGCGACAGAATTCCCCCCGAATACAACGGCGGTGGCATGCGGCATGGGTCTTGGCCGTGGACGTGACATAAAGGGCATATTCGATTACCTTAAGGATAGAGATGTGGGATGCGTGCTGGATGCGGACTTGTGCCATTACAGAGAGATAAAGGATTTGCTTGATTCAAGGTCAAAGTCTGGGGCGGCTACTGTGATTACCCCTCATCCAAAAGAGTTTTCCATGCTTCTGGAAAATGTTGGATTGGGGCATCATGAGGTTCAGGAGGTCGTGAAAAACCGTGTGGAACTTGCGCAAAAATTCTGTTCTCTTTTCCCCGGTGTGGTCCTGCTTTTAAAGGGTGCCACGGTCATAATCTGTGTATCTGATTCTTTTGGCATAACAAGAATGTACGTTAATCCACATGGAACATCGGCTCTGGCAAAGGGTGGAAGCGGAGACGTGCTTGCGGGATTGATATGCGGCCTTCTTGCCCAGAAATACTGTGCCATGAATGCGGCAATTACGGGTTCTCTTGTTCATGCATTTGCGTCACGGAAAGTCACTCCTGATTTTACGCTGACCCCTTCAATTTTGCTTTCTTCCATAAATCTACCATTTTGATAATAATTTGTTATATAACACCTTGTCTATTGTGTTATATGTGCTTTAAATTTTATACTTGTGGCATGAAAAGAGAGAAATTTATTATTTTAGTTGTAATTCTTTCATTCTGCTTTTTTACGCCGTTTTTTGGAGCTGAGAATGTTGAAGGATTATTGAGCGGTTATCTGAAGAACAGCCTTGATTTGCAGTCTCTTGTCGGGAAAACCCAAAAGGCAATCTTGGAAAACCAGCTGACTGGCATAAACTATGGATTCAGTTTTGAGCTTTCCACGGGGACCATAACAGTTATCACCGGAGATGACGGTTCGGTTCAGTTTACTCCAAAGGCCCAGGCTTCGATTCCACAGTTGAACAATCTTTCCGTAAGCGCTTCTTCCAAAGTACTGTTCGATTCAAATGATTCAAACAGCACCGTATCAAACACTTCGATTTCCCTGAGTGCGGATATCATTTCCAACAATTCAAAAAAACGGGAGATCAGCCTTCTAAAATCCGAGCGTTCGGTCCTGATGGCAAAACGCAATCTTCAGAACGGATTCATCTCTGCGGAAAAATCTTTCTATACTGAATTGAAAAACCTCTACAACATGAAGTCCCAGCTTTTGACTGCCCAGCAGGATGTCTATGACTCCCAGCTTTCTTTTGAACAGGTTCGCGTACAGGGATATTCAACAAGCTCAACAAAATACAGGACGGCACAGCTTAAGGTTAAGTCCGATCAAAATACAGCCGAGTCAAAAAAACGTGACTTTGAACGTGAGGTAAAAATCTTTGCGGCAAAGTGTGGTGTTGAATATAACTACAGCGATCCGTCTGATTTTCTTCCAACTTCGATTCCAACAGTCGAGGCACTGGATGTAAAATCATTTGACCAGGAAAGCTACATAAAAATCGAAAGCGCAAAGTGGACCCAATACATCAACGAGCTTGAACGAAGCGCCGATTCTGCAATAACGCTAAGTGCAAACGCAGGCATGACGTTCAACTACAATGACATGGATTACAACACGATAAACGTAGGCAGTGACTTTACATGGAACAACACAGGCCTAAAACTCAGTGCGGGCGCAAACATTCCTGTGGGGACCGATTCAAGGACTCCGGTTTTGACAATGGGTGTTTCGATTGACCCCAATGCATTCCGCAAGGCAAAGATTAATTCTCAGATAGAAGAGATAGACGTTCAGCAGGAACAGATGGAAATAATCAAGGCACAGGAAGATTATTATACAACCGTCATTTCTCAGGAATCATCGCTGCAGAACCTCTTGTGGGAAAAGCAGAGTGTGGCGGAATTCTATGACATGTATTCAAAGCTTGCGTCAGACATGGCGGGATATTACCGTCAGGGCATCATCACGGAAAGCGAATACCGCAAAAACCTTGGCAATAAGCAGAGCTATGAAATCAAGTCGCTGGTCAACGCCATAGATTTGATTGTCTACAATGACAACACGCAGCTTTTGTTCTGCCCGGAAATAGAAGACTTGGATTTGGAAGCGATAGGAGGAGAAAATGAATAAAGAAAAGAAAGAGAAAAAGACAAACAAGAAAAAGATGAATAAATACCTCAAACGGTTTCTGATTTTTATAATCGTACTTGCCGTGATTGTTGTTGGCCTTGTAATTACCCGTCGCATCAGGTCAAAGGCAAATACACAGAACGTGACATATACAGTTAACCAGGAAACCTATGAGAACGTAATCGAAATCTCTGGTGTGGTGTCCGCCGCTAAATCTCAGAACCTTCAGGCCCTTTCCAGCGGAACGGTTGTCGCCGTCAATGTAAAGCAGGGTGATCACGTTAAAAAGGGTGATGTAATACTTCAGCTTGATGACTCAACGGAAAAATATAATCTTGCCCGCCATGACTATGATATGGAAACCACAAGGATTACAGGATCAGCCCGTCAGTATGAATTGATGAAGACACAGCGTGAAGCCCTTTTGCAAAAGGTTTCGGAAAGGAAAATCACGGCACAGTTTGACGGAATCATCGCAGACTTGAATGTTGCCGTTGGTGATGCCCTGGAAACAAAAAATTCAGTAGGAACTATTGTTGACGTTTCATATCTTACCGCCGAAGTTGAAATTGCGGAAAGAGACGTAAGCAAACTTGTTGTCGGTCAGAAGGTTGAATTTACTTTCTCTGCCATTGATGAAAAAGTTTACGGTACGGTTGTGTCATGGCCTGCAATCGGATCAGTTACAAACCGTGGTGCAACGGTCGTAAAGGCAACAGTAAGAATTGACGAATATCCGGAGGGAATATTGCCAAATTACTCTTTCTCTGGAAAAATCGAAATATCACCGACAGAAACCTATCTGGTAGTTTCCCGTTATGCAGTTGGAAGGGAAGACGGACAGGCTTATGTTGAACTGGCAAGTAGTGGAGAAAAAATAAATGTTGTGGTAACTCCGTATGACCGTGAATACGTAAAGGTAGAAAGTGGACTCAAGGGCGGTGAAGTCCTCAAGCAGCTTACTACTCCTCAGGCTTCTGGATTCCAGCGTGGTGGATTTGGAGGCGGTTCAGGTGGATCAAGAAGTGGATCCGGTGGTGGCATGCCTGGTGGTGGCGGTGGATTCCCAGGCCGCTAAGGAGTGCTCTATGGCTGAATCAGTAATTACAATGGAGAACGTAAAGCGCTTTTATTCTGTTGGGGAAGAAGAAGTACAGGCTTTACGCGGAGTATCCTTTGACATAAAGCAGGGAGAATTCGTTACGATAATGGGACCGTCCGGTTCAGGAAAATCAACCTGCATGAACATGATCGGATGTCTTGACCGGCCTACGGATGGCATAGTCAAAATCAACGGTAAGGAAACCGCACAGATGAGCGAAAAGGAGCTTGCAGTTCTGAGGAATCAAACTGTAGGCTTTGTATTCCAGCAGTACTTTTTGCTTTCGTCCATGACCGTGCTTGAAAACGTAATGCTTCCGTTGCGATATGCCGGACTTGAAAAAAAGGAACGCAGGGAAAAGGCAATCATTGCACTGGAAAAAGTGGGGCTTGCAGACAGAATGAACCACAGGCCACATGAACTTTCCGGTGGACAAAAACAGCGTGTTGCTATTGCTCGTGCAACTGTGACCGAGCCAAAGATAATACTTGCAGACGAACCGACTGGAGCCTTGGACAGTAAGACTTCCAAAAACGTAATGGATTTGTTCTGGGAAATAAATGAAAAAGGCACGACTGTTGTAATCGTTACCCATGACCCTCGTGTAGGTGCGTCATCAAAACGCTGCATCAGGATATTTGACGGCTTGATTCAATCGGATTCCGAGCAGATACCGGCCGGTTTTGAAAAAGAAAAGGAGGAAGAAAAAAATGCTTGAAGATTTTCTTAATTCTCTTCAGAATTTCAGACGTAACAAAATGCGTACCTTCCTCTCACTCTTGGGAATCATCATCGGCGTTGCATCCGTAATCGTAATCATGAGCATGGGACAAAGTTCAACTGCTCAGATTGAACAGACTTTCGGCTCAAACGGACTGGATATGGTTACTGTGTCTGCGGGTGGTTTTATGTGGAGGGGAAGCTCTTCATCAATTACCTTTAATGAAAGTTTCAGGGAAAAGCTTTTTGCGTCAGTTCCTAACATCAAGACTGTCTGGTTCAAGAATACAGTTTCCGGAACAATATCAAGTGGAGAAATATCTTCTTCGACTTCGGCAACCGCAGTTGAGACAGACTACATGCAGGCCTATGGACTCCAGCTAGAAAGCGGTCGTTTCTTTGATGTCACCGACAATGTTATGGGAACCCAGAAAATAATCCTGGGCAGTGAGATAGCCTCTTCCCTTTTCCCAAACGGAAATGCTGTCGGCAAGAACGTTATAATGGTAATTAGTTCCGTTACCTTCAACTTTGAGGTAATAGGTGTCCTTAAATCACAGACTTCAGGTATGGAGGATGCCTCCAACGGATGTTATGTTACAAGAGGATTTTACACCAAGAAGATAGTTCCGAATGCAAATGCGGCAACAGTAATGGTTCAGGCTGTCTCCAACGACAAGGCCACCGATGTCCTGAATGCCGTTGAAGAATATTGTACCCAGTTGGCAGGAAGCGATACGGCTGTGCGTACGATGTCAATGCAGAGCATGCTTGATCAGATGAGCGAGATTACGGCAACAGTATCCATGCTTCTTGCGGCAATTGCGGCAATATCCCTCTTGGTAGGTGGTATCGGAATCATGAACATCATGATTGTTACGGTAACGGAGCGCAAACAGGAAATAGGAATCAGAAAGGCACTTGGAGCAAGCCCAAACAAAATCCGCGTACAGTTCCTGATTGAATCCGCCAGCATCACGGTTCTTGGTGGAATAGCGGGAATAATCCTGGGCATCGGCTTAAGCTTTGCTGTGGAATATGTCCGTGAGCTGGATTTCGTAATCAGCACAGACTCCTGTGTAATCGCATTTGTGTTCTCTGTGTTCGTAGGAATCTTCTTCGGCTTCAGTCCTGCATCCCGTGCCGCCAAACTGGACCCCGTAATAGCACTGTCCGGGGAGTGACGGACGCAAGCTGGCGCTTGCTAAAGAGTTTTGCTTTGGTCGCGAAGGCTCCCATTTTCCCTTTGGGAAAATCAGCAAAACTCTGAAAGAAATTGAATAATGTCATTCCGGACTTGATCCGGAATCTCAGTGTTGCCTAAAGACTTTTACTTTGGTCGCGAAGGCCCCATTTCCCCTTTGTGAAACACAGCAAAACTCTGCCTATGGAATAAAAAGAATCAAAGTTGTATTATTGGAATATGAAAACTTCTTCTATTATCGCTGGCGGTATTGTTTTTATTCTGGTGGGGCTTCTCTTTTGTGCGGCTGCGGTTTATCTGTCAAAATCTGCGGCATCCAAAAAATCTGCCATAAGCAAACCGGGCAGTGTTGTCTTCTATATAATTGGTGCAATGACTCTTGTGATGGGACTTTTGGCTCTTGTGTTCGGCTCACAGCTGACCAAGTCCATGGTTCAGATTGGATGTTTCATCTATCTTGTGGCGCTTGTAGTTTTGTTTGCGGTATTCTGTTCAATGTTAAAGGTTAAAAATGGCTCAGACGATTCATCGGGTAAAGGCGAGCACTCAATATAAGAGGGAGCATAAGGCCGATTACGGAAAAGAGAAAATCAAGATTCTATTTCAGGACAGGGACATCGTTGTAATCCTTAAACCAACAGGCTTGCTTTCGGTGCCATATCCGGGAAGCAAATCCCGCACGGCCCTTGATCTTCTTGAAAAAATCATGCGCAGTAACGGAAGCTGGACTTCATCCCACAGGCCCTTTGTCGTTCACCGTTTGGACAGGGATACTTCTGGTGTGATGATGTTTGCACTCAATGAATCTGTTCAAAAAAAGGTGATGGACAGCTGGCATACCATGGTAAAGGAACGGCTGTATCACGCAGTTGCCGAAAATCCACGCAACCCAAAGCATGCCCTTGATGACGAGGGTCTTATCGATGATGATCTTGCACAAAATGCATTTCATGTGGGGTATGTTCCAAAAAAAGAATATAAAAATGTAAAGACTGTTCCCGCACGCACACATTACAAAATCCTGTACCGCGGAAAAACCCATTCGCTTTTTGAGCTTGAGCTCGATACCGGAAAGAAAAACCAGATCCGCGCACATCTTGCGTCCAAGGGATATCCTCTTGCTGGTGACGAAAATTACCGCGCCCACACCGATCCATTCCACCGGCTGGCACTCCACGCACGAACCCTGGCATTTGTTCATCCTGTGACAGGTGAATACATGAAGTTTGAGGAACCCGAGGATGAGTCATGGCTTGAATATGTAAAAAAGGGAGACGAACACCCCGCCACTCCAATCTGGGAACTTGAACGGCAGGCATACAGAAAGGAAAAGTCAAAATCAGACGAAAGCAAAAAAGAGCAGGAACCAAAGATTATTTCCGGCAAAAAACTAAGGTCCATGGATTTTATCGAACGCGGAAAGAATTTCAGGGGATAAGGTCAGGCATCTGAATTTGAGATTTATCCTGGGATATGTTGATTTTTTCCATCTAACGCACTAAAATTATAATAGAGGTACTTTTTTATGAAAAATGTTTTCAAATTTTTACCATTATTTGTTTTTGCATCTTTTGTTTCTCTTTTGACAGGATGCGGTGGTTCCGCCAACAAGGTGGATGCACTCAAGGCTTCCATTCCGCCAAGTGAAAAATCTGCATCGGAAGTGTTCGAGGTCATAGACTTTCTTCCCGGAGAAGAGCTTCCTTCGAATGTGAAATATCCTTCCATTCAGATTCAGTTCTCAGAGCCTGTCATTGCCCTGCAGAAACTGGGAGATCCGTCGGATAAGTCTCCCTATGTGACGATTGAACCGGAAATCAAGGGTGTTTTCCGCTGGTACGGTACTTCTCTTTTGAGTTTTGAAGCCAGCGACCCAATCATTCCGCAAAAGGAATATACGGTAAAGGTTGCCCCTGACATTCAGTCAGCTTTTGGAAAAGCAATTACCGGTAATCTTGAATACAAATTCCATACTGAACCGCTCAAGATGACAGCAATCATCCCGGGTTATGGAGAAGTTCAAAAAGGCAATTACGTGGATACCGAAAGTGTACCTCCTGAACAGGCCCGCGACATTGTCCTTGCATTCAACGCGCCAGTAAATCCCGACCATATCAAGACACAGCTCAAGATATCTGCCGGCTCAAAGACCTTCTCATGTTCAGCAAAACTGGAAACTCCGCCGAATGACGAAGATTCAGATTATTCACCGAACCTTGTGCGCCTGACTCTTGATTCTGCCCCAGATGCCGACGTGGATTTGATTGTTGAACTCCCAGAGGGTTCTTCTTCCGACGAAGGCTGCTATCCGACACCAGAGTCCCAGCAGATGCAGTTCCACACGCTCAAGCCATTCAAGTTAAGGTCATACACAAGTGACGATACCTACTATTCTGAATATACCAACCCGGTTGAATTCCACTATACCGCAATCCTTAAATCCGGACAGGAAAAAAAGATTGCCTCTCTGGTAAGTTCAAGCCTGGGAGCTACTATTACAGAAAAGAACATTGCCCTTAGGGGAAAGAACCTCATCATCCATAGTCTTCCTGTAAAATACGATTCAACATATACTCTGAATCTTGAACCTGGAGTAGAGGATATTTATGGAAGAAAGATTACCGAAAAGGAATCCCTTACAATAAAGGTTCCAAAGGCTGCAAGTTATGCCAATTTCAAGAATTCCGGCATGAACATGCTTGAAGCCCAGTTTGCTCCAAGGCTTGCATTTGCATTCCAGAACGTAAAGGAAGGTTCCGGATTTACAATTACTCCGCTGACAAATGCCAACGGTTCAAGCAGTTCCAAGGCCTTTTATGAGGAAAAAATTGATTCAGGGTATCCTGAAAACACAAAAATCGTAAAGACCGTAGACTTGGATCCGTATCTGGAAAAGGCGGGTTCGGGACAGTATCATGGTGCCCTTGCGTTTAATGCTGATGTTCTCTATGAATACCGCTACAAGAACTGGCGCACCGAAGAAATGGTTTCTGAAATTTCCCACTATAAGAATGAGCAGATTATCCAGGTTACCGATTTGGGTATGACCGTGCGTTACGGCTACAACAAGGCTGTTGTTCTTGTTACCAGCTTGAAGACTGGAGAGCCGGTTCCAAATGCAACAGTAAGCGTAAGGAAGATGTCATGGAATGTAAGCTCAAGGGATGTTGTTCTGGAATCTAATGCCGACAATGCCATTGCAGAAGGCCGTACGGATTCAAGCGGACTTGCGGTTGTAAATCTGCCGGCAGGAACATTTGCTTCCGGTAAGAACGACTACATCTACATTCAGGCAAAGACAGCTGATGACAGTGCAATCTTCAATCCTACAAGCCACAACATGTGGGCATCTTCTGTTGATCGTGTCAGCTCTCCTGG
Source organism: Treponema sp. UBA1233 (assembly GCA_002309305.1). Lineage (GTDB taxonomy): Bacteria > Spirochaetota > Spirochaetia > Treponematales > Treponemataceae > Treponema_D. The sequence goes on along the minus strand of DBWR01000063.1, from coordinate 33,244 downwards.
TTATGCCGAAGACGAGGAAGGAATCGTCTTTATCTTTACCGACCGCGGACTTTACAAACCCGGCGAAACGATGACGTTCAGGATTATTGACCGCAGACTGAAGCTTGGTGAATACAGTCCGTATCAGGGCAACTATACCATTCAGCTTACGGACGGTTCTTGGGATTCAACTGTCATTGCAACAAAGGACGACAGGACTACTGCAAACGGTACTGGTTGGGGGCAGTTCAAGATTCCTGATGATATTGAACCTGGTACATACTGCCTAAAATACAGGCGTGGAAACGTAAACGAATCACTTTATGTTCAGATTCAGTTCTTTGAAAGGCTGCGTTTTGAGGTTAATTCTTCAATTGCAGACATGACATATTATTCAGGAGACACTCTTTCTGCCAGCATTGCGGCCCAGTATCTTGGCGGTGGCAGCATGGGTGATTCAACTTATGACTCATACTGGACTCGTTCTCCACAGGGATTCAGGGCACCGGGTGTTGCATTTGAAAAATACAGCTTTGGTCCGGTACAGGGATACGACGGAACGACTTCCCTTGATTCTGATTCCGGCAGGCTTTCGGCAGACGGTAAGGCATCGGTAAACGTAAAGACCGGCGGTGAAAAACTAAAGGGCATGGCATACCGCTACCGCATGGAAGCATCTGTTTCTGATTCCGGAAACCAGACAATTTCTTCTTCTGCATCGGCTGTCGTGCATCCGGCAAAATTCTATCTTGGTCTCAGCCAGGCAAAAAATGTTTCGGGATTCCCAAAGAAGGGCAATCCGCTTAAATATGATTATGTCTGTGTAACTCCGGACGGAAGCAATCCCGAATCAAATGATCTGCCTTCAAATAAAAAGATGAAGGTTGAACTCCTGCGCGAAGAATGGAAGGAAGTTCAGCAGCTGTCATGGAACGGAGAGCTTACTTCACGTTACCAGCGCTCAATGATAACTGAGTCGGAGCAGACTATAAATCTTTCCGGAACATCTAAGGCCACGGAATTCAGCGTAACTCCTCCAAAGGGTGGCGCATATATCATCCGCATCAGCACAGAGGACGCATCCGGAAATGAAATCATCACAGAACGCCATCAGTATGTGACTGGAAGTGACTGGACGTGGTTCTCTCGCTATAACTCAGAGGAAATCGAGCTTACTCCGGACAAGGATGAATACGAGGTTGGGGACAAGGCCCAGCTTTTGATGCAGAGTCCTCTTCCAAAGGGACGCTACCTGATTACAGTTGAACGCGAAGGCATTCTTTCTCAGGAAGTGCGTGTGATTAACGAGCCGACGACCGTACTTGAATTTGACATCAAGGAAAACTATGTTCCAATCATGTACGTTTCGGTTGCATCATATTCAACACGAACCGAAGCTCCTGCCGCAGACTACAATTCTGTGGACATGGGAAAACCAAAGGGATACTTCGGTGTAACGGCATTAAATGTAAGCACGGAAACAAGGCGCTTTAATATAGAAGTAAAGACTGACAAGGCCCTGTACAAGCCAGGTGAAAAGGCGACCATCAAGATTCATGCATCAAACAAGAACGGTGCGGTTTCCAATGCGGAAGTAACCCTCATGGCTGTTGACCGCGGTGTAATCGATTTGATCAACTATCATGTTCCGGATCCTGTTTCATATTTCTATGATAAATGGTATTTCCCGATTTGCGTGCGTGGTGGAGACAGCCGTTCGCTGCTTATGGACCCGATAACCTATACCAGCAACAATCTTGTCGGTGGTGACTCGGACGAAAAGATGCAGGAACGCAAGAACTTTGATCCTACTGCCTTGTTTGTGCCCGCATTGATTACGGATAAGAACGGAGACGCACAGTATACGTTTACACTCCCGGATTCACTTACCGCATACAGGATAACTGCGGTTGGTGTAAGCGGAAACAACTTCTCACTTACAGAAGATGAAATGTCTGTTGCAAATCCTGTTTCTGTAAGGACCGTAATGCCAAGAAAGCTGCGTCTGGGTGATGTGAGCGAAATCGGTGCAACACTTTCCAACCTGGAGGGAACAGCCCACAACGTAACGATTACGATGAACCTCTACAGCGGAATTGAAAAAACCGGTGTGACCCAGAATCCATATGAAGTGCAGAAGCTTCCTGGAAAAGCATCTTTGCAGGACAAGACCACAAAAACCATTTCGGTTCCTGCCCAGAGCACAAAGCCGCTGTACTTTACGATAAAGGGTGACGATCCTGGATGGATTACGGTTGAATATATAGTCAAGTCCGATGTCGTTAACGAAAAGATACTCATGCCGCTTGAAATTGAAAAGCCGTACATTTACGAGACGGTTGCGACGGTAGGAGAGGTTGGCCGTGACGAAAAGCAGGCTAGCGGTGGAGAAAAGCTGATTCTTCCGGGTGATGCCGAGGACAACATGGGAAGCCTTTATGTTCAGCTTGACCCGACACGCATTGGTGTGCTTGGAGAGGCCGTACGTTATGTATTCCATTATCCATACGGTTGTCTTGAACAGAGGTCAGCCGCAATTCTGCCTCTTGTCGCATTCGGTGAATACATTGATGCATTTGGCTTGAAGTCTGAGGTTGTGAATGTTAAGGCTGTGGTTGAACAGGAGCTCAAAAACTGGTCCAGCAGTCAGCTTTCCAACGGAGGATTCCCATACTGGCCGGGCGGAGTATATGACAGTGCATATGTAACATCACGCATTGGAGAAATAATCGGAATCGCAAAGAAGAAGGGATTCACAATTCCAAGCGAAATCGATGTGGACCGCCTTGCAAATTATCTCAGAAAGGACGGATACGACCGTTTGAGGATGGCAGGTGATTATTCATGGTATGCCTATGACGGAATCCACTCTCTGTATTCAGCATCACTGCTTACTTCAGACATAGACGAGTCTGTTATTGACAACCTTATCAAGGAAAACAATAACCTGGATGTTTCTACCCTGGCTTTGTGCGGACTTACCTATGACAATCTTGGCATGACCAGCAAGGCAAAGAATGCATTGAACAAGGTTAAGAGCCACATCAAGCTTTCTACGCAGGGAGCGGAAATTGCAGAGCCACAGTTCAACGGCTACTGGTCGTTCTACTATGATCAGTCTGAAAAATTCGCACTTGCACTCCAGCTCTACAGCCGTCTGGCACATACGGACAAGACAAACCAGCATCTTGTATTTGAGCTGCTGAACCTCCAGAAGGCCAACAGGGGATACTGGTATTCAACTGCCGCTACGACACGCGTACTGATTTCAATGGATGAATATATTCGTGCCAATGACCTTACCAATCTTGATTTCACGGCGGAAGTTTTGCTTAACGGCAAGAAACTGAGTGAGGGTTCATTCAAGGGTGTTGCCGCAAAGGCTGTGGACAAAACGGTTGCATTCAGCGAGGATCCGATAAAGGACATGCCGCGCGACAAGGAGCTGAACCTGGAATTCAACAAGAACGGACAGGGTACGCTCTATTACACTGCATCCATGAAGTATGCAATTCCTGCTGCAAGACAGTATGCAAGGGATGAAGGCCTCTGTATCTTTACCGAGATTACCGACGTAAAGACCGGAGAGGTTGTTTCAGGCGACAAGCTTGTGGCTGGCAACATCTACCGTGAGCGTGTGTACATTTCTTCAACAAGAAACCGCGAATATGTTGCGGTCCGTGCCCCAATTCCTGCTGGTGCTGAAGTCCTGAACGCCGCATTTGTCACAACCGGAACACAGCCAAAGGTGGCAGGTGAGGAAGAAGACGATGACAGCTGGGAAAGCTACTGGAGGAACTACAACTGGGGACTTTCTTATCAGGGCATCTACGACAGCGAGGTCCAGTACTTCTGGGATTACTTCCCGCGTGGAAGCCAAAAGGTAGAGTTCATGTTCCGTGCTACAAGAAAGGGTACATTCAACACCCCGTGCAGTACTGCGGAATGTATGTATCAGGAAGAAATATTCGGTAGAAGCAACGGTAAAGTCTGGACGATAGAATGAAAAAAAGACAGGCGGCCGTAAAAAGCCCTGGTCGCAAACTTACCGTTACCATAATCGTAATTCTGGTTTTGGCGGCGCTTGCCCTTGTATGGCATATTGTCATGGTCAAGTGGCCGGATCCAGAACTGGAGGCATTCAAGACGCATCAGTATTCCACCCGGTTTTACGATCGGGAAGGGATGCTGCTGCATGTCATGCCTTTGGAAGAAGGCCTTAGGCGTGAGTACTATCCAATCGATTCAATCCCAAAGGAACTTGTTGAACTCTTTGTAAGCGAAGAAGACGCTCACTTTTACCATCATCCCGGTGTCGATTTTCTGTCGGTAATCAGGGCGTGGTGGCAGAATAAAAAGGCGGGTCATGTTGTAAGCGGTGCGTCAACAATTACGATGCAGCTTGTACGCATGGTTCACCCTCGTCAGGAAGAAGTCGGCATTAAGACCAAAATCCGCGAGATGTTCCGGGCGTTTTCGTTTGAGGCAAAGATGAGCAAGAAGCAGATTCTGGAGCTCTATCTGAACAATGTTCCCTTTGGTTTTCAGGTTGAAGGAGTCGGTTCGGCCGCAAGGTCATTTTATGGTGTGGAGCCGGATAAGCTGACCAAAGACCAGATGGAATCCATCGTAAAGATCCCACGCAGGCCTTCGGAATATGCTCCATCCAAAACCTATGACTACAAGACGCAGTGCCCGCATTTCATACTGCAGGTTGTCTCAAAGTATAAGAAAAAAAATCAGGCCATTCCACCGGAAGTAACCCTTTCTGTGGATTTGGATTTGAATACTAAAGTTGAAAAACTGATTCAGGCTAAACTTTCTGAATACAAGGAAGCCCGTGTTCACAACGGTGCCGCCTTTGTCATTAACAATCATACCGGAGAAATTGTCGTCTGGGTCGGTAACGCTTCTTTTGACGATGCCGAGCATTCGGGGCAGATTGACGGTGTGCTTGTAAAGAATCAGCCCGGAAGTTCCATGAAGCCGTTCCTGTATGCCCTTGCTTTGGAAAGCGGTTTTTCTCCAAGTTCCGTTTTGCCTGACATTCAGATGGATTTTGGCGGAGAGGGTGTTTATGTTCCGCTCAATTTCAACAACATGTTTAACGGTCCGGTTTTGTTCCGTAATGCCCTTGCTTCAAGTCTGAATGTTCCTGCCGTGTATCTTTTGTACAACGTGGGAATGGAAAACTATCTGGAGCGCCTGGACATGCTGGGATTTGAGTCTCTGTCAGGAAAGCGCGATTCTATGGGACTGTCGCTTGCCCTTGGTGCCGGAGAGGTGACCCTGTACGAAATGGTACGTGGCTTTTCGGTCTTTACCAATGACGGTCAGCTGATAGAGGATACTTCATTCCTCAAGACTGATGAAAAGGCAAGGCTGAACAAAGTCTATTCCTCTGACACGGCAAGAATCATCTGCTCGATTTTGAGCGACAAAAATGCACGTTCCCTTGGCTTTGGAAATGCACAGGTTTTTGATACAAAATATCCCTGCATCTTCAAGACCGGAACTTCCAATCAATTCCAGAACATCATTGCCTTGGGTTCTACCTCCGAATATACTGCAGGAGTGTGGATGGGAAACTACGAGGGAGAAACTGTCGTGCGGCAAACCGGAAGCAGCATTCCGGCTTCTGTGGTACGGCAGATTCTGGATGAGCTTACAGAACGCTACGGTGCCCTGGAATTTCTTGAACCCGAGCTGTACGAAAAGAGGCAGGTGTGTGCCCTGTCCGGGATGAAGCCTTGTCCAAGCTGTCCGTCAAAAATCAGCGAATATGTCGTAAAGAATTCAAATGAAGATTTGCCCTGGAATACAACATGCAACTGGCATTATTCTGTAAACGGCAGGGTGGCCATCTCCTATCCAAGCGAATACCAGCACTGGTCCAATGGAAGGAACTACGCGGGAAGCATTTCGGGTGAAAAGGCTGATGTGGAAATCCGATTCCCCAGAAACAAGGCGTCGTTTGTCTATGACCCGCTTTTGCCAAAGGAATCACAGATGCTCCATGTTCTGGCGGTTGGAGGAGGTTCGGCTGTAACGACTTTGTTTTATGACGGCAATTATGTAGGCAGCGTTCAGGGAATACTTGAATGGGACATTCCTCTTGAGCGGGGCGTCCATTCACTTGAAGTTACGGCAGAAAATTCACGCGACATTGTGACATATACAGTCCAGTAGCAGAAGTTCTGGATCTTTGAACCTCTTAATTTCCTTCTTTAATCTGAGAAGCCTGTTTCATGGACAGTGCATCCTGAGCGTCGATGCCATAGGTTTTCGCGTCTATTTGGAGCAGCTTTATCAGTCTGTCAAATTCCTTCTGGCTGTCAGCTTGAATGGCCTTCCATGAATCTTCTTCAATTACTCTGGCGATTTGTTTTTCTATCTTTTCCGGAGTTTCGTCATTTGTCGGGGAAAAGGTTTTCTGCATGTCCGGGGCAAGGAGATTGGTGCGGTACAGGGTGTTCAGATAGGAGAGGGCTGTGATGTAGGGGCCGTTTTCTTCAATACATGAGTGATAGATGCCGGTTCTGGGGTCATAATGTCCGAATCCCAGTTCTTCCATTCCGGTAGAGGAGCAGACAAGGGTGCTTATCTGGCTGTCCAGGTATTTCTCTGGTTCGGGGGCAGCTTCCGGTTCACTTGGGATTTCTTCGCTTGCCTGGGCATCCGCTGGTGATTCAGGTTCTTGGCCGGCGGTGGGGGTCTTTTTGCAAGACAGGATAAAAATGGATGCCAGGGACAGGATGGTGCATATGGCGCTTTTGGTAAGCTTTTTCAAAATCGTTCTCCATATCTTAAAGTTTTCAATTATCAATTATTGATTATGAATTGTTTATTGTCAATTGAAAGGTTACATAAAAATCTTTAAAAAAAATCGTTAATTTTCTTAAAAAGTTTCAATTTTACTCAACAGCTGTAGGGGATTACAGTAAAATTGTCCAAAAAAAAAAAAAAAAAGCATAAATTTCAAGAAAAACAATTTGACAATGCCTATTGCTTGACCTATACTGAACTCATATTAGGCAGGAAGATTGCCTAAATAAGAAACGCACTCTTTCATTTCACTAAGGAGGAATTCATGAAAAAGTCACGTATTATTCTTGGAATTGCAGCATGTGCCGCTCTTGCACTGGTAACAGGTTGTAAGAAAGACAACGGTGGAGCAGCTAGCAGTGATTCTGGAAAGACAAAACTCCAGGTTTGGTCATTCACTGACGAAATCGGAGGATTCATCGATGCTGAAGGCTATGGCTTCAAGGCAACACACCCGAACATTGAAGTTGAGTACACAATGACACCAACTGACCAGTTCCCAAGCAAATTGGACCCAGTTCTGGCTTCAGGAAACGGTGCTCCAGACGTATTCGGTCTTGAAGATGCATTCGTACGCAAGTATATTGAATCAGGTCTTCTCTTGCCACTCGATGATCTCTATGCAGAAGTAAAGGACAAGATGGCTGACTACCCGATGAAGGTCGGTAGCTATAACGGTCACGTTTATGGTATGTCTTGGCAGGTAGCTCCTGGTGCTATGTTCTATCGCCGCAGCTATGCAAAGAAGTACTGGGGAACAGATGATCCTGTTGAAGTACAGAAGAAGGTTGCTGACCTCGATACATTCATGGCAACAGCTCGCCAGCTTCTCAAGGACTCAGATGGAAAGTGTAAGATCGTTTCTACATCTGGTGACCTCTTCATGCCATACAAGGGCGCTCGCAAGAAGCCGTGGGTAGTAGATGACAAGCTCTACATCGATCCAGCTATGGACGATTACATGGAAATGGCAAAAATATTCTATGATGAAGGACTTGACGGACGCACATCACAGTGGGCAGAAGGCTGGTATGCCGGTATGAACGACACACTGGTTGACGAAAAGGGTAATCCTCTTGAAGTTATGTGCTACTTCCTCCCAACTTGGGGTCTCCACTATGTTTTGAAGCAGGATGCTTCTAAGACATCTGGTGACTGGGCAATGTGTGCAGGTCCTGCTCCATATCGCTGGGGTGGTACTTGGATTGCAGCTTATAAGGGAACAAAGCAGCCAGAAGCAGCAAAGGAAATGATCCGCTATCTCGCAACAGACGACGGATTCCTTGAAGGAATGGCTCTTGCATCTGGCGATGTAGTTGGAAACTTCAACGTACAGAACAAGATTAAGGACAACTTCTCTGAACCATATCTTGGTGGACAGAACCACTACGCACAGTTCTGCGAAATGTCTAAGACTGTTGACGGATCTCTTACACAGGGAACAGACCAGCAGATCGAAGCTTTGTGGTCAGAAGCTGTAACTGCTTATGCTATGGGCGAAAAGTCTAAGGAAGACGCTCTTAATGGCTTCAAGCAGCAGGTTGAAACCACAATGGGCTTGTAATCCAACCTCAAATGGGGATGTCTGAAAAGGCAGCCCCGTTAAAGCCGTGTTAAGAATCTTTATAAGATTACTCTGCACGGCTTTTTTTGGTATATTATAAAAAGTAAGGATTTTTTTTGTTTTTTATGTCTTAAGGAGGTTGTTGCATGGCAAAACTTGGCGGAACACAAGCAAAAGTGAATCGGGCAGGATATGTGTTCGTAATTCCTTTTGTTGTTGTTTTCTTGTTTTTTAATCTATGGCCTACCATCTACACATTCATGCTCTCATTTGGAAACCTTGAAGGTTTGAGACAGGATTTTGATTTTGTGGGTTTAAAGAATTTCATAAAGATGTTGGGAGCCCATAAGGAAGAAGTAGATGGCGTAACCAAGTTGGTTTGGAATGATCCATACTTCTGGGGTGCTGTAGGAAATACATTCATAATCTGGGGCTTGAACTTTGCTCCACAGTTAGGACTTGCACTCTTGTTTGCCATTTGGCTTACAGATGTTAAGCTTCGCATACGTGGCAAGAACTTGTTCCGTGCACTTTTCTATATGCCTAACCTTTTGACGGCAGCTTCCGTTTCACTTCTCTTTAGGTCTCTGTTCGGTCACCCGGTAGGACCTGTAAACCAAATACTGTTGAAGCTCGGTATGGTCGAAAGTGCATTCAACTTCTACCGTAGCGTTACTGCTTCACGCCTTATTGTTGCATTCATCCAGTGGTGGATGTGGTGTGGTCAGACTTTGATTTTGCTTATGGCAGCCATTACCTCAATTTCACCGTCTCTGTATGAGTCTGCAGTTATCGATGGTGCAAACGACTGGCAGTGTACATGGAAGATTACTGTTCCGCTGCTACGTCCTATGATGTTCTACGTTCTTGTAACGTCAATGGTCGGTGGTATGCAGATGTTCGATATACCATTCCTTATTACTGGTATGCATGGTGAGCCTGACTATAAGATTCGTACCGCGGCCGTTTATATGTATAACATAGGTTTCCAGGGTAAGAACAATTATTCTTATTCGGCGGCGATATCCGTTGGAGTCTTTATCATCACTACAGTTCTTGCAATTCTTATTAATAAGATTACCTCCGAAAGAAAACCACGTAAGCGAAGAGCTTACATCGTTGCAGAGGGAGGTGCACAATGAAAAACTATCAGGTTCAAAAATCAATAAAATCTACAATCATTTACATTTTCATGATTGTTTTTGCATTGATTGCAATTGTTCCCGTATGGGTTCTGCTTATAAATGCCACTCGCAGTACGGCACAGATTAACAAGGGTTTGTCCATCTTCCCAAGCATTCACGCTTTTAGTGATTGGACTGATCCAGCAAACGGAGTCGTTACAAAATCCAACTGGTATGCCTTGACCAGCCGAAACTTTCAGATTGCCCACGGTTTTAGGAACAGTCTTATAGTTTCTGGTTTGTCAACAATTTTGAATGTTTACTTTTCTGCTTTGACTGCTTATGCAATTCATGTTTACCGCTTTAAGGGTCGCAAGATTCTTTGGGGTGTAATCATGACTTTGATCATGCTGCCTGCATCATTGTCATTCATCGGTTTCTACCAGTTCATGGCAAAGATTCACCTTACCAACACATACATTCCGTTGATTGTTCCTGCAATGGCTGCTGCTGGTACGGTCTTGTTCATCAAGCAATATCTTGAATCAGTTCTGTCCCTTGAATTGATAGAAGCATCCCGCATTGACGGTGCTGGAGAATTCTTGATTTTCAACAGAATCATCATTCCTGTCATTAAGCCGGCTCTTGCTACCCAGGCAATCTTCGCCTTTGTTGCAAGCTGGAACAACTTCATGACTCCATTCGTATTGCTGTCCAAGACTGAAAAATACACCCTGCCAATGTTGGTACAGATGCTCCGTGGTGACATCTACCGCACAGAGTACGGTGGAATCTACCTTGGTATCGCAATCTCTCTGGTACCTATCATCATCTTCTACTGCTTCATGTCTAAGTTCATCATCAGTGGTTTGACGATGGGTTCTGTAAAAGAGTAGTCTTCTAGTGTACCCTGTTTGGGTGCCCTGAACACGAAAGCCGGTTTCCTTGTGGAGACCGGTTTTTTTTGTAAAAAAGTTGTTATTCGGGCAAAATTTCACTTTCTTTTTTCTGAATTTGGGTTTATTATATTATTGAATATTCTTTTAAAAAATAAAGCTAAAGAGTAAATCATAGGAGAAACGAATGAGCATTAAAATCAAAAGTGTTTTTTCAAAGGAATTTGCACTCTATGGAAAGGTTCTGACTGGTTACGACACCAAGGAACTGTGTGCAAAGCTGGATGAATGTACTCCATTGCCAACTGATTCTGTTGTCTATGAGCCGGGGGAATCACATCTTGAAGCCCTGCCCATCGCAAAGGAATTCAGTGACAATGCCTATGGTGGAATGCCGATTCAGGTAGGATACTGCAACGGTTTCAACACCAAGCTCAACTGCCTTGAGTATCACCGTGGAAGCGAGCTGAACATTCCGTCAACCGATGCAATCCTGCTTGTTGCAACTGTCAGCGACATTGAAAACGGAAAAATCTCAACAAGGAAGGTAAAGGCTTTCAGGGTACCAGCCGGAACAGTTGTTCAGGTTTATGAGACAACCCTGCACTATGCCCCATGCTGTGACGTACATGGTAGCGAAATTGCCCCAGGATTCCGTGTTGTAATTGTTCTGCCAAAGGACACAAATACAGCAAAACCTGAAATCAAGAACAAGAATCTTGAGGACAAGATGCTTTGGGCCAAAAACAAGTGGCTTCTTGCACATCCCGCTTCAAGTGAGGCAAAGAGCGGTGCTTATGTAGGCATAACTGGCGAGAACATCGACCTCAGCAAAAACAAATAAACTAAAATGCTGGATTTGTTCCGGCATAATCTATATTGAAATCATTTAAAGGAGCAAAAGAAATGATCAACAACAAACCAAAAGTCAAAATCGGTATTGTGGCTGTGAGCCGCGACTGTTTCCCGGAGTCTCTTGCAGTTAACCGCAGAAAGGCTCTTGTTGCAGCTTACACAAAAAAGTATGGTGCAGACGAAATCTATGAATGCCCGATTTGTATCGTAGAAAGCGAAATCCACATGTGCCAGGCATTGGAAGACATCAAGAAGGCCGGATGTAACGCACTCTGTGTTTATCTTGGCAACTTTGGTCCGGAAATCTCTGAGACATTGCTTGCAAAGCACTTTGAAGGACCTAAGATGTTCTGTGCCGCTGCAGAAGAGACATCAAAGGACGGCGGACTTATCCAGGGTCGTGGCGATGCTTACTGTGGTATGCTAAACGCTTCATACAACCTCAAGCTCCGCAACATAAAGGCTTATATTCCTGAATATCCTGTAGGAACTGCTGAACAGTGTGCAGACATGATTCACGAGTTTGCTCCTATTGCAAAGGCAGTTTATGCTTTGAACCACCTCAAGATCATTTCTTTTGGCCCACGCCCACTCAACTTCCTTGCATGTAACGCACCAATCAAGCAGCTTTACAACATCGGTGTTGAAATTGAAGAAAACTCTGAGCTTGACCTGTTTGAATCATTCAACAAGCACGCAGGAGACGCCCGCATTAAGGAAGTTGCCGCTGATATGGCAAAAGAACTTGGAAACGGCAACAAAAAGCCAGAGGTTCTTGAAAAGCTTGCACAGTACGAAATTACATTGCTTGACTGGGTAGAAGCCCACAAGGGATATCGTGAATTTGTTGCAATCGCCGGTAAGTGTTGGCCTGCATTCCAGACACAGTTTGGATTCGTTCCATGCTATGTAAACAGCCGCCTTACAAAGATGGGCATTCCGGTATCTTGCGAAGTAGACATCTACGGTTGTCTTTCTGAGTTCATCGGTACTGTTGTTTCAAACGATACAGTTACATTGCTGGACATCAACAACACAGTTCCACAGGACATCTACGACGAAGACATCAAGGGCAAGCACGGAACATACACAATCAAGGATACATTCATGGGCTTCCACTGCGGAAACACGGCTTCTACAAAGCTTTCATTCTGCGAGATGAAGTACCAGCTGATNNCTTCCAATCGAAGTTACAAACGGAACTCTGGAAGGAGACATCGTACCAGGACCAATCACATTCTACCGCCTGCAGAGCACATCAGACAACATCCTCCGCGCATACATCGCACAGGGTGAAGTATTGCCTGTTGCAACACGCTCATTCGGTGGCATCGGTATCTTTGCAATCCCGGAAATGGGCCGCTTCTACCGCCACGTACTCATCGAAAAGAACTTCCCGCACCACGGTGCCGTTGCATTCGGCCACTTTGGCAAGGAGCTCTACGAAGTATTCAAGTACATCGGTGTAGCAGTAGACGAAATCGGATACAACCAGCCTAAGGGTGTACGCTATCCGACAGAGAATCCATGGGCATAAAAACCGATTCGGTTGATGTTTCAAATATTCAATTAAAATAGGTAAAGATGGCGGTCGCATCATGTGGCCGCCATGTTTTTTTATGTTTGCAAAAAAACATTTTTGAGATATAATGATTTTCAGGACAACAGTTTCTAAAGTTTTAATTTTCTTGAACGAGGTGAAAAAGTGCCAGCCGTAAAGAATGATTTAACGCAGATGATTGCAGCTCTAACAGACGAATATCGTATTGCAGCAGTAAAGTATATAGAATTTCTTTCTCAAGCTCAAAAAAATAATGCAAAAGCTACTTTAGGCGAGATTCAGGAACTTTTTGCCAATGATAAGGGCTGGGGCTCTGAAGAGGAAATGTTACTAGACATGGCAAACTTCCGTCGTGAAAGGCTTGCAAAATGCGAATATTAATTGATACAAATGTTTTAATCTCCGCTTTTGTATTTGGCGGTAAAGCAGGAAAATTGCTTGAGTTGCTCTTTGATTCTTCTAACGAACTTTTGATTTCTGAATATGTTGATCTAGAAGTTAAGGAAAAACTTGAAATGAAATGGCCGGATAAAGCAGAAAGAGTTTATTCTCTTTATCATTCCCTCCCATTTATATTCTGTAAAAGTACATCTGAAAGAACAGGAAATTTAAGAGACAAAAAAGACATTCCTATCTTAAATGATGCATTATTTCTAAAGGCAGATATCATCGTTTCTGGTGACAAAGATTTCCTGGAAGCAGGCCTTGAAAATCCTCAAGTGTTTTCCCCATCAATGCTTTATGATTATTTGAGTGCAATAAATTAATAGAAAACTTCGATTATAATCCGACTAATCGGACGGTCGCATCTCGTGGCCGCCATGTTTTTTTATGTGTGGGGATGAAAAGTAGAGTTTAGAAAAAGTTTTTTGATTAACATAAATCAAGCTGCGGAAATGGGTTTAAAAAAATATTATATGAAATCTTCAAAATCTTCCTTGCCTTTTTCCCGTCGTCTGGTAGAATCAATATTATGTGGATTTTTCAGTTCGTTGCCTTTTAGAAGCGTTTTAGGACGGCAGTTTGGAACGGCGATAAAGCCAATGGTAAAAGTGTTTTCAGAAACTGCGAAGGTACAGAAAACCTTGTTTTTTACAAAATCTTCTTCGACTTGAGTCGATTTACAGAAAATTTTATCGAGGTCTTTTAAGAATCGGACTTTACGGCGGACCAAACCTTTAACCATTTTTTCAGTCTGTCCTTTTTTGATGAAATCAAAATCATTTTCTGTTAACGTGCAGTTCACGGCTTTGTCGAAAAACTGTGTAGCTGTAAGTTTTGTATTTACTCCTGTAAGATGAAGGAAGTTAGATTTTGTAGCAGAAATAATAAAGGAATTTTGCGTCTTAAAAGCTTTTGAGTAAATTTCATACTCATAATTCAGAAAAACAGCTTTGTATTTTTGAGCGCCATTGCAGATTGCAGTGAGAACATTTTGTTTGAAAGAAGTGGTTTGAGTTGCCATATATCAATAAAAAATAAGCCGACTAAAAAAGTCGGCTATGTTACGGGTTTAAGGTCTCCGTAACGACCAATGGAATAGAGTTTAACGTCTCCTATCCGACAACTTTATTTTAACAGAAAACGATGAAATGTCAATAGAATTTGAAACGAGAGGATTATTAAAGTGCGAAAATTTGTAAATGTGGCGGTCGCATTCTGTGGCCGCCATGTTTTTTTATGCTAGATTATTATCTAAAAGTTGATTTATTTCCAGGCTGATTTTTTCTTTTAAGATTTCACGGATTTCTTTTTTTGATTTTGAAGCATCCCGTAGAAAAAGGTCTGCCGGATGGACATTAAGGGCATTTGCTATTGCTATGATGTTTTTAAATGATGGATATGCCTTTCCTGACTCTATATTCCCAATCATGCCGTTAGAACTGTCCGCCTGTATCGCAAGCTCAGACTGATTCAAGTGGCGCAGTTCCCTATAATATTTCATATTCAGCCTAAAATCTTCAAATAATGAATCCATGTACTCATTCTAATGGAGAAATTGCAGAAATAATCTATTGACGTGGAGTAAATTCGGTATTATACTTTATGGAATGGAGTATAGAGTGAAAATACTCCATTAGATTGAAGGAGGAAAGAAATGGAAATTGAAGTTTTTAAGAAAACAGGGGAAAAGATCGGAACTAATTCCTATACAAACAGCACTTGTTATGATTGGTGCTTAAAAACCGCTAAATCATTTGAATTTATTCCTGAAGAAGGATTGCGGGATGATTATGTTTTAGGCAAATTTCTTTTGGAAGATTCTGAGTTTAAAGAATCTGTAGATGAAAAGCAGTCAAGGAAGTTCATTGTAAGTCGTTATAAATTGCTTTGTAAAAATAAAGATCCAAAAAAGCAGTTTGATGACGATGCAAATAGCAAATGGAAGGAATTTGTTGGTTAAAGATTATTAGAGCTAATAGGTTTTCTTTTATTTAAAAAAGTTGTTAAAAAAATTTGAACTAAAAAAAATATTCTGAAGCAATAAAATTCATAATACATAAAGTCTTTGATAACTTGAGTTTGTTAAAACCGTACTACAGAGGTAACAAAATGAAAAAGATTATTATTGCAATGATTGTACTGTTTATGACGGCATCAACACTTTTTGGAAAAGAAACAGATAATGGGTTTGTTTTGGTAGAAGGTGGAACATTTAAAATGGACAGTGCCCCTGACCGTGACGCTCCTTACGAATATAGCGTTAGAGTTTCTAGCTTTTACATTGGAAAGACAGAGGTAACACTACGTCAGTGGGAAGAAGTTATGGGGAACTATCCTAGTAACTATCCGAGTAGTCATTTCGGATACAACAAACCTGTTGGGAGGGTCAGTTGGTTTGATGCTATAGTTTATTGTAACAAGCTTAGTAAAATGAAAGGAAGAACACCTGTATATAGCGTTAACGGTTCATCAAATCCAGAAACATGGGGTTATAGACCTTGTACCGGGGAATCTATAAGAGGTACCGTCGCTATGAATATGAATGCCAATGGCTACAGGTTGCCCACAGAGGCTGAATGGGAATATGCGGCAAGGGGTGGAAAGAAAAGTAAGGGTTACAAGTACAGCGGAAGTAATGATTTGAATTCTGTGGCATGGTATTGTGACAATAGTGAGCACAATGGTGGACATATCCCACATGATGTGGCGACAAAAGCTTCAAATGAATTGGGAATTTACGATATGAGTGGAAATGTATCGGAATGGTGTTGGGATTGGTATGGTGGACATGGTCGTTATAATTTTTCTGAAATTAATCCAACAGGTTCTTCATCTGGTTCATCCCGAATCAATCGTGGTGGTGGGTATTTTATTACCAGCACAGCAGAAAAATGTCTAATTAATAGTCGTTCATGGGCATCTCCATCTAGTTCGTTAGGTGAAATTGGATTTCGTGTTGTGTACAGAAGTTCTGAAATGATTGAAAATGAGAAGCGAGCGAAAGAACGTTTGGAAACTCTCGCCCTTGTAGAAGGTGGAACTTTTGATATGGGGAGTAATGAAAGAGAGGATGGTGCAATGCCTGTCCATAGTGTAACAGTATCAAGTTTTTATATTATGAAAACAGAGGTAACCCAGGCTCAATGGGAGGCCATAATGGGTAATAATCCAAGTCAATTCCACGGTGATAACAAACCGGTCGTGAATGTCAGTTGGTATGATGCAATAGTTTATTGCAATAAACTTAGTGGAAAGGAAGGTAAGACCCCTGTATATAGTGTAAATGATTCTACAGATCCAGACTCATGGGACTATACTCCATGTAATGGTAAATCAATAATCGGTAACATCACTATGAACATGAATGCTAATGGCTACAGGCTGCCCACGGAGGCTGAATGGGAATATGCGGCAAGAGGAGGGAATAAGAGCAAAGGCTACAAGTTTAGTGGAAGTAATGATTTGAATTCTGTTGCATGGTATTCTGAGAATAGCTGCAGTGAAAGTTCTCATGATGTGGCTATGAAAGCTCCTAATGAGTTGGGGTTATATGACATGAGTGGAAATGTAGGAGAATTGTGTTGGGATATACCAGGCTCATACTTACTTGATCCTAAATTGAAAGAATCTAATCCTTTATCAGGAAAATTTTCTGTTATAAAACGCGGTGGAGGTTTCGTAGATGAAGGTGATTGGTGTAGTGTGATAATGCGTATGGGGCATGCAGCGTACAGTTGTTATTCCAGATACGTGGGATTCCGTGTTGTGTGCCGCAGTTCAGAAATAATTGACCAATTGCGTGAACAAGAGAGGTTAGAGGAAGAACTTGTTGAAAAAGAAAGTTCTGATTTTTTGAATAATCTTTCAAAATATCTTGCTTTTGTAGAAGGCGGTATATTAAATATTGGAAGAAATGATGGCGAAAATAGTGAAATTCTTCCTCAAAAAGTACCTGTTAGCAGTTTCTATATGGGAAAAACAGAGTTAACTCAAGCCCAATGGAAGAGTGTAATGGGAAATAATCCAAGTAGCTTCAGGGGGGCTGATAAACCTGTAGAAAATATTAGCTGGTATGATGCAATAGTTTATTGCAATAAACTTAGTATGATGCAGGGAAAGACGCCTGTATATAGCGTCAACGGTTCAACAAATCCAAAATCGTGGAATTACAGCCCATGTAATGGAAATTCAATAAGTGGAACTATTATGATGGACATTAATGCCGATGGATATCGTCTTCCCACAGAGGCTGAATGGGAATATGCGGCTCGTGGAGGAATAAAAAGTAATGGATATACTTACAGTGGAAGCAACGATTTGAATTCTGTTGCATGGTATTTTGATAATAGCGGATATCTCACACATAATGTGGCTACAAAAGGCCCCAATGAACTTGGACTTTATGATATGAGTGGAAACGTATGGGAATGGTGCTGGGATATTTTCGACGCAAATAATTCTAACAAGATTCCCGAAAACAAAGTTAAGGATGTTCCGTCAGATTTCTCCCCTGTCATCCGTGGAGGGAGCTTTGATAATGTCAGCAACTGCCAAATTGTATTTCGCAGCGGATATGATCCGTCCTACGGGAGTTTTAACCAAGGTTTCCGTATTGTTTGTTCTGCTTCAGATAAAACCCTTGGGGTAAATAAAGAATTATCTCAAATTGCTGTTGAAGCGAAAACCAAAAAAAAATCTTCACAAAAGACAAAACTTTTAGTATGGGATACAATTCCATGTGCTGAGTTTGAAACATTTTTAGATGCTATAGGTTATAGCTATAAAGCAACACATCAAACTGTAGAAGTCGAGTCAAAAATGATAAAGGAAGAGTATTTTTCTTCAAAATTTGATGAAGTGTTAAAAACAGGAAGCGAAATTCCGGATGTATTTGATCTTAGGGATGCTTTCGTTCGGAAATATGTTGAATCGGGGCTTCTGTTGCCACTCGATGATCTATATGAAGAAGTAAAGGACAAGATGGCTGACTATCCGATGAAAATCGGAAGCTATAATGGTCATGTTTATGCCATGTCTTGGAATGTATGTCCGGGCGCTATGTTTTATCGCCGGAGCTATGCAAAGAAGTATTGGGGGACAGATGATCCTGTTGAAGTGCAGAAAAAAGTTAAGGATTTTGATACATTGATGGCAACCGCACGCGAACTTAATAGAATTTCAAATGGTAAATGTAAGATGTTATCAACATATGAAGATATGTTTAATCCATACAAGGGTACTCGCAAAAAGCCGTGGATTGTAGATGGCAGGCTCTATATCGATCCAGCTATGGAAGATTACATGGAAATGGCAAAGACATTCTATAATGAAGGTTTTGATGGTTGTACATCATTGAGGTCAGAAGGCTGGTATGCTGGTATGAAAGACACACTGAAAGATGAAAAAGGAAATGCTCTTGAGGTTATGTGTTACTTCTTACCTTGTGATAACGAATTATATAATGATGGTTATCCGTGGGAAATCCATAATCTTGATGGAAATCTAGCTGATGACTGGGCTATGTGTGCTGGCCCTGCTTCATGGAGAAGTGGTGGTAATTGGCTTGCTGCTTATAAAGGTACAAAAAATCCAGAAGCAGCAAAGGAAATGATCAGATACCTTACAACTGATGATAGATTTCTTGAATCACTGGCAAGGGATGAAGGTGTTATTGTTGGTAACTTAAATGTACAGAACAAGGTTAATGAAACAGAGCCATCTCGTGGCGGACAAAATTATTATGCAATGTTCTGTGAATTGTCAAAGAGTGTTGATGGCTCTCTTACACAGGGTACAGATAAGCAGATTGAAGCTTTGTTTACAGAATCTGTAACTGCATATGTCACGGGCAAGAAGACAAAACAGGGAGCTTTGGATTACTTCAAGGAATGTGTTGCAACAACAATGGGTTACTTTTAACCTTTATTAAAATACGGTGTCCTATTATAGGATACCGTATTTTGATTTATAGGCTTAAACTGAATTTATGAGTAATTAAGGATCAAAAACTATGACATCTCAAATCCCTGAGCTATATAAAAAGACAAATGAGATTCGTAATCAAATAATCCAAAATTTTGATAATCAAGTTCAGAATTTGCGGGGTTTGTTTGGAACTATTGTTTCAGCTCTTATTGCGACTGGAATTGTAACCCATAAGGAATTGCTTTTACTTGGAATTGTTGTGGTAAGCATTTTATTTTGGTTAACGGAAGCATCGATAAAAAAGAATCAAAGGGGATATATTCTTATATCAAATGAAATACAAAAGGCAATGACCAATGCGAAATCAGATAGTGATGTGCATGAAGTTATGAAAAAGTTTCATTCTGATTTGAATGGATTTTACTCGTTCCGAAAGGAGAAACCCAAATATTACAAAAAGGTAACAGGCTTTTTACATACGATGTTTATGTGGAATGTTTCGATGCTTTATTTGTGTACAATAGTTATTGTAGTAGTTGTTTTTATAGTGTGGAAAGTTTTTTTCATATAAAAAAGCACTTTTTTTTCGTGTTTCTCCTACCCTCTACCCAACCAAACTGTGGAAGGCAAGTGCTATAGCCATAAAACTGGAAATTCCAATGTGACAGAGGAAACGCTGTAATGTAGGCGGGGTTCGTGGCAAGAATACATTTGCAAGGGTTTAATTGTGTGGCATGTATTTATAGCCAAGGAACTGTTTGTAGAGTAGTGTGTCCCGGCTCATGTAGGCTTGACACGGTTCCCGCCGAGAATGAAAGCGTTTCCTCTATATGCTTTGTATTTCGTGATTTTATAAGGAATTGCACTTGCCTTCCACATTTCATAAAAGTCACTGGATAAGACTTTTTTTGTGTGTTATAATTGCTATATGCTTGATATAGAAATTCTTCAAGAAATGTGTAAGAATCATAAAATCAGATGGACAAATCACATGCTTGCCCGTTTGATAAGTAGGCACATTCATCAAAGCGATGTTGAAAATGCAATCTTGACGGGAGTCATTATCGAACAGTATCCAGATGATTATCCTTTGCCAAGTTGTCTCGTACTTGGGGTTTCTTGTAATCAGGCGAAACTGCATGTAGTATGTGGATGTGATAATGAAGAACTATGGATGATAACTGCCTATTATCCAGATGAAAGTCAGTGGAACAGTGCTTTTGATAAAAGGCTAAATCAGGAGGCATAAAATGAATTGTTTTTTTTGCAAAGGAAATCTTTTTGATGGAACGACCACTTTTATGACAGAAATAGATGGTTGCACAATTATAGTGAAAAATGTTCCGGCAAAAGTCTGTTCTCAATGTGGTGAAGCCTCTTTTTCTGATGAAGTTGCAAAAAAACTGGAGCATATTGTTGATTCTCTACGCCAGTCCATTGCAGAGGTAACCATTACAGATTATCGTACAGCTGCCTGATTTTCACTTGCCTTTCACATTTCTTTTGTAACTCTTGAATAAATCCCGATTTTTTGCTACTATAGAAAGAACTGTTAAGCTGTAACCATTGATTTATAGAATTATTTTAAATGTAGCCGCAATGCGGACTTTTTTTATTCAGGAGAACAGAAATGAAATGTTCCAAATACCTTATATGTGCCCTCTTTGCTTTTGCAGCAGCAACAGTTTTTGCCGAAAAAGCAACTCTTGATACAGTTTGTACTTCAATAGCAGCCCATAAAGTGACCACGGGTTCCTTTGTTCAGGAAAAAACAAACGGAAAATCAAGCCGTGTGCTCAAATCCAACGGCACTTTCATACTTTCTCAGGAGGGAGTGGGGCTTTCTACTGTAAAACCACTTAAGACTTTTCAGGGTATAACACAGACATCAGTAATCAAGACAAATCCGGATGGAAGCCGCTCTGTTATAGATGTTTCCAATAATCAGATGTATAAGAGTATTGCTCAGATAGTTGTATCCCTGTTTAATGGCGACAAATCTGAGCTGGAGAGAAATTTTTCAATTGAATTTACGGCTACAGATAACAGCTGGCATATGTCGCTTACACCAAAGGATAAAACCATTGCCTCTTCTGTGGGAATAATCTCATTGGGTGGCAGTTCTGTTTCGGGAAATGTTTCTATTGATACAATGGTAATTGACAATGCATCTGGCGGGAAAGTGTCTTATACTTTCTCAGAACAAAAGTATAAAGAGGTTCTGTCTGATGCAGAAAAAGCCCTTTTCGCAAAAAAATAGTTTTTATGTAACCATGTGGCTTGTTTTCCACATGGTTATTATTTTGGCCTTTTCGCTGTCTTTTGTTTTTGGTAAAAAGTTGGATATTGACAGTGACCTTTTTCATATTTTACCTGCATCCACTCTTGGACCTGCAATGGGCGAGGTGGATAAAAGGCTTTCCGATGCCACTTCACAAAATATTTTTGTATTAGTTTCACATGAAAATTTTGACACAGCCAAATCTACGGCCGAACTTGTTTACAATCAGTTAAAGGAAAACCGTTTTTTTGCCTCAATCAGACTTTACGCCGGTGACAATGCAATTACCAGTATAGAAGATTTTGTTCATGATTACCGCTGGAACCTTTTGGACGATGAGGCTATTCAGGAGCTTTCTACAGCAGAAGGACGCCAGAGTTTTGCAGATAAGGCAGTTTCCAAGGCTTATGGCTCTTTTACGCTGTCATCTCTTTCTTATCTTGATGAAGATCCATTCCTGCTTGACGATGAAGCCATCACGGATTATCTGGGTGCAATTCAGGATGCCAGTACTTCAATGACTGCAAAAGATGGTGTTCTTGCAGCAGAATACGAAGGCAAATGGTATGTTATGATTCGCGGAACACTAAACAAAGAAGGTTCTGCAATGGCCAGCAATGACAATGGAGTTACGGCTCTTTATTCTGTATGCGGGCCTTTGGAAAAAGATGGAGTTCGTTTTGTTTATTCAGGCACAGCTTTCAATAGCCATAAAAGTTCAACTTCTGCAATAAATGAGATAGGGCTTATATCAACGGTTTCCCTGACTATAGTGATTTTGATTTTACTCCTGATTTTCAGAACCGGTTTGCCTCTTGTTGCTTCTGTTGCTTCAATTTTCGTCTCTCTGGCAACAGCTTTTTCCGCAACGCATTTTGTCTATGGCAGGCTTCATATCCTTACCCTTGTCCTTGGAACATCTTTGATAGGCTCATGTATTGATTACAGCCTGCATTACTTTGTTAACTGGAAGGCCAATCTTACGCTGGATTCAGGTGCTTCAGTAAGGAAGTTTTTGTTCAAGGGGCTAGTTCTTTCTCTTGTCTCCACAGAAATCTGTTATTTTATCCTTTTGTTTGCCCCATTTGATTTGCTTAAGCAGATGGGTGTTTTCTCAATGACAGGTATCATGAGTTCTTTCCTTACCGTCATATGTATTTATCCGTTGTTTAAGCTGCCACAGGAAAACAAACGCAGAATCCCAGTAATAAAATTCTATAAGCATTCAAGACTTGCTCAGAAAAAAAATCTTACCCTCATAGTGACATGTTCTTTTATCCTGATAACAGGCATTATAATTGCATTGAATCATAAGAATCTTCGCGTTCATAACGACATGTATCAGCTTTATGTTATGGAAGGCCGCCTAAAGGAAGATGACTTGACTGTTACTGAGGTTACTCAATATGATCCTAGGGGTTGGTTCATTCTTCATGCAAAGACAGAGGAAGAGCTGTTACAAATTGAGGAATTCGTATGCCAGCGCCTGGATGAGTTTGGCAGGGGAAAGGAGGGCAGTGCTTATCTTGCCACCAGCCGTTTTGTTCCTTCTAAAGCGCATCAGAAAAAATCCCGGGAGGCCGCAAGGAAACTATTGGAACTGGCACCAGGGCAGTATGAATTGCTTGGTTATGAGGAAGGTGAGGAACTGTATCTTGCAGAGGAATTTGATTCGTCCGAAGAAAACTACCTGCTTCCAAACTGTGAGTTTCCTGAATCGGTTTCTTCGCTTGTGTCAATGTTGTGGCTTGGGCAGATTGACGGTGAGTATTATTCTGTCGTGATGCCTGTTAGGGAACTGTCAAGGGATGAATATATAAAGATAGCCGCAGAGAAAGGTGACAACGTAATCTATGAAAACAAGATGAGGGATTTGGGCCTGGGACTTGATCGTTTGACCTATATCATAATCATCATGTTTATTGTGGCTTATCTGGTGATTTTTGTCGTGCTAAAATTCTTCTATACCTGGAAACAGGCACTCAAGATTGCTTCGATTCCTCTTTTGAGCGTGCTTTTGATTCTTATGGTGGACGGAATTATAGGTCAGCCAATTGAATTCTTTGGACTCACCGGCATGATTTTGGTATTTGGTCTGGGACTGGATTACATAATATATATGGTGGAAAATATAAAGAGGGAGAAAAAAGGTTTGATACAAAACGAAATTCCCAAACTGGAACCCTTTGCCATTTTCCTGTCATTTTTGACTACGGCTTTGTCTTTTGGGGCATTGGCGTTCAGTACTTTTGTTCCGGTGCACACAATGGGCCTGACGATTTTCTTGGGCTTGATAGGTGCGTTTGTCTGTACATTATTTTAGGAAGGGAGAAACATATATAAGGAGATTCTTATGAAAAAGGGAAAAAACGCAGGATTGATTGATTTTGCATTAGGTTGGGTTGGAAGGAAATATTCCAAGGAACTTAACAAGGCTGCAAAAAACTGTAAGGCTACGGAAGAAAGCACCTTGCGTGGTATTCTTGAATTTGCAAAGGATTCAGAATGGGGCAAGGCTCATCACTATGCAGAAATTCTAGAGGCTCCCAATGCAGAAGAATTATATGCACGCTGGCAGAAATACCAGAAACCATGTGATTATGAGGATTACCGTCCCTTTGTTGAAAGGATGAAGAACGGAGAGGAAAACATTCTGTTCCCCGGTAAACCGATGATGTATGCGACAACAAGCGGTACGACCAAAGAACCGAAGTGGATTCCTATTACTGAGCGCTATTATACGGACGTTTTCAGCAAGATGACCAAAGTATGGCTGTACACCTTTATGATGCACAGGCCTACAGTATTCTGGGGAAAATGTGTGTCCATCGTAGGAAAAGATGTTGAAACATATGCACCCGACGGAACTGTCTGCGGTTCTGTTTCAGGAGTTACACAGCGT
Organism: Treponema sp. UBA1233; assembly: GCA_002309305.1. Taxonomy (GTDB): domain Bacteria; phylum Spirochaetota; class Spirochaetia; order Treponematales; family Treponemataceae; genus Treponema_D. Next base: position 8,888 of record DBWR01000063.1, on the reverse strand, counting down.
GACTGTCCTAACTTCATGAAGTGTCTTTATTCTGCACCACGTTCAATTTATGCAATCGCAGATTACCGTGCAAGAAACTATGCGGTGATGAGAACTGGAATTGAACAGAACGTAACTTCTTTTGTCGCATGCAATCCTTCCACTGTACTTGAGCTGCAGAGGACTGTGGACGAAAACTTTGACGAGATGGTTAATGACATCGAAAAGGGAACTCTGACTACAAAATATCCTGTAGAACCAGAAATTCGCTCAGTACTTGAGGCAACCTACGCACCAAATCCGGAAAGGGCAAAGGAACTTCGTGAACTCAAGGCAAAATACGGTCAGGTTCTTCCAAAACACTATTGGCCTAACATTCAGTTCCTTACATCATGGAAGTGTGGAAATACCCGCGTCTATATGGACAAGTCCAAGGATTACTTCCCGCCGGAAATGCTGCATCAGGAATTCGGTTATTTCGCATCGGAATGCCGTGCAGGTCTTGTAATGAACGGAAAAGACGATACCGTTTTGTTCGCACACTATCATTTCTTTGAATTTACAAGTGCGGACGATATGGATAACCCAAATCCAAAATTCTACCAGCTGCATGAGCTTGAGGTTGGTAAGCGCTATCTGGTTTACATCACCACTTATTCCGGACTCTACCGCTACAACATGAACGACATGATAGAAGTAACGGGTCATTACAACACGATTCCAACTATTCAGTTCATCCAAAAGGTTAACGGAATCATCAGCATGACTGGAGAAAAAGTCCATGAAAGGCAGTTTATGGAGGCAGTTGAACAGGCACAGGAGCAGGCAGGAGTAAAGCTTCGTTTCTATGTAGGTTTTGCCGATGTAGACAAGTCCCTTTATCACTTCTATTATGATTTCCAGACTCCGGGAATGACAAAGGACAAGGTAGAAGAGTTTACAAAGCTGATTGACGAAAAACTCAAGAAGATAAATGTTGAGTATGAGTCAAAGAGGGATTCTTTCCGTATCAATGATCCAATCGGACATGTCCTGAAGGAAAATGCATTTGAGCGTTACAAGATGTCTGTTTTGGAGCAGGGCGGACGTGACGGTCAGTTTAAGATGAATCTTCTTATGCAGGACGAAAAGCGTCATGAAATGTTCAAGGTTCTTGTTCAGGAATAATGAATGATTAAGGTTGGGGGACTGCCTGATTTGCTTTGCTCTTTGGGCAATCCTTCAACTGTATTTGCTATTGGATTTGAATATGGCATCTTCGGTTAAGGCTATAATTTTTGATTTCGATGGTACTCTTTATGATTTTTCCTTTATACCCATAAGGGTTATCCTTCGTGAGCCGCATCACATTTTTTGGATCAGGGCGGATCGTGTTACTCACAGGATGCTGCGTGGAAGGGATTTCGGATCTTCCGAATCATTTGTAAGGGAATACAACAGGCGGATGGCAAAACATACACGTCTGTCGGAAGAAGAGAACATCAAATGGTATACCGATACCTATATCAAAAAAACAATGGTCAAAGTTCTTAAACGCCATTATAGATGTCGTGATGGCTTAAGGTCATTTGTCAGCATGCTAAGGCAAAAGAACATTCTTATGGCTGTGTTTTCTGATTATCCATTTGTTTCCGAAAGGATGCTTGCTGTGGGAATGGATCAGGAAATGATAGACTGCTTTGCCAAGATAAGTTCTGCCCATGATTTCGGCTGCCTTAAACCCGCTCCACGTGCATTTTTGGAAATTGCCCATTCCCTTGGTGTTCCTCCCGAAAACTGTCTTGTAGTCGGTGACAGGGATGATACAGACGGAGAGGGAGCCAGAAACAGCGGAATGCAGTTCATTCAGATATGTAAAAAAAAGTCAAAGGGAAACCCCAGCATAATGACATGGACAGAGTTTGTTGAATGGGCTGAAAAGGAATTCAACTAGTCTCCCAGTTCTTCCCAACCGTTTTGTTCTATTCCCGCAAGATTACACATGCATTTATGAGCCTCCTGCAAAAGCTTTAGGGAAGCGTCTTTTCGTGTCATTGTTGAATCATGGACAATTGGTTCGCCTATGGTGATTGTCGTAAGGGGATGCTTGACTTTTAAAAGCTTGTAGATGCCAGTTGGCTTACGGTAGGTGATGACCATGGGGATGACCGGAAGATTATAGCGCACTGCCATTGAAAAAGAACCCAGCTTGAACGGACGGATTGGCTCGTACCATTCCCACCTGCAGGATTCCGGGAAAATGTGTATCCATTTCTTTTTTGCGTGGAGTTCGTCAAATGCTTCTTTGAATTTCCTAAGTCCTCCGAATGATTCCGGTATGGGAATTCCCCCTGAACCCCTGATGAGGAAAGCGTCAGTTCCGTTCATGTTTGCCCCACGTGCGGGGAACCACATTCTGCGGTATTTTACAGCCTGCAATACGGCAAGAAAATCCCATTTGTAAACATGATTGCATACGGTCATTGCTCCGTTGGCAAAAAGTATTTTATTCCTGCGTATGTTTTCTCGTCCCTTGATCTTGAGGCCATAACGTATTTTATGAGCCGGAAAAACGAGTAAAAAAATGATTGTATAAATTAATGCGCTTCTAAGCCGCCCTTTAAATGATTTGTCCAGATAGGGAAAATTTTCGTCAAGTTCGATATGGCGTACTATCGTTGGATTGAACATCGGCTGGTCTGGAATCTCGGGAAACTGAGCAAACGGAACTGGTATGTAAGTTCCATCCTTAACAATATGCTCTTGGTTCATGGTTCCATTGTAAATAAAACAGAGGATAAAATCAATAGAGAACTAGGAAAGATGAAAGATGAAAACTGAAAGTTGAAAGTTGAACACAGGGTAAACTACAATCTCTTGAAACTGGGGCGGAAAGTCTATATACTGAAAAACATGAATGCAATTGAAATAAGGAATTTGACTAAAAAGTACAAGGATTTTACTTTGGACAACATCAGCTTTGATGTTCCCGAAGGAAAAGTTGTTGGTCTTGTGGGCGAAAACGGGGCAGGTAAGACTACCATCATTCGTTCCATAATGGGTTCATGCCACTATAATTCAGGTTCTGTCAGCGTATTGGGCGTTGATAATACCAAGGATCTGGAATTTGCAGAGATAAAACAGTCGGTTGGAATTGTTCTGGACGAAGCATGTCTTCCAGTGCTTAAGGTAAAGGATATGGAACCAATCTTCAGGGCTGCATACAAAAACTGGGATCATGAAAAGTACGTTCAACTGATAAAGGAATTTGAGCTTCCCTTAAAAAAGAGCTTGAGGCAGATTTCCCGAGGACAGAAAATGAAGCTTGCACTTGCTCTGGCTCTTTCTCACAGGGCAAAACTTCTTGTTCTTGATGAACCTACCGGTGGACTTGATCCATTGGTTCGCGATGAGATTGTGGAAATCCTGAGTCAGTTTGCACATGAGCAGGGTAATTCCATTTTGTTTTCTTCACACATAATCAGTGACATTCAGAAAATCTGTGATTATGTAGCATACATTCACCACGGAAAGATTTTGTTCTATGAGCAGAAGGATGCGGTAATGGCCAAAGTTCAGGAAAAGGGTTTTGAAAATCTTGAAGAATACATCATCTGGTGTGCAAAGGAGGCTAAGAAAAATGAAAGCGCTGTTAATTAAAGATTTAAAGACCAGCATTCTCTTTATGATTTTTATTGCGGTTTTTTCAATGTTTTCAACTTGGGCTGGAACAATGTACATTGGAATGATTTATGTGCTTATGCTGCCAATCCTTATAATCAATCAGGATGAACTTACTCGTTTCAACCGTCTTGCAAGCATGATGCCCATAAGCAATGCCACCGTTGTATTGGAAAAATATGTCCTGGTGCTGATTGGGCTTGTAGAATCCCTTTTGTTTACAGGCCTGGGAATGCTGTTGGGATATTTTGTTATGGATGTAGATGTTTTGGGAAACGGACTTCTGAGCACTTTGTTGGTTCAGCTGATAATCCTGTTTTTGTATCTGACCATTACAATGCCAATAAACTTTGCAATTTCATCTCAGGTGGGACGAACAGTCTGCATGATTGTGAGCCTTATGATTGTGGGAGCTGCAGTCGGTGTGTGGACAGGTCTTTCAAAAGCTAATATCATGAACCTACAGACAGTTTATCCCTACATCGCTCTGGGCATCTCAATTGTTTTGTGCATATTAAGCATTCCATTGACAATTTTCATCTATAACAGAAAAGACAAATAATTCATAATTAAGTTAGGCGGAAGTATCTGTTTCATGATGTTTTTCATGAGATGGAACTTCTGTCGGACTTCTATAAATTCATAGTTTATCTTAAATACCTCTTAATAATATTCATTTCTCTTCTTGTCGAAAAAAAATCAAAATTCTTCTCAAATTTTTGTCAAAAACCATGGGGGCTGACACTAATTATATTATAGAGACTTTTAGAAGTCCCATATCTTATGATTGGCAAGGAGGGCAGGACATGCCTAATGAAATCACACCATCAGGAACAGTGAATCACTATAAGGACCGACTCTTTATCTCCATCTTCGGAAAAGACAACGACCAGAGCAAGAAGTGGAGGCTGGACCTATACAATGCACTCAGGGGAACGAATTATACAGACCCCGATGCACTGGAACTTAACACCATCGAAAACGTTATCTACCTTACAATGAGAAACGACGTATCATTTCTCGTGGACTCACAGATGACCCTGTTCGAGCAGCAGAGTACATTCAACCCAAACATGCCATTAAGGGGTCTGATGTACTTCGCACAACTCTATCAGATGTACCTAGCAAAACAGGGACGACACCTTTTCAGGACAAGCATAGTCAAGATTCCGAACCCACAATTCATAGTCCTTTACAACGGTACAAGGGAAACTGATGACAGGGAGTTCCTCAAGTTATCTGATGCATTTGAGAAAGAGGACAAGTCGGGCCGGTACGAATGGACGGCAGAACTTATAAACATCAACCCGAACCACAACCAGGTACTTCAAAAAAAATGCAAACCGTTGTATGATTATGTAAGGTATGTTTCCAGAGTAAAGGAAAACAAGAAGAAGGGAATGAGCCTGAGGGAAGCCGTTGATGATGCAATTGAATGGGCGATTAAGGAAGACCTTCTTGACGGTTTCTTCAGGATTCAAAAGGAGGAGATTTTGGCAAACTCTTTGACGGAATTTGACGAGGAAGAATTCATCCGCGACATCCACCAGGAAGGCTACGACGAGGGATCTTTTCAAAAAGCCTCTGATGCTGCCCGAAACCTTCTTGCCATGAATCTCGGTACACACGAACAGATTGCACATGCTGTCGGTTTGCCCCTTGAAAAAGTAAAGGAATTAGCACAGGTAAATGCAGGTGAAGGAAGCCGTAAATAGAGCGGTGGAATGGGCTATAAGGGAGACCTTTTGGACGTTTTTTAAGATTTAACGGGTGAGTTTTTTACGTTTTTTTGCTTGCAAAAAATGCGAGCCTTCGTGAGCAAGTAAAAACTCTAAGAGCAAGCGACAGCTTGCGACAGGAGGTAGATTTTGGCAAACTCTTTGACGGAATTTGACGAGGAAGAATTCATCCGCGACATCCACCAGGAAGGCTACGACGAGGGATTTTCGAATGGTATCTCCAAGGGTATTGAACAAGGACGTGAAGAAAGCCTTTTGGAAACTGCAAAAGCCTTGCTTGCTGATGGAAAATACACGGCAGAAGAAATCGCTTCGCTTTTGAAAATCCCAGTAGAATCCATGGCTGTTTTGGAGATTAAACGGTAAAAAAACTTGCAAAAATAACAAAAAATTAAAAAAATACGCAAAAATCAAAAAAAAAACTTGCAAAATGGGGTAAAAAGTGCTATATAGTTTAAAAAGAGTTTGACGATTACCGAAATTTATGGTATCGTTTAAATGTAACGTGGAATTATTCACGTTAAAAAAACTAGGAGGAATTCTTATGAAAAAGATTATTGCCATTACAGCAATGGCAGCTATGGTGGCTGCTGCAGCTATGGCCGATGAGCCTGTTGCGGAACTTGGTCTTGAAGTTTCCGGCAGCGAGAAAGTGACATGGGGTGTTGACCTTGATGCAGATGCAGTAACAGGTCGCACAGGTTTCAGGAACGAAGCAGAAGCCAAGGCTGTCGTGACATTTGCTAAGGGCGGATCAAAAGTAACAGAAGGCGAAGGCGTATGGGCTGAGCTTGCTGTAAAGCTTGACGGAGATATCAAGTTCAAGGTCGAAGGCGACGGATCAGAAGCTTTCGTAAAAGACGGCGGAAAGATGGTCCTTGATGTAGCTAAGATCCACATCAACGATCTTTATATCGGAATCAAGTCTGGTGACACTCAGGTTGGAAAACTGAACCTTTCAAATGCCCTCAAGTCAGATAAATATGGTGTAGGCGACAAGGGTCCAAATGCAACACAGGGCTTGGTAGTTGGATACGGAAACGACCTCTTCGGTCTTGACGTAGACTTCCGCTCAAAGCCTGAAGGCAATGACTATTATACAGACCAGTATGCACTTGCTGCACAGGCAGAGCTCAAGGACATGAGCGGCTTCGGTGCAAAGGCCGGTGTATCATTCGGATTTGATGCTGCGGATTTCGAAGGAAAGCAGCTCGGAATTTTCGGATCTGCATCTTACAAGCTCAGCTTGGGTGACAACTACCTCAAGGCTTCTGCCGGTGTTGGCATGGAAAAGATCAAGGATGTTGACGGATTCAGAAATGGCGAAGTAGCAGCAAGCTTGCTTTATGCTTGGGGCGACGAGGCTGACGAGAACGGCGGAGTATACTACCTTGACAATGACGAGGCTAAGAAGAGAACACCAGGCGTTGGTGTTGCAGTATATGTTCCACTTGCAGAACACACATACATCGACATCGTACCAGCATTCTACTCTGGAGAGATCGTAGAGAACCTTACAGCAGCAGCTATTGGAGAAATTGTTCTTCCTGTTGACAATGATTTCATAAAGACAGGTATCGCTATTGCTGGTGGTGTAAAATACAATCTTGCAGTTGGTGACGGCCTCACAGTAACACCACAGGCAGGATTCCGCTTTGCTAATGGAGATTATGAAGGTGGAAAGGCTGCCGGCATATTTAGCAAGGCAAACGATGATAACAGCGGACTCCAGGATACATATGCAGCCTACGACGATGAAGGCAATAACAAAGGCCTCGTAAACGTTAAGGTTGGAGTTGATGTTGGTGGACTTATTCCAAACACAACATTCGGTGCATACTATCAGTCACGCAACCTCGTTGCAGATGATGCAAAGGCTGGTACATTCAACGTATTCGCAAAGATTTCATTCTAATCTAGCGTAAGACAAGGAAAATGTTCGGCGGTGGACAATATCCGTCGCCGGTCTGGTAAAGGGAAATGCAGCCATGAAGGGAATTAAACTGGCATTAGTTTTTGCAGCGGCAGCTTCTGTGATGATGTGCGGCTGTGTAAGCGGCAATGCGGCAGACAAAGTCGAGGATGAATATCCGTCCTTGATTGCGGACATTGACTCCATATCACTTGGAACGCTTACATTCCACTCCAAGTCATTCGGTAAGCTGAAGCAGCATACTTTCAGCAAGGTATTTGTAGAGCCCAGATACAACACTGTGGTGCTACGCTACCATGACGGAGCCAATTTCCAGACGGTTGTGCTGAAGCAGGGAGCAAGGGTTGCTGTGATAGACGCAGTCCAGGCCTTTGCAGCCGAATGGGATGAGCACACCTTGCAGAACGTTAAGGCAACAGCCGGGAACGCTTACTCAAAGGGTGTAATGGACTATTCTTTTGGAATAGTATCACCAGCTCATTCAGTGCAGAACATACCGTTTTACATGAACTGCATTTTCATGGAAGGACAGCCGTATCTGGTGTTGCGCATTCCAAGCAAGCCCGTGAAGGGGGAGGAAGCCCTGTACAGTCCGTACACGGAGCTGTACTTTAGCCGGACACAGGCGGAGGCGCTCGCAGAGAGGATAAACCAGGAATATCTTGAATCTTTGGTTCAGGAGATGACCCTGGAAAAATATTCATACGAATAAGCGGGAAATCCGCAAAGGAGAATTATAATGAAGAAATTAGTAAAGATACTTGCAGCACTGGCTGTTGCATTAGTAGGTTTTGCTTTTGTAAGCTGTGCTGATAATGCAGTTGCACTTCCAGAAGGAATGGAATTTGCACAAACAATTAAGGATTTTTCTTTTGCTGAGGCAGATTTTACACCTAATCCTCAAGATCTTAATGGAGATGGTGATGAAGAGGATACCATTGTAGTTTACAGGAATTCTGCAACTTCAAAGTATTCACTCGATCTGATTGATTGGTACACAGCTGAAGAGGTTGAGGAAGAGTTTGGATTTGTACTTACATATGATGGAACTAAACTTACACTAACTGTACCTTCAGTATAATGATATTTAAGTAAAACAGCTTAAATGTTCCACCGCCTCTTGGGCGGTGGTTTTTTTTTATGCCCTTAAAACTGAAGAAGGTGCAACCGTATTTGGTGTAGAAATGCCATGGGCAGCAATAGAACTCGCAGGTAATCCTTTTACTGTTAGTTACCATTTAGAAATTGCAGGGGGTTGAGAAAAGCTCTACACCATCATAGACCAGTCCGCCCTGGAAGCTCTGGTAGAAGAAAGGCAGGAAAAGAACATCTACGAGTATTAAGCTGTAGCTTTATTCTTTCTTATGATTTAGAATTGTCACGCGGATTGACGCAAGCTAACGCTTAGCAAGTTCACGAACTTCTTCCTGAGAAAGGCTTGTGATTTGGGAAACCTGCTCTATGGTAAGATTCATTTTAAGAGCATTCCTGGCTGCTTCCACAGCATTTTGCCGGATGCCATTGGAAAATCCCTCGTCGTAGCCTTCCTGGTGGATGTCGCGGATGAATTCTTCCTC
>DBWR01000051.1:43636-48247 GCA_002309305.1 Treponema sp. UBA1233 | reverse complement strand
CTCCTCCTGTCGCAAGCTGCCGCTTGCTCTTAGAGTTTTTACTTGCTCGCGAAGGCTCGCATTTTTTGCAGGCAAAAAAACGTAAAAACTCACCAGTTAAATCTAAAAAACATCCAAAAAGTTTTCCCTAATCGCCCATTTAACTGCATTGTCCCACTTCGGGTACAACACCTCTAGCAAGTTCACGAACTTCTTCCTGAGAAAGGCTTGTGATTTGGGAAACCTGTTTTACCGACAGATTCATCTTGAGGGCATTTAAAGCGTCTTCGATGGCTTTTTGGGAAGCTCCCTGCACAAGACCGGCAGTAAGTCCTTCGGCAAGCCCCTCCTCATATCCATCGTTCCTTATGTCCCTGTAGGCTTCTTCCGCATCAAATTCTGTAAGACTGTTTGCCAAAATCTCCTCCTTCTGCTGCTTGAAGTAACCGTCCAAAAGGTTCTCCTTTATCGCCCAATCTACCGCTCTGTTTACGGCTTCCTTCACCTGCATTCCAAGCCTCTTGTTCTCATTGACTTGTGAAACGTACCTTACATAATCATACAACGGTTTGCACTTTTTTTGAAGTGCCTTGTTGTGATTTGGATTAATGTTTATCAGTTCCGCCGTCCATTCATATTGTCCCGAGTCATCTTCAATCTCAAAGGCATCGGAAAGCTTTAGAACCTCCCTGTCTTCCGTTTCCCTTGTTCCATTGTAGAAGACGATGAATTTCGGATTTGGTATTTTTGTAAGCGTTGTCCTGAATAGCGTACGTCCCTGTTTTGCAAGATGCATCTGATATAGTTGTGCAAAATACATTAGTCCCCTTAACGGCATGTTTGGGTTGAAGGTACTCTGCTGTTCGAACAGGGTCATCTGTGAGTCCACGAGGAATGAGACGTCGTTCCGCATCGTAAGGTAGATAACATTCTCGATGGTGTTCAGTTCCAGTGCATCGGGGTCTGTATAATTCGTTCCCCTGAGTGCATTGTATAAATCCAGCCTCCATTTCTTGCTTTGGTCGTTGTCTTTTCCGAAGATGGAGATAAAAAGACGGTCCTTGTAGTGGTTTACCGTCCCTGACGGTGTAATTTCGTTAGACATGTTTTGCCCTCCTTGCTAATTATAGAATATGGGACTTCTAAAAGTCTCTATAATATAATTAGTGTCACCCCCCATGGTTTTTGACAAAAATTTGAGAAGAATTTTGATTTTTTTATGATTAGGTAAGAATTTAATTCCGAATTCCGCATTCCGAATTCTTAATTATGAATTATGCATTCTTAATTACCTTTCATCTCTCAGTTTTCAACTTTCAACTCGAACATTGGTGGATACTAGGGGTTTGAACAGTTTTTCGGAGACCTCACCCAATTCGTCCAGGGTTTGCTCTGAACGGTGAGAGGCATAGAGTTCCAGGACAAAGCGGCTTTTGTGACCGGTGGCGAGCTGGAGTTTGCGTTCGTCAATAAAATCGGCCATGTTTGACGCGAAAAAATGCCTCCATCCATGAAAGGAAATGTCCTGCCAGTCTGGAATGTTCAGATTACGAAGGACTTTATGTAATGATTCGTTCCAGTGGCGGCCCTGGCACGGTACGTGTTTTGTATAACCCCAGAAAACAAAGTTATCCTCGGAATAACCGTATGGATTTTGATGCATGAGGGAAATCAATTCATTTAATAATTCCCTGGAAACCTTTACCTCACGTTCTTCTCCATTTTTGGGGCATTTTAATCCCTCCAGACGAGCCCAATTATGACGTACGTATATCCTGTCTGAACCGATGTCGCGAAACTGCAGGGCCTGGACTTCACCAATTCGCATTCCTGTACATGCCGAACAAAGGTTTGCAATGCGGTACATTGGCTTGTCCCAGTATGAGGAAAAAACCTGGATTGCCTGACTCATGGTAAGAATTTTGCGGGGTTTGGGAGTGACATGGCAGTAGACTATGCCGCTAAAACAATTGTTGTCGGTTAGGCCGTTATGATAGGCCCATTTTAAGGCACAGGTGGCAGAACGAACAATCTGATTGACAGTTTCAGACTTGAGCATTTTTATCTTGTAGTTTTTCTTTTCTTTGCTTCCCCTTGTTCTGACATTAACTTTCTGGGGATTGCATGCAAGGGCTCTGAGATGTCGTTTTATGTCGCTGGAAGTGATTGTTCCCAGGGGGCGGCTTCCGAATTTTGGAATCCAGTAGCTTTTTGCACGGCTCAACATTATTTCAGCATAACGACGGTGGACTGACTGGCCTACGATTTGCTTTTCCTTAATATATGGTGAATTGTCATAGTCCCAAAAGCGGTCCAGAAAATGGCCGAATGTCTCTGATTCCGGGGTTGAAGGGAAGATGGCGGAAACGATGTAGCGTTTGAAAGTCAGTGCCTTAACCAAATCCTGTATGAATTCCTTGCTGAGTTTGTCAGACAATACTGCGTTGATCATCTGTTTTTCATAATCTTGTTCCATAATTTTGCTCCACATTAAGTTGTTTTTATATAATCGAATGAAAATCCCACTTTTAGGCTCTTTCCAACTCTTTTCTTTACTTTATTTGAAAATACTGATATAATATGATAATACGGTCGAAGTCAGGCCGGATAACTTTTGCAGAAAAAATGGATTATGTCATATAAAAGACTTATTCAGGAATGTCCTCCAAAACAAGTGGTAGACGGAAAACCCGTTTTTGGAACTTTTAGGGGGCATCCGGAGCGGCTGGACATTAGGTGGTTGAACAGGCCTTACCTTAACATCCCCGTTCCAAAGTGGATTTCAAATCTTCGCATAAAAAGCCGGCTGTCGTTTTTTTTCAGCATTGGGGAATACATCGGTTGCATTGAATTTTTTGACGCGAAGGTTTTCGGTTTTGCTGAAATCACTTTCTGGAATATGACGACCAAGCAGAAGTTTTCGTACCACTCCCTTATGGGCCCAAGACGCAGGTTTGTTCCGCACAGGCTTACTTTTGCCGCAACATCATGTTACAAAAAGGCACGTTACATCCGCATAAGCTGGGACCGTTTCCATGACAAGCTGGCGGTAATATTCAACCTGCATGGAGATTCCGTGAGGCCACAGGTAAACGCGGCGTTTAAGGCACAGTTCGAGACAGAACAGTCTGCCGAGCTTACGATGGTTCTTCCAGCCCCAACTTTGAGGCGCTGTTCCGCCCGCTATTATGCCACCCTTCCGCTGCATGGAGCCATAACTCTTACAAGCAAAAATCAGGCTCCCAAGACGATGCCGGATGCTGATGGAATATGTTTTTTTGACATGAACCGTACTTACATGAAGTTTAAAAGCCATGGAGAATTTGTAACCGGAATGGGAATTGTGGACGGGAAAAACATTTCTTTCAGGATAGAAGCGGGATCTCTGGACGCATTCGATCAGGATTCCTACAACGGAAACGCACTTTTCTATAATGGCAGGGAAACTGCTCTTCCACCTGTTGTCATAACCCATACCTATGGTATAATGAACAAGTGGAACATTCAGGATACTGAAAACATGATTGACTTAACATTTACTCCGGTCTCGGATAATGTGAATATAGTAAACCCACTTGTCGTGCGCGCGGAATACCACACGATTTATGGGATGTTCAACGGCGTTCTGGTGGATGATGACGGTAACAGGATTGTAATCGACTCTCTGCCAGGAATCACAAAAAAGTATGTCATTCGATTATAATAAAAAGGAAGGAGAAATATGGCAGATACAGAAGACGAAACCAAAAAAGGAACCTTACGTTCTTTTGCTCCAGGAACTTTTGAAAAAACACGCAGGAACATTGGCCCGCTTGATGAGGATGAAGCCAAGGCTATGGCACAAAAAATCGGCGGAGAGATTCTACCGGAACGTTCAGTGCCTGTAGATCCTGCAACTTTACCAAAACGTAGAACTAATGACCGTGTTATTGTCAGGGCATCAGGCAAGACATCTTCAGACATTTCGGCAAGCAGCGCGGCATTTTCAAATTCAAATAAAGAAGGATTAAAAAAGACTATGGCAAATAGTGAAGTGTTAAAAAAGACGGATGCAGATTTACCTGCAGTTACTTCCAGGGACCTTAAGCTCATGAACAAGCTGATGATGTCCGAGGAGTATGAGATTAAAGTAAACCGTGGATTCTTTTCGTTCATCTACAACCTTTCGGCCAAGAACAAGGAACGCGTGTCTAAGGATTTCGCAATCCACAAGGTAAAGAAGCACATCGAGCACATGCAGTCGTTCATCACGACGATAAAGACTTTCATCCAGATTTCACCGGACACCTACAAGGCCCAGATTGCTACGGAAACAGACCTCAAGTTCAAGTTCCTGCGCACTGTGGGAAAATGGAACATGAAGGACCTTAAGCCTCTTGCAACTGATATCGAAGACTGTGCAAACGAACTTACAGTTCCGATGATGATTCCATACGTCAAGGCAATGTACCATGAGCTGATGACGGTCTACTACATCGGTGAACAGCAGATTCCGGCCGCAATCAAGGAAATCTACGCCGATTTGTGCAACTTCCAGGGTGCCGACAAGATGAGGCTTCAGTCTCTGGCAAAACAGGGCATCACAGAATGGCTCTTTGTCTACAACCAGATTCTTAAGGGAATGTATCCGCT
>DBWR01000051.1:36874-43568 GCA_002309305.1 Treponema sp. UBA1233 | reverse complement strand
CAGTTTGTAAACCTTTCAAGATATGACCTTCTCCTCCCAGAGAAAAAGAAAAAGAGCGACGAGGAGATTCAGAGGGAAGAAGAGGAAGCACGCAAGAAGGAAGAAGCCAAGCGTCATGTTCCAGGCAAAAAGGACGAGCTTGTTGTTGCAGGTCTCAAGCTTCTTGAGCAATTATTCCCGGAAGCAGGTTTCTCTCACCTCGAAACTCACCCGGACATGTTCGTGTATTTCCAGCCGCTGTATAAGTTTGAGGAAGGATTCAACATGCTCAATCCAGAAAACGGCGTGCAGGTAACTTTGGTTTTGATCAAGATTCTGGACGACCTTTTCCACGGCTGCCGCAACATCAACTTTAACATCAAGGCCGACGAAAAGCTGGGAGCACTTCCAGATTCACTAGGCACCGCAATGTCTGACTGGAGCTTCTACATCGAGGACCTCTTCTACAAGAAACTGGGCGACTACCTCCGTGACTTCATGAACTCGCTCTATTCACAGCCCGACTATCCCAACACGAACTACGGTAAGGAAAACATCAACAACATTCTCTGGCGCGAAAAATTCTTCTTTATGCCAAACCTTCAGTTCAACGCACCGACACTTACAAAGCCGAGGAACGACAGCAAGTACGAACCTCTGTACAATCGCACTGATTACCTCCGCACGATATTCACCGTTTTGGGCCGCCGCATAGACGAAAATGCAGCCGCAAAAAAGCCTGTATTGGGTGTGCTTAATCCCTGGGACCGCTATGAGTTTGACATTCCGAACATTGTTTCAAAGCGCATGGATGTTCTTCTGGGTGCAAAGAAGGATGACAAGACTACAGCCGCAACAAATTCGAACTTGATCAAATACACGATGTGTGTGATTGCAGTTTTGGACTGGTGGATCAACAACCCCGATACACCTGCATACACCACAGATTCTTCAAGGTTCTACAGAATGGCCCCAGATGGTTCCCCGGAATTCTCTGCGGAAGTACGTTCCGACCAGAACCAATTGTTTGCAGATGCTATTAAAAAGGCAGTTGCAGCAAGGGCAAAGTAAACATTCTCGTCATTCCGGGCTTGACCCGGAATCTTGACATTACACATTAAGATGCTGAATCAAGTTCAGCATGACTGTACATGTCATTCCGGGCTTGACCCGGAATCCGTGTGACTTTCTCAAACTATTCCTATAATTGAACGCCGGACTTTATCTTTTCGTCGAAGCGTTCTTTCTTTTTGCCTTCAAGGGGATTTTCCTTTCCGTCAAGAACTTTTCTTAGTGCGTCCATTTCTTCGGCAGTAAATGAAACTGCACCGTTCATGTCGTTTTCAAAAGAGGCGGTGGCAAGGGGGCATACTTTGCGTACCATTTCAAGCATCACTTTTCCGTATTCGCGTATCTCGTACTGGGCGTGACTGTCCAGCCTTAGCTTAAGGAAGTGGAAGAGGTTGTGCAGGTCCATCTGCCAGTAGAATTCCGTGTAGAGTGCAAGCGGCAGGTTGATTCTGGCAATCTCGCGTGCAAGACCCTTTTCTATCATCTGGCTGTATTCGCCGTATGCTGCTTCCTGTCCCTTGGTGAATGCGTCGCGGTATTCCTGGGCTTCTGCTTCTGGAAGTGCCTCGCTGTTTCTTCCCTGCTTGTTGTCCTTGGACTGTGTTGCAATGCATGAATTGTCCGGAACATAGAATTCATCCTTCATGATTGAATAGCGGCCGGAAACCTCGTTCATTCTTCCCATTCTGTGGCGTACCCACTGGCGGGCGACAAAAATCGGCATCTTTACGTGGAATGTAAAGACCACCTGTTCAAACGGGGACGTGTGCTGGTGACGCAAAAGATAGTCGATTAAACCTGCATCCTGGCTCACCGTCTTGGTTCCTTCGCCATAAGACACGCGCGCTGCCTGAACTATGCGCTGGTCTGAGCCGTAATAGTCAACAAGTCGGACAAAACCCTTGTCCAAAACTGGAAATTCCTTGTCCAATATTTCTTCTGCTTCCGGTACGATACAATGAGCCATACTAACCTCGATTTTTATTCAACTATATTTTTTTTTTCCTCTTCATCAGAGGAGTAGTCTTCTATCTGTTCAAACGGAACGGAACTTTCCGGTTCAGCATCATCTTCAGGGGCATCTTCAACACTGTCGGGATTTATGACCAGAGTCCTGTTGTGCCACAGGTAAATGAAATAGATTACGCCGACGACAACAAGAACGATTCCCACAATGCGTATGATTCCAGTAATGTTGATTGATGCCACCAGGAACAAAAACACTGCAACCAGAAAATAACTGACCGCCTCTATCTTCATCGGTTTGGTGGGAGCGGGAACTTCCTCCTGATTCAGTTTTGCAACCAGGAAGAGCTGAAGCACTCCGGAAATCAAAAGGAAAATTGCAAGCAGATAGAGCATGGCTTTGACGACGGTTTCTGCGGTCTTGAAAAATGCAAGGGGCAGGAAAAACGCAAGGAGGCCCACAACAATCGCCACAAGTGAACGGATCAGAACCATGCGGTTGAACCCAACATCCTGTGAAAGCTTCTTTACCTTTACAAGGTCATACAACCCCTTTACGATGGCAGCCGCACCAAGGGCAATGACAATAATCTTGATGCTGAATTGAGTAAAAATTGAAAGCATCAGTCCCAGAAAGATAAAAAGCCCGCTTATAAGAAAATCTACAGTCATCTTAACCTCTGGCCTTATTTTATCACATAAGCAAAGAAAAAAAAAGAGCCTAGATAATCTTCATCACCACCTTTATCCAAATACCGTTGCTTCCTTCCGGATCTGGCGGGGTTTTCTGGCAAAGATGTGCAAAGCATCTAGACTCAATAATTTACTTTATCATATATGCCCTTTTTTGTAAAGTATGGCCTTAGTTTTCCAACCCTTGTGCCATGTGCGCTCCCTTATGCTCTGTTTATAATGAGGAAATGATGATAAAATGTTTCTGATGACGGAGGCATAAAATGAACCAATACAAATTCTACGGCTGGGAAACAGCGGATTGCAAACCGGTAAACATGGCATTTGAAAAAATAGAAAACCCACGGCACTTGTATGACATCTTGAGTGAAGTATGGTGTGCGGAAACATGTGCTCCACGAATGAGGCAGGACTGGAAGCGGGAGAACCAGACTTTGGGGCAATGTTCGATAACGGCATTTTTGGCTCAGGACATTTTCGGCGGCAAGGTCTACGGAATCCTGCGCGAAGGAGGAAACTACCACTGCTACAATGTGGTCCCTCTTCCCTCTGGCGGCGAATGTGTCTTTGATCTAACAAGCGAACAGTTCGGCAATGAAAAAATCTGCTACGAAAACAATCCCGAACAGTTCCGCGAAGTGCATTTTGCCAAGGAAGAAAAACACCAGAGATATGAATATTTGAAAGCCGGACTGTTGAAAAAGCTGGAGGAAATGTGATATGGCAGAAGAAAAGCGCGATGTTAAAATCCACGGAATCTACAGGCATTTTAAGAACAGGTATTATATTGTTGAGGATGTGGCGTATCACTCGGAAACAAAGGAAGAGTACGTTGTTTACAGGCGGCTCTATGGCGACAATTCACTTTGGATTCGCGAGAAGGGAATGTTTTTGTCCGAAGTGGATCATGTCAAATACCCCGACGTCAAACAGAAGTGGCGGTTTGAGCTGGTGGAGGATGGAGAAACAGTTTCATTTTAAATATAAGCGAGGATAATATGAGTTCAATAACAATACAACAAAAGGGAATCACTGACATTCCGGCAGATGCAATTGTGAATGCTGCAAACTCTGGACTTTGGGCTGGTGGCGGTGTGTGTGGTGCTATTTTTCGAAAAGCTGGAATGACAGAGTTGACGGATGCCTGTAATGCGATTGGTCATTGTGACGAAGGCAGTGCGGTAATCACTCCGGGGTTTGGCTGCCCGTGCAAATACATAATTCATGCAGTTGGTCCGCAATATCTGGATGGGAAACATGGAGAACCAGACCTGCTTTACGGAGCCTATAAACGCTCATTGGAGTTGTGCCGCGAAAATGACATTCACTCTATTGTTTTTCCTTTGATTTCTGCTGGAATATTCGGTTATCCAGTTACCGAAGCATGGACTCAAGCAATCTGCGCCTGCAAAGACTTTATCAACAAGAACCAGGATTATGATTTGAACATTATATTTGCAATTCCCGAGAGTGAAAAGATTAAGGTGGGGAATGAGGTGTTGGGGAAATAGGCTGTCTGATGAGAGAGTTTGAAAAATGCTCCATAAAATTGTGAACATAGACTTGCAACCTATACAATAAATTAAAATTATTGTAGTATAAGACGATGCTATTAGGAAACCTTGCAGAAAACACAAACGGATATTTCTCTCTTAAAACAGCAGCCGAATCTGGGATAACTCGCTGGCAGGTACAGGAATTATTGCGTAATGGCAAAATTCAAAAAGTAAGTTATGGACTGTATGCTTTAAAAAATGTGATTCCAGATGAATTATTTATAACTCAGCTTTTGTGCCCAAAGGCAGTTTTTTCTCATGAAAGTGCATTGTTCTTTAATGGTTATTCTGATCAGGTTCCTTTTAGATACACAGTTTCCGTTCCGCATGGTTATGTTTCAAAAAGCCTTTCAGAACAATATGATGTCCGACATGTATCAAAAGAGAGTGCGGAAGAAGGAATTGCAATTATAAAATCAGACTTGGGAAATGATTTGCGGGTTTATTGCATAGAGCGTACATTGTGTGAACTTCTTCATAAACCTTCAGATTTAGATAAGGAGAGATTTATACCTGCGATTCAAAAATATCTCCGCTCAAAAAATAAAGATATTTTAACTTTGATGCATTTTGCAAAAATATTCAGGGTAGAAAAAAGACTTTTGCCATATCTGGAGGCTGTTCAATGAAAACAGACAACGCAATGCAGCTAAAAGCAAAAATCAACAACAAGGCAAAAGAATTGAAAGTTCCTCCGCAGATTATGTTCCAGAATTATATGATTGAATGTTTTTTGGAACGTTTGAGTAAATCAGAATATGCAGACAGATTTATTATAAAAGGTGGTGTTCTAATTTCGGCTATTGTTGGGCTCAATAATCGTACCACAATGGATATTGATGCTACTGTGCGAAATATCCCGCTGAATGAAAGTGAAATTATAAAAATCATTTCTTATGTCAGTTCTGTAGAAAATGATGATGATTTCATTTTCAGTTTAGATAGAGTTGAAACTATTCGTGAAGATGACGAATATGAAGGATACCGTGCATTTGTATTTGTTGATTATGAAAAAATCCATAACACAATAACTATAGATATTACAACTGGAGACAGCATTTATCCAGAGGCAATTCTTTACGGATTTAGTAAGGTTTTTGATAATCAAAAAATTTCTTTATATTCGTATCCAATAGAAACTGTACTTGCAGAAAAATTAGAAACTATTCTTTCAAGAAATATTACAACAACTAGGCCTCGCGATTTTTATGATGTCTATGTCCTGAATGCAAAATCATTAAATCAAAAGAATCTTAAGACTGCCTTTGAAAATACCTGTAAACATAGAGAAAGCGAAAAACTCTTGTCTCAGGGCTCCAAAATAATTTCAGCAATAAAGGATTCTGAAAATCTAAAAGAACAATGGAAAAAATACACAAAAAAAATGCCATACGCCGCAGGCATCTCTTTTGAACAAGTTGTAGAAAAGATTGAAGAATTATTAAGTTTTGTAATGCTGGGGAAATAAAATAGATGATTTATTTACCTACATTAAGATACCCATATTTACTGGGGAGAGGATAAGGAGTACCACCACACCCCATGACCTACCCGCACATTCTGACCACGGCAATACCACAAAACGATAAACTCCTTGCTTATGGATTCACACAATCAGGTAGGAATCTTGTGCTGGAAAAAGATATCGCGGAAGGGGAATTTTATGTGCGGATTACTCTGTCGGAAAAAAATCTTTCGGCGGAGGTGTTCGAGAGCGGAACGGATGAAAAATACATTCTCTTTGATGTGGCGTCGGCACATGGGGCATTCGTGTCTAAGATTCGGAATGAAGTCCAGCAGGTGATTGATGACATCCTCGAAAAGTGTTTTGTCAGTGCTGACATCAAGGGAAAATACGTGGATTTCCTGCACGAGAATTTCGGAGCGGCGGGAGACAATCCCTGGGAAGATGATGCAGACAGCACTGTCTACCGATGTCCTAACGGAAAATGGTTCGCGCTTGTGATGAGGATAAAATACAAGAACCTGGGATTTACTAGCGAGGAGCCTGTGTGGGCGGTGAACCTCAAGGCAGCAGATGCGGAATCTGTTGTGGATGGAAAATCAATATTTCCGGCCTATCACATGAACAAGAAATACTGGATAACGGTTCTTTTGTCTGCGGTGACGGATTTTGAAAATCTTTGCAAGCTCACAGAGAAAAGCTTCAATCTGGTAAGGGGAAAGAAAGGACATGTTTGAAGAGGGGAATTCGCCTTCCGAGGGTATGGTTTAAATTGATTACAGGATCGGAGTTTTGCTGTTTTTTTTCGATAGAAAAAAATACGAGCTTTTGCGAGTAAAGCAAAACTCTTTAGCAAGCAAGAGCTTGCGTCCGGCGCTCCCTTCGCTTCGAATCCCCCTGGCTTTTTCCTTAACTGTTACTTTAAAACAATTCTGCCAGTGCTTGTTGCACGGGCATGGTTCTA
>DBWR01000051.1:3795-36802 GCA_002309305.1 Treponema sp. UBA1233 | reverse complement strand
CTGTCGCCGCCCTCCCTGGCGGCTTTTCCTCCCACCTGGTCGGCGCTCCCTACGCTTCGAATCCCCCTGACTTTTTCCTTAACTGTTACTTTAAAACAATTCTGCCCGTGCTTGTTGCACGGGCATGGTTCTANNNNAAAGAGGGGGATTCGAACCCCCGACAAGGTTTCCCCTGTGCACGCCTTCCAAGCGTGGACCTTAAACCACTCGGACATCTTTCCAATGCATTCTATAATATCACTAAGGCCTTGGACTGTCTAGTGGGGGAATTCTCCTTAGAACATCATGGGGATGAACTTTTCTGCGTATTCCTGCCAGAAATTCATGTCGTGGATGCCCTTGCTTTCCATGTATACGTGCTCTACCTTTTGCTCCTCAAGGAATTTGTGGAATGCACGGTTTGGTTCAAGGAGAAAATCTTCGGTTCCGCATGCCATGAAAATCTCGGGTACCTTTTTTCCTGCGGCAATCAGTTCTTTTAAAAGGTGTTCGGGGTTGTTGCCGCTTTCTGCCAGCTTGCCGGGTTCGCCAAAACACATGCGGTAGTAGTCGTAGTTGGCAACTTCGTTTCCTTCACCTTCCTTCATCTTGGCCACCTCATTGTGGATGAATGCGGAAGACAGGGCCGCGGTTTTGCCAAAGGTTTCCGGATATGCAAAGGCGGTGTGGAGTGCTCCGAATCCACCCATGGAAAATCCCATAAGGTAGGTGTCGTCTGCTGTCATTGCCAGATGAAATGTATTCCTGACGTATTCAACCAGTTCAACTCCCACAAAGGTTGCAAACTGCCATCCTGTTGGTGCACAATCCAGCCAGAAGCTGTTTTCGCCGTTTGGAATGACAATTGCAAAATTGTACTGCTCAGCAAGATTTCCTGGTATCCAGTTGAATGCAGACCCCTGATATCCGTGTAAAAGGAAAAGCGTCTTCATGGGCCTTTCCGTCCGCTTCAGGTCATTCCGTGGATTATCCGTGCGTATGTCGTTGGGAATCACCATCAGAAAACTAACGTCCCTCTTCAACGCATTTGAATAAAATTTTATTGTCAAATCTGCCATACATTACTCCATGCATAAAATATAACATGGAATCTTTTGTAAATCCAGTAAATTGTTTTGATGGGTAAAAAAGACTTGATTTTAAAATGAAAAAGGCCCGTTCATTGACGAGCCTGAAAAATCCGAGACTGACACGATTCGAACGTGCGACCCTCACCTCCGCAGGGTGATGCTCTAATCCAGCTGAGCTACAGTCTCAAAAAAAAAATAGCGGAGGCGACAGGGGTTGAACCTGCCCGGGTCTTTCGACACCGACGGTTTAGCAAACCGTTGTATTACCGCTCTACCACGCCTCCAAAGTTCAAACCGAAGCCCTAGAGGCCTTCAGTACGGAGCGAGAGGGATTTGAACCCCCGATACCCGTAAGAGTATAACGGTTTTCAAGACCGCCGCGTTCGACCACTCTGCCATCGCTCCAATAATGTATGACTATTATATAAAATTTTTGTGGACAATGTCAAGCGATTGGACAAATATTTGATGCATACTTACTTGAATTTTCTGGTGTCTTTTTGCTACAATATAAGCATGACAAATCAGACTCTTGGGGAATTGCTCATGCTGGTGCTTTTGGGCATTTCCTGCGCAAGAATATTCTTTGTCCGTTCAGCACGGCTCGATCCTCTTTCTGCACTGCCTTTGATAACTCTGGCTTTGTGCCTTATTTTTCAAGTCGCCTTTGGCCTGACGGCAATGAACATTTTGATTACGGGCTTATCCTTTCTCAACTTCATCTGGAACATCAGGGCCCTCATCCGCCTGCACAACAAGCTTGTGGTTGACCATTACGGTATTCTGTTCATCATTGTTTCCATTTTGAATCTGATTGCTGTCATAGTCATTGGGGTGTTTGTCATACTCTACCGGCCTGCAAAAATAAACACAAAGACTTATTCGGTTTCCATAAGCCAACAGAGGTACTGCTCAAAGGAAAACGGCTATTCTGAATGTTCTTCTCCTCTTGATTATGCAACGGTGATTGTACGCAAATACACTGGTGATGCTCAGGGTGGAAAAAGCATTCTGCTGATTCCTGGAGTGCTTTCTTCCAGCAGCATGTACGAACCGTTTTGTGTAAAGCTTGCCCATGACGGATATACAGTTTACTCGGCTGAAATGTTCGGAAAAGAAGCCTCATGGTTTGGCGACTTGCGTGACTCAAGATTCCTTAGGCGCTTTTGCATGATGTATTCCCAAAAGAACAATCCGGAGGAATATGAAGAAGCACTCAGGCACAAGGATGAATATTACAGCAAGGTTTCCTCTGCATTGTTCCCGATTATTTCGGCTGGTTCATCTGACAGGTTCTATCTGGTTACTGACGGAGCTGACTCGACTTCCGGGGCATTGCTTTCTAATATGGCCAGTGGCAAAACGGCTTATGACGGAATCTATGATCTTGCGGTAATCCCCACATATTCAACTCCTGAATACGGACCGATAGAACAGACATATCCACTGCTTGCCAAATACTTTTTTGATGTTGAACGCGATGGAACATTCTACATGTCCAGCCATATTGCGACCGTACTTGAACGTTCAATTGAACAGTCCATTATCGACGGCCTGAACACACCTCATTCACATTAATAAGGATTTGTCATGACGTTAAACGAGCTTGCTTCATACTTTGATTCGATTCTTCACCCGGAACTTTATACACGTGACCCGTCACTCAATGGCGTGCAGATTACAAACAGCGCACCTGATTCAAAGCAGATTACAAAAGTGGCGTTTGCAACCGATGCATGTGTTGCCACGGCGGAACTTGCGGTACAAAACGGAGCCGGACTTCTTTTTACCCATCACGGCCTTTTTTGGGGCGGATGCCAGACAATTACAGGAACCCATTATCAGCGTGTAAAGGCATTTTTGCAGAACGATCTGGCACTTTATGCAAGTCATATTCCCCTTGACGCAAATCATGAGGTGGGAAATAATTTTGGCATTGCACGTCAGCTTGGACTAAAGGATATAAAGCCGTTTGGTTTCTGGCATGGAATGGAACTTGGTGCCGTCGGAGACTTGGATGAAGAAATTTCTGTTGAAGAGCTCTCTCAAAAACTGTTCCCCGATGAAAAGAAAGTCCTCCGCATTTATCCGTTTGGGAAACAGCGTGTAAAAAAGATTGCCGTAATATCCGGAGGGGCCGCAGAAGATGCTGATCAGGCTTATGCTCAGGGTGCCGACTGCTTTATAACTGGAGAAGTAATGCATCAGGATTTTCATGCAATAAAGGAACTAGGAATGACTGTAATCGAGGGCGGGCATTATCAGACGGAAACCTTTGGCGTTCAGCTTATGGCAAAAAAACTTGAAAATGACACGGGACTTAAAACTATTTTTATAGACTTTAATACAGGACTTTAGTATATTATGAGTATGGAACAAAAAACAAAAACACTTGCAGAAAAACAAAAGACACCACTAAAACAAAAACTAATACCATTAATCATGCTGGTACTCACAATCATTGCGGATCAGGGTACAAAGCAGCTTGTCGTAAAAAACATTCCACAGGCGACGATTTTTTCCAATGCAGAGGAATCTGTTGTTCCGGTAATCGGAAGTTTCCTTCAGTTCATTCATGTGAGGAACAATGCCGTGGCATTCAGTATTGGCTCGGGGCTTTCACAGTCGTTGCGGACCATCCTGTTTTCCTTTATTCCCCTGATACTGATACTTTTGGTTCTTGTTGTTTATTTCCGCAACAATGACTTTACCAAGCTTCAGCGTTGGTCAATCTGCGGCATTATGGGTGGAGGCCTCGGTAATCTGATTGACCGATTTTTCCGTCCCCAGGGTGTTGTGGACTTTATCGACGTCTATTTCCCGATTTATTTTCCAAGCAAGAGATGGCCTACGTTCAATGTGGCGGATTCCGTCATCGTTGTCTGCGGCATAATTCTTGTACTGAGCTTTATAGTACATGAAGTCAAATCAAGGAGGAACAAAAATGTCTAAGCATTCATTTACAATTTTATTCATAATTATTTCTACAATATTCAACATCATCCTTACCTTCGGACTGATAATCCTTCTGATAGTTGGAGTTTCCTTCCTTCTATTCAAGCTGGGAGGGCTTAATCCCCAGAGCAGTATCGGCCTCATAGCTGTGGTCGTGTGCTTCCTGGGCGGTTTGATTGGCGGAATGGTCATTTTTACAAAACTTTGCGGTTTGGTAATCGACAAATTCAATTTGTCATCAAAGCTGGAAAGCCATGTTCTGGGACGATATCTTCCTCGTGGCACAAAAGCCCCAAAGGTTCAGCCGGAAGAACCCAAGACTGTCATGCCGGATTCTGTAAAACTGGACCCCGACGAAGAATAGAAATTCTTTCGACTACTTGAAAATTTTTGAATAAAAAACTAGAATATCTCATTATGAGCAATGAATTGATTAATGAATTCCTGGATAAAAAATCGTTGGAAGCATTGGATGTTTTACTTTCCGCTGACGATATTGCCAAGGTCAAAGAAAGCGGTGTTTTGGTTTCCAAGGCTTTTAACGCGAGTGATGATGCATTTACTCTTATTGCAGATGCCAGGGATTCTGCCGAAGATAAATTGATTTCAAGTTTCAACAACAATTTGGTTCTATTGATTCAAAAAACTTGGGTGGAAAAATCAGACGAAGAATTAAAGGCACAGGTTTTGTATCATCTGCAGGAATTTGAAAAGCTGATGCAGGACAAATCTTATGTTGCTTCTTATAAATCATTCCTTGAGATTGTCGATACGGTTGTCTACCTCATGTTCGGCAGTCAGACCAAAACAAAAGACTTTGACGAATACGCACTCAGGATAGACCCGGAATTTGGAATCTTCTGGTGGTACATAAAGTCATTGCCAACTGACGTTTCTTGGTCGGAAGATAAAACTCGAATTGCAATTCTTTTGGGAATGTATTTTTTGGCAAACTATTAAAACACGGATTTATACCCTGTAAATCACTCTGGAGGCCACGCTCATGGACATTAATTCAATTTGCATGGAATTAAAAAAGGGAGCCGAAGTTTTGGCCCTTCACGATGCAATTAAAAAAAATCACGCACTTCAAGCTGTATCAGATTCAATCGAAAAAAATAAAGCTGAAATTTTAAAGGCAAATGCAATCGATGTGGAAAAAGCACGCGCATCTGGAATGACGGAATCCCTGATAGACCGCCTTTCTCTTGATGACAAAAAAATCGCTTCCATGATAGCAGGCTTAAAGACAATAATCATGCAGGAAGATCCCATCGGAAAGGATGTCGCTGGCTGGACCACTCCCGCAGGAATGACCATAAGGCAGACTCGTGTTCCTCTTGGTGTTGTCGCCATAATCTACGAAAGCCGCCCGAATGTTACGGTGGACGCTTTTGCATTGGCATACAAGAGTGGAAACGCAATTCTGCTCAGGGGTTCATCTTCTGCAATCAATTCAAACAACGCGATTACAAAGGCCATTGTTCAGGGATTAAAGGATGCCGGTGATGACGGGGTTCCTTCTGCGATTCACCTGTGTCAGAGCACGGACCATTCCGATGTGGACCAGATATTGAATGCAGTGGGCCTCATCGATGTTGTTCTTCCACGTGGCGGCTCAAAGCTCATAAATGCTGTGGTTCAAAACGCCCATATCCCGGTAATCGAAACTGGAGCAGGCGTGTGTCACCTTTATGTGGATTCAGACGGGGATTTGGAGATGGCTGCCAAAATTGCAAAGAATGCAAAAATGCAGAGGCCAGGCGTGTGCAATGCCATAGAAACGATTCTTGTAAACCGCTCGGTGGCAAAGGACTTCCTTCCGTTGATGGCACGTGAGTTTGACGGCAAGGTTCTTGTAAAGGCAGACAAGGAAAGCCATGCAATCTTACAGGGCATTGTTCCATCCGACAAGCTTGTTGAGGCACAGGAAAGCGATTTTGGTTACGAGTTCCTTGACTACATCATCGCAGTAAAGACAGTTTCTTCTGTTGACGAGGCGATCCAGCACATCAACACCCACAACACAAAGCACAGCGAATGCATCATCACGAACAACCGTGCAACCGCAAGGAAATTCCAGAAGCAGGTTGATGCGGCATGTGTTTATGTAAACGCAAGCACACGTTTTACTGATGGCGGAGAATTCGGTTTTGGAGCAGAACTTGGAATAAGTACGCAAAAGCTTCATATACGCGGTCCCATGGGTGTAACGGCTTTGACCACGACAAAATTCTTGATTGACGGGGACGGACAGATACGATGACAGTTCAGGAAACCATACAGAACGCAAAAAAGATAGTGGTAAAGTTCGGAAGCAATTCCCTTGCCAAAGAAGACGGTACAATCAACATAGATTTTTTAAATACCCTTGCCGTAAGCTGTTCAAGGCTTATTTCTCAGGGCAAGCAGATAATAATCGTTTCGTCAGGAGCCCAGGTTGCGGGACTTTCTGCCATTGACGGATGGGCGCACAAAAAGGACATGCACTACAGGCAGGCCCTCTGTGCCATAGGTCAGGTGGAACTGATGGACAAGTGGAGGGCGGCGTTTGCAAAACAGAACGTGCATGTGGCCCAGCTTTTGTTCATCAAGGAAGATTTTGAAGACTACCACCACACGCTCAACATGAGGAACACGCTCTTTACCCTTGTGGACGAAGGTGTGGTTCCTATCATCAACGAAAACGACAGCGTTTCATTTGAAGAAAACAGCATTGGCGACAACGACAACCTTTCTGCCCTAACCGCCATCTTGTGGAGTGCCGATCTCCTCATCCTCTTTAGCGACATAGACGGAGTTTACACGGACAACCCCAAGACAAACCCCGATGCTAAGCTGGTGGAGGAAGTAAGGGACATTCCGGAGCTTCTTGAATCCATCACAATCGGAAAGACAAACAGCTTCGGAACCGGAGGAATCAAGACAAAGATTCAGGCTGCGGAAAAAGTAACCTCACACGGCATCCCGATGATTCTTGCAAACAGCAAAAATGAAAAGCCACTTGCATCCCTCATGGACGGAAGCAAAAAGGGGACCCTGTTTTTAACAAGTGAATCCAGCACAAATCCGCATTGACGACATTAAAAGAATAACGATATGGGAGGAATAATATGAAAGACTTGAACGAGATAAAAATCGGCTGCATTGGTGCCGGAATGATGGGTGGTGCCTTGATGGAAGGGATTTCCAAAAAGTTTACCCCTGCAAATATCTTTGTAACCGACGCAGATTTTTCCAAGGCCACAGATTTTGCCAGAACACACGGACTCAACGTACTCAAGACAAATTCAGAAATTGTAACTTCCAGCGACATTGTATTTCTTGCTGTAAAACCCATGTATGTAAAGGCAGTCCTGCAGGAAATAAAGCCTGTGCTGACAGAAGGCAAGGTGCTTGTTTCCATGGCGGCGGGTGTTTCCATCGCAACACTTCAGTCTGCCTTGAATGACAGCGGTTTATCTGCACCAAACGGGGATTTTGTAATGCCCCACATCATCAGGATAATGCCGAATCTTCCTGCCACGGTAGGAGAAGCGATGATAGCAATCAGTCCGAGTGCGGATGCTTCAAATGATGAGACGGAAACTGTTAAGGCTTTTCTTAATGCATGCGGTAAGGCGGAGGTTGTTTCTGAAAAACTTATGGATGGAGTGACGGCTGTAAGTGGTTCAGGACCTGCATACGCATTTCTGTTCATCGAGGCACTGGCGGATGCGGCGGTACGTTTTGGCATGCCAAGAGCCCAGGCTTATGTATATGCGGCTCAAACTCTGCGTGGAGCGGCAACCATGGCATTGGAAGACGATCGTTCCATCAGTGAGCTCAAGGATGCAGTATGTTCACCGGCAGGCACCACAATCGAAGGTGTAATCGCCCTGGAAAAACACAATTTCCGTGGTGCGGTAATCGATGCAGCCACAGCCGCCTACAACAAGTCGGTTGAGCTGGGCCGCAAATAAGATTTTAGTTGAACCTGATTTTCTGCCAGATGTCGTGAACCTTGTCCAGGTCATCTCCAAGATCAAGCTTTAGCGTACAATTGTAAGCCTGCTGTGCATCATACATTGACGGCTCTGTGGTGTACTGAAGTGCCTCAAGATTGACAACACATGGGTAATGGAATTCATCAATAAAGATTGCATAGTTCTCAGGACGGTGGATGTAGTTGATGAATTCATTTGCCAGTTCGGGGTGAGGTGCGTCCTTGAGGATGACCATGCTGTCCAATGTAGCGGGACCTCCCTCTTCCGGAATAAAGAAATCAATTGTTTCTTCCCAACGGCTCTTGTCAACTTCGCCAAACACAATCTCAGGATATCCCTGACACAACCAGAAATCACCGTTGGCAAAAGACTTTCCGAATCCTTCAGCATCAAATTTTGCAAGATTGGGCTTCCATTTGTTTGAAATCAAATCAAAGGCGGCATTCAAATCTGAATCGGAAGTGCTGTTCATGTCCTTGCCCTGATAAAGCAGTGCACAGCCGATTACTTCACGCATTTCATCCATCATCGTTGCCTTTCCCGCAAACTGTGGATCTTCAAAAATATCGTAATCACGGGAATAGTTTGGATTTGTAACCTTTGTCTTGTTTACCATTATACCTGTGGCGCTGAGTGCGTATGGAACCGCATATTTCATGTCCGGGTCATAGTCGGCCTTTTCCAGAATGGTCGGATTGATTTTACTTCGGTTGGTGAATTTGCTCTGGTCGATTTCCTGAACCATGCCCTGCTTGATCATTATGGAAACAAAATCGTTGGAAGGAATTACGATGTCATAGCCCTTTGCACCGGCCCTAAGCTTTGCGTACATTTCGTCGCATGTTGAATAGCTGTCGAGTTTTACCTTGCAGTTGAATTCCTTTTCAAATGATTCAACTACTTCTTCCGGTGTGTAATAAGTCCAGTTGTAAAGGTAAAGGATGCGTTCGTCTTTTTTTGAACAAGAAAAGAAAGTGAATAAAGAAGCGGCACAAAGAAGGCCTAAGATGATTTTGTTGAAGCGTTTCAATTTGAATACTCCTAAGTGTGTTTTTTTGTGTGGTTATACCCCAATATTTGGGAGGCTTCCCATAAGAGAAACCTCCTTTAGACTGTTGCACCGTACAGAGCTTCGACGAAGATTAACGGTACGTCTTAGTCGGCAAAACGGATGTCCTGCCACCTTTCGTTGTATTTATCCAAGCCCTCACCAAGATCAATCTTGAGAGTGCAGTTGTCCATTTCGTTTGCCTTGTACATCGGCTTGTTCTGCATGTAAGGTTCTGCCTTCATGTTTACAAAGCACGGGAAGTTGAATGCATCAAGGAATTTTGCATAGACTTCCGGGCGATGAATGTAGTTGATGAATTCATTTGCAAGTTCAGCATGCTTGGATCCCTTGAGTATGCACATGCTGTCCAGATAAGCGGCTCCACCTTCCTGAGGAATGAAGAAGTCGATTGTTTCATCCCATTTGTCTTCCGGAACTTCGCCATAGACTACTTCTGCATAACCGTGGCACAGCCAGAAATCTCCTGAGGCAAATGATTTTCCGAATCCTTCAGCATCGAATTTTACAAGATTTGGCTTCCATTTTTCCTGAATCAGTTTAGTGGCCGCATCAAGTTCTGCATCTGAAAGGCTGTTTACGTTATAACCGAGGTGGGCAAGAGCGTCTCCCATAACCTCACGCATGTCGTCCATCATTGTGGCATGTCCCGCAAACTGAGAGTCTTCAAAAATGCTCCAGTCGCGTGCATAGTTTCCACCAGGAACCTTTGTTTTATTTACAAGAACACCGGCTGCTCCAAAATAATACGGAACAGCATACTTCATGGTTGGATCATAAGTTGCCTTTTCCAAAACGAGGGGATTGATGTTTGCCCTGTTGGTGAACTTTGACTGATCAATTTCCTGGAACATATCCTGACCGATCATGATTGAAACATAATCCTGTGACGGAACTACAATGTCATACCCCTTTGCACCGGCACGAAGCTTTGAGTACATCTCTTCGTTGGAAGCATAGCTGTCTACCTTTACAGTACAGTTGAATTCCTTTTCAAAATCCCGCAGTACTTCATCCGGAGTGTAGTATGTCCAGTTGTAGAGGTACAATGTCCTGCCGTTATCTTTTGCACAAGAGGCAAGACCCATTACTGCAGCAAGGGCAGTAGCAACAAAAACTGTGGTGATACTTTTCTTCATTAAAGTATCCTCCTGACCTAAAAAACTAAGGTTTTGGGCCGTCCGTCTGGAAAGCACCAAATATGTACGAATAAATGTGAGGTTACCCTATTGAAGCCCTTATGTCAAGAGAAAGTTGAAAATTGATGAGGAAAGTTGAAGGAAACAGATTCTGTCATGTCGTGAAGTAAGAGATTGAATACTCGCCGATTTCCTTAAATCCCAGGGAACGGTAAAGCGAAAGAGCCGGAGCATTGCGCTGTCCTGCAAAAAGAACCGTCCTCCTGCCTTCTGAAGCCGTCTTTTGAATCAGGCTGGACATCAAAAAGGAAGCAAATCCCTTTCCACGGTATTCCGGAGCCGTAAAAACCCCTCCCACAAGCTCGTAGCGGGGGCTTCTGGCATTGATTTGGGCTTTTGCACATATTTTGCCCTCTGTCGTTTTAAGGGCGTACACACCGCCTTTTTTTACGACACGATCCAGACTCAGGCGTTCAACTGGGGGATTCAGCTTCATCTTCTTGGGCAGGACTTCTTCCTTGATGTATTCAAGCTGAAGGGGCATCATTTCCTCTGAGTCCTTCTTGCTGCACTGGAAAAAAGTGATTCCGGGAATGTCCTTTGATTCGGGAGGATCTTCGTTCTTGAAGAAATAAAACAGGCGCTCTTCTTCCAAAGATTGGGTTGCCGCTGCATTCAAGGCTGCTTTTGCGATTCTGCAGAATTCAATTTTACCGGAGAGGCAAAAAACTGGATGATTATAGAAAAAGTCCTGAAGAGCATCCTTTACGTTCTGTTTGTCATAAGGAAGGCATGGAAGCACCAGCTGTCCCCGCGTATACGAAAAGACTCCGTGCATGGTTCCACTTGAATCAATAATGCAAAAGACATCCTGGGGAGTTTCTTCTATCATTCCATAAAGACGGCAGCAGACATCCTCAAAGGGAGAAACAAATACCTTGGCCTTGTTTGCAAGAAGGGAGGATTTGTTCAGCCCCCTTACTTCCAGAGTCTGAAATTCCATCGGTTTGTCTAGTTGCGGAACGAATGAATCGGGGCAGGGATTTTCCCACCGCGGTTGATGAAGTCCGCACAGCTGAACTGATTTACGTCGATTACAGGACAGCCGCCCAGAAGTCCTCCGAATTCAACCCAGTCACCGGCTTTTTTGCCAGGAGCGGGGATAAGGCGTACCGCTGTGGTCTTGTTGTTCACCATGCCTATTGCCATCTCGTCTGCCATGATGCCGCTTATTGTCGTTGCAGGTGTGTCACCAGGAATCGCTATCATGTCCAAACCAACAGAGCAAACGCAGGTCATTGCCTCAAGCTTTTCCAGTGTAATTGAATGCTGCTTTACCGCGTTGATCATACCCTCGTCTTCGCTTACGGGGATGAATGCGCCGCTCAATCCGCCAACATTCGTACTTGCCATGACACCGCCTTTCTTTACCATATCGGTGAGCATTGCAAGGGCTGCAGTCGTACCAGGGGCACCGGCACCTTCAAGACCAATTTCCTCAAGGATACGGGCAACAGAATCACCTACTGCAGGGGTTGGGGCAAGGGAAAGGTCAAGGATACCGAAATCAACGCCAAGACGCTGGGCCGCCTCCATGCCTACAAGCTGTCCCATACGCGTAATCTTAAATGCCATCTTTTTGATTCCGTCAGCAAGCTCGTTTATCGGTTTGCCCTTGAACTCTTTTGCCGCAGCCAGAATTACACCAGGACCTGAAACTCCGACGTTCAGCACGCAGTCTCCTTCTCCCGGACCATGGAACGCACCCGCCATAAACGGATTGTCTTCCGGGGCATTGGTAAAGACGACAAGCTTTGCACAGCCGTTTACCGGTTTGTCCTTGGAAACTTCGGCCGTCTTCTTGATTATTTCTCCCATCAATTTTACGGCGTTCATGTTGATGCCGCTCTTTGTGGTACCGACGTTTACGCTTGAACAGACACGCTCAGTCTGATTCAGGGCATCGGGAATTGATTCGATTAAAACCCTGTCACCGGGGGTTATGCCTTTCTGTACCAATGCAGAAAAACCGCCTACAAAGTCCACTCCCAGTTCTTTGGCTATTTTATCCAGAGTGATTGCCCATTCTACATAGGATTTTTCTCCGCTTGGTTCCGCCACCATAGAAATCGGAGTAACGGAAATGCGCTTGTTGATGATTGGAACGCCAAATTCCTTTTCTATGTCCTGTCCCACTTTGACAAGGTTTTCCGCACGCTTCATGATCTTGTCATACATTTTCTGCCTGCTTTTTTTGCCGTCGTCACAAGCACAGTCACGCAGGGAAATACCCATGGTAATGGCACGGACATCCAGCTTTTGCCGCATGAACATATTAACAGTTTCCTGAACTTCTACCGGTGAAAAAATCATAATGAACCTCGAAATAAAAAGCCCCTTAACGGGTATTTCATTCTATAATATTATGGAAAAGAGTTCAACTTCCCAAATACTAGAAATTCATCTGATTTATTGCTATACTATGCACGATTTAAGTATTGTTTTGGGAGAATGGCATGCGTTTTGTTAGTACTAGGAACGGGGACAAGGACATAAGTTTTCAAGAGGCGCTTTTGAATTGTATGCCGGAAGACGGTGGCCTCTATGTTCCAACTGAAATTGAGAATTTACGCAACTGGATTTTATATGCGGACGAGACGACATCTTTTGCCAACCTGGCAGGAACGCTCACTTCGGGTATCATCAACAAGGAATTTTCACCTCTGATTTGTGAAAGGATTGCAACCCAGGCCTTTGTCTTTGAACCAAAAGTCAGGCAGCTGGACAAAAACCTCTTTCTTCTGGAACTGTATCATGCTCCAACCGGTACCTTCAAGGATTTTGGAACCGCATATCTTGCCTGTTCACTGGAAACAATCCTGCAGTACACCGGACAGAAATCCATACTGCTTGATGCGACCACGGGAGAACTAGGGGCATGCATAACCAATGCACTCCGCGGAAAAAAGCTGGTCAAATCCGTTCTGCTCTATCCAAAGGGCATGATGCGCGGAATAAAGGAAAGCGACCTTGTGTGGAACGGGGGAAACATCTACCCCATTGAAGTTGAAGGCACCATCGCAGACTGCAGCAATCTTGTGCGCCAGATTTTTTCAAAGAGGGAACTGGTGCAAAAATATCACCTGACCCTGGGCAACACTGTGAACATCGGACGCCTTCTTCCACAGGCTTTCTTCTACACTTATGCATTCACACGTATAAAGAAACTTGTCTCTGGCAGCATCTTTTATGCCTTTAGTGCGGGAAACTACGGAAACCTCATCTCGGGCCTATACAGCTGGCAGCTTTCGCTTCCGGTAAACGGCTTCATCCTTCCAACTACGGAAAACCTTACGCTTGACCCACGCGGTGACGTTCAGGTTCTGGACAGCATGGTTCCGATAGATAAAAGGCATCCGGCAGATCCTGCTGACCCATCCAATCTTGAGCGTCTTGAGCATCTGTTCAAAGAAAACTCACTTATGATGAGGAGCTTTGTCTATCCAGCGGCAGTTAGCGAGGCAGACAAGGAGCAGGCATGCAAGGAACTGTTCATGAAGTACAAGGTCTATGCTGATGGAGAAACCAGTGCGGCGTATGCGGCGGCAAAGGCAAGGGCAGACATAATCGAAGACGATGACAGCTCAGTCGTTCTTGTGGCACGTAACGCTCCCGAACTTGATTCCCAGTTCATACGTCACAATCTTGGGGAACAGCCGGCTGTAAGTGCAGAGATTTCCAGTGCTTTTGAAAAATTCTCCATTGACCGCCCGGCCATTAAACCGGACGATATGGATTCCGTCATTTCTGTTTTGAATTCCCTGAACCTGAGGCGGATTTTTTAGCCTTTGTCTGTGGGGCCTTTTTCACGGCTTTAACCTCTTTCTTACCCTTTGCCTCTTTTTCATCTTTGGCTTCCTTTGCCTTTGTCTGTCTGGCGGTGGAAGTTTTTGGATTGGGCTTAAGGGATTCAAGGAATTTTTCACACTGATATTCTGAGCTTTCCTTTGCGGCGGTTAGAGTCCTGTAGAGCCTGTAAATCTGTTCGCGAAGAATTCTGGGGCTGAACATTGTAACGGCGGCAAGACAGTACCACATGGCGCTTTCCATCTTTTCCTTGTTGAACCACTTTATGCCGTTGAACTCGTTTGTTCCAACAAGAAGCGGAGAGTTCGGTCCGTCCACCAGAAGCTTGGCAGATTCGTAGGCTGACTTTCCAAAACTTGAGGCACCAAAGTTAAAGTCACGCACCCTCATCATAAAGAACAGGCTGCGCAGGGTTTCCTTCATTCCAGGAGTCTTGATTTCTGCCTTGCCCAAAAGCTCGGTAAGTTTCCTGTCGTATGCCCATGCAAGACAGTTTTTACGTCCCGCACTTGAAACCATGGCAAATGCACTCAGGATTTCCGGGGCACAATCGTAATTCATCAGACCGCTGTAGAGTACGTTTTCCTGTGTTGTCTTGAATGCGGTGTCTGAGATTTTGTTACGTGAAACGGTTGCTCCGTCCTTTTTGCTCTTTACTCCCTGTGCATCGGCCATTGTGGTGGCTAGGTATTCAATCTGCCTGCAGAATGACTTGAACCTTTCTTCCGGTGTGGATTCGGTTGCCTTCTTGCTTACGCGCATTTCCTTTTGTGTGCCTGAAGATGCTCCGTGCTTTTTGGATTTCTTTTCGCCGGCAGCCGCAAGACGTTCCTGTTCCCTGAGTTTCTCCGCCTGTAGTGCAAATTCACTTTCCTTTTCGTAATATTCAAGGGCCGCTTCTTTTGCTGAATCAAATACAGCCTTCAAATCAGGAAGTGTCTTCTTGTTTGCCTTGAGTACTGCAACAGGTGTAAACAGATTGTGCAGTGATTCCAGAAGTTCCGGAGTGGCGAATTTTGCAAGGGCTGCATAAAGATCCTTGTAGCGGTATTCTTCCCATGCAACCTCAAGGTCGGGCACTCCAGAACCTGCAAGAAGCTCATTCAGTTTTGCATATTTTCCTTCAACTGTATCGGTGACCTGCTGGACGTCCAGATATACCTGATATTCAAATCCGTTCAGGGCAACAAACATTCCCTGGTTGATTATGTCATCACTCTTGCGCACAAACCATAGTCCGCTCTTGTGCTCACGGAAAATCATGAAGTGGTCGTTTCCGGAAGTAAGCCCGATACCTTCTGCAAGAGAGCGCGTGTACATCTGAATGTCATTTTCTCCGCTGCCAGTCTTTACCGCATATTCGCATGACTGCTTGATCCATCCGGCAGCCCTCTCGTACTTGTTGTTGTAGAACACGATTGTCCTTTCCGCACCGGCTCCGTTTGAATAGGCAAAGATGTTTTCGTTTACCTGACCGTTGTTCCACACGTCGTAGAAGAGGAAGTTTTCCACGCCAGAAAAAAGATAGCGCTTGTGCAGGAGCGGGAAGATGTCGTGCCAGTGTCTGTCCACAAGTCCCTGATCCGGTTTTTCATCGCGGTAGGCCCTTGTGTATTCCATTCCGTATTTTTCCTCAAAGCCTTCGATCTGACCGTGGCCGAACATCGGGAGTCCAGGCATCGTAATCATCAGGGTACATACGCCAAAGTATTTGTCTCCCTTTCCGAACTGTGCAACGGCTGTTTCCTCGTCAGGGTTGTTCATGAAGTTGACGAATCTTTTCAGGACCTGGGGATCAAACTTGATTGTATTCTTTACAGTGTCGCGGTATTTCTGGTTTTCCTCTTTCTTGAGCATGTTCATGAATGCGGAATTGTATACACGGTGCATTCCCAGCGTGCGCGTAAAGTATCCTTCCATCATCCAGAATGCCTCGGCAAGCAAAAGAGTGTCAGGCATTTCCTGGGCACAGCGGTCAACAACCTCCCTCCAGAATTCATTGGGGAGTGCGGCCTCAAACTGTTCCGTGGTAAGTGCGTACTGGCTTCGTGTCGCTATGTCTCCTCCATGTCCCGGCTCCGGATACCAAAGGCGTCGGATGTGTTTTTTTGCAAGAACCATTGCGGCATCAAAGCGGATTATCGGGAAGTTTGCGGCTACCTTCATAATCTGCTGGATGACGGCTTCCCTTGCAGCTGGATTCAAAAAGTCAATCTGGGCCGTATCGTTCCATGGCATGCCTGTTCCGTCGTTTCCGTGATAGATGTATGTCACGTCTCCTGTCTGGTTGTCCACTCGCTTAAAGCAAACCGCACAGTCGCTCTTTGAGTAATAGTGATCCTCAAGATAAAGCGAGACCCTTCCGTCCTGACTCAAATTTTCTCCATTGAATGAATACTGGGGGAAAGGACAGTCCTTGGTGGTGATGAATAAATCAGGATGCTCGATGACCCATTTTCCGTCCATGCCCGTGTGGTTTGGAACCATGTCAGATGCAAGCCTGATTCCACGTGCCCAGCAACGCCTGCGCAAATTGTCCAGGGCCTCCCATCCGCCAAGATTTCCTGCAATCTCATAATCCAAAAGTGAATATGCAGAAGCGGCCGCCTCCGGGTTTCCGTTAATCTGCTTGATTCTTTTTGAAGCATAACTGCGTTCCCACAGACCGATGAGCCACAGCCCCGTAAAGCCTTCGTCACGCAGACGGTTGAGTTCTTCATCCGGAATCTGATCCAGACGCGTAATGTCACGGCCATACTGCTTGCTCAACTGGAAGAGCCACACCAGTACAGTCTTTGCCATCAAGACAACCTTTGGCATCCATTCCTGATCCGGACTGAATCGTTCATATTCCTGCATCAGGTTTTCGTATGAATATGCGTCCATGGAAACTTCACCGCCGTTAATCGGAGACCACGATGCCTTTTCTTCCTCGGTGATTGTGTCGATACCTTCCAGCAAACGCTTGAGCCATTCTCCCAGAAGGTCTGCCCAGTAAGTGCGGATGTAGTCAAGCTGTCCCTTGAGTGATGTCGGGGATGCAATGACAGGTTCCTTTAGCATGTCGATGAGCGTGTTGTCCTTTGGTCCGAAAACCGGCTGGGTCATGAAGAATGCCTTTATCTGGTTCCACGTCTTGATGTATGTCGGATTTGTATTCAGCTTGGTGTCGTCAAATAAAATCTGAAACGGATGGAATGCAGGATTTTCGTTTGCAAGATGAAGCATGACAAGTTCTTCCAAAACCTGTTCCCTGTTGCTCCTCTGTTTTCCTGTTCCCGGATCAATTGCCGACTGAATGAGGTAATCGCTTGCAGTGAGTTTTTTCTGATAAACTGCGACCGGTGGAAATTCTTCCATAAATTGCATGAGGAGCGAATCAATCTTGTCCTTTCCAAAATATGTGTCCAAATCGGAAAGAAGATTGGTGAACGCAAGCGGTGCCTTGTCGCGACGGAAAAGCATGCACACATAATGGAATATCTCATCGATAAG
The DNA here is from genome assembly GCA_002309305.1 of Treponema sp. UBA1233. Taxonomy (GTDB): domain Bacteria; phylum Spirochaetota; class Spirochaetia; order Treponematales; family Treponemataceae; genus Treponema_D. The sequence goes on along the minus strand of DBWR01000051.1, from coordinate 19,221 downwards.
TCCCATTGCGTTGAGGGAGCCTGCTGAGACCTGTTTTTCATCCTGACCGCGATCCTTGAACACTTGATTCAGTTTTACCTGGAATGTCCTTACGGCCTTTAAATCTGCAAAAATTACGTTGCCGCTTGAACTGTACAAAGTCTGATCAAACTGACACAAATCCCTGATTGTCCGACTGATGTGAAATTCATTGTAAGAAAATTTCATCTCTTCCTCCGCTAATTGACCGCAGCATGAATGTCTGCAATCTCCTTTATTTTATTTATGAGTTCTTCGTTTTGAATCAAATCCTCAACTTTAACCGGCATCCTGTACGTCCAGTTCCATGCATTCACTGTACCGGGAATGTTTATCCTTTCCTGAGAAGCATCTTCTGCATAATATTTCTGGTCAAGGTAAAGGTAATCCTGAATCGGGTTAACGTACCATGCGCTCTTAGCCCTGGAACCTGACTTTAAGATATAGCCGCAAAGCTCGGGAGTAAACGGTGCTTCTTCGCTTATCTCTCCGCCCGCCATCTTTATGAATTCCCGCACGGAATCCTTTTCGTCCTGCCACCACTGCCGTATTGTAGAGCTGTCATGCACTGACACCGTTGCAACAGAAAGTTCCGGATAACTTGAAAAATCCTCATAAGGCCACGGCTGATTCTGCCAGTCACGAGTCCACCTGATTACCCTGAGGCTTGCAATGTCCAATGTCTGCAAAACTTCCGACATGATGGGAAGGTGAATGCCAAGGTCTTCGGCGCAGGGCTGCATTTCAGAAGATGAAACGATTGGTCCCAGAACACCATGCGCATGATTTTTCCACAGCTCGTTTTCCTTTAGCTCAAGCTTTTCAAATACTTCAAGCAGAGAATCCTTTTCTTGGTCACTAAGGCTCTTCCATGCAGTTGTATCCGAATATGACCACACCGGGATGAATGTGTTTTTCTTGATTTCGATAAGCGTCCGGTCCAGCCATTTTTTTGCAAGCGCATCCTGAATTTTTTTGTTCAGCTCTAGGTCGTCGCTAAATGCAGTTGAATAAATCTGACTGTCAAATTGGATTTCCTTCTTGAACGTCCAGAGTTCTTCATCACCGATTCTGTCACACACCTTGCCAAGAAGTTCCCTTGCGTAATCCCATGAGCCCGTGATGTCGCCGATTACCTGAGTTGGTATGTGCGGCCATGAAAGCCATTTTATCCTTGCGTCGTCAAATCCCGCTTCCTCAAGAATCTTTTTCTTTATCGTGCAGCATGGATGGGCATAACCAAGGTAGGCTGTCGTTTCGTTTTTGTTCACCGCCCAAATTCTGAAGAATCCGAGCACATGATCCAGCCTGTAGGCATCGTAGAATTTTGATGCAACGGAAATGCGTTCCTTCCACCATGTGAATGAATCTGATGAAATGCGGTCCCAGTCGTAAATCGGAAGCCCCCACCTTTGCCCTGTGGGATTGTCACCGTCGGGAGGAGAACCTGCAACAAATTCACTGTTAAAGAATTCAGGCCACGCCCAGCAGTCCACGCTGTCCTCGTTCATCAAAATGGGAATGTCGCCTTTGAGGATTATGCCTTTTTCCTTGACGTAGTTTGCGGCATCCAGAAATTGTTTTGAGGCAATCATCTGGCACCACACATAAAAATTGTGGCTTGAACGCAAAGCGCGGTTGTTCCACCTGAGCTCTATCTGATGGCGGTTCATCCTGGCCTTGTCTTCGTCCCATTCCTTCCAGTGGGCCTGGGAGTAAACGTCCTTTAGGTTCTTGAACACGGCATAGGGAATGACCCAATGATTCTTTGCAACAAATTCTTCAACCTCAACATTAAACTCATGTGCAATTGCGGCAGGAGAATCAGACGTGACAACCCTTACCGTTGGTGTTGAACCTGACCTTGCACCATGTTTTGAGGCCATTTTCTTTTCAAGATGATCGTACAAAAGATGAAGGAGCCTTATTTTTTCCGCACACACATGCTCATAGTCAAATCGCGGACTGTATTTTGCTTTTTTTACATAAGCCTTGTACGCCGCAGAAAAGGTCCTGTTGTTCTGCATTGCATCGTCAAAACCCGTAATCGCATTTATCCTGATGTACACGGGATGAAGCGCACACGACGAAAGGGCGGAATATGGAGAAGACTGGGATGCTGTGTCATTTACCGGTAAAAGCTGCAGGACAGAAAGATTGCTTTTTGCACAAAAATCCGCAAAATCCCTGAGCGCATAAAAATCACCTATGTCCGGGCAGTCCTTGGTATACAAAGCCGCCAGCGGAACCACAACACCAGTTTTCCTTTCCATACAATTCCCTGAGTTCCTATATTATATCATATAATAAGGAAAAGGAAAGAAAAAAATGGAAGAATTTCATTTTTCAGAATAATTTAAGGATTGTAAAAAGTGGTCACATCACAGTGGCCATATAATAAGGCAGGTAGATTATTTCTCCATCCCTGGTTATGTCTCCGTCACAAAGCAGATATTGAAGGCCTATTTTGTTGGAGAATTTTTTCTTGAAATTCCTGAGCGAATTTAATGCTGATCTTTTTCCTGATTTTGCTTCGATAGGAATGACCTTGTTATCCTTTCTGATTAAAAAGTCGATTTCCATTACCGGTTTGCCGTTGTCGTTGTATTCAATATAAAAGAGATTCTTGTGGCCGTTGCTTCTAAGGCATTGGGAAACGATGTTTTCAACAAACATTCCCTCGTTGATGTGAAGCCTGTCCGTTAGGATTGCCTTGTAAAACTCATTGTCCATAAAGGAGCCGTCTCCAAAACTCAAGTTGATTAGCAGGCCGGTATCCAACAGGTAACACTTGAACCGCTCGTCGTCCATGTTAAGGGTTAGTGCCGGACTTGGATCCGTGACATTTCTTGCAACATTTACAATCATCGCTTCCGACAGCCAGTTGAGTGAGCCTGAATATTCGCGGTATCTTGCATTTTTGTCCACATGAGAAAGTCTGAAAGAATACCCCCTTTCGTGACGTGACAGTTCGGATGGAATGTTGTCCAGAATGTTACCGATGTAAGTGCTGTTTTCTTCCTGCTGGCTTTTAATGTCGTTTCTGTAAAGGGCAAGAATTTCTTTTTTGACGAAATCCACCTTTTCAAAATCCTTTGTCTGAATATATTTTACAACGGACTGCGGCATTCCACCGACACACATATACTCCCTGAATTTCCTAAAGACATCCTTGTGAAGGGAGCCAAGAGGCTTAAGGGTTTCATAATGCTTTTTCAGGATGGGAAATGTCATCTCGTCACCCATCGCCCATAAAAATTCTTCAAAATCAAGAGGAAACATTTCCAGCGCATATTCCTCCGACGGAATTAAAATTTCAGAGCGTTCAGTTTTTTTCTTTATGCCGGCAAGAGAACCTGTTTCAATGTAGTCATACCTTCCGTCTGCAAGAAGCGTTTTTAATGCCTGTCGTGCCAGCGGATAAAGTTGAATTTCATCCAGAATGACAAGAGACTTGCGTTCATAAAGCTTGACTCCATATTGTGCCTGAATGACGTTAAAAAAATAATCCAAATCCAAAAGGCTGTTTACAAAAAGATCCCTTATCGTGTCGTTTGTCGACTGAAAGTTGATGGTCACAAAAGATTTATATTCACGCTTCCCGAATTCCTCTGCAACTGTGGTTTTGCCCACACGTCTTGCTCCCTTTAAGAACAGGGCATATTCCGGGGCATATTCTTTCTTCCACTTGAGCAATTCGTCATTGATTTTCCGTTTTAATGAAACCGTTGCCATGTCGTCTCCCTTTGTTCCCACAAAATCGCCAAGTTCCAGATGGTCAATTATCACAAAATCGCCATGTTTGTAGTGCTATAATATCACAAAATCGCCATGTTTGCAAGCACTAAAAATCACAAAATCGCCAGGTTATCTCAATTCAAAAATTCCGCATTTCTAATTCTGAATTATGCATTCTTAATTCTTAATTATCCTTCATCTCCAAGCTCATGGCTTCAAAATCATCCCCGTTGATGCAGAAGCGCTCCATGTCCACGTGGCCATTTGTAAAGGCGACACCTTCCGCCTCAAGCTTTTCTTGCTGGACCAGGGGGCCTCCGAATGCAAAGCTTCCTGAGCAATATCCCTTTGCGTTTACGACACGGTGGCACGGGGTTATGGTGTTGTCTGGATTTTGATGCAGCACGTTTCCGACGTAACGGCGCAGGTTACAGTTCCCTGCAAGAGCCGCTATTTGAGAATATGTCGCAACTTTTCCGGATGGAATGAGCCGAACCGCCCGATATATTTTTTCCGCAAGATTTTCGTTCATGCTGATTTTTTACCTGCTTGAATTCAGAATGTAGCTTCAGTATAGGGGCAGAGTGAGATTTGGTCAAGGAATGTTTTGTGGAGTGGCAAACTTTTAATTCATAATGCATAATTCATAATGCATAATTCATAATTTGATAATTCACAATTAGTAATTCTTAATTCTGCATTCTTAATTCTTAATTAGACTCTCAACTTCCCCTCGACTATTTGATATAAAAAGGTTAGAATTGGGGGACGAGGTGTAATATGGCAGAAAGTGCAGACAAAAAATACAATGTTGAAAGTTTCAATCTGGATCATACAAAGGTTACCGCTCCGTTTGTCAGGGTGGCTTCTAAAAAGGTGGGTGAAAAGGGAGATGTCGTAACCAAATTTGACATTCGCTTTTGCCAGCCCAACAAGGAATTCATGCCGACGGGTGCAATTCATACTCTGGAACATCTGGTTGCAGAATATATCCGCGACGAAATGCCGGGTGTAATTGACTTTAGTCCCATGGGATGCAGGACAGGCTTTTATTTTACCGTCTGGGGCGATTTGGACGAGGAACCTGTGGCAAAACATTTTGTAAACGTGCTTTCCAAGGTGGCCGTCTGGGACAGGGAGATTCCTGCCGCTACCGAAGTTGAATGTGGAAATTACCGCGACCATGATCTGGAGACGGCAAAGGCCCTTGCCCAGAAATGGGTTGACGGGATTACAAAATACGGCTGGAACTGCTACAAATAATCCTGCTGAATGAACCTTCTTGTCAAACTTAAAGAAACAGTTTTATCCGTACTTCCGATTATGGCACTGGTCCTTCTTCTGGGGCTTACTGTGGCTCCTCTTGGGGCACAGCTGCTTGTCCGCTTTGTAATCGGGGGCATTCTTTTGATGCTGGGACTTACGCTCTTTTTGCAGGGTGTTGACATAGGCATCCTTCCCATTGGAGAAAAAATCGGATCAGCCCTTACCTCAAAACGCAACCTGCTACTTTTGCTTGGGGCATCCTTTGTTATCGGTTTTATGGTAACTGTGGCGGAACCCGACGTGCAGGTGCTTACGGCTCAGATTCAAAAGGTTGTTTCTTCCGTAAACCGGTGGGGCATGGTCATCATGATTGCTTCCGGTGTGGCACTTTTCATGACGCTGGGTCTTTTGCGCACTATGCTCAACTGGCCTCTGTCCGTGGTACTAATCATTGCATACATCCTTCTGTTTGCACTTGCGTTCCTGTGTCCAAAGGAATATCAAGCCGTGGCATTTGATTCCGGGGGGGCTACTACAGGCCCCATGACAGTTCCGTTCATCATGGCATTGGGTGTGGGTGTTGCGGCGGTTCGTTCAGGTGACAAGAACAACAGGCATGACAGCAATGAGGATTCTTTCGGTCTGACGGGAATTGCCTCTATTGGACCTATTGCGGCGGTGTGCGTGTACGGGCTCTTTAACTCAAGCAGTACAGATGCTCAGGCAGAGCTTACGGATGCGGCGGTGGAAGAAATCGGTGGAATTGCACATAAATTCTTTTCCCTGATTCCACATGTGCTGAAGGAAGTTTCACTTGCACTGCTTCCCCTCCTTGTGATGTTTGCTGTTTTTCAGATTACATTGCTCAAGCTTCCAAAGGGTCAGATTCGAAGGACTGTAATTGGTCTTGCCTATAGTTTTGTGGGACTGTCACTTTTTCTTCTTGGTGTGAACGGCGGCTTTATGGATGCTGGTCAGGAACTCGGTCAAAAATTGGGTTCTCTTGCTCAGGGTGGATTTTCCGGATACACGGTTCTGCTGATTTTGGCGGCCCTTCTTTTTGGTGCCATAGTCGTGTGTGCCGAACCTGCCGTGTGGGTTTTGACGGAACAGGTGGAAGACCTTTCCAGTGGTAACATCAGCCGTAGGGCCATGCTCACTGCCCTGTCTGCGGGTGTGGCGGTTTCCGTTTCACTTAGTGTCGTACGCGGGCTTTTGGGCTTTAACCTGTGGTTCATTTTAATTCCGGGTTATGCCATTGCCCTTGCACTGTCGTTTTTCTGTCCTCCCATGTTTACGGCGGTTGCCTTTGACTCGGGTGGAGTTGCAAGCGGTCCCATGACCAGCACCTTCATCCTGTCGTTTACGCTGGGTGCCTCAAGTGCCTCTGGAGGAAATCCTGTTACCGATGCCTTTGGTGTTATAGCTCTGGTTGCCATGACGCCTCTGATTGCAATTCAGGTTTTGGGAATCACATATAAATTCAAATTGCGCAAGCTTAAGAAAACGGGGGCAGCATGACAGATTTTGTTTTAATTGTGTCCATAGTTTCACACGGAAAGCAGGAACTTGTCACCGACTCTGCCGTCAGGGCCGGAAGTTTTGGCGGTACCACACTCAAGGGGCGGGGAATAAGCTCCAACTCCATTGTGGCCGCTCTGGGAATTGACAGCGTAAAGGATGTGGTCTACATCGTATGCCAGCGCAGTCAGGAAAGCAAAATAAGGAACAGCATCATTCAGGGGCTGTCCAACGAAAAGAAACATACCGGATGCATTTTTACCGTGGGTGCGGATTCGCTGCTCAGGAAGGAAGAACTTGCACTGGAAAAAGGAGAATTGAACATGAACCAGAATTTCACGCATGATGTCATAAACGTAATTGTAAACAGGGGATTTGCCGACGACGTAATGGATGCCGCAAGAAAGGCCGGTGCCGGTGGAGGAACCGTAATCAACGCCCGTGGAACCGCACGCGAGGATGATGAACGCTTTTTTGGCATGCACATAGTCCCCGAAAAGGAAATGCTGATTATCGTCGTGGAACATTCAAACAAGGACAAGGTGATGAACGCAATACAAAACCTGGAATGTCTTTCTGAACCAGGAAGCGGAATCGTGTACACCTTACCCGCAGAATCATTTGAACCGCTCGGAAGAAAATGAACCTTACAGAATCAAGCGCACCGGATTTTAACATTGACTCATTTTTCAATTACTTTGAGGAAGAAAGCAAGGGCATAATTCAACTTGAACGTGAAAAAGTCTTTATTGCCCAAACAGTGGATTCAACCAACACAAGATTAAAGGCCCTTTTGGATGAGGCGGGACCTCTTTTAGACGCTGACGGAAACCTTACGGACGACGGAAACAGGCTGAACAAAACGATACTTGCATCCGCTTCCCAGACTTCAGGTTACGGAAGGCTTTCACGCTCCTTTTATTCCCCAGACCAAAACGGCATTTATTTTTCATTCATCTACATTCCTCAGACACGATCCTCCGGGCAATCCTCCGTCCAGTCCTTTGATGCGGCATATTATACTGTTCCATGTGCGCTTGCAGTTTCCATGGCGGTGGAAAAACTGTTTGACATAAAGCCTTCCATCAAATGGGTGAACGATGTTTATGTCGGCGATAAAAAAGTATGCGGAATCTTAAGCGAAGGTTATTGTCCCGCAAATGCAAATTCAGTACAGGCACTGGTTATTGGAATAGGAATAAACCTCAAGACACAGGAATCTGATCTGCCGGAAGAAATAAAGGCATCTGCCGGCGGAATATTTGATTCAACCGGGGGCAAAACCTGTTCACGTGCTAAGCTTCTGGCAAAAATCATTTTCAACTGCTTTAGTTTTTTGGACTCTGCTTGCGAAACCTGGCCTCTTGTGGTTATGGGATACAAGGCCCGCTCCTATTTGGATGGAAAAACCGTAAGGGTAACCCCAATCATCGGTCAGGATAAAAGTTCATATTATGCAAGAGTACTTGGCATAACTGATAATGCTGAACTTGAAGTTGAATGTGAGGACGGTTCAATTAAACGGCTTTTTACCGGCGAAGTGACTTTACACCAGGACTAACGCTTGTCCCTGATGAATGCCTTGTGCAGACGGTCGCTAAGCTGCTGGAGTTCTTCTTCCGAATTGATTCCGAATTCCTTGAGGATTGAAGGCTCAAACTGGCTGTAATCTACAATTCCCTCGTGAACATGAGAGAGCAAATCTGCAACATATATGATTCCCGTAAGCTTGCGGTATTCTTCCGGACATGAAAGCGGTTCGTGATGATAGCGTATGACGTTTACGATTACCGGCGGGAAATTCCACTTTTCGGCTATCTTGGCTCCGATTTCTCCATGGTTTACACCTGCTACCATACGTTCAAAAAGTGTGGGGCTTACACCATGATCTTCGCACAGCTTGTATATTTGTTCCATTGCATCCGACTGGGCGTTTTCGAAAACCAGCTTACCCATATCGTGCAAAAGTCCGCAGACATAACTGTCGTCGATGAGTACCCTTTCGCTGGAACCGCGGCAAAGGCTTCGTGCAAGATTATATGAATAGAATGCAACGCAATATGAGTGATCCCAAAGGGCCTTGTCATTTCCGTCTTCACTGCTTGGCAACGCCTGAATTGAACCGATGGAGAACAGGATATTTTTGATTCCACGTAAGCCGGCAAGTTTAACTGCTTCACCAATTGAACGACATGGACTTGCAAGACCAAAGGCGGCAGAGTTGACCATACGAAGGAGTTCTGCTGTAAGGGATACGTCGTTGGAAATCTTTTGTGCAATGTCGCTCATCTTGCTGTTTGGATCGTTTATTACGCGGTTGATTTCCGTTATGTTTTCCGGGAATTCCGGGAGTCCTTCTATGAGTTTTACGAAGCTGTCCGACAGTTCCGTGATGTTGTCCTGCATTTCCTGACTGAACGGCAAAATGAGCCTTGTTATGGTCTCTCCGTTTTCGCTTAAAACCTGATAGTTTTCGTCGGTAAGGCCGATTTTCTTAAGGACAAGAATCATGATTACAAGTCCAAGACCTGCACCCTCGGAATCATCCAAAAGCTGTGCAAGACCTTCTTCTACAGACTTGTACTGCTGTGCGCGGGTAATCTTGTCGTGAATCCTCTTGTATTCAAAACCGGTGAGCTCCGCCTTGTTCCTTACTTCGATTTTTACGCGGTTGTTGCGTGTCTGCATTATGACCCTGATGTATAGGCCGTGATCCTTTTGCTTCTGCAGGTAATAGTTTATGTTGTTAAGGGTGTCTTCTTTAAAATGCTCCATTCCCTTGATGTAGTCAGCCTTATTGTTGATGTCAAGGTTGTGTTCTTCAAAATAAATGCGCTTGGTATTTGCCTTTTTGGCATTGTTTGCAAGTTCCTTGAGACAGTAGGAAAGGCCTTCTACCATCTGAATCTGGTTTACTTCCGTTAAAAAGACCTTCAATACATCGCCCATGTATTCTTCCATCTCATGCGGCAAGGTATAAGTTGTTATCGTTAGGGGAATTCCAGACTGAATTGCCATCCTGATTTTTGCGACATCTACTTCTATTTGTTTTTTCTGAGCCATTTCCTTAACCTTAAATACGTATTATTTTTGAATATATATAGATTATAACACAACTTTTCTGAATAAACAAGGCGATTTTTTTCAGATTTTTTATGGATTTTTTTAAGGCAAACCGTCCCCCGTCCGACATGGGCAGGAGTCCGGTATTAGTCAGAGATTCCTTTTGTTATTCCCAGGTGGATATATCCAGACGGTTGAACTCATAGGCTTCCTTGTTTGGGTCTCCGTCATAGAGTTCTATCAGGGTTTCAAAATTGTCATGTGTAACAAAATATCTCTTGTAAGGCGTTGGTTTTTCATCATATTCCCATGGTCTGGTCAGTCCTTCGTCCATGTAGGCTTTGCCGGAAAGTGTAACGGTAACCATCTTTTTCTCTGCGTCAACAGTGTATGTGCCGGGCTCAAAGGTATATGGCGGTTCGTAATGGGTTGCATAGATGCAGTCCTTTGAATTGACAAACTTTATGCCCAGACCTTCCATGTAAAGTTCACCGGAGCGTTCGTCATAAAGTCTTCCCGCAAGAGAAACTGTTCCGCCTGCAGAGGAGCTGGAACCGCTGCTTGAAGCAGAGCTTGTCGCAGAGCTTGTGAAGTCCATGGAAAGACAGCCTGAAAGGGAAAGAAGTGTAAAAATGCATGCGGCTGCTACGATAATGCTACGAATTGTTTTTTTCATATGGATATCTCCTTATGTTCATAGATTCATGAAATAATTTTACATCAAATCTAGTCAATCCACAAGCAATTTTTTCTCTATTTAAGCATCTGTTCTATCCGCTTGAGGTCGTTTTTGAGCGTTGAATTGTTCGGCACAAGCTTTAGGCCTTCTTCCACGACTTTCTTGGCTTCCTGATAACGCCCATTATTTGCCAGATCCGCAAAATCGTTGTGGACCGTTATGGCATAATTGTTCTGGCTTTGGGTAAGGAGGTTCTTTATCTTGCTGCTTTTGGGTAATTCGGCTAATCCTGCCTTTGCGTAATCGATTGCTAAAAGATAATCTCCGGAATTAGCGGCATCCACAGCCAGCTGAAGGTGGCAGTTTTCTATCTGACCGTCTATCTGCTTTTGTATGTCGGCGGGGCTTGCGACGGGAGATTTTTTCTGTTCACGAAGGAAAATGAGCTTTTGGTTTGGATCCTTTGTTGTAGAAATCTTTTCCTGAATGCGGCTTAAGAAGATCATCTGCTCAATTATCTTTGTGTTTTCTGCGTCGAAGAGGTTTTTCCTCTGGTTGAAAAGCTCCTGGGCATAATCGGTGTCGTTCTGCCTGCAAAAGTAAAGGATTGTATTGTATCCCACATCCTGATAGTTTTTGAGCAATGCATCGGATTCACCCCAACGGGAAATCACGGCATCCATCCATAAAAGTGAATCAAGGAATTTTTTTGCCCCCTGAAGTTCCGCGGCATAATTTGAACATACCGTATCAAAATCCGCACGGCTGTCGTTGTTGGTATTGTTCTTCTCTCCCTGCAGGAAAACCAGACGGACTACGGCATGTGCAACAGAGGTATTGTAATCCCTTTTGTCCATCGTAAATGCACTGAGGTTACGTGAAATCAAACTTACGAGCATCCTGTCGCTGATGACGTGACGGCCACTGTATTGCCTGGTTGGAATTATTGCATAGGCTGTACCTGATTTACCGGAAGAAATCTGCCTTTTTTTGCCTGGTTCAAAACCCATCGGATTTGTCGTTTCTACATCAATGTATTTTCCGTCGATTAAAACCGAACAAAAACAATGGTCGCTTGCCCTGTTGCCGATTACAGTAAGGCCCGCCGCCTTTGCCAGAGCGCTGTACAATACCGAGGCTGACACACAGTTGTAAGTTCCGTCTTCAAGAAGGGTGGTAAGCTTTGTCTGGTTCTTCTGATATTTCCACAGTTTCTTCTCGTACATCAGGGTGAGTATTGCCTCCGCACGTTCCCTTTCGCCCATGGACATGAAAGATCTGCTTGTTGCCTCTGCTTCAAGCTCAAGATATATGTTCATGTACTTTCTCTGGTCAACCAAGGGGTATTCGGAAAAGCTCAGGCCTGTGGCTATCATTTCGTGTGCGGAAAGAGTTGAACTGTCTGCATTTGATGTTGAATTGTACGTGTAATATGGCTCAAGAGATGGAAATGTCTGTGAAAAAGCAGTGCCGCTTACAAGAGTGAAAATGAGGGCTGCAAATAAAGGCTTTAATCCAGTTCTCTTAAATTCATTCATCCTTTTTATCTCCTTTTTTCAGGGGGTTCCGTATTGCACTTATTCTTTCAAGTAAAGGTGGATGATCGTAATTGAAAATGCAATAGATTTTAGGTGGAGTCAATTCGCTTAAGTTTTCCTTGTTCAGTTTGATCAGGGCAGAAATCAAGGGTTCTCCGCTTCCGCACAGTTCCGCACTGAATGCATCCGCCTGGAATTCATCATGCCTGCTTGCCGCGTTTGAAATAAGGGAAACGACCCACAGCCAGTCACCAAATATGATTGGAATTAAAAACACGCCAAAGAATTTGAAATATTCGGGAATCACAAGGCCTGAAGTCATCATTCCGAATCCCTGATACAAGGACGGATTTTTGATTAAAAGTGAAATCACAAAAAGCACGACAAAAACCATCGGAATCATGATGCAGTATTTTTTGAGTATGTGCTTGTGCTTGTAATGCCCCAGTTCATGAGCCAAGACTGCGACTATTTCTTCAACTGAAAGCTGCTGGATTAAGGTGTCGTATAAAACTATCCTCTTGTTTTTCCCCAGGCCGGTAAAATATGCATTGCTGTGGCCGCTTCGTTTTGAGGCATCCATTACAAAAACACTCTTTGCATGGAATCCGCATTTTTGCATCAGGTTAACAAGGGCATCCTTTAGTTCACCTTCTTCCAGCGGTGTGAATTTGTTGAACAATGGAGCAATGAGGACGGGATAAATGTACGAGGCAAGAAACACAAACGCAAGATAGAAAACACCAAGCAAAAGCCACCACCATGAGGAAAGATGGCTCAAAAGGAAAACCGCCGCACACAAAAGAGGAACCATGAGGAACAGGCTCACGATTAATTCCTTGATGGCATCCATAATCCACATGCCAAGCGTCATCTTGCTGAATCCAAAATCCTTTTCAATCTTGAATTCCCTGTAAAGTGCAAACGGCAAATCTATTATCGCAGCTGGAATTGAAGAAATAAAGAAAAAGAGGAGGACTGTCAGATAAAAGTTTTCTGTCCAGTTCCACAAGAGCATGTACAGCAATGCGTAAAAACCGCTCAGAACGAGAAACAGAGACAAAAGTGTCTTTATTATTACCCGAGGAATCCACAGAAAATATCTGGCATTTTTATAGGCAACGGTCTTTTCAAGCTTTTCCTTTTCCACAAGGCCTTCAAGTTCGGCCGGAACGTCTGTGCCGTGTTTCCTGCGGTAAAAGAAATTTCCCGCTTCCAGAGCCTGGTCGATGATAAAATCCGAAAGAGTCCCCAATAAAAATATGATGACGAAAATATTAGTATAATCCATGCCATATAATATAACATATTTATGTGATTTCTGTAACGGCTTTTGTGCGTCTTAAAGTCCTTGCAAAGAATCCGTGTTTTATGCTAGAATTTTCATGGAGGATGATTTTTGAACGAGATTATTCTGTTTGCCGCATGCCTTTTTTCTTTTTCTGCGGGATTGATTTCACTTTTGTTTTTCCTTAGGTTCAAAAAACCTTTTTTCTTCCATGTGTTTTTGATTACCCTCGCTTTTTTCCTGATAAGTTCCGAATCGTTTTATGTGACGGAGCACGGGGCTATTACGACCAGGGTTTTCTTTTGCATTTTTGGCGGAATGCTTTCGTTTGTCTTTTCGTACGGCATGATAAGTTTTGGCCTGGATTTCATTCAGATAAGTCCTTCATCCCGCATTCGCATGTTTATTCCGATTTATTCAGCAGCTGTTTTGGCATTTGCAATCAGCATGATTTTCATAAAGGCAATCGGGCGTCCTTCTTTCATCCTGAACATTTTGGGCATTTGGATTCCTGCAGCCATTTCCGTCCTGCTGGGGATTGTGTTTTTCAGGAGGATTAACACAGGCATTTTCAAAAAAGAAAAGTGGCTCATCATAATCCTTTCCGCCGCAAACCTTGCTCTTTCTTTTGTGCTCCACAGCGTTCCATTTGTTTTCATCATCTCCGTTTCCATTTTGATTTATCACGTGTTCTACCGCTTTTATTTTTCTTCACCTATTGCAAAAACCGAACGCAGCCTCTCTCCCGATTTCATAAAGGACTTTTCGATTACCAAACGTGAACAGGAAGTCATACTCGCACTTTTGGACGGAAAATCCAACAAGGAACTTGCAGAGACTTTTTTTGTCACCCAGAAAACAATCGAGGCACACCTTGCAAACATCTACCGTAAAGTCGGCGTAAAGAACCGTCTGGAGCTTTTTTCACGCCTCAAGAACGACTGAACAAGGGCCTAAGGGTTTACCCTAATTCTTTAAAACCGCAAAAATCTAGTACATTCCCCAATATCTTTTAGTAAAAAAAGGACCTATCATTGAATCAGAATAATTCTTTTGGAGGTCCTATGATACGTAAAAACTTTTATGCAGTACTTGTCCTTTTGATGACTGGTGCTTTTGCCCTTAGTGCAGAACCTGCTTCATTTGACGGTGCCCAGGATAATGGAACGTCGTTTGAAATCAAGTTTTCGCTTGGATGGACATTTGGTGCTTATAAGGAAACAACATTCGCAAACATTTCCCAATCACTTTTGTCGCCGCATTATCAATTGGAGGCAAAGATCAAGTCGGGAAATTTCACCCACACGATAGCCGCAGAATATTTTTCCACAAGACCAAGCTCTGCAATGACTGAAAATGCCGTGGTGTACAAAACTTATGATCCAGTTACAGGAGAAACTTATTACGATGCTTCAACCAGCAGCCTTTCATTCCACAAAATTAATTTTAAGTATGACTTGAATTACGACGTCATGAAAAACGGGAACCTAGATTTTTCCGTGGGGGGCTCATTCATGTGCAACGCATTCCTTCAATTTGAACATTATCCTTCAATTACGGGAATCATCTGCATCGGTCCCTCTTGTGCAATGAACTGGAACATCGATGACCGCAATTCAATTTCTGTCTCCGGAGGATTTCCCCTGTTAGGTTATGGGGTAAGGCCTTCGTATGCCGGCTGTGATGCAAGGCTGATGAAATATGCTGAGGAAAACTTCTTTAAGATCCTAACCCTTGGCAATTTCCTGAGTTTGCACAATTATCAGGCAATTTTCATGGATTTTGAATATAAGATTAAGGCAACGGACTGGTTTTCTACAGGTCTTGGCCTGGACTTTGAATATTCAAGGGTTGCAGTGCCAAAAGAACGTCCGCTTTATTATGTTGATGGAAACATAAAGACTTTTGTCTCATTTAATTTCTGATTTTTGGAGGATGAATATGAAAACAATCAAAACTTTTTTACTTGCTTTTTTTCTGGAACTCTGCTTTTTCCCGCTCATGTCATGCACATTCTTTTACGGAGAAAGTACTGAGCTTTCATATGAATCGATGTTTGAGGCAATGTGGAAGGATTACAACGAAACCTATGCCCTTTTTGAAGTGCGTGGAGTTGACTGGGATGCCCAGTATGATTTGTGCCGCAGCCAGGTTCACGATGACATGACTGACAGGGAATTCCTGGATGTGCTCAAGGACCTTCTTTATCCGCTGGAAGATGCACACGTTTACGTCAAGACACCCTTGGGAAGCATCAACTCCGGAGAAGACAATATTGCCCTAGACAAATTTTCTCTGGAAGAAGTTTGCGCCAG
>DBWR01000051.1:0-3740 GCA_002309305.1 Treponema sp. UBA1233 | reverse complement strand
ACTGTGGGATACATTCACATTGCGGCTTTTTCAAGCGGACAGACCGGAATCAACCAAAAGCAGGACTGGGCTTCTGACATTGACCCTGTGCTGGAAGAGCTCAAGGATACCAAATGCATGATTCTTGATGTGCGTGGAAACAGGGGTGGCCTTACGGGAAACGTCTCAAGGATTTCGGGAAGGTTCTGTGCAGAAAACAAAACCTATGCAATTTCAAGGACAAAAAACGGACCGGGCAAAGATGATTTTGACAGCGGTGTTGAACTGGAGATAAAGAAGAACGGAAGCTGGCAGTATACAAAACCAGTTTTCCTTTTGACAAATGCCCAGACCATGAGTGCGGGTGAGGAATTCACAATGGCAATGTGCTCACAGAGTCATGTCACTCAGATTGGAAACCATACGTGCGGAGTCTTTTCTCTTTCACTTGAACGCTGCCTTGCAAACGGATGGCGATATTCGGTTTCGGTTCAAAGGGTAACAGCCCCCGACGGCTCCACACCAGAAGGCATCGGGATTGTTCCTGGCACCGGCAACCTGATATTGAATCCGTCCGCAAACAATGACCTTCAGATGGAACGTGCCGTGTTCCTTGCAGAAAACATCAATTAAAAAAGAAAACAGTCCGCGATGTCCTATGCCTGGAAAACCAGTTTTCCGTTGTAGAATGTCGCGACAATTTCCCCGGTGAGCTTTTTGCCTTCAAGTGGAGTGTATTTTCCCTTGCTTGCAAATTCCTCGCCGTGGACTGTCCAGATTTTATCCGTGTCCACTATCGTTATGTCCGCATTCATTCCTTCTTCAAGAAGTCCGCAGTCTTTGAGTCCAAGAATCTCTGCTGGTCGAGCTGACATTTTTTCAGACAGCTTTTTAAGACTCATTCCGTTTTCAAGACAGAGAACTGTGTAAGAAGTCGCAAATGCAGTTTCCAGTCCGCTGAATCCCGGAGAACCAGAAGCTTTATCGTCTTGCGTATGTGGTGCATGGTCCGTGGCAATTACATCGGCGGTTCCATCCAGCAATGCCTTTACAACAGCAAGCCTGTCATTTTCCGGCCTGAGCGGTGGATTAACGATTTGGAATTTGTTTTTCTGACAGTTGAGGCCAAGATGATGAGGAGTTACCTCGCATGTAACGTTCTGTCCGTTTTCCTTTGCTTGTTTTATTGCATCCAGACATTGTTCCGTGCTTACGTGGCATAGATGAATGTGAACGCCTGCTTCCTGTGCAAGCCTTATGTTCCTGAATGTGGCAGTGTCTTCTGCAACCGCAAAAATCTGGTGCGCCTGCCCAAGGAGTTTTTCCGCCTTGGATTTGTCTTCTTTACTTGCTTTCCTTTTGTTCAACAGGGCAAGGGCCTTTTTCCTGAGTTCACGTGCTTCAACTGCAAGATCTGGATCTTCGCAATGGCAGCTTACGATTATCTTTTTTTCCTTTGCGGTTTTCATGGCATTCAGCATCACAGCGGAGGATGCAACTTCATGGCCGTCTTCGGTTATCAAAGGCACGATTTTGCTGTTCAATTTGTCCAAATGGGAGATTGTCTTTCCGTCAAAATCTTTTGTAATACTTACAGACTGAATCACTCGGCAGAAGCCAAGATCGTTTCCCTTGTTGTCGTTAAAGACTGCCATGTCCTGACTTGAAATTACAGGGTTTGTGTTGGGCATCAATACCACGGTGCCATAGCCACCCGCAGCAGCCGCCATACAGCCTGTACGGATGTCTTCCTTTTGAGTCTGCCCCGGATCCCTCATGTGGACGTGCATGTCAACAAACGACGGGAGCACAGTGTTTCCACTTGCATCGAATTTTGAAACCTTGGGATCGTCCAGCATTTTCTTTACGGCATCTTTCGTGGGGAATCCCGCAATCTTTTTCCCTTCAATTAAGATGGCTCCCTTTTTTATGTCCCTGTCGCGGTCAACAAGACGTGCATTGTAAATCAGCAGACGGTCCTTCATCATTCAACTCCTACGTTTCCTGCGGTGTACATGGCGTCACAATAAATGCAGCGGTATTGTTTTTTCTCCTTGTCCACAAGCCTGAACTGCTGGGGAACATAATGTTCGGTTGTGGTAATGCAGCGCGGGTTCTTGCACTGGATGACGTTTTCAACTTTTTCCGGAAGCTCCATCTTTATCTTGCGCACGA
This sequence comes from Treponema sp. UBA1233, assembly GCA_002309305.1. Lineage (GTDB taxonomy): Bacteria > Spirochaetota > Spirochaetia > Treponematales > Treponemataceae > Treponema_D. The sequence goes on along the minus strand of DBWR01000051.1, from coordinate 1,586 downwards.
CTTTTGAATCCTGAATTACACTTACTGTAATGTTTGAGTCGATGAAACCAAGGACGCTGTAGTCGATGTTGATGATGTTGTCGATTTTGATGATGTCCTTTGTTCCTGTTTTATGAGATACGGCGTTGATGATGAGTACACATGAAAATTTCACGTTATCAAGTCCAAGCCATTTGAAAACTTTCCAACCGGTTCCTGCATGAATGTGGTCGATTACAAGTCCGTTTTTTATCTCTGCAACGTTTATCATTTTATTCCTCCAAAATTACAGACAGCCGGTGAGTTTGCTCATCAAAGCCATGCGTGCGAACATTCCGTATTTTACCTGCTTGAAGTATGCGGCCCGTGGGTCATTGTCAACTTCCGGTGCGATTTCATTTACACGTGGAAGGGGATGCAGGACAATCATGTCTTTTCTTGCCAGAGTCATTTTCTTTGCGTCAAGAATGTAGCTGTCCTTGAGGCGGATGTAATCCTGTTCGTTAAAGAACCTTTCCTTTTGGACGCGCGTCATGTAGAGGATGTCCAAATCACCGATGACTTCTTCCAGCCTTTCCGCACAGATGTATTCAACACCTGCCGGCTGAAGGACTGTCTTTACGTAATATTCCGGGAGCTGCAATTCCGTGGGGCTTATGAAAACGAATTTGTTGTGGGGATACCTGCACATTGCCTTTGCAAGTGAATGAACTGTACGGCCAAACTTTAGGTCGCCGCAGAAACCAATCGTGTGGCCTTCAAAACCACCCTGCAAAGCCCTGATTGTAACAAGGTCGGTCAATGTCTGTGTTGGATGATAGTGTCCTCCGTCGCCTGCATTTATTACAGGACACGCACTGAATTGGGATGCCAGAAGAGCCGCCCCTTCTTTTGGAGAACGCATGGCAATTACATCGACATACGAGCTTACCACCCTGATTGTGTCCGCCAGAGTTTCACCCTTTGTGGAAGAAGTATAACTTGCATCTGCAAAACCTTCCACCGTACCGCCCAAATGGAGCATGGCCGCCTCAAACGAAAGCCTTGTTCTAGTGCTTGGCTCAAAAAAAAGTGTCGCAAGAATTTTCCCGCGACACACGTCTTGAAACGATACTGGATCAACAATCATCTGTTCAGCCAAAGAACAAATTTCATCGATTTCCGAAACCGACAAATCTCCCGGCTCAATAACATGCCTTCCTGTTAACATTAAATTCCCCCTAATGATTTTTGCTATTATAACGAAAAACACGCTCTATGACAATAATTCTTTTCGAGTTGATAATGGAAAGTTGAAAGTTTAATTCGGAATTATGAATGCGAAATTCTGAATTTAATTCTTCCAAAATCATTAAAAAAATCAAAATTCTTCTCAAATTTTTGTCAAAAACCATGGGGGGTGACACTAATTATATTATAGAGACTTTTAGAAGTCCCATATTCTATAATTAGCAAGGAGGGCAAAACATGCCTAACGAAATTACACCATCGGGAACTATAAACCACTACAAGGACCGTCTGTTCATATCAATCTTTGGGAAAGACAATGAGCAGAGCAAGAAATGGAGGCTGGATTTATACAATGCACTCAGGGGAACGAATTATAC
>DBWR01000056.1 GCA_002309305.1 Treponema sp. UBA1233 | reverse complement strand
TCAGGTATCATAAAGAAAAGTTTGTCTGCCTTAAGATGAACTGCAATTTGTTCTGCCAGCTCTATTGAAGAAATATTATATGGCTTTCCAGCGACGCTCCATCCAATACAGGGAAAAATCGGAATGAAGCCGTTATCCAAAACCGTTTTAATTGAATCAACTTCAAGCTTGTCTATTTCTCCTGTTATGCCATAATCAAAACCATCTACGACTCCTTTTCCTCGGGCACGAACCCAGTTACCTATTACGGCCGTTTTTGATTCACCGGCAAAAGCTGTCATAATTTGATTGGAAACATCAAAGGCTGCCATCTTGATAAGGGGCATTGCTTCTGCAGATGTAATGCGGCAGTTACAATGAAAAGACCAGGAAATGTTTGCGTCCTTCAAAATTGAATCAATGCGTTTGCTCGCTCCTGGAACTAAAATGACTTTAAGACCGGATTCATGGATAAGGCAAATGTCTTTTATATGACTTGTAAAAAGGGGCGATTCAAGAAGGTTGTCGTCCATATAAATTATGATCAATGCGTTTTTGAATTTGCGAAGATAACGGATAACGTCTCTGATTCTATCAGCTTTTTTATGAATTAATTCTTTGTCCATAAATAAAAGTATTACGAACAGGAAAAAAAGTGTCAACCATTTAGCCGAAATAATATGAATAAAGAAAAGTAATGAATAAGTAAAATAACTATATATAATTATAGTAATTAAATAAGCCCATGAAAAGAGGATCTTCTAAACCTTGGTACAGTCTATTTAAAAGAAGCAATACCTCTTTTCACAGGCAATCATATTATGTAATAACTGTTAGTTAAATACAATGAACCGGGAGGAAAGATTTTGTTGAAAAAGAATTATTGACTTTATGGTTTTCTTTATTTTTGAAAAATTATCGACTTAAAACTTAGTTTTTTTGGAGGAAAAATAATGAAAGGACAATAATAAGCATAGTTATTACGGATTTATAGGTAAAATACAAATTAGTGTATCGTTCAAATATTAAAATCATAAGTATAGAATTTGCAGCTATGAGAGAAACGTTTAATACAGATTTTAACATTTTTGAGGCCGCTGATGAACAACGGGAAACAATCATTCAAAATATTAGGGAAAGACGAAAGGAACTCCATTTAACACAAGAATCACTTGCTGAAAGGTCGGGGTTGTCTCTCGAAACGATTGGAAAAATTGAAAGAAAAAAAGTCGATCCAAGTATTGAAACAATGGTCAGAATTGCACATGCCCTTCAAATCACACCAGGACTTCTTTACATCAATACAGAAAGGGATCGGGTGTATTCTAGTGATCGGCTCATAGAAGCCCTGTCTACCGGGTTAGTTTTACCGAAAGATGCCCTTTCACAACCAAAAAAAGAAATATCATATCAACTTAGAAAAACAGTAAGGCCTCAGGAATAAGGTCAAAATTCAGTAATACATATTGATTTGCATAGCGTTTTAGAGGTTTTTTTCCAACTGTTCCTAGACATCATATATCTTTTTCGTTACAATAGAATTCACTGAATTTCATGTAAGAGGATATCATGCCAAAAGTAGAAGTCAACGAAAAATTATTTTTCAATCTGGTTGGAAAAAAATACCAGATGGATGATCTGTTTGAAAAGAAACTGACCCATGCAAAAGCCGAGTTGGATGAAAAACCGGATGTATCTCAGCCGGAAGCAGACCGTGTAATTAAAATCGAATTGAACGATACAAACCGTCCCGATCTTTGGTCAACAGGTGGAATTGCCCGCTGTCTTCGTGAATATGAGGGAGCCAAACATTCAAATTATGATTCCTTCCTGTCTCGCAAGGGAAACCTGATGGATTGTGGAAGTCGTGTCATAGACGTGCAGCCTGAATTAAAAGATATCCGTCCATTCCTTGTTGCCTTTGTCATAAGTGGAAAACCAATTGACGAACCTATGCTCAAGGACATCATTCAAACACAAGAAAAGCTCTGCTGGAACTTTGGCCGTAAAAGAAAGACAATTTCCATGGGAGTTTATCGTCAGGCTCAAATCAAGTGGCCTGTGCATCAAACTGCAGCCGACCCGGATAAAACAAGTTTTGTCCCGCTTCAGGGAACCGAAAAACAGACTCTGCGTGAAATCGTCGAAACACATCCAAAGGGAAAGGATTACGGCTGGATCCTCAAAGACTTTAAAAAATATCCTCTCCTGGTAGATGACAATAAAGAAGTCCTTTCAATGGCACCTATCATCAACAGTGCACATCTTGGTGCGGTAGAAGTTGGCGATTCAGATTTGCTGGTTGAACTTACCGGTGACGATATGGCAAGCCTGATGCTTAGTGCAAATATCGTGGCCTGTGACTTTTTTGACGCGGGTTATAAAATTCTCCCGGTTAAAATTCATCACGAATATGATACCGGCTTTGGAAAGGATGTTGTTACTCCTTATTACTTCCAGGAAACGACAGATGCACGATTGAGCGCAATCAATAAAAAGCTCGGTGTTGAATTGACTGAAAAGCAGGTTGTTGAAGCTCTTGAACGTATGGGAAATTCAGTCAGCTGCAAAAAGGAAAAAGATGATGTCATCTTTACAGTAAAGCCTGCTCCATACCGCAATGATTTCCTTCATGAAGTTGATGTAATTGAAGACGTAATGGTAGGCATGGATTTGGATTTCTTTGCACCCGCTGCTCCAAATGATTTTACCGTTGGCCGCCTTTTGCCGATTACAACATACAGCCGAAAAGTCAAGGAAATAATGGCAGGCATGGGATATCAGGAAATGATATTCAATTATCTTGGATCGAAAAAGACTTACATCGACAACATGGGAATCGACGGAAAGAATGTCATAGAAATCGCCAACCCGATGAGCGAAAACTATCAGTTCATTCGTCCTTCGATTATTGCCAGTTTGTTTGAAGCAGAAGCACAAAGCGGAAATGCCGTTTACCCGCACAAGATTTTTGAAGTGGGAAAAATTGCATACATCGATCCGACAGAAAAACAGACAGGTACCAGAACAATTCAGAGCCTTGGATTCCTGACTTCCGCAAACAATGCAAACTTCAATGATGCCGCAAGCGAAGTAAGTACACTGCTATATTATCTGGATCACAAATATGAAGTTAAGGAAACAGATGATCCTCGCTTTATTCCAGGTAGACAGGCTGGTGTAATCGTAAAGGGAAAACAGGTTGGTATCTTTGGAGAAATCCATCCTCAGGTTTTGGAAAACTGGCAGGTAACTGTTCCCTGTGTTGCAGGTGAATTCGACCTTGAATTCCTGATGGCAAATGAAAGCAAGGAACATGCCCCCGAAGCACAGGCCTCAGCTCCCAAGGCAGAACAGAAGCCAGAAGCATCCAAAGCTCCAGCTAAAGAAGAAGGTCCAAAGCTGGCAGAAAATCAGGTAGAACACTTCAACAAATACATCGAACTTAAGGTAGCTAAAATCCTGAGCGTTGAAAACAATCCTCAGGGAGAAAAACTCTATATCGAGCATCTTGATGACGGCAGCGGAACCGAGAGAATCATTCAAAGCGGTTTACGCCCATATCTTACTCCGGAAGAATTGCTTGGACAACATGTAATCATTGCCGCAAACCTGGCTCCACGTAAAATGCGCGGTGTAGAAAGCCATGGCATGCTTTTGGCAACAGATTATCAGGAAGATGGAAAGGAAAAGGTTGAACTTTTGACAGCACCTTGGGCAGAACCTGGTACTCCGGTAATTCTGGAAGGTGCCGATCCAGCTGCAGAAAAACCTGCCAAAATCGACATTGATAAATTCTGCAAGGTGGAAATCAAGATTGCTGGAAAAACCGCTCAAGTTGATGGAGTCAAACTGGTGGTCGCCGGCAAACCAATTACCACACAAAAATCAGACAACTGTCTGGTTGAATAGGAAAAACATTATGAAAAAAAGATTCTTAGCACTTCCATTATTGGTTGTTTTGGTTTTCTGTAATTCTTGTAAGAGTACGAATTCAGAAAAATCTTTGGTTAATCCAATTATACAGGAAAATCTTGACAACCTTGTTCTAGTGGAAGGCTTTGAATCTGAAGGTGAAAAATACAATTTTAAAATCGGCCGTTATGAAGTTACTCAGGAATTCTATGAAGTTGTAATGGGTACAAATCCAAGTTATTATAAAAAAAATCCTCCTGCTGGCGAAAAGCAAAACAGAAGGCCTGTTGAATTTGTTAGCTGGTTTGATGCCCTAGCTTTTTGCAATAAGCTTACGACCCTTATAATGGGCGAAAAAGAATGTTGCTATACATTATCCAATATAGTCTACAAAACAGATGATGACGAGGCTGCCAAAGAAAAAGCTATAAAAGAACCTCCAACATATGTGACTTTTATTAAAAGTGCTGATGTTGTAATTGATCATACGAAAAAGGGTTTCAGATTGCCAACTAGGGAAGAATGGTATTTTGCTGCAAAAGGTGGATTAAAATCTCAGAATTATAAATATGCTGGAAGTAATAATCTAGATGAAGTATCCTGGTATTATTCTAATAGCGGCAGGCACACTCATGAAGTTGGATTAAAAAAGCCAAATGAACTCGGTTTATATGACATGAATGGCAATGTTGATGAATTCTGTGAAGATCAGATTTATGATACAAATAGGATTTCAAGTGGAGGCAGTTTCTTCGCTAAACCAAAAGAATCTGTTTTGACTTTTGTTGATGATGCTCTTGAATCTCCTGGAAACGGTGGGCAGGGTTTCCGTATCATTTGTATTATGAACAAATAATTAATCATGCTTTTGCAATAATACTGTAAATGTTAGGAAGGGATATATGCGACGTGCAGTAAAGAATAAAATCTTTTCTTTCTGTTTTATTATTTTGGCTTTGTGTCTTGTTGCGTATGTTCTTTTTGGTGACAGACTATTTGCTTCAAAAGGGACAGAAGAAGGATACAGTTTATTTTATGAGCAGGTAGAAAAAGGTACAGTTGAAAAAGTTACTATCAGCGAAAACAAAATTGAATATACTAAAAAAGGCCTGGATGAACTGTTTTATACACAAAATCCTGAAAGCCCCCTCTTAAAAGAATTCCTGTTAAAAAACAATGTCTCTGTTTCTGTTGAAAAAAACGGTGCAGAAATCTTTTCCCTCATATTTGACATTCTCTTTTATGTAATATTTTTTGGAATCATCTTTCTTGTTTTCCGTAAATTCATAAGCCCTAATACGTTCAAGGTTGTGCATAAGACAGGCAAAACCTTTGATGATGTGGTTGGAATGGAAAGCTTAAAGCGGGATATGGAGCAGATAATCAAGATAATGCAACATCCGGCTGAATATGCAAAAAAAGGAATCAGGATGCCAAAGGGTATTTTGCTGGAAGGAGCCCCTGGTAACGGAAAGACTCTTTTTGCAAAGGCTCTGTCTGGAGAGGCAAGGGTAAACTTTATTCCTGCAAAGGCAACAGATTTTGAAAGCATGCTCATGGCAATAGGACCTATGAAGGTCAAGCTTCTGTTCAAAAAGGCAAGAAGGCGAGCACCGTGTATTGTTTTTATAGATGAATTTGATGGTATAGGAACCAGAAGAAATTATTCAGGGTCCGGAATTGAAACGGAAAACACAAGAATTGTTACTGCCCTGTTAAATGAACTGGATGGATTTGAACCAACGTCAGGTGTCCTGGTTATAGCGGCAACAAATAGCATAATGGCACTTGATGAGGCATTGATTCGTCCCGGTCGTTTTGATGCAAGGGTATCTGTACCTTATCCGGATGAAAACGCAAGGGTACAGCTTGTAAAGATGTATGGAAACGGTAAAAATCTGGATTCAAATTGTACTCCAGAGCTTCTTGCAAAAAAGTTCAATGGATTCAGCTGTGCAAAAATTGAATCTGTGTTGAATAGGGCAGTTCTATTGGCAGGTCAACGTCAGCATACAAATGTAACTCTTGAGGATATTGATTCAGCGGCAAAAGAACAGGAATCGGCAAAATAAATATTCTGCATAGGGTGTTGAGCAATTCGTAAAAAAAAAGTATCATAAGCACATGGCAAAACAATTATATGAACCTGGTCAGATGGTAGAAACTTCCATTGTGGCCATCACAGACGACACAATCTTTTTGGACTTGGGATTAAAATCCGAAGGTATTTTGGCAAGGTCAGAACTGGCTGATGAAAACGGGAATCTTTCCGTTCAAGTAGGTGACAAGATAAAAGTGTATTTCCTCAAGAACAATTATGAAGAATTGCATTTTACAACAAAGCTCAGCGGCAAAGATACAAACACTGATGTTTTGGAAAACGCCTGGAAAAACGGCATCCCGGTAGAAGGTCATGTCACTCAGGAAATCAAGGGCGGCTTTGAGGTAATGATAGGCAGCTCAAGGGCTTTCTGTCCGTATTCTCAGATGGGATTCAAGCAGCGCAAGGAACCTGCAGAGTATGTGGGACAGCATTTGACTTTCCGCATTCAGGAGTTTAAGAACGAGGGCCGGAACATAATCGTTTCTAATCGTGTCTTACTTGAAGAAGAGGCAGCCGAACAAAAGCAGAAACTTTCAGCTGAACTTACAGTCGGTTCTGTAGTAAGCGGTACGGTCCTGAGTCTTGAGAGTTACGGTGCATTTGTAAATGTAAATGGATTTCAGGCATTACTTCCAATCAGTGAGATTTCTCATGCAAGGGTTAAGGATGTTGCCGACGTGCTTAAAGTTGGTCAGGAAATTAAGGCAAAAATCATCAAGGCAGACTGGTCCCGCGAGCGTGTATCACTCAGCATGAAGGAACTTGAACAGGATCCATGGGAATCTGTGGCACAAAGTTTCCCAGCCGGAACAAGAATTGAAGGAACAATTTCAAGGGTTGCGGGTTTTGGAGTCTTTGTAAACATTGCTCCAGCCATAGACGGTCTTGTTCATATTTCAAAGCTGAATGTTGAACGAAATACAAACCTTCAGAAAGTATTTCACGCTGGCGATAAAATGGAAGTTGTTGTTGAGGGCGTTGATGTTCAGGAACACAGGCTTTCTTTGACACCGATTGTCAGCAATGAAGAGCAGGACAATGCAAATGAATATATGTCTTCTCATCAGGATGATGATGACGGAGAAACTTATAATCCGTTTGCGGCGTTGTTAAAAAAGAACTAATTTTCCAGAGAGCGGAAATGGTTATAAATCAGTTTTCCGCTTTCTGTTAAATCGTTTGTGCTCCAGGCACTTGTTTTGGAGCATGAAGATTTGATTGCACTTGCAGTTTCAGCTTTGTTAGAAAGGCTCCAGTTCATATGGCTGATGTCATATTTTTCGATCAGGCTAAACCACTTTGCACTCTGTTCGGCATTAAATCCACCGTTTCCACTTGCATCACAAGTTCCAAACTCAGTTATAAAAATAGGTAAACCTGATTTTATGGCTTTTTCCACGCGGCTCCTAAAGTTATTTGTGTGTGTTTGAGCATAAAAATGGAAAGCATACATTATATTCTTTTCATTCAGAGGATTAGCAAGAGGGGCTTCAATATCCTGAGACCATGTGTTTGTTCCAACAATTATAATGCTGTCTGGAGAATTTTTCCTTATGGCTGGAATAACTTTTTCCGCATAGGGTTTTATTACTTTATTCCAATCAGAATTAGTCGGTTCATTGCAGATTTCATAAAGGACATTGGGACTATTAGGATAAAGTGTAGAGATTTCGGAAAAGAAGGAAATGGCTTCTGTTTGGGTTTCCTGAGGATTATAGTTAAGCACATGCCAGTCAACAATAACATACATACCCAATTTAATAGCATAATCAATTCCATCACAAATTAGTTTTTTAAGTGCGGATTTATTGCCACCGTTCAAGTAACCGTTATAATCACGTGGATATAATGCAAGCCTTATACAGTTGGTGTTCCAGTCATCCCTAAGGGATTTAAATGCATCTTTGTTAACATATTGGCTGAAATCCTGACCAAAGTTAATTCCATGAGTAGACATTCCATAAAGCTGGATTTTTCGATTGTGACTGTCATAAAGGAAAGCTCCGTTTACATGAAGCTGGCCATGTTTTTCTATAGGGGTCAAACTTGAGGTATTATTTGAAATTGGATAAACGCTGGTTTCCAGGGTGATTTTATTCAACTTGACCCCATATCCATGAACGATGAGGCCTTTGTTTATTAGTGATTCGACTTCATCTGGTGTTGGAATATAGGAAAAAGTTCCTTTAGAATCTCCGGGAATTATAACACCACCGTTATTGAGTCCATTGTTGACAGTTCCATTTATCAGGCTTTCCCACCAACCGGTATAAATTTTCACATTATGATAAGGTGCTGATATAGTTGAATATTCAAAATGAAGGATACAGCCTGAAGTTGCTGAATTAAAAGATGATGATGGTATGGTAATATTAGAATCCCATTCCAAGACTGTGGATTTTGAATAGATGGTTTGTAATTTGCTTTTTGAGGTGGTGGCAGATGATTCAAGCTGTGAATCATAGGAATTTTGAGAAAAACCTTCCGGAAATGCAAGGATTGTAAAGAGAATGGCTATTACAATTCGGAAAAAGTTTCTGCTCTTCATAAACACCTCAATTAGTAAAACAAAGAATGATACAATAGGTTTCTATATTTGTTTCCCATCCAAAAAAGAATCAATCAAGAGTCCATTTTTGTAGACAAGTTTTAACGAAAAAAAAGGAGCTTTCTTTATAAGCAGATCCAGGAAAATCTTATCACCTTCCCATAAATTAAGGGTACAGATTTTATTTATTGGAATCCATTCAAGCTGTCCCTCTTTACAATCTGTAACTGTACCCTCAAATTTTTTGCTGGTATAAAGGTGCATGTATTCAGCAGGATGGTCATCTGATATAAAAGTAACGATTCCGCGGAATTCATAATCAATTAAATTTAGGCCAGTTTCTTCCTTAACTTCACGTAAAAGACAGTCTTCCGGGCTTTCCTGAAATTCAAAGTGTCCTCCGATACCAATCCATTTGTCATGATTTTCATCGTTTTTTTTTGTAGTTCTATGGAGCATTAAATATTGACTGTCTTTTTCTATGTAGCAAAGAGTGGTTAGCTGTGATTTCAAATCTGTACCCCAAAATATTAGTTTTTGTCTCCTGCAACACAGTCTATTGCAATGATTACAGCCAGGGCAACAACGTGATCGACATTGTCAGAAATACATAGTTCATAAGTATCGGCCCAGGTTAACCATTTTTTGTGTATGGTGGCAATAACTTTTCCATTTTTGGAGATTGTATAATCATGGCTCCAGATGTTACCTTCAATTTCCCATTCCAAACCTACAACAGAGTATTTTTCATGAAGAAAAGAAATACGTTTTTGAATCTCTGCAATCTGCTGGTCTTTAATATAAACATAGAATTTTGGAAGCAATGAAATCAGTTTTTTTTCAACTCTGGCAACTTCCTTGTCATTTTGATAGATGGTAAGTTTTTTGGTAATAGAAAAAATCTTTCCTACGACAGAATAAAGAATAGATCCGTTTACATCCATGACGGAAAAAGTGTCTGCCCAGGAAAATATTTTCTGCCTGATATAAAGATTCATAAGTTCTCTCCTAAATTGTTAAAACTTAATAAAATAAATGATTTGGATATTATAAATTTTACCATATAAATCAAAGTAATTCAACAGTAAATCTGATCAGATTTATCATAAAATGACAAATATAAGGGTATAATTGACCTTTGCTCATAGGCATGTTATAAATGATTTTGAGGTATCTTATGTCTAAGAAATTGATAAAATATTTTGTGTCATTGTTCCTGCTTTTGGCTGTGGCTTTTATTGCTATAAAGGTTAAGGGAAAACAGCAGCAGATCAGTCAGACAAATGAACCTGTCAGCATATCAGAAACAATAGTTCATGAAGAAAATACTGATACCGCCATTCAACTTGAGATAAAAGAAGATGAAGAACCTGAATCAATAGTTCAGACAGTTATAGACACAGTTCAAGATGAGGTTGTTCAGGAAGCTCTTGAGCCTGTTCAAATTGAAGAAAATAAAATAGATGAGGAAGGCTCTTATACAGATAAGGATAATGTGGCGCTGTATATTCACACTTATGGAAAACTGCCACAGAATTATATTGATAAAAAAACGGCTGAATCACTGGGTTGGAAATCTGGAGAAGCATTATCTTCTGTTGCTCCCGGAAAAAGCATAGGTGGGGATCGTTTTGGAAACTATGAGCAGCTCTTACCCAAGAAAAAAGGCCGCGTATATTATGAGTGTGACATTGATGCATATGGAAAAAAAACTCGTGGTGCAAAGAGAATTGTTTTTTCTAATGACGGTCTTATTTATTACACGGAAGACCATTATGAAAGTTTTGAATTGCTTTATGGTGAATGAACATGTCTGATGAAGAATACTTTGAATTTGAATGTGGATATTTCTCCGATAAAGTTGCCCAGGAAATTATTGACGGGATTCCAAATGAAGAAGGAAGTCAGCTGCTTCTAGAAAAATACAGGCCAGACTTATTAAGAGAAAGTGATAAAATAAACCCTCAGGAAATATTTTATGCTGAATATCTAAAAATGGGATTCAGGCGAAGTGACAGATATTTTTATAAGGCAGAATGTCCGAATTGCAAGAAATGTCTGGGCATAAGGATTCAGGTAAAAGATTTTGTATCGTCAAAAAGTCAGAGAAAAGCGTATAGAAAAAACCAGGATGTAGAGATTCGTCTTGTTACAGATCCAAAGGAATTTGTAACGGATGAAAAAGTACAGTTGTTAAAAAAGTATGACAAACGGCATAATCCTGAAAAGGAGGAAAGCTTTGATGAGGCCCAGGATTCATTATATAGATTGAATGGTGTCAGGGAAATCGACGGAGAGTTCATAAAGCTTTATAGTGGAACAATGAACATTGACTTTCTGCTTAATGGAAAACTGGTTGCCGTCAGTGTCATAGACAGGGCCAAAAATGCCTTGTCTTCAAACTATTTTTATTTTGACATTTCTGACGAGATTATGAAAAGAAGCATAGGGGTTTTTTCAGTATTGGCAGAAATTGACGCATGTAAAGGGCTGCTTTTTGATGGTCAATTGAAAAGCGAGCTGTATTATCTGGGTTATTACATAGAAGACTGCAACAAGATGAACTACAAAAGTAATTATAATCCGCATGAATTGTTGATAGACGGGGAATGGATAAGGCAATAGGGAGACAGAGGATGAAAAAGCTTTTCTTTATCCTGATATTTATAGTATCTGGCTTTATTTTATGGGCACAGGAAATCACGTTTATGTCATATAACATAGCCCATAACAATGCCTATAAAAAAGCCAATTATGATGAATGGATAGAACAAATCTGTACCCTTATCAATGGTAACAGAGCGGACATAGTGTTGCTGCAGGAAGTTCCGGTTGCCATGGAAAAGGGATTTGTAAGCCATTTGTACGGTGACACAGAAATTCATTTTAAGCGTCCACAAAATCATACAATTCTTGACGATATTCAAAAGGGCTTGGGCGAAAACTGGGCCTATGCTTCTACGGCAAATTATTTGCTTCATACCAGAGTGACCATTGATGGAGTGGATTATTCCGGGGGTGACATGGCTCAGAACAATGCTGTATTTTACAATACAGAAAAGGCCCTTCCACTGGATATGGCAGATGAGCTGGGATTTACCCGCTTTCCTGATTGTGACTACCGGTTCAACAAAAACAATGTCCAGGTATTGTATTTTTCGTCATCAGATGAAGACAGCAACGTGAACTATTTTATTGTTTCAAACGTTCATCTTCAATCAAAGAATTCAATAGAAAAGCGGAATTCGGATTTGCAGAATCTTGAGGATCTTTTGTTGAATGAATTTGGTGGTGAGCTTTTTGATGTTCCAATAATTGTTGGCGGGGATTTTAATACGTCCAGGGATGAATTTGACTTGGTGGGCTTCAATGGTTACATTATTGACGGTGGTTCAAGTCCAAAGACAACACTTTCAACAACAAGCGACAGATTCAAATATGCCAATGACTATGACCACTTTGTTTACAATGTTGCAATGATGAAAAAAATCAAAACCGGTACAAGGCGGGCCGTGTTTGGGGAATCTGGAACAAACCTGGAGAAAGAAAAGAGTTTTGTCCTTAATGGAGTTGAATTCAAATCATCAAAGGATATTCGCGACAAATTATCTGACCATGTTCCGATTGTCCTGACTGTTGAATTTTAGGCATACTTGGAAATAGACCTTGTTGAATACAGGGTTTTGATATATACTGACTGTAATGACAATTTTGATTTTTGCAGAATGTCTCATGCGGAAGTAAAGCGGGGTAGAAAATGAAAAAATTGATTTGTGTTTTATTTCTTGTAACAGAAATCCTTGTTTTTGGATGTGCTACAAATAATCAGACAGCCAAACCAGAAGCAGAAGATCAGGTGGAGAATATCCAGGAAGTCACAGACGAAGTTGATATAAAAAAGCAGGAAAAAACATCTGCTGAAAATACTGCTGTAGAAGCACCGGAAGAAGAGCAAAAGCCTGCAAAAACCAAAGAAGAAAAATCAAAGAAGAAGGATAAAAAGGCAGACAAAAAAGCTGAAAAACAGGAAAGCGAAAAAACAAAAGCCGAAGAAGAACTTCAGGAAAATGATGTTCAGATAGTAGGCATGCCAAACCCATTTGAAAAAAAGGCTAGTCTTGATGCTGCAAATAAGGCCGCAGGTTTTAGTTTTACAAGTCCGTCAAAATACACAACATACGAAGCCAAAGAATATAGAGTCATAAAAGATGAAATGGTGGAGATAATCTATAAGGATACCTCAAATCCTGATGAAGACATTCGCGTAAGAAAGGCCAACGGAAATCTTGACATAAGCGGTGACTATAACACATACGCTACCAATAAAATCGTCAACGATGCCGGCATACAGATTTTGCTGCGTGGAGAAGATGATAGATATCATGCGGCGACATGGACTAGTGGTGATTATTCCTATGCAATTGACTCAAAGGCCGGTATTACGGAAAACAAACTCAAAGGCTTTGTACAAAGAATATACTAAATTTGATATAGATTTATTTTGAAAATGGTATAAGCTCTAGTTTTGTATCGTCGGATATTCCAAGTGCGGGATTGTTGTTGTCTCCACGAATTTCTGGTGATTGAACCTTTACGGTATCATATCTCTGTAAGTTAAAGAATCCGTTTTGTCTTGCATTCGAATCTCCGTTTTTGGCAGAAAGGGGTATCCGTTTTTCTCCATCGCATAAAAGATAGCGGATACGGCCTGATTTATTCAACATTCCATCTGAAACAACCCTATAACTTGCATTGTCAGGCTGTATGGGTACAGAATCAGCTTTACAAAATGCGAAAAAAGTCATCTTTACTGATTCCCTGTCGAGTTTGGCTGAACGTGCAATTGAGGCAACCGGTTCACATGGGTTCCATTGGATTTCGGCATGGCAGGTATGGTTGGGACCTGAAGACAAAGCTGGACATGGATGTGATTTCAGGCATGGAGAAAGAACGCTGAAGCCGTTTTTTATCAATTCATCACGAACTTGAATCAAACTCCTGCTGGTTTCCAAAAGGGCAGGTTCGGAAATTAAAAGCAGGCCGGTGGATTTAAGGTTTTCAGCTATATGATTTATAAAACCTGAGCGACGTTCTATTTTATCAGCTTTATCTTTCCACAATTCATTAATGGAATGGCTCATTACGATTATGTCGAATTTTGTGCTCACTG
>DBWR01000054.1 GCA_002309305.1 Treponema sp. UBA1233 | reverse complement strand
TACGAACCTTTGTTATGTGTTTTTTTCTAAAATTTCTATATTATGTGTTTCTCTTTCATTTATTGGATTGTAGTCATCATCAAATTCACATTCGTAAATATCTTCTTTCCAAATTAGATTTTTATCTTTATCAAATTTTACGATACGAGAACCATCTAGACCACCTCGTCCATCTATAGAAGAATAGAATAAATTCTCTCTATAAATATCTCTTACTTTGATATTTTGGTTTGAAGTTCCTAAAAAAGGGGTAGTTACTGAAACAATAAATTCTTGCATTCCGTTATATTTTATAATTACTTTAAGCCATTCTTCTTTATTCTTATATTCACCTTCTACGGTCTGAATTATATCTATTGTTTCTAAATCCTTTTCAAGAAAACCTCCAAAAACATATCCAGTAATATCATTTTCAGTTTTTATTTCAATCCATTTTGCTTTTATTTGATCTATAGTTTCAATTGTGGTTGTTTCAGAAAGAATTTCTACTTTTTCTTTATTATTTAATGAACCTATCTTTTCACCATCTGTTCCAGGTTTATTTCTTATTCTTAAACCTTCTAATGAATTTACATAACGAAATTCTTTTTCTTTAGTTTTTTCTTCTACTACAGGTTGATTTTCTTGATATGACTCTTTTTCTTGAATTTGTTCAGTATTTTTTTTCGAACATCCGCATATTAATAAAATAAATAAAATTATAGAAATACTTTTTCTCATTTTACCTCCACAAGCGCCCCAGTGCGGGCGTCCACATAAAAAATCTTCTCCATATCCGCGCTGGATATGTATAAGCATAAGAAGTGTCAATGTAAAATCTTACACATCAATCAAATTCATTCTAACACAAGGGAATGTTATATTCAATCATTTTTCATTGAACCGGGGAAGTCTCCGTGCATCTGCAAAACAAAGTTGGAATTGCAGGGGCTTTGGATTTCAACAGATTGCAACGGAAGGCCCAAAATGCTATACTCAAGGTACTTTCATTTAAGAGGAGCATTTTTATGAAACAGCGTGAACTTGCGCAGGAACTGGCGGGAAACGAATATCCCGGACGTGGAATTGTAATCGGTGTGTCGGAAGACGGACTCAATGCTGTAACTGCCTATTTCATCATGGGAAGGAGCGAGAACAGCCGCAACCGTGTTTTTGTTGAGGATGGAAAGGGAATCAGGACACAGGCCTTTGACCCATCCAAGCTGACCGATCCCAGCCTCATCATTTATGCTCCTGTCAGGGTTTTGGGTAACAATACGATTGTTACAAATGGAGACCAGACCGACACGATTTACGACGGAATGTCAAAGTCCCTTACCTTTGAGCAGTCGCTGAGAAGCCGCGCTTTTGAACCGGACGCACCAAACTATACTCCGCGCATTTCGGGTGTCATGCACATAGAGGGCGGGGAATTCGACTATGCCATGAGCATCCTTAAGAGTGACAGCGGAGACGGAGACAGATGCTTCCGCTACACATTCAGCTACGAAAAGCAAAAGGCGGGATGCGGTCATTTCATCCACACATACATGGGCGACGGTAATCCTCTTCCAAGCTACGAGGGTGAGCCAACTCCTGTAGACATTAAGGGCAACATCGATGAGTTTACAGATCTGATATGGAAGAATCTGAACGCAGACAACAAGGTTTCTCTTTTTGTACGTTACATAAACATCAAGACAGGAAGCTTTGAGACAAGAATCGTCAACAAGAATAAATAAATTGAGTAAAAGAAGGCCGGCTACTGGTTCTTGAGGAGTTCCAGAACTTTTCTGAACGCAGAGTCGGCTTTTTTCATTTCGCGGGAGCCACGTGTAATGTTGCACAGTGACATTCCGTATTTGCGGGCAATTTCCCTCTGTGTAGTTCCTGCATCAAGTTCCTTTACCAGATGCCATCTGTTTGAAAAATCCTTTAGTTCCGCCGCAGTAAAAAGACAGCCGAAAAATTCGTTTATAAGCGTGGGGTCATCGATTTTTGCAAGAAGCCCGCATATCTCCGCAATAGCATCAACATTCTGTTCATTTTCAAGTGAATCAGTATTTTTTAAACGCATCTCCAACTCTCCATTTTTCCTTGATACATTTTTCAGAAGCCACAGGTCGTAAAGCTGGCTCTACTATAGGGCATCTCGAATAATTCATTTTCAATGACTTTTTCGAGATTTCATATATAGAAACATTATACTTACTTTTGCGGTAAAAGTCAAAGGAATAATGACATTGTGGGTAAAATAAAAAAACGCGCCCGATGGAAAAATATCAGACGCGTTCTAAAAAACTCAGTTGAATGAGTTCAATCTTGAGTCAAATTACAGTTCACAGATTGGTGTGAATGTCTCGGCCTTGAGGGATGCTCCGCCGATAAGTCCACCGTCAATGTCCGGCTGTGCAAGGAGTTCCTTTGCGTTTGAAGCCTTCATTGAACCGCCGTACTGGATGATTGTCTCGTCGGCAACCTTCTGATTGTAGAGTTTTGCAATGTATCCGCGGATGAACTTGTGGATTGCCTGAGCGTCTTCCGGAGTGGCTGTCTTGCCTGTTCCGATTGCCCAAACCGGCTCGTATGCGATTGTAACGTTCTTCATCTGTTCTTCGGTAACGCCTGCAAGACCTGCACTAAGCTGGAATGCACAAACCTGCTCAGCTTCTCCGGCTTCCCTTTCGCTCAAGAGTTCTCCGATGCAGAGGTCAACTTCGAGTCCGCTTGCAAGAGCCTTGCGTACCTTCTTGTTGATGAGCTCGTCTGACTCACCGATTTCGTGGCGGCGTTCTGAGTGACCCAGGATTACGCACTGGCATCCGATGTCCTTGAGCATTTCGCATGAAACTTCTCCAGTGTGGGCTCCGTTGCCTGTGGCGGCGCAGTCCTGTGCTGCAAGAAGAATGTTTGATCCCTTTACTACCTGTGCAACTGCATCAAGGTATACGAAAGGAACACCAATCATGTATTTGTTTGTCTTTCCCTTCAACTGTTCAACAAGGTCTTTTGCGAGGGCAACTGCCTCTGCCTTTGTTGTGTTCATCTTCCAGTTTCCGGCGATGTAATGTGTACGTGCCATATTGTTCTCCTAATTTACTTTGTTGCGAGGATTGCGATGCCTGGCAGGGTCTTTCCTTCAAGGAATTCAAGGGATGCACCGCCACCTGTTGAAACATGGCTCATCTTGTCTGCAAGGTTGAATTTGTTTACGGCTGCAACTGAGTCACCGCCACCAACAACTGTCATTGCACCGCGTCCTGTAGCGTCTGCAACAAGCTGTGCGACTGTAGCCGTTCCCTTGGCAAATGCGTCAAACTCGAATACTCCAACTGGTCCGTTCCATACGACAGACTTTGCTGTGGAAAGAACTTCCTTGTATGCTTCGATTGTCTTTGGTCCAACGTCCATTGCCATGAGGTTGTCCGGAATGTCTACACCGTCAACTGCAACTGGAGTAGCGTTTGCGTCGAACTTGTCTGCGGCAACATGGTCTACCGGAAGTACAATCTTGACACCCTTGGCTTCTGCATCTGCAAGGAGCTTTTTGGCTGTGTCAATAAAATCGTCCTCAACCAGAGAGATTCCAACCTTGTGTCCCTGTGCCTTGAGGAATGTATATGCCATACCACCACCGATTACGAGTGCGCTTGCGTTCTTCAAAAGTGATTCCAAAACTGCAATCTTTGATGAAACCTTTGCTCCACCGATGATAGCAACCTGTGGCTTTGGTGGGTTTTCTACCATTGGCTGAATGTACTTTACTTCTTTTTCCATAAGGAATCCGCCGACTGACTCAACCGGCATGAATTTTGCGATTGAGGCTGTGGATGCCTGGTCGCGGTGTGCTGTACCGAATGCATCGTTTACAAAGATGTCTCCGTATGTGGCGAGCTCTTTTGCCATGATGTCGCGTTCTGCTGCGTCCTTGCTTGTTTCTTCCTTGTGGAAGCGGACGTTTTCAAGCATTGCAACTGCACCTTCTGGAAGGGCGTCGATTGCTGCCTTCTGTCCGAGTGCGTCAGGGAGGAATGTAACATCCTTTCCGAGCTTTGATGCAAAGTATTCTACGACAGGCTTCATGCGGTTCTTGCCGTTGATGAACTTTTCTGCATCTGCATCAGTCCATGTTTTGCCGGCTTTTTCTGCCTTTTCCTGTGCCTTTTTTACGTCCTTTTTCGGGTCTCCAAGGTGGCTCATGAGAACGAGTGAGCGCGGGCTCTGCTCAAGAATGTATTTAATTGTAGGAAGTGCCGCCATGATGCGTGTGTCATCCTGAACGACTCCATCCTTCATTGGTACGTTAAAATCAACGCGCATGATGATGCGTTTGCCTTTAAGATCAACATCCTTTACAGTTTTAATCATAAAAATTCCTCCATATATTGGATATAAAACCAAGATAATGCCATCATTTTAACCGTTTTTTCTCAAAAATTCAAGGTCTATGGGAAGATGAAAGTTGAAAGTTGAGAGTTGAAAGTTCTCAGTTTTCCACTTTCCGTTTTCAACTTTAAAACTCCCACTAATTGACTATCTCCCCCTGTTTTGATATATTGTAGCCACACAAAATGATAATGCTGGAAATACAATCCAGATTTTGGAGAAAAAAATGAATATTATTAAGAGTATTCTGTTGGTTGCCTTTGTAATTATTGCAATTCTGCTGGTTTTGCTCGTGCTTGTCCAGAACGATGAGGGCAACGGCATGGGAAGCGCTTTTGGCGGTCAGTCCGCAGCTTTCGGCGCTCATTCAGCCAGTGTGCTTACCAAGACTACAGGTGTTTTTGTTACTCTGTTTTTTGTAACCGTCTTTACTTTGGCATTCCTCAATAAAAATCCATCTGACGATACAGACCTCATGCAGCAGGCGGCAGAGCAGGTGAACGACAAGGCTTCTGAAACGACTACAGACTTTGGATGGGATCCTCTTGCTGAAGAAACAAAGGAAACTGCTACCGAAGCACCGTCAATTGTCAATGCAGAACAGCCGGAATTACTGGATGCACCAGCCGAGTAATCTAATAAATCAAGAGAGGTCGTTATGATTCTTGAAAAGGTTTTCTCTCCCGAAACCGTCATTTTGAATCTGGAGAGTACGGACAAAGACGAGCTCTTTGAAGAAATGGTGGAAGCCATTGTTCGAGTGCACCCGGGACTGGACCGTAATCAGGCTCTGGTAGCCCTTAAGGAACGCGAGTCAAAGATGAGTACAGGCATCATGCATGGTATAGCCGTTCCACACGGTAACTGTGCAAGCGCCAAAGATGTGGTCGGTGCCATAGGAATAAGCCACGCTGGAATCGACTATGATTCTTTGGATAAGGCCCCGGTTAATCTGGTGTTCCTTATTCTTTGCAATCCCGAGCAGCCGGAGATGCACTTGTCTGTGCTCAAGGAACTTGCATCGGTGTTGCAGAATCCGGGTTTTGTTGCTGACGTAATGGAAAAAAAGACAACCCAGGAGGTTTATGACCTTTTGTGTGCCTATAAAAATGCATCATTGTTGTAAGGCTTTTTAGAAAACAGGAGCGTTCTATGAGTCAAGAGATGGATGTTATAGAGCATTTATTGGAAATTGAACGGGAAGCATCTAAAACTCTTGTCACCGCTCAAACTCAGGCAGATGAAAAAATAGCCGCCGCCCGTACACAGGCAGACGGACAGTTCAAAAAACTTTATGCAGATTCCGTAAAGGAAATTGACGAAAAGGCTCAGCTTGCAAAAAAAGAAATAACCGCAAACAGGCAATCTTCACTTGAGTCCTACAAGGATTCGCTTTCATCCGTAGAGATGGATTTGGATGCGTTCAACAGTCTATTGGAAAGCTACATTTCCTGACGGGAAAGAAAAAAATGGCGATGGATAGAGATGCGGCAGATTGTTATGTTTATGCCCGGATAAGCGGCATACTTGCGCGATCCTTTGTTGGAAAACGTGCCTCTGAACTATTCACCGTACATTCAATTCAGGATTTGTGGACTCTTGTCTTTAAAAGCGAAGTCCCTGCAATTCCTGAAGCCCTTTTGGCCCGTGAACTGGAAAAAAAGGCACAGAAGCGTTTTGTCTCGGAATACAAGAAGCTTGTTGCCACATATGAGTCTCCGGCCCCGGTACTTTTGGCACTCCTGCATTTTTATGACTACGACAACATCAAGGAAATCGGTGCGGCCCTGTGTTTTAACGAAAAGGAAATGCCCGAAATCGCAGACACCAGACCTTTCAACCTCATAAACTATGACAAATGGCCCGACATCAAGGCGATGACTGCAAACACTCCGCTTGCATGGTACGACACGGTACCCACCATACAGGAACAGCAGGTGGACGATTACCGTCTGGACTGTCAGTTTGTGGAAGAACTCTTCAGGGCTGCAAACAAAATCAACACGGCGGGAGAAAAGGCGATTCTTGAACTGTTTACCGAAAAATTCCGTGTGGAAAATGTCCTGTGGTCGCTCAGGCTGCGCTTGTTTTACGACATGGATCCTGCAGAAATAAAGAGCCATCTTGTATACGACAAAACCGGAAAGCTGGATTTGGTTTCCGAAGCTCTTAAAACCCTTGACTGGGATGTGGATTCGTGGGAACAGTGGGAAAACTGGACTAGATCAGACCTCCTTAACCCCAACGATGAGGGTGGATTCTGGAAGGTTGACCCGCGCTGGATTTCCAATGCCTACAGACGCGAATACGTTACAAAGGCTTACCGTCTTTTTCATAAATATCCGTTTACAGTATGCCCGGTGGTGTGCTATTACATCATCAAGCAGCATGAACTCAACAATATCCGCACGGCTTGTGAATGCCTGCGATTGAATTCTCCGGTGGAAGATGCCCTTACGGTTGCCGGAATCTCGGAGGTGAAAAATGGCTAGAACGACACAGATGCGGCTTGTTGAACTGATGATTTACAGGGAAGACTTGCATCAGGTATTGAAGTATCTGGGAAAGATGGGACAGTTCCAGTTTCAGGATGATTTTTCCAAAATACCGGACGGAGACAAACTGAACCCGGACAGGGATCTGTTCAACCGCTTGGAGCAGGCCAGGGCTGACCTTTCCATTCAGGATCTGGATGATTATGCCGGAGAAATTGACATACCCACTCCACAGGACGAGGATGAGGCGGTAAAGATAATTGCGGAAGTAGAGCAGATTCACGACAGGGAACTGACCGCAGCCGAAGAACTCAAGAAAATAGATCAGGCCATGACGGAAGCGATTGCTTTTTCCAACCTTAAGGTTTCGTATTCAGAACTTGAATCCCTTTCATTCTTGACCATGCGCATCGGAAAAATTCCTCCCGAAAATTTTGATTTCCTTCAGGCATCAATCGGGAGCAGGGCTATTGTCGTAAGGCTGGGAGAAGACAACAGCAGGATACTGGTTGCCTGTTCCAAAAAGGCCCGCTTTGCAGTGGACACCGAGCTAAAGAAATCTGACTTTGTGGAAATACAGGTTCCCAAGGACTTTAAGGGAATTCCGGAAGATGCACTGATTACGCTTAAGAAACAAAAGCTTGAGGCAGAAAAGGCTCTTGAAGAAGTCCAGCTTGAACGCAAAAACTACGCCCATACGCACAAGGACATTTTGCTCCGTCTGCTTGAGCTTTATTCCGTTGAAAGTCAGATTTACGACATTCAGAACAAGCTTGAGTCAACTGAATTTGTATACCGCATAAACGGCTGGGTTCCCACATGCCTTACCGACAAGATGACAAAGGATTTGGATGCCCTTACTGAAGGCCGCACGGGTGTACGCCTTTATCATCCAGAAGAAGTTGCCTCGGTCATCTCCGGTGCCGAGCAGGTTCCGGTACAGCTGAGACACGGCAAAATCGTTTCCGCATTTGAGCGAATGATTTTCAGCTACGGTTCTCCGCTTTATGGAACAATAGATCCCACTCCGTTTGTGGCGCTGTTCTTTACGCTGTTATTTGGAATAATGTTCGGTGATGCGGGTCAGGGCCTTGTGTTCCTTCTTGTTGGAATCCTGATGGCGGCAAAAAAGGTCAAGTTCGGCGGCTGGGAAAAATTCGGTCCGGTGTTTATCGCAATAGGAATCAGTTCCACGATCATGGGCCTTTTGACTGGTGAATTCTTTGCAAACGAAGAAATACTCGCTCCGTTCTCAAGATGGGTTACGGGGCTTTTTGGTGAGCCGAGGAATCAGATATTGCCGATGATGCCGACAGGAAGCTCTGAGTCAATCAAGAGGATGTTCACTTTCTTTGGATTTACGGTTGGCGTTGGATTCATAATCAACTCAACGGGATTGATAATCAACATCATAAACCAGTTCTCACTGCATCGTCCGGGTCGCGCAATATTCGGAAAGACTGGAATTACCGGTGCCGTGTTCTTCTGGTATGTAATTGCCTTTGCGTTAAGAATCGCTTTCTTCCATCACAGTCCTGCAATCTACGACTGGATCATCATAGGTGTGTCGCTTTTCTTTACGGCGTTTGGAGAGCCTTTTGCACGTGCAATCGAAAAGGAACGTCCGGTATTGGAAAACGGTGCTTTTAGTGCGGTTATTTCCGGCATTGTTGAAATCATCGAGGTTGTTTCATCATATCTTTCCAACAGCGTAAGCTTCCTTCGTGTCGGTGCGTTTGCCCTGGCTCATGCGGTCTTGGGATACATTATAGAAAAAATGGTTGGCATTGCGCCTTTGGCTGGTGGTATCGCAATCAGCATTGTCGGTAATGCCATAGTCATCGTTCTTGAAGGAATGATTGTTGCCATTCAGGTAATACGTCTGCAGTACTATGAATTCTTCAGCAAGTTCTTTAATGAGACTGGCCGTGAATTCAAGCCCTTTGCATTCGAATATAATGCGCTTAAAAAATAAAGCAAATATATAAAGCATATATAAAGAGGTGTTTTTATGAAAGGTTCTTTTAAGAGAAGGTTTTTTATCATTGCGGTTTTGATGGCGGTGGTTTCGGTAAGTGCCGTAAGTGCCCAGTCTGCGTCAGATCAAACTGCGGCAGTTCAGGAGCAAAGTCAGGATGGTGGTTCATCCTCTGCAATCAAATATCTTGCAGCCGCTCTTGCTGTTGGCATTGCTTGTGTTGGTGGCGGCATGGCCGTTGGAAAGATTGGTGCCGCCGCTATGGGTGCCATGAGCGAAAATGCTGAATTGTCCGGTAAGGCATTGCCGTTTGTAGGTCTTGCGGAAGGTATTTGTCTGTGGGGATTCCTTGTGGCCCTGTTCATCATATTGATGTAAGGCAGATTCGTGGAATATTATTTTATCGGTGAACGTGAACTTTATCTTGCTTTTAGATTGGTTGGCGTTCCGGGTGCTGTTGCAAACAAAAAGGATGATGCTCTGGAGGCTTTCCTCCTGATGACGGGGCAGTCATCCAAAGTTGCGGGGCCTGCTGAAAAAGACCGTCCCAAAGTGCTCATACTCACGGAAGATGCGGCGGACATGCTGGAAGAGCAGGTTGTTGCATGGCAGAAAACCGGACAGACTCCACTTATTGTAGAAGTTCCCGGTCTGCAGGGGCATTTGCCGGGTCGGAAAAATCTGACCGATTCAATTCGCGAAGCCTTGGGCATTCAAGTCTAGGTTTCTCGTACCCTTATTTAGGAAGTGTGATTTTATGGAAGAATTGCGTTCGACACAGGCTTTGGACAACGAGATAATAGCCGATGCCAAAAAGAAATCAGAACGGATTTTAAAAAATGCGGAAGAAACTTGCGCCTCTTTGCTGTCTGATGTGGAGGGTAGGGTTCAGGAAGCCTTGAGACAGGCTCAGCAAACCCAGGATGCCCTGCTTGCCGCATTCAGGAAGAATACCGAAGCGTCCCTGCCTCTGGAAAAGGAAAGGTATCTTGTTTCGTTTGTTGATGGTGCGATCTTAAAGGCTTTGAACGGATACTTTCAGAAGGCCGGCGTGCAAAAGCGTCTTGACGTGATTGAGTCTATGGTAAAGCGGGTTAAGCCGATTTTGGGCGACATGAAGGTTTGTGCCAGTGTTGTTGGATTCCCGCTGGAATCTGCAAAAAAAATGCTTGAGTCGTCGCTTGGCGTTCAGCTTGCTTCTGTGGAAGAATACCATAAAACAGGTTTGGAAGAAGATGTGCTTCCGGGATTTGATTTTGAAGACGGAGTTATTCTTGTGACGGAGGATTCTTCCATAAAATGCAGGCTTACACTCAAGGAAAAGGTAAAGGAAATTCTTGATGACAAAAAAATGGAATTGGCCGACTCTCTTTTTGGCGGGAGGCTTGCTGTATGACTAAAGGAAAAATCACCCGCATTTCAGGGCCAATTGTTTATGCCTCTGGTCTGGAAGGTTCCGGTCTTTATGAGGTTGTTGATGTAGGAAATAAAAAGCTCATCGGTGAAATAATAAGCCAGGAAAAGGGAATGGCTACTATAGAAGTCTATGAGTCCGATTCCGGCATGGGCATTGGCGAGGAAGTGGTTGCCAGCGGAAGGCCTCTTTCGCTCAAGCTGGGCCCCGGTCTGGTTGGAACAATATACGACGGAATACAGCGTCCCTTAAAGAAAATGTTTGAGTCGGGAAATGCCTTTTTAACCCCGGGTCAAAGGACAGAAGCCCTGGACACCCAGAAGAAATGGGATTTTACCGCACAAAATGATGTTGCACAAGGAACGGAAATAAAACCTGGAATGGTGCTTGGTACCGTTCAGGAAACCGGTTCAATTACGCATAAGATTATGGTGCCGCCGGACATAAAGGGAAAGAAACTTGTGTCGTTTGCAGGTTCCGGTTCATATACAGTTGACGAACAGATTGCAGAAACTGATGCCGGAGAAAAAATCTGCATGGCTCAGTACTGGCCTTTGCGTAAGCCAAGACCTTTTTCCAACAAGCTTGAGGTAACAGAACCCCTTGTAACAGGACAGCGTGTAATCGACGTTTTCTTTCCGTTGAGCAAGGGAGGAACTGCCGCAATTCCGGGTGGTTTCGGTACGGGAAAGACAATGACCCAGCATGCCATTGCTAAGTGGTGTGATGCTGACTTAATCGTATACATTGGATGCGGTGAACGTGGCAACGAGATGACCGACGTTCTTACGGAATTCCCAGAGCTCATTGACCCGCGTACAGGACGTTCCCTGATGGAGCGTACAATACTGATAGCAAATACATCAAACATGCCTGTTGCCGCACGTGAAGTATCCCTTTATGCGGGAATCACTCTGGCTGAATATTACCGTGACATGGGAATGCATGTTGCAATCATGGCGGATTCAACTTCAAGATGGGCGGAGGCCCTGCGTGAGCTTTCGGGGCGCATGGAGGAAATGCCTGCGGAAGAAGGTTTTCCTGCATACCTGCCGACTCGTCTTGCGGAATTCTATGAAAGGGCGGGACGTGTCTTTACCCTCTGCGGTCAGGAAGGTTCGGTCTCCGTCATCGGTGCTGTTTCTCCTCCGGGCGGTGACTTTTCTGAACCGGTTACACAGCATACCAAACGCTTTATCCGCTGCTTCTGGGCTTTGGACAGGGAACTTGCAAATGCACGCCATTATCCTGCAATCGGCTGGATAGACTCATATTCCGAATATGCCGAGGAAGTCAAGGGCTGGTGGGACAAGCTGGATCCGCGTTGGGCTGAGATAAGAATCAAGGCGCTGGAACTCCTTAAAAAAGAGCAGAGGCTTGAGCAGATTGTAAGGCTCATCGGTGCAGATGCACTTCCTGAAAACGACCGTCTGATTTTGATTGTTGCGGAAATGATAAAGAACGGTTTCCTGCAGCAGAATGCTTTTGACCAGATAGACCAGTATTCTGTTCCGGAAAAACAGATTGCGCTTTTGATGCTGATAATGCAGTTTTATGAACTCGCGTCAAAGGCCATCAAGTCAGGCTGTCCTCTTTTAAAGATAACTGAATTGTCGGTCAGGACGGAAATCATCAGGGCTAAATCCGTTATTGCAAACGACAGGCTTGAAGATCTTGCAGTCCTTTCAGGTCATCTGGAAGAACAGGTTAATGAACTGGAACGCCAGTACAGGACGACATCGTTGTAGGGGTTAATATGAAGGGAATTGAATATAAGGGCCTTGACCAGGTAGACGGTCCGATCATCGTAGTACAGAGGACTCCAGATTCGTTTTATGATGAAGTTGTGTATGTGCGCGATAAAGCCGGACAGAAAAAGACAGGACGCATAATCGACATAGATGAAAAATCCGCCGTGGTTCAGGTATTTGGAAGTACGACAGGTCTTGACTTGAACGATACTTCGGTTGAATTTCTTGACCGCCCGCTTGAGCTTCGTGTTGGACGTGGACTCTTGGGACGCATTTTCAACGGTCTTGGAGAACCGATTGACGGATACCCCGAAATCATATCCAGCAAAAAACTGAACGTAAACGGAAATCCGATAAATCCATTTGCACGTGTATATCCGAGGGACTTCATTCAGACTGGAATCTCTTCCATCGACGGAATGAACACTTTGATCCGCGGACAAAAGCTCCCGATTTTCAGCGGCAACGGCCTTTCACACAACAGGCTTGCGGCTCAGATAATCAGGCAGGCAAAACTCAAGAATGCTGACGGTGATTTTGTAATGGTGTTTGCGGGTATGGGAATCAAGTACGATGTGGCCCAGTTTTTCCAGCATACCTTTGAAGAAAGCGGCGTATTGAGCAAGGTTGTAATGTTCCAGTCCCTGGCAGATGCACCTTCAATTGAGCGTATCATCACTCCACGCTGTGCACTTACTGCAGCAGAATATCTTGCCTTTGAATGCAACATGCACGTTCTTGTTGTAATGACGGACATGACCAACTACTGTGAGGCCCTTCGTGAAATATCCACTACACGCGGTGAGGTTCCGGGAAGAAAAGGCTATCCGGGATATCTTTACTCAGATCTGGCAGAGCTTTACGAGAGGGCAGGAAGGATTCAGGGCTCGGAGGGTTCCATTACTCAGCTTCCGATTCTGACAATGCCTAACGATGACATAAGCCACCCGATTCCAGACCTTACTGGATACATCACCGAGGGACAGATTGTTCTTGACAGGGAAATGGGACAAAAGGGAATGTATCCTCCTGTCAGCGCGTTGCCTTCCCTGAGCCGTTTGATGAAGGACGGAATTGGAGAAGGAATGACACGCGAAGACCACAGTGCGGTTTCAAGCCAGCTGTTTGCATCATATTCAAAAGTAAAGTCAATCAGGAATCTTGCCGCAATCATCGGTGAGGAAGAACTGTCTGAAATTGACAAGCTCTATCTGAAATTCGGTGAGGAACTTGAACAGAGATTCTTTACTCAGGGGGAATATGAGGACCGTTCAATTGAACAGACCCTTGACCTTGGCTGGCAGATTTTGAGCATTTTGCCGCGTGAAGAATTGTACCGCATCAAGGATGAATACATCGACAAATACCTTCCAAAAAACTCTGTTGAGGTGGAGGCCTGATGCCACAGCGACTTAACCTTGCCCCGACAAAATCAAACCTCCTTTCCGTAAAGGAACAGCTTGCCGTAAGCACGGAAGGCTATGACCTTCTTGAGCAAAAACGCGAAATTCTGGTCATGGAGCTGATGCACCTTGTAGAACGCGTAAAGCTTTTGGAAAAGAAGATGGACAAGTGTGTGGAAAGCGCATATCCGGCGTTAAAGCGCATGCTGATGTCAGTCGGTGGTGACAGGGTTGAGCGTATTGCCCATGCGGTTGATTATAAATTCGACATGGTTGAAAAAAATGTGGTCATAGCAGGAATCAATTTTGATACTCTGGAAGTGAACCTGCCCAAGAAGGAACTGTTTTCTTCGTTTTTGGGAACATTCCCGGACAGCGATCAGGTAATGAACGAGTTTTTTGAGCTCTTGATTCTGTTGACCCAGATGGCTAGCATCAGGACTATTGTATGGCGCCTTGCCATGGAAGTAAAGAAAACCCAACGGCGTGTAAATGCCCTGGATAAAATGGTAATACCACAGTCAAAAGCTACCGTTACTTATATAGAGTCGGTACTTGAAGAACGTGAGCGTGACAACATCTTTGTATTGAAGGCGCTCAAGAACAAACAGGGGAAAGAATGATAAAGAGCCTTTTTCACAACGTTATTGTTGCTTACAACGGATCCAGATCTTCTCTTAATGCCGTCATGTATTCCATACTCATGACAAAAATCTATAAGTGCCGCGTAAAGGTCGTGTATGTCGTTGACACCGATTCAATTAAAAAACTTACGCTCACAAAATTCCTTATAAAGGACGAAGGACATTCTTTAAAGGGAGACCTTCAGCTTGATGCGGACAAAGATCTTGCCTATGTGGAAAAAATAGCCAAGTCCAAGGGTGTAAAAGTAGAGACAGAAGTCAGGCATGGGGCGGTATGGTCAGAAATAATAACAGCTGCGGATGAATACAAGGCTGATTTGATTTTGCTGGGTGGAGTTGAAAATTCTTCCCTTTCAAAAATGCTCAAGCATGGAACAATAGGCATTCAGGACAGTGAAATCATAGGATCCGCACATTGCTCCGTCATGGTAGTGCGCCATCCTCAGATTGAGCAGCTTTTCCGCCTTTCATAAAAATTCATTCAATATTGGCAAAAGAATATAGGAATTGTCAGGCAAAATAATGTATAATATGGATATGAGAATTTTACTTGTAGAAGATGAAGTACGCCTTTCGCAGGCATTGGTAGAGATTTTTCAAAAGAACCGCTATGGTGTGGATGCAGTCTACACAGGTCCTGAAGGGCTTCAATATGCGCAGAGCGGGATTTATGATGTTGTAATCCTTGACATAATGCTTCCGGGAATGGATGGTATTTCCGTCTTGAGGGCATTGCGTGAAGGCAAGAATCAAGTTCCCGTACTTTTGCTGACAGCCAAGGATGAGATTCAGGATAAGGTAAAGGGTCTTGATTGTGGTGCGGATGATTACATGATAAAACCTTTCAGCACCGACGAACTTTTGGCCAGAATCAGGGCTCTTTCCAGACGCAAGGGTGAAGTAAGGGAAGATTCTGTGACTTTCGGCGACTTGATTTTGAGCAAGAGCAACTGTGAGCTTCAGAAGGTTGGTGGAGAATCAATCAAACTTTCGCTTAAGGAATTCCAGATCATCGACTTGCTTTTTGAGAACCCCAAGCAGATAATCAAAAAGGAACGTATAATAGAAAAAATCTGGGGCGGTGACTCTGACGCTGAATATAATAATGTTGAAGTGTATATTTCGTTCATCAGGAAAAAGCTTGAGCAGCTGAAGGTAAACACTCAAATCAGAACGGCCCGCGGCATAGGGTATTCACTGGAAATGTAGGATGAAAAAGGGCGATGTATTCCTGCGCCTGCGCCTAAAGATGTCCATGACTCTTCTTGTGATTCTGGCGTTTGTGCTGCTGGTTCTTTTTGCCATGCTCAATGTCTACATGGCTTTCCAAAACCAGAGTGATGCAAACCAGTTCCTTCAGGAGCTTGACCGTAACGCAGGTTTTTCTATCTCACGTCTTCGTGCGGAAGAAGAGCAGCCTCCACAGGGATTCTGGCATTCAATTTTACCTCTTTCAAGATCACGTGGTTTTACAGATTTTTATTCTGCATGTCTTGATCATGACGGCAAAATGATTTATGTCATCCATCACTTTAACAATGAGGAAGCGGAAGAGGGGAGCGAAAGGTTCATCAGGGAAATTTTTACTGGAGCTGAAACATCCGGTACTATGGACGGCATGGGATATCTTGTTGCGGAAAAAAGCTACGGTTTCCTTGTAATCATCATGGACCGTGTAAATGAATTGCGCCATCAGAGGAATTTCCTGTATTTTTCACTGTTGATTTATTTTGCATCGCTGATTGTGTTTTTTATCGTTGCATGGATAGGTTCATATTTTACCGTTGTTCCCGTACGAGAAGCCTTTGACAAGCAGAAGCAGTTCATCGCCGACGCCTCACATGAACTCAAGACACCTATTGCAGTCATTTCCGCAAACATAGAAGTATTGCAGCAGGAAATAAAGGACAACAAGTGGCTTGAATACATCAAGACGGAAAACAGCAGGATGAGTGCCCTTGTAAAGGACATGCTCTATCTTGCAAAAAATGATGCGGGACACACCGATTTTGTTTTTGTTCCGTTCAATGTCTGTGACGCTGTAGCATGCTGTGTGCTTCCGTTTGAAAGCGTTGCGTTTGAGCAGGGGAAAAAACTTGAGCTGAATGTCCCGAAAAAAGAAATAAAAGTCCGCGGTGATGAAGAAAAGATAAAGCAGTCAGTCATCATACTAACAGATAACGCCCTGAAGAATTCTGAGAAAGGTGCCGTCATCCGTGTGACAGTTGAAGAAGACAATTCCAAGGTTTTGATCAAGGTATACAACACAGGTCACGGCATCCCCGCAAAAGAAATTCCACTGATATTCAACCGCTTCTATCGAGTAGACTCATCCCGTGCCAGAACGACCGGAGGTTACGGCCTGGGCCTAGCCATAGCCAACACAATCGTTACCGGCCACAAGGGCAAAATCACCGTAGAAAGCCAGCTGGACTCCTACACGCAGTTTACAGTAACTTTGCCGGTGGAGAAGAATTAAGAATTAAGAATTAAGAATTAAGAATTACGCATTAAGAATTACGAATTAAGAATTACGCATTACGAATTATGAATTATGAATTATGAATTCCCTTGAAACCCTTCCTTCAATTCGCTAATATACAGGTATTAAGTGAGGTCCCTTTATGATAGAAAGAAACAGCGGTTTTGGAAATTTGGCGGCGGGATATCTGTTCCCGGAAGTTGCAAAGAGAAGAAGAGAGTATCAGGCAAAGCATCCTGATGCTAAGATTATCAGCTTGGGTATCGGAAACACAACCGAGCCACTTACACCACACATTGCAAAAGCGATGGCGGATTATGCAAGAGGTCTTGGCACTGCCTCTGGTTATTCAGGTTATGGTGACGAGCAGGGTAACACAGAACTCCGTGAAAAAATTGCAGAAGTCCTTTACAAGGGAATGGCAAATGCGGACGAAATCTTCATTTCTGACGGTGCCAAATGCGACATTGCAAGGGTTCAGACTTTGTTTGGAAGAAAGACCCCGATTGCGGTTCAGGATCCGGCATATCCTGTTTATGTTGACGGAAGCGTAATCGTTGGTGCGGCAGGAAAGGCGGGAAAGAAAGGCTACAAGGGCGTGACTTACCTTCCATGTACGGCGGAGAACAAATTCTTCCCTGATCTGTCGGTGATCCAACCTAACTCACTCATTTACTTCTGCAGTCCCAATAATCCGACTGGTGCAACTGCAACAAAAGAACAGCTCAAGAAACTTGTTGCCTTTGCAAATAAAAACGGATGCATAATCATTTTTGATGCGGCATATTACGCATTCATCAGGAATCCGGCTCTTCCAAAGACAATCTACGAGATTCCGGGGGCAAGGAAGTGTGCAATAGAAATCAACTCTTTCTCAAAGCTTGCAGGCTTTACCGGCGTACGTTTGGGCTGGAGTGTTGTTCCTTCTTCATTGAAGTTTGCTGACGGCAGCAGTGTCCGTGCTGACTGGAACCGCGTCATGACTACTTTGTTCAACGGTGCAAGCAATATCGCACAGGCTGGTGGACTTGCCGCATTGGATGAGGTTGGAAGGAAAGAGACCAAGCAGCTTGTGGACTATTATCTTGAAAATGCAAAGCTCATGAAGGAAGCTCTGACAGGAAAGAATTTTTCTGATGCAGGAGTAAAGGTCTACTATACCGGAGACTCTCCATATCTGTGGGTATATTTCCCCAAGTACAAGAGCTGGGACATCTTTGACAAAATCCTCAATGAATGCAATGTCGTGACTACCCCGGGTAGTGGATTTGGTCCTGCGGGAGAAGGCTATTTGCGGTTCTCTGCGTTCGGCCACAGGAAAGACGTAAACGAAGCATGCAAGAGGCTTTCCAAACTTAAGGTGTGATGTTAACAGTCCGTTTGACAAAAGGAGTTTACTATGAAAAAACAGGCGTTTAATCCTTATCTTCCTTCCTGGGAATATGTTCCGGATGGGGAGCCGCATGTATTCGGGGACAGGGTTTATGTATATGGGTCGCATGATCTGGCTCATGGTTCTGTATTCTGCCTTGGAGACTATGTATGCTGGTCTGCGCCGCTTGATGACCTTTCTGACTGGAAGTATGAGGGTGTAAGCTTTCACAGGCTGGATGACCCTGCCAATAAGGATGGACGCATGGTGCTCTATGCCCCCGATGTGACTCAGGGGCCGGACGGACGCTTTTATCTATATTATGCCTACGATAAGGTGAGTTTTGTTTCTGTTGCCGTTTCCGATGCACCTGCCGGACCCTTTAAGTTTTACGGCTATGTCCACTACAAGGACGGTACCAGGCTTGGAGAAAGGAAGGGGGATCAGGTTCAGTTTGACCCTGCCGTTTTGACAGAGGGAAACAGGACTTACCTTTACACTGCATTCTGCGGCCACAAGATGAAGGACAGGATCGGTGCAATGGCAACCGTGCTCGGACCGGACATGATTACTATAGAAGAAGAACCACGCATCATCGTTCCTGGAGACTGTTATGCCCAGGATGTTGCAAAGGCAAAAGAGGAGGCAAAGGAACTTGGATGTCCGTATGAAATCTGTTCAACTGAAAACTGGGGCGGATACAAGGATCACGAATTCTTTGAGGCTTCTTCAATCAGGAAAGTAGGCGACAATTATTATTTTGTATATTCTTCGGCTCCAATGCATGAGTTGTGCTATGCGGTAAGCTCTTCTCCTGTGGGTGGATTCGTTTACGGCGGTGTAATCGTAAGCAACTGCGACCTGCACATTGACACGTACAAGCCAGCCGACATGCCTGCCGCCTATGGTGCAAACAATCACGGTGGAATGGTAAACATAAAGGGTGACTGGTACATCTTCTATCACCGCCACACGGAAGGAACATGGTATTCCAGACAGGGCTGTGCGGAAAAGATTAAGATTCTTGAAGACGAATCCATTCCTCAGGTTGAAATCACTTCATGCGGTTTGAACGGCGGGCCTCTAAAGGGGGATGGTGAGTATCCGGCATACATTGCATGCAACCTGTTTACCGAAAAGCCTTCGATGTATGTTGCAGACGGATTCCCAAGGGTGACTCAGGACGGATGTGACCATGAGGACGGAAGCCCCTTTGAGCAGAAAGACTCAAGCTACATTACCGGCATAGTAAAAGGAACGACAATCGGCTTCAAGTACTTTGACTTTAAGGGTGTGGCCAAAATCGGCATAAAGACAAGGGCATACTTCCAGGGAGACTTTGAAATCCGCACGTCAATAGACGGTCCTGTTTTGGGCAAGATAAAGGTTGATTTTTCCAACTTCTGGGAATTGAACTCTACGGACATAAAAATCCCCGATGGAACAAGCGCCCTATACCTAAAGTTCACCGGCAACGGAAGCGGCCAATTGAAGTCAATAATACTTAATCCTTGATTTCAATTGACGTAGCTGTAGGTTGAAGGGACTTCGACTTTAAATGAGTTTTTCTTGTACTGCCTTGGCGAACAGTCCATCACCTGCTTGAAGACGCGGGAAAAATACTGCACGTTGTTGAAGCCGTTTTCCATGGCTATTTCGGTTATGTTTTTGTCCGTGTAAATCATGTCAAGGCATGCCTTTTCCACACGGTAGCTGTTTATGTATTCGGTGATGCTTTTCCCCGACGTTTCCTTGAAGAGGCGGCTGAAATGGCTCTTGGAATAGTTCGTCTCGTTGAATATGTCCTCTATATCTATGTTCTCCCGGTAATGTTCCTTGATGTAGGCTATGGCGCTGTCCACTGCGGAAACAGAGTGCCTTGAATTTTCGTATAGGGTTGAAACCATCTGGTACTGGTTTGATTGAATGATGTGGGCAAGGAATTCAAAGACTACGGTCTTCATGACAAGCAGGCTTCCGAAGACATTGTTTTTTTCCATGATGACGGAATTCTTCAGGTTTGTCAGTAAGGGTTCCGGTATGCTGAGTATGGTGTTTATCTTGATGTTTTCAAGTATTCCCGTTACCGGCCCTTTTTTGGGTTCCACTATGGTCGTGTCATAAACCAGGGCATAATAGTGGAACGGCTCCTCTTCGTTTTTGTTCCGGATATAGTGTTCTGCCCCGGCTTCTATGTAGATGACCGTTCCCGCTTTA
The DNA here is from genome assembly GCA_002309305.1 of Treponema sp. UBA1233. Lineage (GTDB taxonomy): Bacteria > Spirochaetota > Spirochaetia > Treponematales > Treponemataceae > Treponema_D. The sequence continues at coordinate 12,079 of DBWR01000054.1, read as the reverse complement.
ATTTCCATCTCACTGTTCCTGAGTCCAAATAATGCAGTTCCCTTGTCGAGATAAAAGAATTCGTTTTCTATGTGGTGATGCATTTCCTGTATATAAGTCTTGCTGGAGAATATGCCGATGGGAAAGTCCTTTGATGTAAGCCCCTGATTTTTTTCTGTCTCTGCCATGATCTGCATCCTTTTTTATTCATTATAGTGCGAAAAAAGATAAAAAGCAAGGTTTTTTAGTATAAATTCAGATTATAGTTTAAATTTTATGAGCAAATAGGTGTTTTTTTTTACTAAAAGTGGAATTACCATGAATACATTAAATGACAGTCTAGGGGAATTGTACCCTGATGACTCAGAGAAAAAATGTAAGATCTTAGGAGGATATGCATGAAAAGGATAATGTTATTCGCTGTAGCAGCAGTAATGGCATTCGGCATGATGGGATGTAAGAACGAGAAGAAGGAAGCCGCAAAGGCCGACGACGGAAAGATGAACATCTCCATCTTCACAATTCAGCAGAGGCAGCAGCCTTCAGCTGACAACCCAACTTACAAATGGATCGAAGAGAAGTTCGGAGTAACATTCTCTTGGGACATTCTTGTAGGCGACAAAGACCAGAAGATTGGTGTTCTTATCGCTTCTGACGACCTTCCAGATATGGTAGAAGTTGACTCAGAAAAGTTCCAGGGCGCAGGAAAGCTCCGCGACCTCAAGCCACTCGTAGAACAGTACGCACCCAACCTGAAGAAGCACTATGCTAACGACTGGATGAAGATGATCGACCAGGATTCAGAAAAGGATGCAAACGGAAACATCACAGCAGAGCACATCTACTCTCTGCCAAACTATGGTGTTTATGATGGCGCACCTTCTGACACATACTACAACCAGAACGGTTGGTGGATTCAGAAGGCTGTTCTCAAGGAATTCGGATATCCGAAGATTAAGACAATCGACGAATACTTCGACTTGCTTGAAAAGTATTACAAGAAGTATCCGACAATCGACGGACTTCCAACAATCCCGTTCAACATCATCACAGCTGACTGGGAAGCATTTGACTTGTGGAACCCGCCACAGTTCTTGGGTGGTAACCCGAACGATGGTAACGGACACGTTGTAAATGAAAATGGAAAGTATGTATACTATGACATCTTCACAGATGAAAACGCAAAGAGATGGTTCAAGCTTGCTAACGGTTACTATCAGCGCGGTTTGATCGATCCTGCATCATTCACAGACAACCGTGACCAGTACTATGCAAAGATTGCTCAGGGCCGTGTTCTTGGTATGTTCATCCAGGGATGGCAGTTCATGGGCGACAATGCAGAAAACGCACTGTGGTCAGCCGGAAAGGACGAAAGGACTTATGCTCCTCTTCCAGTCGTATTTGACGAGACATTCAAGCCTCACTATCGTGACCGCGCACTTCCAAACCTCCAGAGAGGTTACGGTATCACTGTAAAGTGTCCAGAAGACAAGGCAATCAAGATCCTTCAGTTCATGGACAAGATGATCGAGGAAGAAAACCAGAAAGTCCTTTACTGGGGATTTGAAGGCCAGGATTACCTCATCGATACAGATGGTTCACAGACTGGAACAAAGGGTGCCGCTTACAGAACTCAGGCTATGCGCGACCAGCAGAAGGATCCAGACTACAACCAGAAGCACTTTGCTTTGCTCTGGCGCGAAGAAGCTCCAAAGCTGGAAGGAAAGCTCCCAAGCGGATATACACGCACAATGGATGAACTTCCTTGGGAATATCAGCTTTCTCAGAAGCAGGTTGACATCGATCTCTGGAATGCATACGGAGTCGGTTCTTATGCAGAATTCGTAGATCCAAACCCACCGCTCAACACAGGTTGGTATCCAATGTGGCAGTGCAACCCGTCTGCAGAAAACGGTGGATTCGAAGGCGAAGCCGCTGTAGCAATGACAGGATTTGAAGACATTCAGAGAAAATATCTTCCAAAGATGATTCAGGGCAGCCCAGCTGACTTTGACAAGACATGGGATGAATATGTAAATCTGATGAAGCCGCTCACAGCTGTATACAACAAGTTCATGCAGCAGCAGCTTGATCACCGTGTAGAATTGTTCGGTGGAGAAAAATAATTAAAGTCTGAAGTTTAACTTCAATACTATTGAAGGGGATGTCTTAAGAAGCCTGACTTTTTGGGCATCCCCTTTTTTCATACCATATCTAAAACAAGGTGCTTTATGAAGAGTAAAACTACAGACAATTCTGCTATTTACGCAACAGAATTGGTCAACAGAAAAAGCAAATGGAAACTATTAGGAAAACAGAAAGGCCTTATTTTAATGTCCGTTCCATTTGTCCTTTACATTATCTTATTCAGATATATACCACTCATAGGCTGGACGATGGCCTTTCAGGACTATAAACCTGCCAACGCTATGTTTAATCAAAAATGGGTAGGTTTTAAATGGTTTGTAGAGTTATTTAGGACTACTGATTATATAAGTGGTGGTAAAACTTGGAACGTGGAATTTCTGCGTTCATTAAGAAATACCGTCGGTATGAGCCTTATAAGTACGGTCCTTGGATACATCACGGCCATCTTGCTTGCTGTATTCATGAATGAAGTACGCCATATCGGAATCAAAAGATTTGTACAGACTGTATCATACCTTCCTCACTTCCTTTCATGGGTTATCGTTACGAGTCTTGTTGCAAACATCCTCAGCGTGGAAGACGGTACGCTGAACAACATATTGATGTATTTTGGCTTTGTAAAGGAGCCGGTCCAATGGCTTGCAACTCCAAAGTATTTCTGGCACATCATAGGTTGGACTTATGTTTGGAAGGAAGTTGGTTGGAACACAATCGTTTATCTTGGTGCAATGACGGCAATTGACCCCTGTCTTTATGAGGCAGCTGAAATTGACGGATGCGGTCGCCTTAAGAAAATCTGGCACATCACACTGCCTGGAATTAAGCCGACTATTATAATCATGATGATAATGAGTGCTGGTCACATCCTTGACTCTAACTTTGAGATGCCGTTCTTCCTTAAAAACGGTATGAATCTGGATGTAGCAAATACCATAGATTTGTATGTTCTTAAGTACGGATTTAAGTTGTTCAACTTCTCACTGGCGACTGCCGCCGGTATCTTTAAGAACGTGGTTAACATAGGCCTTCTTGTTGTAGCAAATACTATAGCAAAGAAGAGCGGTGAAGAGAGGTTGATGTAATGGCTAGTATTAGAATTGGAAAAAATAAAAGAAAAAGCATAGGTGATCTCATCTTTGACTTGATTATCTTTATTACGCTTACATTTCTTGTTGTTGTAACGGTTTATCCTTTCTGGAATACAATTGCCGTCTCTCTTAACGATGGTCTTGATTCAATTAAGGGTGGAATCAAACTTTGGCCAAGAATCTTTACATGGCAGAACTATAAGGTTTTGTTTGTGGATGACAGGCTTTTCAGGGCCTTTACGATTTCCGTTACCCGTACAATACTTCAGACAATATTGAGTGTATTCTGTACAAGTATGCTTGCTTATGCATTGAGCCGCAAGGAATTCGTTTTAAGAAAAGGACTTACTGCTATTCTGGTTATCTCCATGTATGTAAATGCAGGTCTTATCCCAAGCTACATGCTCATCAAGAAGCTTCATCTTCTTAACAGCTATGCAGTTTACATCATTCCTTGTATTATTGATGTATTCAACTTTATCCTTGTCCGCACATACATAAACGGTTTGCCGGACAGCTTTGTTGAATCAGCACGTATTGATGGTGCCGGAGAATTTACGGTATTCATGAGGATTATCTTCCCGCTGATTATTCCTTCAATCGCCATGATTGCACTTTTCGTTGCAGTTGGTGCATGGAACAGCTGGTTTGATACATATCTGTACTGTTCAGGAAAAGTAAACCTGCATTCACTTCAGTACAAGCTTATGGAATTCCTTCAGTCAAGCCAAAACCAGAGTGCTTCTGCTGCTGATGCCGGTTCTATGGCTATTGCGGCAACTTCAGGTGCATCATCTTCCATGGTTACGCCGGTCAGTATCCGTTCGTCAATTACAGTTGTGGCAACACTCCCGATTCTTGTCGTCTATCCGTTCCTGCAAAGGTACTTTGTTGTCGGTATGACAATCGGTGGTGTAAAAGAGTAACGCCAATGTAATTCCGGACTCAACAGTGTCATTCCGGGCTCGACCCGGAATCTCAACAATAAAGCTAGGTGCCGGATATCCTCTGGCATTACGACCGGGGCAGAATTGCTGTCCTGGTCTTTTTTTTGTGTGTGCGCGCGGCGGGGGTATGGTGATTATGAATTATGCATTAGGAATTACAAACCTATTCTTTCCACGGGAAAATAAGTGACCTGAAGGATCTTTTTCCAAGTAGATGACGGTCCTTTTGCAGCAGGTCTTCCCAAGGAACCTGTCTTCTTTGTGCTTTTGTCAGTCCTGGATTTACTTCGAGCCAGTCGTATTTGTAGAGCCTGAGCTTGAGTGCGTTTGTGGACGTAATTGCTATTGTTGCCGGACCGTCAAGGATTCCCATGGTAAGAATCGCGAAAATCAGGTTGAATAGGTTGACAAGTGCTACACCAATTGAAAAAAAAGGATTGTCAAAAAAGATGATGAAAGATTTTTTCAGGCATTTCCTAAAATTGTTGTGCATGAGGCTTCTTATCGGTAAGTTCCACTGAATTGCAAGTGAAGCGATAACCACAACCCAGAAAACACATGACATCATCACAAATCCAATAAAGTTGCCTTCACTTCCATCCATGGGCATCCAGATTTTAAAATAATATGGAATGCTTACCAGTACAGCAAGGATTAGTACTGCGTTGCAGAGCCCCAAAAGGATTCCATCCTTTATGCAGTGAGGAATCTGTTTAAGGAAGACTTTGTATTTTGGAGCATCGTATTTTGCTATTCTGGCGGCATTTTCTCCTTCTGCAAGATAGAGTATGCCCCAAACCATACAGCAAATTATGATGGATATCATTAATCCGAGGTTGCCCAAGGCCCTTCCTTCCTGAAGACTTGCCATACGTGAACAGAAAAAGTATCCCAAGATGGAAAGAAGCATCATTGGAAGATTGACGAATATCGTGTGGATCATGTTGTCCCAGATATTGCAGAAATTTTTTTTAAGAAAGAAGCCGAACATTCCTCAAATATATAGTTTTTTTACCGTTCCGTCAATTACAGGCTTGTCTTGAAGCCAATCATAATCCTGAGTGAGCCGGATTTTATGTTGGCCAGGTTCAGCAAGTCAACGGATACTGCGGCTTTTGCTGTTCCACCCATGAACCCTGTGGAAATAAACGGGCTTACAATGAGCTGTGGGTAGATGTTCCCGGATGCCATGTTTTCCGCGAATGTAAGGATGTTGGAGCCGGGCAGTCCGAAAGTTAGGTGGCTTCCGACAGAGAAATTGGTGTCAAGGAAATATAGCGTGTCGTTGTAGATGGTCAGGTTTGCGCCAATGATTGCATTTGACATGGAGTTGTCTTCTGCCACTGATTGCGGATAATAAAGGAATACCATTTTGTCAACGCTTGCAAATGGCAGGCAGAATACGGACGGCTGTATCTGCCATCCCCAGAGGCTTAGCCTTGGTTCTATGAACAGGTATATTGAATCTGCCTCAATATTGACTCCACCGGACGTACTGAGTCCAAAATCGCCTACGCCTGCTTCCACAAAGACGCAGAAGACGTTTGTATTGCCTGCCAGCATTGTAAGTCCAAAATGAAGCGAAATCTCGTCGATTGAAAAGAAACTTGTATCCGTACTGTAGATGAAATTCATTCCCGCGCTAAGGTCTGCACAGAAATTTGTAAGGTTGCTTCCCAGACGGAAATTGGTTGCAATGGATTTTGAGCTTGAAACTATGTCGGAATTCTTGAAAACATAGGTTCCTATGGCCAGGTTGTCGCCGATTTTACCAGCATATGCACCACCAATGCCGTAGGTGGGGTAGGCTGATGCGCCGTTTACCCCAAACCAGCTTTCGGTTAGGGCCGGGAGCATGTTGTTTATGCCGAACTGCCGCCTTAGGAAGATGTCGGAGCCGGTTGGTTCATATTCTCCTAAAAATGCGGTCAGATAATGCACCATGTGGGGGGTAGAAAAGGTTCCTGTGAGGGATAGTTCCCTTATGTTGAATGTAGCGTTGATTGCCGTGGGTTCTGATATGAGGTTCTGGAGTTTTGTTGCTTCAACTGCAAATTCGCCCCTGATAAGAAAATGGTCTCCAAAATTGAGCTGTCCTGCCAGGTAGGTCTGTGCGTCCAGACTGACGGGCAGCGTTATGTTTCCCAATAAACCAATGTCACCGCTGAAATCCGGCATAATGACTGCCTGTGCTGCCGATGCTGATAAAAATAGTGCGGATAATAGAACTGTCAGTTTTTTCATGGCTGGCTCCAAAAATAAACTACTATATTAAGTATCGACAAGTTGATTCTATTACTTGAAAGCCAGTTTGCCGATATAAAAAATGATTTCCTAAAAATTTAGGCTTTTCAATTTTAAAAATATGTGATATAATGACTAAGTTTCATAGGCTAGCCGCATTTGGAACTGAAAATGTCGTTTTAACTTGACTATTGTGTGGAAGAGGTTAAAATAGTAAGTATGAGTGATTATCTTGACGCTAACAACGAGGAACTTCTCAAGGACTTTTTCTCCGAGGCTGAACAGCAGGTGGAAACTCTGGAGAGCAATATCCTCGTAATCGAAAACGATCCGTCCAACCATGACGCCATTGATGAAATCTTCCGTGCTGCCCATACGCTTAAAGGTGGCTCTGCGACGGTAGAAATGACGGAACTGTCAACATTCTGTCATACGGTAGAAGACTTGCTTGATGCCCTTCGCGGCGGTTCTGTAAATGTTTCCGAACCAATTGTAGATACTCTGCTTACTTCTATAGATACAATCAAGGCAATGCTTGATGCAAGGAGTGCCGGTTCCGTATATCAGGAAGACGTAAGTCCGGTCCTTGACAAAATCAAGTCATTCATTCCACAAAAATCTGCAAAAAAGAAGGGTCCTGCTCCGGTTCCACAGGGAATGATTGCTCCCAAACCGGCTGCAAAACCAGCCCCTGCACCTGTTTCAAACGGAATGCCGCCTGTGCCCGTGCTGTCTGAGGAAGACTATGCGGAAATCAAGGAAGCTTGTCCGGAAAACCAGAAGCTGTGGGTCATAAACGTTACATTCGATGAATCCAACCCGATGAATTCCGTTGGTGGCATTCAAGTGTTTGCCGCCCTTAAAAACAGGGGAACAGTGCTCAAGACTGTACCGGATTTTGAAGCGCTTTATGAAGATGAATTCCATCCACAGGTAGTATATTACATAGCAACTGACTGTAAGCAGGAAGAACTTGAAGATACCGCATTCCTTGATGATGTAACCCTTGCAACCGATGCACAGCCGCTTACAAAGAGCTCCGTCGGTGGTTCAAGCTTGCAGGCCAAGGAAATAGTCACCCCGGTAGAACAGGCTCCACAGCCAGCAGTTGAGGCTGCTGAGGAAAAGGCTCCAGAGCCGGTACAGGAAACTGCCGCACAGGAAGAAGAGGCTGTAGACAATTCAACTGCCGAACCCGCTACCACACAGGCCGTTCAGCAGGCAAAGAAGGGTGCCGCACCAGCTCATACTGCCGCACAGACCGGTTCAATTCTTCGCGTAGACTCAAAGCGCGTAGACAACCTCATGAACCTCGTCAGCGAAACCGTCATTACAAAGGCTGTATTCAACCAGACGGGACTTCAGCTTGCTGACTTGCAGGTCAAACTCCTTAACCTCAATTCATCTTTCAAGGAACGCCACCGCCACATAGTCGAGGGCATCCCGAAGATACTGGAAGAAATGCAGTCTGGGGCATCTCTTAAGGATGTACGCCAGCATTTGAACGACGAAATCGGCGGATTGTCAAGCTGGTTCGACGGTTTTGAAAACGAATTCAAGGTTACGGCCAGCAAATTCCGTTCTTCAACACAAAACCTCGGACGCATAGCCTCTGAACTTCAAGAGGGTGTAATGAAGATCCGCATGGTTCCGATTGGTACCATCTTCAACCGTTTCCCGCGTGTCGTGCGTGATTTGTGCCGTGATTTGGGACGCAAGGTTGACTTGATTATAGAAGGTGAAGATACAGAACTTGACAAGACAGTGGTTGACGATCTTCTTGATCCGATCATGCACTGTGTTCGCAATTCTGTGGACCATGGAGTTGAAACTCCGGAAGAACGCAAGGCTCAGGGCAAGGACGAAACCGGTCACCTTACGCTCAAGGCTTCAAACGAAGGCAACATGATTGTCATTGACATCATCGATGACGGTCAGGGTATAGAAGTAGACAAAATCAGGGAAAAGGCCATCAAACGCGGCCTCATCAGCCCGAACAAGGTGCTTTCAAATCAGGAAGCATACGACCTCATATTCCTGCCTGGATTCTCTACAAGCGACAAGATCAGCAATGTTTCAGGACGTGGTGTAGGACTTGATGTTGTAAAGACCATGGTAGAAAAGCTCAAGGGTACGATTTCTGTTACCAGCGAACGTCATGTAGGTTCAAAATTCAGCATCCGCCTGCCGTTGACTCTTGCAATCATTCAGGGACTTTTGGTTCGCGTCGGCAAAGAGGTTTACTCAATCCCGATTACAAACGTCATAGAGAGCCAGCGTGTAAAACTGGACAGCATCAATACAATAGACAATTACGAAGTTCTTAATGTCCGCAACGAGGTTATTTCAATACTTCGCTTGAGCCGTCTGTTCAACATCAAGAACAGCAACCAGAGCGAGTACTGCTTTATCGTAATCGTCGGTTCGCAGGAAAAGAAAATCGGTGTCATGGTAGATGCCCTTATCGGTGAAGAGGATGTGGTTATCAAGCCTTTGCGCGACCAGTTTACCACTTCTCCGGGAATTGCAGGTGCCTCCATCTTGGGAGACGGTTCGGTATCACTGATCATCGATGTAAGCCAGTTGTTGGAGTTGGGTGTAAAGCAGGAAATCAGCGCCCAACAGTTCCGCGAAGAAGAAGCAATCAGAAATGCAGGCAGAGGGTAGGATAGATGGCAACAATTCAGGAAAGACTTAACGTACTTGCAGGAACAACAGAAATAGCGGAAGACAGTCACGCTCTTACACAGGAGCTGCTGGAAGAAGAAAAGAGAAAGGCCTCTGTAATTGATTACAAGATGGTTACATTCTCTCTTGCCGGTAAAGACTATGCCATAGACATCATGAAGGTCAAGGAAATTGCCAAAGCCGGTCATTTTACCTATGTGCCGAATACTTTGCCTTTTGTTCTGGGTGTTTACAACCTCCGCGGTGAAATCATCTCGATCATTGACTTACGCAAATTCTTTAACATTCAGGTTCCGGACCGTGAGGACAACTCTTTGGAGAACATGCTCATCGTCACTGTCGGTGAACAGACCTTTGGTGTAGTTGTGGATGCAATCGACAAGGTTGTTGGAATCCAGAAATCGACGATTCAGCCTCCACACCCGCTGTTTGGCGACATTAACATCAAGTACATCTCCGGAGTTGTTGAAGCCCAGCACAGGCTCTACATCCTTTTGGACATAGACAAGATTTTTGGAGTACGCACCCAGGAAGAAGAAAGGAAGCTGGAAGAAGACGTAAAGGCACAGATGCTCCAGAGGCAGACCGTTGCGGCTCAGATGGCGGCAGAACAGGTTCAGGTTCAGACTTCAAAGGTAAAAAAGACCAAGGCTCCAGATCCTGCGGAAACCCTTAAGAAAGAAAGCGTTGATTTGAATTTCATTGCAGATTCACTTCAGTCAATAAAGAAATTCACACTCAATTCAGTTACGGAAGAATGGGCCAGAAAACGCTATGTTGAATGGAAAAACGAGCGCGGTGAAAAACAGACCCAACTTCAGGGACCGGAAGATGCAGATGCATTTCTAAAGCCCTTCTATTCACGCTGTACCGGTGAGTGGTGGACTGAGGCCTACGCACAGGAAGTGTACAAGGTTCTTCCCGAAAATACCGCAAACAACATTGTCGTGTGGAATCCAGGCTGTGGAAAGGGATTTGAATCATATTCCCTGGCTTGTATACTCAAAAAGCGCTATCCAGGAGCAAAAATCCGCATCTACGCCCATGACATTGACCTTTTGAGCGTATCAAACGCACCTCTTTTGAACATCAGTGACGCGGCCAGCACAGACTGGTATCAGCCTTATCTGACCCGTACGGCAAGCGGTGAGTGGACTTTTGCAAAGGAAATAAAGGATATGATCATGTTTGAGTACCATGACTGCGTACATACAAACAATCTGCCTCCTATTGACATAGTTTTTGCACGTGATATAATTTCATTCTTGCCTGAACAGTCCCAAAGGACCATGATTGATGACTTTGAGGAAAAAGTGAAGGGAAATGGATTAATCATAATTGGAGAAAATGAAAATATTTCATTGAGCGGTTGGTCAAAAAAGACCGTCGGTTCTATCGGAGTATATTCAAAATAAATTTACGGATTAAATGAACAGGGGGAAATAATGAGAGTAGAGTATATTAACCCATTTGTCGAAACTTCTTACAGAGTGTTAAAAGAAGTCTTGGGTGGTGCCGAAGTTAAAAGAGGTGACTTGTATTTGAAGTCTACTGCAATGCCGGTTATGGGTGTTGCCGCATTGGTCGGTTTGGCCGGTGATGTGGAAGGCCGTGTTCTTTTTGACATGACCTACGAGACTGCTCTGAACGTCGCTTCCAAGATGAATGACGAGCAGCTACCGAGTTTCGATGATTTGGCTAAGGCTACCATTAGTGAACTTGCAAACTTGATTACTGCACAGGCTGTAACAAAGCTTCATGAGCTTGGTTTTAAGTTTGATTTGACGCCTCCAGCTTTGTTTGCCGGTCAAAACATGGAAATTGCAGCTTTAGGCGGTGGAGAAGAGAATGTTGAGGCTCTGATTGTTCCGCTTATTACTGAATTTGGAAAAATAGAAGTAAACGTCGCCATTCGTGAGCGACAGTAGTATTAAGGAGTATAGGGTATGAAGACAAAACAGGATTTCCCTACGATCAACAACCGTCCGCCGGAAGGTGTGAAGGATGATGGCTCAAAATTCAGGGTACTGGTAGTTGACGATTCAATGTTCGTAGCCAAGCAGTTGACTCAGATTTTGAGTTCAGATGGTTATGAAATTGTTGCAACAGCTCAGGACGGAAAAGAGGGTGTTGATAAATACAAGGAACTCTGTCCAAATGTTGATATCGTAACAATGGATATTACCATGCCCCGTATGGATGGTATCACAGCTCTGGAACAGATTGTGGCTTTTGATAAGAATGCAAAAGTTGTAATGGTTTCTGCTCTTGGAAAGGAAGAACTAGTTAAAAAGTCACTTCTTGCAGGTGCAAAGAACTACATCGTAAAGCCGCTGGATCGTCAGAAAGTTCTTGAACGCATTTCATCCGCTTTAAAGTAGGCATAAACTAACATTAAATATTTCTCATCAAGAGACTCTGGTTAATAAAACAGGGTCTTTTGGTGTTTTAAATCCTCTGATTCATCCTGTTAAAAACCGTAAATTGTAAAGTGCCGCCATGTTTGTGCCGATTGTTAAAACGTCTTTGCTTTTAAAATAGTTGGGATCCAAAAGTCAGCCTTGATTAAATATGGACTGTAACTTTAGGACCGGAATTTCTTTTTTTATGATAGTAACCTTTTTTGGTGGAGGGGAATTATGAACGACATGAATGCCTATGATGTCTGGAGCAAAGTAATCGAGTCGCATTTATCAGTGGATACAGCTGCGACATGGAAAAACTTCTGGGACGACCAGGATCCGCTCTCCGACGAAGAGTTTGAGCTTCTGAAGAACATGTGCTATTCGGGCAATCATAGTCCTGAAGAACATGACCTTCTCTTTAAGATGGTGAACAGGGAGCTGACTTTGCGGATTAAAAACCATCGTGAGCAGGAAGTTTCGGAAATAGCGGTGGCTAGTTGAAAAAACTGGTGTCGGGTACTTGACATAAGTTCGATTTTTCAATATAGTCTTGATTACATTGCATTCCCCGATTGTGTAA
>DBWR01000015.1 GCA_002309305.1 Treponema sp. UBA1233 | reverse complement strand
CCGCTTTTTCTTTTATTCATGTTTAACCTCGTTTTCACATTATATCATGGATGCCTGGAAAAATCCACTTTAGCATTATTTGTAGAACTTGTAGCAGATGAAGGAGATTTCGTCGCCGATGAATTTGATGTATACCGTCTCATCGTAGCTAGGGTCGTTGTATTCATATATGTAGAGGATGTCGTCCTCGCCTTTCTTTTTCCATTCCGGGTTTTCTTCCCTGAAATCCTCAAGGTCTTCGTACTGCCATCTATTGTCCTTTTTCTGCAGAACTTCATCAGGCTTTCCGAGCACTTCAATCAGGTCCTTTTTTTTCATTCCGATTTTTACGCCGTAATCCAAAATGCTTCCTTCTGGCACAGGGTGAAAATCGTAATCGTCAACATTAAGCAGTTTTGCGGCGTTGGTGCAAAAGTGATTTTTCCTCAAAGAAATGTTGTCCTGAACCTTAAGCTCGTTAACCTTAAAGTTGTCCAGCGGGGCACCCATCTTCCACTTTCTGGGACCGACTTTGACCGCATTTTCAGGGAGGCTTTCGCTGATTATGTGTTTGTTATTGTTAAGGTCTATTGCATAATAGAATTCACCGTCGAATGAAAAGGTTCTTTCTTCCGCCGTTTTAATGGCAGCGTCATAATCTTTGGGAAGGAAATCTTTAAGCACTGGGGAAACCTTGACCTTGTGGCCCCTTATGTATTTTGTATCAAAGGCGACGAAGGCGTAGAAGGAAAGGGAAAAATATTTTTCGCCGTTTTCTTCAATAATGTCGTCAATCCAAATGTATTCCGGGATCTTTTTTGCAAAGGGAGCTAAATATCCATTATATTCCGAAATCTCATCTTGATATTCGTATTCGATTTTTGCAGGGAATGAAGTGAGGTAGAGGCAGTTGACCCATTTTTTCGGGCCGCCGTTGGAAATCAAAGCCCATTTGTCAAGATTTCCCTTTGTATATTCACCACTGCCTTGGGTCTCGTAGACATAAACGACATCGCCGAATTTCAAGGAGCCGGATTTCTTGCCGCTTAAACTTGGCTGGCTTCTTACGTTCAAAACATCGGTGTTCACAAAGCATTTTGTCTGGCTGAATGCAGAGATTGTCATGACCGCGAAAAACAAACTGATAAAGATCTTCCTCATATATTCCAAACCTTCCTTATTGATAAAACAAAATTATGGAAAAAAGTATACAAAAAAGTATCCTATAAAGCAACTCATGATCAACTTGACATACATATATGATATATGTATATTATAATTATGGCAATCGCATTAAAGAAAAAGCCGGTTACGGTTTATTTGCAGGAATTGAAATACCTCACGTTCCAGAAAATGGCGGCGGATCAAAACCGCAAGGCGGCGGAATTGGTGCGTGATGCCATGGACGAATACATTCAAAACCACTCGCAGCCGAAAAAAACTCTTGATGAATGGAAGCCCCTTTCCCTGGGGGGATTAAAACCGGGTGCAAGAGATTGGATTTCCAAGGATTATCAGGATGAATTGCTGGGGAGCTCGTTTTGATTGGAATTGACACCACTTTTTTGATTGACCTTGAAATCAGCGATTCACCACGACATGATGGGGCTGTTAAACTGTTTGAAAAATGGCTCAAAGAAAAACACGCGGAACTTGCAATCTTCAATCAGGCGTTTCTTGAATTCCAGCATGTCATAACTGATTCCCGGAGATTTGTTTCCCCTCTATCCATGAATCAGGCTGTTGAACGGACATGGTTTTGGGTTGATCAGGAACGGATAAAAATCATTTATCCCACAGAGAATTCCCTCAAGCGTGCCCTGCTCTGGACAAGCATGTACAAGCTTGGTCGAAAACGCATTCAGGACACCCACATGGCGGCCGCCTTTGCCGAAGCGGGTGTAACGGAACTGTGGACCGCAAACCCCTCCGATTTTGAAATCTTTGAAACCTTCGATTTAATAGATTACAGGTAAGTTTCTGGCAATTATCTATTATCCCTCGCAAACCACAATGAGGTTCATCAAACCTCGACTGTACCTTCAAAGCACAGGGTCGTATTACCGGTAAGATAGACAGTCCTTCCTGTATATTTGACATGAAGGGTGCCTCCCCTTACACGAACCGTAACATCACTGTCAACCGCACATTCACCCTTGAGCACCGCAGCCACAACCGCCGCACACGCTCCAGTTCCACATGCAGGGGTTTCTCCGTTGCCCCTTTCCCAAGTACGGATCTTCAACTCAGCGGGACTAACCACACGCACAAATTCCACATTCGTTCTTTCAGGGAACATTTCATGGAACTCAATCTGCGGACCGATTTCTTCAACCTTTTCTTTGTCCACAAACTTGCTGAACAGAACACAGTGAGGATTTCCCATGTTGACGCAGGTTACCTGATATTCATTTCCACCAGCCACAAGCTTTTGGTCAACAACAGATTTCTGTCCCACACCAAGCAAAGTTGGAATCTGTTCCGAATAAAAAGCCGGTTCACCCATATCGACCGTAACCGAAGTGACCTTTCCATCCTGCTTGTACAAAACCAGGGACTTTACTCCAGCCTCGGTTTCTATAGTAATCCTTTCCGTAGCGTCAGTTTTGCGTCCATGCTTTTCCTGAATGCCCCGCACATTGTTGTCGTACAGGTATTTTCCCACACAACGGATTGCATTTCCGGCCATCTGACCTTCACTACCGTCCATGTTAAAGAAGCGCATCTTTGCATCGGCCACACGACTTGATTCAATCAAAACAAGTGAGTCCGCACCGATTCCTCCGTTACGCCTGTCACATAGACGCACCGCAAGACCTGCGGGATTGTTCACCACCTGATCCATGGCATTGATTACGATAAAGTCGTTTCCTGTTGAATCCATCTTGCAGAATTTGATTTTCTGCTTTTCATCACGCAGCCTGTTGATGTCCACAAGTTCAACATTCTCTGCGGAGTATTTGCTCTTAAGGCAGTTTGCAATGGCATTGGCAGTATCAATTGCAGTAAGGCAAGGAATGTCTCGCTCTACAGCATGCCTCCTCATCTTTACTGAATCTGAATGAGGATCACGGCCCTTTGCAGATGTCGATATTACATAATCGATTTTTCCTGAATCAAGCAGAGTAAGAAGATTGTCATCTGGGTTTTCGTGAATCTTGTTAACAACGGTAACTTCCATTCCAAAGTCACGCAGGGTTTCCGCATTTCCCTCGGTGGCATAAAGCTTGAATCCCATGTCGTAGAATTTTCTTGCCAAAGACGGAAGCTCATAACGGTCGGTCTTACGTACGCTCAAAAGGACACCGCCAGACCTCTTCATCCTGTAACCGGCAGCAACAAGTCCCTTAAAAATCGCCTCTTCCATTGTAGATGCCAGACCAAGAACTTCACCCGTAGACTTCATTTCCGGACCAAGATGAGTGTCCACATCCATCAGTTTTTCAAAGCTGAACACTGGAACCTTTACCGCAAAATACGGAGGATTCCTGTAAAGACCCGTACCAAAACCAAAGTCCCTGACGTGCTCACCAAGCATGGCCCTTGTTGCAAGCTCTACCATCGGCACACCGGTCACCTTGCTGATGTAAGGAACAGTTCGGCTTGAACGCGGATTAACCTCGATGATGTAAAGGTCGTTGTTGTAAATCAAATACTGAATGTTCACCAGACCACGGGTTCCCAACGCAAGTGCCAGTTCCCTGCTCTGTGCAATAATCTTTTCGCGTATGATGTCGTTTAAATTCCAGCTGGGGTAAACGGCAATGCTGTCACCGGAATGAATTCCAGTGCGTTCAATATGTTCCATGATTCCAGGGATCAAAATGTCCTCGCCGTCACAAATCGCATCAACCTCAAGCTCGATTCCCTGCATGTACTTGTCGATCAAAACCGGATTTTCAATTCCCTGGGCAAGGATTATCTTCATGTACTCAACAATGTCTGCCTCGTTAAAGGCAATGATCATGTTCTGGCCACCCAAAACATACGATGGCCTGAGCAAAACCGGATATGTAATTTTTTCCGCAACGGCAAGAGCTTCTTCTGTAGTAAAGACAGTCTCTCCCTTTGGCTTTTTAATTCCAAGCGAATCACACAGGGTTTCAAAACGCTCACGGTCTTCGGCAACATCAATGGAATCCGCACTCGTTCCCAAAATCCTTATGCCCTGACTGTCCAGGAATTTCGTAAGCTTGATTGCAGTCTGTCCACCAAATGCAACCACAACACCGATGGGCTTTTCCGTTTCGATTACGTTCATCACGTCTTCGGGTGTAAGCGGTTCAAAGTAAAGACGGTCGCTGGTATCAAAGTCCGTGGAAACAGTTTCGGGGTTATTGTTTATCGTAACAACATCGTATCCCAGTTTCTTAAGCGCCCTGACACACTGAACGCTCGCATAGTCAAATTCAATTCCCTGACCGATTCTGATTGGTCCCGAGCCAAGAACAATAATAGTTCCCTTTGAGGAAGACTGTCTTTCGTCTATGAATTCCTGGGCCTCGTTTTCCTTTTCGTAGCTGGAATAAAAATACGGTGTTTCGGCATTGAATTCACCGGCGCAAGTGTCAACCATCTTGTATGACGCACAAATGTGGGCAAGCTTTTTCTGAGCGCTAAGTTCCCTTGCAAGTATGGCATCCTTAAGTTCACCGGTACCACCCGTTATCTTTTTACCGCAAAGGCGTTCAATAACTTTATCCGGATAACCGTTTTTCTTGGCCTGAACGTACAGGTCCCAGTCAAGTTCACACTGTCCCTCTTTTATCCTTGCAAAGTTCTTTTCCATCTCCGCAAGATTATTCAAATGATAGAGGAACCATTCGTCTATTTTTGTCACGGCATGAATTTCGCTTACAGTCATTATGCCGCGCTTTAATGCCTGGAAAATGGCAAACAGCCTCTGGTCGGTACATTCACCTACACGGCGCTTTATGTCTTCTGCACTTTCTTCTTCAAATACAGGAAGGTTCAGGGAGTCAACACCAACCTCAGCACCACGGACGGCCTTCATCATCGCCATCTCAAAACTGTGGCCGATTGCCATGACTTCTCCGGTGGCCTTCATCTGGGTACCAAGATTCCTCTTTGCGTAAACGAATTTGTCAAAGGGGAACTTGGGCATCTTTACGACGACATAATCAAGGACCGGCTCAAAACATGCGGAAGTCTTTTTGGTAACCGCATTGGGTATTTCATCCAGCGTATAACCGATTGATATCAGTGTAGCAACTTTGGCTATCGGATAACCTGTGGCCTTGGATGCCAGAGCAGAAGAACGCGATACCCTGGGGTTTACTTCGATTACGGCATAGTCAAAGCTGTCCGGGTTAAGTGCAAACTGACAGTTACATCCTCCCTCCATTCCAAGCGAATTGATTATGTTCAATGCAGAAGAACGCAGCATCTGGTATTCCTTGTCGCTCAAGGTCACAGCTGGGGCAATGACAATCGAATCACCTGTATGCACGCCAACGGGGTCAAAGTTTTCCATGGAACATACGGTAAG
This sequence comes from Treponema sp. UBA1233, assembly GCA_002309305.1. GTDB lineage: Bacteria > Spirochaetota > Spirochaetia > Treponematales > Treponemataceae > Treponema_D. The sequence goes on along the minus strand of DBWR01000015.1, from coordinate 18,180 downwards.
CACATTTCCGGCATGGTCACGCATAACCTCAAACTCAATTTCCTTCCATCCGCTGATGCATTTTTCAACCAGAATCTGATGTATTGGAGAACGGTGTAATCCATTTTGTGCAATTTCTTCAAGTTCCGCATGGTCATTTGCAATTCCACCGCCAGTACCGCCAAGAGTAAAGGCAGGACGCACGATTACCGGGTAACCGATTTCATTATCCGCAAACGCCAGGGCCGCCTCCAGTGTGGTAACAACCTTTGATGGAATGCACTTTTCGCCAATGGACTCCATAGTGTCCTTAAAGAGCTGACGGTCCTCCGCCTTGTCTATGGTCTCCGGTTTTGCACCCAAAAGCTTGACCCCATGTGACTCAAGGAAACCGCTTTTTGCAAGCTCCATGCACAAAGTAAGTCCGGTCTGTCCGCCAAGAGAAGACAAAATGCTGTCTGGCTTTTCCTTTTCTATGATTCGTTCTATTGTTTCCTGAATCAGCGGTTCAATATAAATCGCATCCGCCATGGAATTGTCAGTCATGAGTGTGGCCGGGTTTGAGTTTACAAGCACGACTTCAAGCCCCTGCTCCTTAAGCGCCTTGCACGCCTGACTTCCTGCATAATCAAATTCCGCCGCCTGACCGATTACTATTGGTCCGCTTCCGATAACCATTACTTTGTGAATGTCTTTATTCAAAGGCATCGAGTTCTCCTTGTGTCCGGGCAAAAAAAAAGAGACACCGGCCCTACCGCTGTCCCCTATGACACACTAAGAATATATCAAAATTTGATGTTTTTGTAAATAGTATTCTTTTTTAACTCATGAAATGCAAAATCATCCATCATTTTCCCTGGGGAAGTAAAAGCCCAGTTCTGGATACAGGCCCTGTATCAGGCGGAAATGACCGTCCCTTGTCCACAGCAGAGCGTCATACTTCATGGCACAAAATGCTATCATGACATCAGCAAGGGGAACAGACACACCGTTTTCCCGCAAAGTCTGAAGCATGAATCCCACTCCCTCAAAATCGTATTCGTCTGTATGAAGAAGGTTAAATGAATGAAAAAAATGAAGGATATCATCTATTTCTTCATTTGTTCTGGCACCATGCAATAATTCAGATTTTACAACACCACAGATTGCGAATTTGTCGGGCGTAATATTCAGTTTTAGGAGTTCTTTTGGTTTTCGCCAATAATCAATAAGAACATTTGAATCAAACAAAATCATATCATGCTTATCCTTCGCAGTTCATTTACCGCGTCTCCATCAATGTCAATCGGACCAATTTCCTCAATCACATCCTTTAACTTTCTTGTTGCCGGAAGTGGGGGAGTAACGTTCTGTCGTATCCTTGCAATGAATTCCTTGCGCCGTTTTTCCTGTTCCGGGGTTTGTGGCGGATTAACAATCCTCTGTGATTCAGCCACCAGGTGGTCATAATCTTCCACGGTTATCATGATGCATTCCGGGGCATTGTTCTTGACAATCACCCTGATTCCGTCGCGCTTGACTTCCTCAATTATTTTTCCGGCCTCTCCCTTGTTAAACCGGCTGATGGGAACAAAAGAATTTAGAACTAAAGTGGCAGTAGCGGCATCAAACATAAAACACCTCCAAAGAATATAGATATTTTTATTATAATTTATGTTGATACATTTGTCAATGTTTATAACTCCACATTCACGATTGACAGGCTCCCTTTTTTGAACGACAATGCAGTTATGAACAAAAGCTCTTCATCCTACATAATACCAGCAGACTTTCCCGATCCCGACGTGATTCGGGTAGACGACACCTACTACATGGTCAGCACCACAATGCACTTTATGCCCGGCTGTGTAATCCTGCGCTCACACAATCTTGTGGACTGGGAACATGCCGCCTATGTCTATGATGAACTTGAACATACCGAACAGGAAACAGATTCCCCCAGGCTCACGCTAAAGGCCACATTCAATCTGGAACACGAAAACGAAAGCGTCCAGTTTGCATATTCAGATTTCAACATGGACAAAACAAAGGGTGCAACGGATTTCGGACCACCGATTAAACTCCGCTACACCCTTGACCAATTTGTAGGCGTAAGGTTTGCCCTATTCCACTATTCCCAGAGAACCCCGGGAGGAACCTCGGCATTCAAGAATTTCAACATGCTACTTTCAGACTAGCAATTCATAATTCCGCATTCCTAATTCCGAATTGAATTCTCAGACTTCCCAAAACAGGTCGTTCAGGGTAACTCCCAGAACTTTGCAGATTGCGATGCACAGGTTAATTGTAGGATTGTAGTCACCCTTTTCTATCGCGTTGATTGTCTGCCGGCTTACGTTTACCGCCTTTGCCAAATCATCCTGCGACATGTCCTTTAGTGCGCGTGCCGACTTAAGTTTAAGATTCTTCATGTGCGCACCCCCGCTTATTCTTCGTCCTGCTCTTTTTCTTCCCTTTTTGAAATCAGTTTCTTTACAAGAAGGCTTGCCATGATGATGACGATGAATAATCCAGCCGCAAGGTTCATGATTCTGTACCAGTCGTCGTTGTCGATAAAGAACTTTACGATGAAGGAAATTCCAAGAAGAGTCATGATTACATACCAGGCTTTGGGCATGGGCTTGTTGGGTGTAAAATAAGCGTCGCTGAAAATCGAAACTTCCACGAACACAAGGGCCGCAAGCAGACAGATTAGCATGCCAAGGATTCCCGGAACACCGATGACCAGAGGCTCCCCGGTAAATATTTCGATGACGAAGACCACGACCTCCGCCAGCACAAAGGTGACGAATCCGCCCCTGAATGCCCTGCCCCTGGCTGCAACCTGACGCTCGTCATATTCAGAGCCCTTCATGGCCTTTTTCTTGATTAAAACCACAGTAACCAAAACAACCGCAAAACCAACTGCCAATCCAATTCCAAATGCTATAGACATAATGTTTCTCCTTTAAGGGATGCCTTCCATCCCGATATTTAATTTCTTTTTCAAGAGAGGAGGCGTGCACTTCCTGCCTGTCTTGATGGAAACCTCTAAAAACTTAAGTTTTTTGAGGTAACTTTGAAAACACGATGTTTAAAAGCCTGTAATTTCAGGCTTTTAAACTCGCGGACATTTCTTTGAAATGTCACTATGTAAAATATATACGACATTTTGTATTTTGTCAAGTATTTTTGACAAAAAGTTTACAATATTTTTTCTAGCGAAAAGTAAGTGATCCTGCGGTATAAAACTGTTTTGAAAGACATGTCTGTTAGAAGGCCTATCTTCTTGCTTGCACTTGGATTCTACACTTTCATATTTCATGATTTGATGTTATAATTTTCTTATGTTCATAAACAAACTGAACCAGTTGTATAAACCATCCAGGACTCTTTTTTACATGGAGGCTTCTGACTCTGATCTTGATGCCTTTTACAGGGGAATCATTCCTGAGGCTGTGGAAAAATACCGGTCTTCTTTTGGCACATACGATTGTCCCGGTTTGTTTTATTTAAAGGATTTGAGCAAGCCCGTCATCGGCATAGAATTCCGCTCGGATGATGCTTCTGTCACTTATCCCAAAGACCTCACGCAGATGACCTTGCTGGAGTCATTCTTTTATTCAGTTGAAATCGACAGCGACATAAAGCTCAACCTTAAAACAATCAACGACCTGTTTGAAAAAATTGCGGCGGATGATGATGCACACAGGATATACACCGACCTTACAATCAAATCTGACCCAGGCATAGTGAGCGTTTTTGCGGACTACAAGAAGAGCAGGATTCTTTACGAGGGACGCATAGATCAAGACAGGGCAAAAGATGTAATCAACCAGAACCCGGAGAATCTTGAAAAAAAGGACCTTTATGAGTTTGCGTTCCGTGATCAGATTACCGGCCACTACAACTGGAACCATCTTGTGTCATACCTTGAGATGCCGATGGACTATGGAATAAACGATTATGCATTCGTTCATTTTGACATAAAGGAATTCCGCGTAATAAACGAAGTCTACGGTCATATTGCCGCCAACAAGGTTTTGTGCAACGTCGTCAAGGCCATGGAAAAGGCGGATTTCGTCTATGCAAGCGCAAGATGCCACAACGACAACTTTGCCATGATGATAAAGGACATGCCGGAAAAAGAAACCGTCTCTAAGCTGATGGAATTCTTCGAAGGCCTCTCTCATCTGGAAGAAGACGAAAACTACAGGATTTATTACCGATGCGGTGTGGTGCCAATGCAAAAATCAATGCTGCTGGGAAACCGTGTTGCGGATGCGGCAAAAATGGCACAGGCCCTTGGAACAAACTATTACAAAACGGAAGTCACAATCTATACCGACAAAATGCACGAAGACGTTTCATGGGGAAATTTCATCAAGGCATATCTGGAAACCGCAATCCTGAACGACGAATTCATCGTTTACCTTCAGCCCAAATTCGACGTGAGGAAAAACACAGTCTGCGGTGCTGAGGCTTTGATCCGATGGAATTACAAAAACCGTGATTTCCTGCCGCCCGGACGATTCGTACCGTTTTTTGAAAAGGACGGTTCAATAGGAAAAATCGACGACATAGTTTTGAACAAGGTTTGCAGGATGCTTGCCCGCTGGAAGAACGAAGGGAAAAAGCTAATCCCGATTTCCGTAAACCTGTCGCGCAGCCGTCTGAACGACAAGTCCCTTACCGACAACCTTACCGCAGTTGTGGACGAAGCTGGACTCCCGCACGAGATGATTGACTTTGAGCTTACAGAAAGCGCCGCCTACGACAACACGGAGGAAATGATAAAAGTACTGGAAAACCTCAAGTCTCGGGGATTCAAGATTTCCATGGACGATTTTGGAACAGGTTATTCCTCATTTTCACTTCTGACCCAAATGCCGCTGGACACCCTCAAGATAGACAAGAGCTTTGTGGACAAGATTGCAGTTGACGGAGAAAAAAAAGAGGACATTGCAGTTGCCCGCCACATCATCAGCCTTGCAGGGGAACTTGGATTTGAATGCCTTGCAGAAGGAGCCGAACGCAAGGAACAGGTGCAAAAACTTTCGCTCCTGGGATGCAGCAAGATACAGGGATACTATTACGGTAAGCCCATGCCCATCCAGGAGTTTGAGGAAAAATTCTGCTAGAAATTCAACTTTCTGATTTCTTCCACAAGATTTCTTCCGTAGACTTCAGCACCCAAACAGTTGGGATGAAGGTTATCCAGAAAATACTCGGGAAGATGCGGCACAAGCTTGAATCCATCCACAACCCTTACGTTTGAATAAGAGCCGGCAATCTTCTTTACGTTTTCGCAAAAGCGGTTCAGGATTGGAATCTGCTCCGGCAAATCTCCACGCCACAGAGGAGAAACGCACAATATCGGAATCTTTTTTCCGTACAGTCCAATCAAAACCTCATAGTATTCTTCCACATCTGTCATTGTTTCAGCACCGAACTGGTTTGTTCCCAGCGCAACGATGATTTTGTCCGGTGTGTAGCCTTCCATCTTCAGGAGGGATTTTTTGTCGTAGACATATCCGCCAATCCCCTGGTTGATGATGTCGTAGTTCAAGAGCCGGTTTGCAACGCTTACATAGGTCTGACTTGAACGCAGGGGACCGAATCCCTGGGTAATCGAATCTCCAAGCCAGAGAACCTTTTCGTTTTTCTTTGCGGGAGAATAGGAAGCGTTTATCTCACAGTTTTTAATGGCCACCGTTGCATCGGCAGGAAGATAGATGATGACGTTCTTTTTCCCATCGGGGAGATTCCATTCAAGCTTACCCTCATCCTTAAGATCCTTTACATAGCGGATATCCGTTATCTGTCCGTCTACGGCAAGCTCAAACGAATCCTCAGACCCCTTCCACAAAATCTTATACTCAAAAGAAACCGTCTTAGCCTCGGTTGAAAACTCCAGTGTCTTGCTGGTGGAAGCCATGCTGCGGGGATACCAGAAATCTGATGCCCCCTCAAAATATTTCATCTGCTCCTTTGAATACTGAAATGCCCTGAGCCATCCGTCTTCCTCTTCAAAAAAGAATGCGCCAAAATAAATGTCCTGTAATTCCTTGTTTGTCATTTTTGTCTCCTATGCCTATAATAACACATTTCAACATTATCAGTACAGAATCAAGCTCTTGGATTATTGGAAAAAAATTCAAGAAATTTAAAAATAAAATTTGACAGCCGGGGAAAGTGGTGGTATATTATAGATAAGCAGAAATGCTTGGTCAGCTCCTGCCTTATCGGAGTACTTCATTTCTCCTCCGTTTAACGGACGGATTACAGGCGGTCTAGACGGGCCGCTTTTGTTTTTTAAAGAATTCCCTGCAGATCACTCAGCTCACCGTCGCTCAAGGAACGGTATTGTCCGGGCAAAAGGTTTTCGTCAAGGAACAGATTTCCCATGGCTATCCTCTTTAGAAAAATCACTTCGTTTCCCATCGCAAGGAACATCCTCTTTACCTGATGGAATTTTCCCTCGGTGATTGTCAGAGTACATGTTGTAAACTCCGCTCCAGTAATGGTGCAGTATTTCCCGTCATCATCAGTCCATGTCAGTTCTGCGGGCTTGGTCGTAAAGGAAGGACTCTTTGTGGCGGGAGGAACAGTCACCCCCTGCCGAAACTCTTTTATGTAACGTTCTCTGTCGGTCGGTGGAACATAATCCCTAAGGTAAACAAGATAGGTCTTTGGTATGTGTTTTTCCGGATCGGTGAGCAGATGGGAAAAAACTCCGTCGGTGGTCAAAAGCAAAAGTCCCTCGGTATCGGCATCAAGTCGTCCAACAAGATGCAGTGGCGGCAGGTTGTCTGGATGAAGAATCTGTTCTGGAAACCGTTCAAGTACGCTTGTGTGCAGCATTCCGGATACAGTTGAACATACCGTGTCCTGCTCTTTGTTCAGCATCAGGTAGATGTGAGGTGAAACAGGCACTTGCTTTCCGTCTACAGAGAGGACGTCATTCCTTGTGTCAAAAGGATGTGAGGGACTTGTCACTGTCTGTCCGTTGACGCAAACGGTTCCAGTCTGCAACATTCGTCTTACAGACCGGTGGGTGCTTTTACCGTATTGAATGAGGAGGCGTTCAATTTTTTGAATGTACGGATCAGGCAATTCCTTTGGTTTTTTCTGCAAGGGCATCATAGAATTCAATGTATTGGGGATGAGTTTCCTTTACGTACTTTACCTTCTGTTCAACATCATTCCCGGCCATGATATCCTTGCATGCAAATTCCAGAGACTTTGACAGTTCAGAAAAAGCGGTACAGCCAACCATCAGTGCGTTTCCCTTTAGGGCATGAACTATGATTTCATAATTGTTCCAGTCCTCGGCCTGTAAAAACGCATTCAGCTTCTTTTGAGTCTCGTCTTTTTCCCCTCTGAACACTTCAAGAATGGAAAGATAGAGATCCCTGTCTCCACCTGTATACCCCATTGCACTTTCCTGATTAATTTCTACATCCTGCATGGCCGCTCCTTAGTCGTTACTGATTATCAATTCCTTAGGCACAATGCGAAAGAAAACCTCAAAGAGTTTATCACGGTCTATCGGTTTGAAAACGTAGTCCGCAAATCCCAGCCCCGTATAGTAGCCGTATTTTTCCGGATCAACATTGGCCGTAAAAAGCACGACTGGCGTGGAAAGATTCAGATTGCCGGGCATCTCCTTGGACTGCTTGAATGTTTCAATTCCGTTGGTCTCCGGCATGAACTGATCCAAAAATATTATGTCATACTTTTCTTTTTTCATCAACTCAAGACAGATTCTTCCGCTTTCACAAGTGTGGATTTTTGCATCAGTTTTTTTAAGCAGTCCGCTGGCAACAACAAGGTTCATGGGATTGTCATCCACAAGCAAAACCTTGCATCCCGGGGCCTTTAGATGTCCTGAAATCTCCCTTTCCTGATTTATGGCATGCTTTCTGCGTTCTGCAACAGTTCCAGGCGACACGATTTTCTGAGAGATGTTCACCTTGAATTTGCTTCCGTTACCTTTTTTTGTATTAAATGAAATTGTTCCGCCCAACAGAGAAATCAGCTTATGGGAAATTGCAAGCCCAAGGCCTGTTCCCTGCATGTCATTCCTCCGTATCGTGTCAAAATGCTGGAAGCTGTGGAAAAGTCCCGGCAAATCCTCGTCGCTAATGCCTTTACCCGTATCTTCAACCTCGTACACAAGATTGAGCTTGGAATCCTTTTCCGTACCATTCACGCTCAGGGTAATCGAACCTTGCTCTGTATACTTGATTGCATTTAAAATCAGGTTCCTGAGGATCTTGGTCAGATGATAGAGGTCACCGTAAAGATAATCAGGCAGGTTTTCATCAATGTTAATGAAGAAATCTATTCCCTTGCTTTTTGCCTGTGGTTCAAATTCCGTCTTGATTGTTTCCATAAAATCCCAGAGGTGGTATTCACCGGCTACAAGCTCCATTCTGTCGGATTCAAGCTTGGAATAGTCCAGTATGTTGTTGATTATGGCAAGAAGACTCTTTCCCGAATCGTGGATGTCAGCGGCATAGTCCTGAATTTCCTTTTCGTCATTGGAATTCAATATCATCTCATCCAGACCGAGTATGACATTAAGAGGCGTGCGTATTTCGTGCGACATGTTTGTAAGGAACGCATTCTTTGCCTCATTTGCAAGCTGTGCTTCATGAGTGGCGGCAGCAAGCTTTGTTTGTACTTTTTGCAGCTTCTTGTAGTCTCCGTTTTCCAGGGCAAGGTACCAGATGTAAAGGCTGACTGTTGCACCAAACGGGACGATGGAAACATAATTTGCAACCATCGGCTGAAGGAACATAACCCCACCGGAAGCAAGTATGGAAATGAGCATGGTCCACTTTATCTTCTTTGGGTAGGAGTTTATGTTGTAAAGGAAAATCACGACCTCTATCGTTATCATGTAGACTGGAACAAAATAGCCTACATATAAATACAAAGGTCCTCGCACAAGGTCAAACCTTCGAATCGCAGGGTCATAGCTTACAATCCATCCTGTCTTAATGCTGATGATGCATATTATTGAATAAATGACGAATATTGTGATGTTGGTCACCAAAACACATTTGGAAAATCTAGTTGGCGCATCTATCAGACTGTTCATATAAAGCGTATAGCAGAGCAGCATGAATGTTGAAGTTATAAAGTTCATTGATTGAATGAAGCGGAGGAAAAAGAATGTTGAGTTCGGAGAAAAGGGAAAATGATACGAAAGGGTCCTTAATGTTTCATCGCTTGCCGCTACAAGAATTGAAATAATGAAAAGGCAAAAATACCTGCTTTGCCTAGTCGTGGGGAAACGCCTTAAGGAAAACACCAGTACTACAAGAGTCAGGAAAAAGGAGGCGATGTTGAAAAAGACTTTCGGCTCACTTAATACTAATTCCATTTATTCTCCAGCTTCAACTTTGATTATCTTGTCCTTTGGAATCGTGTTGTAGAACAATTCGTATAGCCGCTTGCTTTCAATTGGCTTGCTGATGTAGTCGGTGAATCCCATCTTAAGGTATTCCTCCCGCATTCCAACCATAGCGTTTGCAGTAAGTGCGATAATCGGCGTAAAGCGGTTTTGGTTTCCCGGTAGTATCTGTGCTTTCTTCAGGGTTCCCACACCGTCCAAATCCGGCATCATGTGGTCAAGGAAGATGATGTCAAATCTGGTCTTTGTCATAAGCTCCAGACACTCCATACCGCTGGTACATGTGGTGACTTTGGCATGAGTCCTTTCCATAAGTCCCTTTGCAACCATAAGGTTCATCATGTTGTCGTCCACAATCAAAACCTGGGCATTGGGAGCTGACAGCCCTTCATTGATTGAATGCTTGGAGGCCTTCTGCTGAATGTTCCTGTAATCGGCAATAGTCATAAGTCCCGAAATCTTTTGGGGAATGTGTACCGTAAAGGCTGAACCCTGACCATAAACGCTCTTGACGTCAACCGAGCCGCCCATCAAATCCAGAAAACGCTTTACGATTGCAAGCCCAAGACCGGTTCCCTCTATCCTGCGGTTTTTAAATTCATCAAAACGTTCAAAACTCTGGAACAGATAGGGAATGTTTACTTCCTTGATTCCTATTCCTGAATCTTCCACAGTGACGTGCAGCGTAAAGACATCACCCTGAGAACTTCCCTTGATTATGATTTTTACATATCCTTCCTTCGTATACTTTATGGCATTGTTCAGTACATTTGTGATTATCTGCCTTACACGGACATCATCGCCATGCAGTTCGTCAAGGATGTTTTCATCGACGTCGGTTTTGTATTCAAGTCCCTGTTTTTCCGCCCTAAGCTTGAACTGAAGGTTCATGTCGTCTATCATTTTTGTAAGGTGGTAGTCGGTTTCTATGAGATCCATCTTGCCCGATTCAATTCTGGAAAAGTCAAGAATGTCGTTTATGATGGATAAAAGCGAACGTCCCGAAGTCTGAATGTTTTCCGCGTATTCCTTTATTTTTCCCAGATCATCCGAATTCAGAATCATTTCATCAAGACCAAGCACGGCATTCATAGGGGTGCGGATTTCGTGAGACATGTTTGCAAGAAAAGATGACTTTGCAAAACTGGATTCCTGTGCCCTGGCTTTTGCAAGTTCAAGTTCCTTGTTCATGGAAAGAAGCCTGTCATAGTCAAAGTTTTCTACCGCAAAATAGCATAGGTAAATGCCTATCGTTCCGGAAAAAGTACTGAGCATGAGGTTGCCGTTTGCCAGAGCCTGAAGTATGATTCCCAAGCTGGAGATGATAATCGTTAACAGCAGCGTGAAAAAAATGCGCCGTGAAAGAGTCTTGATGCTGGAAAACAAAATGACGAGTGTGGTCAAAATGAACAGCAGGGGAAAGCCATATCCGACTGTCCTGTAGAACGGTCCTGCCACCCATTCCATATCCGGTGCAATGTACCAGCTTATCAGTCCGGTGTAAATGTTTACAATCATGATTACACCGTAGATTATGTAAATCGTGGCGTTGAATATCGTAAGGATTTTTATTGAACGCTGATGGTTTTCCACAAAGCGGCTCATGTACAGGTAAAAGCCAAATGCCATACCCGTGGAAGTTATGTAAACCAGAGAATGGAAAATGTTCAAAAGGAAGAGTGTCGTCGGGCTGTACGGAAGCAGTGACATCATTCGCCTGAGTATTTCCAGAAAGGTAGCGGAAGTGATGATGAAAAGCAGAAAAGTAAACTGCTTGAAACGCTGGCCCTTATGTGTCTTTAGTATGAGGAACGAAGCCAGCAGAAGGTCAAATGTAAGCCCCGCAAGTCCAAAGTGAATTTTGGGTACGCTAATAATCCTCTCAAGCATCTTGTCCTCCTTCTTCCGGTATTTTATGAACCATATCCTGTGAAATGTTCTTGAAGAATACTTCATATAGCAAGGAAGAATCTATTGGTTTGGGAATGTAATCTGTAAATCCGTCGTTCATGAACTTCTGTTTCAATCCCGGTCCAGAATTTGCAGTAAGTGCGATGAATGGGGTATATCTGTTCAAGTTTCCGGGAAGTGTTTTTGCCTTACGCAAGGTTTCTATTCCATCCATGTCGGGCATAAGATGATCAAGGAATATTATGTCGTAGCGGGTTTTCTTTATCATTTCCAGACAGGCAGTTCCACTTTCACATGTGGTAACCTGAGCCTGGGTTGGCTTTAAAAGTCCCGATACCACAACCAGGTTGATGTTGTTGTCGTCCACCACAAGAACCTTGGCTTCGGGAGCACAGTAACTGCTGTGTTCCGCCGTAGTTTTGGAGGCAGCCTGTGACATTTCCCTTGCCTCACCGATGGTAGTTGTTCCAAGCTGCTTTTGCTTAAGGATCAGAGTAAAAGTTGACCCCACCTCTACAACACTGTCAATGGAAATAGCCGCACCCATAAGGTCAACAAGCTGCTTTACCACGGCAAGCTTTAATCCGGTACCTTCCACCTCGTTGAGTGAATCTTCCTCCAGTTTTTCAAAGCTGTCAAATGCCTCGGACAACGCACGCTCAGGAAGTCCCATACCGGTATCCCGCACTTGAATCCAAAGTCGTACGACCTTTTCCCCGTCATGCTGAACCTGATCATCCTGCCCGTCTGAGCCCATCATTTGGAATTCATTTTCAGGAGTGTTTTCAGCATCGGAGTTCTTGAGCTGAACGTCAAGCGTAACAGAACCTTTCTTTGTATTCTTAAAGCCCACATCAATGAGGGTTTCGATTATGCGCAAAAAGTGTCCCCTTGCACCATAGAGCAAATCAGGAATGTTCTGGTCGATGTTGCTTTTAAATTCTATACCGGTTTCATTTGATTCTATTTGACCCTTGGAGCAAGCCTGTTCAAGAAGTTTACCAAGGTGGTATTCTTCTTCCATCAGCTCCATCTTGCCGGACTCAAGTTTTGAAAAATCCAGAATGTTGCTTACTATTTCCAGCAGCATTTTTCCTGAAGCCTTGATGGTTGTGGCATATTTCTTTATCTCGGTCATGTTGTCGGTGTGCAGGATCATTTCATCAAGTCCCAGAACCGCATTCATCGGGGTACGGATTTCGTGAGACATGTTTGCAAGAAAAATACTCTTTGCCTTGCTTGCGTCGGATGCAACCTTTCTGGCATCTTCCAGAGCTTTTCGTGCATCCTTTAAAGTACGGTGATCTTCGTTTTCAACCGCAAAATACCAGATGTACAATCCAATTGAAATTCCAACAGAAACTACTGCACCTGGAATTAATCCCAAAATCTGCAGAATCAAAAAGAGGAACGGAAGGAAAACCGCATAGCTCATCGTTATATAGACATAACGCTTCATGTACTTCATGTCACGCAAAACGGAATAAAGTATAAAGACCAGATAATAAATCGGAAGCACCACACAAATGGGATACAATGGTCCCCTCTTAAGCGCAAGGAAAGTTTCATCATAACCGATTACAAATTCAAAGCGTACGTTAACCGCCATTATAACGACGAAAACTAAAAACAACAGATAATGAATGATGCTATACCATTTTTTTGTCTTGCCATTGATATTTACATATGTGTCCATATAAATGGCAAGCAGGAAAGGAATCGACTCCTCCAACACCATTAGAAGAGAAGAAAGCCCAACCCTCAGATAGTGAAACTGTCGGGGAAGATGCATGTTGGATACAAGCCCACTGCATAATCCAACAAATGCACTGGCGGCAATGGTACATGCAAGAAGCCGGAAATTCTTTATCTGCTTGAATTCCGTCGGTTTGGAAAGAAGGAAGAACAAAAGCAGAAGGTCCAGACAAAAAGCGGCCAGGTTGAACAAGACTTCCGGCTGGGTATATATATCATTCATATTCTACCCCCAAACCTAAGAAATCTGAGCGGCGAGTTCAGCCAGACTGTCATACATCCGCATGAATTCCCCGTGGTGACTTTCTATGAACTGAACCTGTTTTTCTACATCAGAATTATTCTGGATTTCCTTGCATGCAGATTCAAGCTGCATCGCCAGATCAGAAAATGCCTTGCATCCAAGTAAAAATCCGTTTGACTTGAGTGCATGAACGACAATCTGATAATCCTTCCAGTTTTCGGCCATTAAAAACTGAACGAGCTTTTTTTGCGTTTCAGTTTTGTCCCTGCAAAAGAGTTTTACCGTATCAAGATAAATTGACTTGTCCCCTCCGCACAAGCTGATTCCTGCGGCCTGGTCTATATTCACGGCTCCTTCTGGCACAGGCTTTGGACTTGAATCCTTGCCTCCCTCATTTTCTCCGGCAGAAGGTTTTGGAATGATGATGTTCTGCGGTATGGAACGGTAGAACACCTCGTAAAAATGGTGGCTGTCGATTGGCTTACTTATGTAATCGGTAAATCCCAGATCCAGATATTTTTCCCTCATGCCCGAAATGGCGTTTGCGGTAAGGGCGATAATCGGCGTAAAGCGGTTCAGGTTTCCAAGCATTGTCTGTGAGCGGTGCAACGTTTCAACACCATCCATCTCCGGCATCATGTGGTCAAGGAAGATGATGTCATACTTGCTCTTCTTCATCAGTTCAAGGCATTCTTTTCCACTGTCGCATGTGGTAACCTGAGCCTGAGTGCGCTTAAGGAATCCTTTTGCAACCACAAGGTTCACATTGTTGTCGTCCACCACAAGAACCCTTGCGTCCGGAGCAATAAAGATATCCTCTATCGACTGCTCCATCTTTTCTGTTGCCGCCGCCTTGTATGAGCTTATCGTACTGTTGCCGTAAATCTCCTGGGGGATAACAACCGTAAAAGTAGACCCTTCACCATAGGTGCTTTCGATGTCGATGGTTCCATCCATCAGCTTGAGGAGGCTTTGAACAATTGCAAGTCCCAGACCAGAACCTTCGATGTTTTTGTTGTTTTGTTCATCCAAGCGTCTGTAGCGTGCAAATATTGAAGGCAAATCTTCCTTTTTGATTCCAATGCCCGTATCCTTTACCTCTACCACAAGGTTCATCGTGTTGCCTTCTGTGTAACCCCTGATTTTTAGGGAGACGGTTCCCTGCTGCGTGTATTTGATTGCATTGTTCAGCAGGTTGGTCATTATCTGCCTGAGCCTGACTTCATCGCCGTAGAGGTTTTCCAGAATGTTTCCGTCTATGTCGGTTTTATATGCCAGCCCCTTTCTGGATGCCTTAAGGTTCATCATGAGGTTTATGTCGTGGAGCATGGCCGCCAGATGATAGGGACTCTGCACCAGCTCAAGCTTGCCGGATTCAATTTTTGAAAAATCCAGTATGTCGTTGATTATTGAAAGAAGTGATTTGCCGGAATTTTGAATGTTGCGGGCATATTCATCAATTTCCGACTTCTCCTTGGAATTCAAAATCATTTCATCCAAACCCAAAATCGCATTAAGCGGTGTACGGATTTCGTGGGACATGTTTGCCAGGAACGCACTCTTTGCCTTGCTTGCCAGAATGGCCTGCTGTTCGGTATCCTTCAATGCCTTGGTACTTTCAACAAGCCGCTGATAGTCAGAGTTTTCGATGGAGAAATACCAGATGAAAAGGCTCAATGTGGCGCAGTATGAAGTGATGGTCAGCTTTCCGTGCAAAAATGGCTGCAGGATAATGCCCAAAAGTGTGGCGACAATGGAGGCGAATATTGTAATGCGCACCCTCTTGGATTGATTCTTCATGCCGAATAAGACAGTCAGAACTGTGAAAACCATGAAATAGGCCGGAACGCCATATCCAACAGGAATGTAAAATGGGCCGCGTATCCAGTCCGTAACAACCTGTTCAAGAACCGCATCATAATGTGAGCCGCAGCTGCAGACCCAACCGGTGTTTACATTCAACACCATAAACACAAGGAAGATGAGGTAGATGAAAAAGTTCATCGTCCTGAATACAGTATAAACCTTGTTGCGTGAAGTCCGGAAAGTATCCAGATAGCGCATGTAGGCAAAGGCTGTGGAAGTAGAACATATGAATGTTGCGGAATAAGCCATCTGCTTTAAGCGTCCATACAGAGTGGATGCCGGCAAATCTCCCGCAAAAACCCTGAGAATTTCAACTATGCTTGTCAAAACGATTGCAAAAAGCAACACCTTGAACCCGTGGCTTCTTTCCGTCTCATAAAACTTGATTATCGTAAATACCACAATTATAAGGGAAAAAAGCAATGCGACAATATCAAAATATATCTTCGGGTGTTGAAAAATGTACCCCATGTCAGCCAGCCAAAAACGGCTCCTCCACCTTTAGATTATAAACCATGAATTCGGTTCTAACAAGTTTAAATTTTGTCTGAGATAACAGAGAGACGAATACAAAACCCATGATTTCTTCCGGTTTTTGCATTATAATTGAAGGGAGGTTATCTATGAAAAAAATCTTACGCGTTGTACTTGTCCTTCTCACCCTTATTGTTTTGCTGACTGTCGCTTTGATGGTTAAACTTCATGTTCAGACCAGCAGCATACTGGACGATTATTCTTCAATCTATTCAAACGAAAAATACCACACACCTGTATATGTCGATGGTGTGGAGGTAATAAAACAGGATGTTTCATGCGGATATGCCTGTCTGGAAATGTTTTCAGCTTGGGATGGCGGAAATCTGACGGAAGAAAAGCTTTATGAAGAATACGGCAAGGTAATCACTTCTACCGGCAACAAATTCTGCGAGGAAATGAACAGACAGTTTCCAGATTATACCACAACAATTCATAAGTACCTGAAAAATACGGAGCTCATAGAGGCAGCTTACGAAAATCTGGCAAAAGGAATCCCCGTACCATTTGAATGGGCCGCAAAATACGACGACACATGGACCCTGCACTATTCACTGCTGGTAGGCATGGACATCCCCAACAACAGGATAAGTGTCGCCAACCCATACGGATATACGGAAGAAATCACGGTAAAAGAATTTCTGGACCGCACAAGCTTCGAAGCCTACAAAGACATGCCTCTGTTCTTCAAATTAGCCTTTGCCCTAGGCATCTTCGAAAAAAACACCCTCTTCACCGTCCAGTAACTTGTTTTTTCACCGGTTGTACACTATACTTTATTAAAGAGGTCATAAATGAAAACAGAAGCCAAACTCTCAACTCTCAACTTTCTGTTTTCATCTCACAATGGGCTTCCACAGTTTGTGCAGAATTTTCCTCCACTTACTGGGGCTCCGCAATTTGTGCAGAATTTGGGCCGCAACTGGGCATCTTGTGCCATCTGAGCGAAAATGGACGATGCGTTTTTTATTTTTTCCTGTTCCAGGGCAATTTTTTCAATCATGGCACGGTCTTCTTCCGGCAATTCGACCCTAACCTTTACCGAATCAACCTTGAAACCCGATTCATTGCCCTTTTCCTGCACTGCCATAGTACACTCTTTTGTAGCTTTTGGCTCAAATTCTGTATAGGTATTTATCCCTCCACCATTTGCGACACCCATCAGTTTTTGATGAATCAGCATCAGCAGGGAACTATAGATCCGGCTCTTTTGCTCCTCCCCACCATCAAAACCTTCCGGAGAAATGCTTATGTCCACAAACACATTCAGCCCGACATCAATATTGAGCGATTTTTCAAAGAATGGAATGGGTGGAAAAGAATAGTTAAGCTCATAAAGATTGTTTTCGTTCATAAATAGAATTATATCACATTCCCTAGAGATGTCAAACGATGAGATCGAAGATGATGTATAAAGCTGCATTAAACCCACTCTATCGCGACTTGGCATCTTTATGATAAAAAATCAAATTTTTTTCCACAAAATTGTTCAAAAACATGGGGGGCTGATACTAATTATATTATAGAGACTTTTAGAAGTCGCATATCTTATAATTAGCAAGGAGGGCAAAACATGCCTAACGAAATCACACCATCAGGAACAGTGAATCACTATAAGGACCGACTCTTCATTTCCATATTCGGAAAAGACAACGACCAGAGCAAGAAATGGAGGCTGGATCTGTACAATGCGCTAAGGGGTACAAATTATACAGACCCCAACGCACTGGAGCTGAATACCATCGAAAACGTAATCTACCTTACGATGCGGAACGACATCTCATTTCTCGTGGATTCACAGATGACCCTGTTCGAGCAGCAGAGTACTTTTAATCCCAACATGCCTTTACGAGGATTAATGTATTTTGCCCAGCTGTACCAGATGCACCTGGCAAAACAGGGACGACACCTTTTCAGGACAAGCATAGTCAAGATTCCGAACCCACAATTCATCGTCCTTTACAACGGAACCAGGGAAACAGGGGACAGGGAGTTCCTAAAATTATCTGATGCATTTGAGAAGGGGGATAAGTCTGGCAGGTATGAATGGACTGCGGAATTGATAAATATTAACCCCAATCATAATCAACCACTTCAAAAAAAGTGCAAACCATTGTATGATTATGTAAGGTATGTTTCCAGAGTAAAGGAAAACAAGAAGAAGGGAATGAGCCTGAGGGAAGCCGTAGATGATGCAATTGAATGGGCGATTAAGGAAGACCTTCTTGACGGTTTCTTCAGGATTCAAAAGGAGGAGATTTTGGCAAACTCTTTGACGGAATTTGACGAGGAAGAATTCATCCGCGACATCCACCAGGAAGGCTACGACGAGGGATTTTCCAATGGCATCTCTCAGGGCATCCAACAGGGTATCTCTCAAGGTATCTCCCAGGGCACCAGACAAAAGGCCATGGAAGCTGCCAGGAATGCGCTGAAAATGAATCTTTCCATGGAACAGGTTGCCCAAATCACAAGCCTTTCTCAGGAA
>DBWR01000071.1:52726-108759 GCA_002309305.1 Treponema sp. UBA1233 | reverse complement strand
CGTAACCGCTACTGGGGTAACCCGATTCCAATCTGGCGTTGTGACGATCCGGATTGCAAGCATACCCTTTGTGTGGGAAGCCGACAGGAACTCAAGGACCTTAGCGGAACTTATCCTGATGACCTTCACAAGCAGTTTGTTGATAAAATCACGTTCAAGTGTCCAAAATGCGGAAAGGGTACAATGCGCCGTATCCCAGAGGTTTTTGACTGCTGGTTTGAGTCAGGCTCAATGCCATACGCACAGGTACACTATCCGTTTGAAAATAAGGAAAAATTTGAGGCAAACTTCCCCGCAAACTTCATCTCGGAAGGTCTTGACCAGACACGCGGATGGTTCTATACGCTTACGGTTCTTGCTGCACAGCTTTTTGACAAGCCTGCCTTTGAAAACTGTATCGTAAACGGAATCGTACTTGCAAGCGACGGCCGCAAGATGTCAAAGTCCCTGCGCAATTACACGGACCCCGTTGAAGCGATTGACAAGTTTGGAGCAGACTCAATCCGTCTTTTCCTCATGCATTCAGCTGTAGTCAAGGCAGATGAAATCCGTTATTCAGATGATTCTGTACGTGACATCATAAAGAGCATCATTCTTCCCCTCTGGAACAGCTACAGTTTCTTTGTCCAATATGCCAACATCGACTGCATCACATGTACAGGACATGAGTTTGATTCCAAATTGCCTGACAATCCTCTTGACCGCTGGATTCTGTCTGTAGCCCAAAAGATGGTAAAGGATGTAACCGAGGCCCTTGACAACTATGACCTGTCTGCCGCAATTGATCCGTGGCTTTCGTTCATCGACCAGATCAACAACTGGTACATACGCCGCAACCGCCGCCGTTTCTGGAAGTCTGGATCGGATACCGATAAGCTTGAGGCATACGGAGCTCTTTATTCCGCATTAAAGACATTTACGCTTACAGCATCTCCGTTCATTCCATTCCTGACGGAGACCATGTGGCTTAACCTCCGCACTGATGAGGACAAGGAATCCGTACACCTTATGGATTATCCTGTTTACGACGAGCGTTTCCGTGACGAGCAGCTTGAATTCCAGATGGCAACAGTCCAGCAGGCAGTTTCAATGGGAAGAAGCCTCAGAAACCAGTTCAACATCAAGAACAGGCAGCCTCTAGCATCTGTAGCGCTTGTTACACGCAATCCGGACGAAAAGAAAGTCCTTCAGGATATGGAGGATACGATTGCTGAAGAACTCAACGTAAAGAAGGTGATTTTCCACGAAAGGGAAGACGAGCTGGTTGAATACAAGGCAAAGGCAAACTTCCGTGTTCTTGGTAAACAGCTTGGTCCAAAGATGAAGCTGGCAGCAGCCGAGATAGAAAAGCTTTCAAATGAGCAGATAGCCGCAATTCTTGACGGACAGAAGCTTTCCATTTCCGTACAGGATCAGGATGTAGACCTTAGCTCCGAAAACGTGATTGTAGAACGCTTTGAAAAGGAAGACCTCAAGGTAATAAACGAAGGAACTCTTACCGTGGGTCTTGATACAAAGATTTCCGATGATCTGAAACGCGAAGGTTATGCAAGGGATCTTGTACGCGGAATTCAAAACTCAAGAAAGGAAAGCGGACTGGAAATTACTGACCGCATCAAGCTTTCTGTGAGTGGTGACGAAGAACTGAAGGCTGCCTTTGAGCAGTTCAAGGACTTTGTTGCAGGAGAGACACTGTCAGTATCTGCAGAATGGGTAGCTTCCGTTCAGGGTGGATTTACCGCCGATGCAGAAGACAGGACATGGTCTTTCAAGTTTGAAAAGGTTTAGTCTATGACAAAAGCCATAAAAAAGCTGTCTGAACTTATAGCTCTGACAGTAATTTGTTCGCTTCTTTTTTCATGTGCTTCATCTTCACGAAAAGCGGAGGCTAAACCTCTTGCCGTTTTGGGGGTAGGAGCGGACATGTATTTTTATGTGCCTGTAAAAGAAAACAAGCCGCTTGTAGAAAATCTCATGTCAATTATGGCTGGAATGGATGAAAATGATGCCTCCCTCTTGGCTTCAAGAATCGATTCCCTTTACATCAGCATTGGAAAAGATGTACCGGAATCTGTCAAAGTATATGCAGAAGGAAGCTTTCCATCCATCGGGCAAAAGATGGCATTAAAGGAAAAAAACGGCTGGGAAAAAAACAGTTATACACCAAAAGATTCGTCTGAAAAAATTGAATATTATTCATCTGTTTCAGGTTTTAACGTGGCTTTTCCTACTACAAAAATACTGATTGCTTCACAAGACATTTTCCCCATGCTTGATAATTATACATATCCGCATGCAGAATTGCCAGAATGTGAATCATGGTTTGACGGACAGGAACATGATGACAAGGCGATGCTGTTTTATGTAGTTGAACCCGCTTCGTTCATGAGAAAAATGGTTGGTTCGATTGCAGAGAAATGGTGCGACAATGTTTATGGGGAAATAAAGAAAGACGGCAAAACATCGTCTTATTATGCGACATTATATCTTGAGCTGTCTAATCCCAAAACCCAGAAATCCCTTGAAGGACTGATTAAAGCACTGACAGGCATTGAGGTTTCTTCTGTCGGTGATAATGTATTGAAAATTCAAGACTTGAAATTATCGGAACAGGATGTTATGAATGTCCTGCGTTAACATAGGAGGCATTGTATGAGCGACGAAAAAATTATTCTTAAGGCAGAAGATTTGGATGGATATCTTACGGAAGATGATCAGAATGACTTACGCACTCTGGAAGCCATGTACAAGGATACCCTCAAGGCCTTTAATCCCGTGGACCAGGAAAAGATTGTCTCCAGCTTTGACGAGATGGGGCATAAGATGCAGGACATATGTGCAAAGCATCCCAACATAAAGGTTTTTTCTTTCGATACAGAGGAAGGTGCTCATGCAGAGGCAAGTCGTGTAATCTCCAAGCTTCGTGACGTACGTACAGACCATTCTGAGTTCATCTATTACAGCCAGAGGGCTTATGAAATGCTTTTCCGCCTGGCATTTACAGACCAGCATTCAGACAAGAAAAACCACATAATCGTAAAGACTCCAGTAGACAATCCTGTTCAAAATTATGCGGTGCACAAGATTCCGGACATCGACTACAAGATTCAGGATTCCGTCATGTGCGTAATGCTGCGTGGAGCCCTGCTTCCATCAATGATTATGTCAAAGGAAATCCAGGAGTATTCTTCAACAGATTATGTAACACCATTTGAACTGTTCAAGATCAGCCGTGACGATACAAAGAAAGAAAATGACATGCAGTATATCCTGAATTTGAAAAATTCATTCTTTGACCTGGCAGAAATGGACGGAAAGGATTTGATATTCGCAGATCCGATGAACGCCACGGGAGGCTCTCTTGTAACCGTTGTAAAATATTTGCAGTCTCAGGGAGTAAAACCAAAGAGCATCAAGTTCTTCAACGTGATTTCAGCCCTAAAGGGAAGCCTTCGTGTTACCAGAGCCCTTGAAAACTGTACATGCTACACGCTCTGGATGGATCCTGTGATGAATGAAAAGGCTTACATTATGCCTGGACTAGGTGATGCGGGAGACAGGCTCAATGGAAGGGATACTCAGGAACGCCCGCGCAACATCATTCAGCTTATTGCAGACTATGGTCATAATATAACCGGTCTTTACCGTTCGCAGCTTAGGAAAATAGAACAGACAGTTTTGGGAGCACTGTAAAAAAATGCGTATCAGGAATAAACTGACTTTTCTTTTGTATTTTACCATTTTCGCTCTGCTATTTTTGTTCTTTTCCTGTTCAACCGTTGATAAGGTTATTCCGGGTAAAGATGAGGCTGTGGATAAATCTGTTACCGCTGAATACCTTAAGATAGCAGAAGCCTACGAAAAACTTAAGGATTATCCAAAGGCCATCTATTATTACGAAGAAGCGATGAATTCAAAGGCAGGAAGTGAACTTGGAGATTCTGTTTACTACAACATTGGACGATGTTACGCACTAGCAAAGGATTGGAACCATGCGGCGGAAATATACAAAAACCTTTTGGCAAAAGACCCTGACAATACCAACCTAAAATCTTCCCTTGCATACATTAGTGCAATGAAGGGGGATTTAAAGGCGGCGGAAGAACAATATTCCTCTCTGATTGAAGAAAACCCAACAGATTCATCCCTGCAAAAGAATTACATATCGGTTCTGCTGGCGGATGGGAAAAAAGAACTTGCAATAAAACAATTTGCCGTTTATAAAGAGAGGTTCCCTGACGATAAGGCTATCCTGGAAATAGAAAAACTATTTGAACCATCAGTTACAGAATAGATGGGTGCAGATTAAGAGGTGACAGCCGGAAGTGCGGCCTCACTTTCTTCATATTTTAGTTTGGAACTTTCTTTAGCAATGTAATCCCTGTATTTTTCCGGATTGACTTTGAAAGCGACAACAGGATTTGATTTGTCTTCCAATGCGTGGAACAAAGCCTGTTCAGATTCCTTGGCGATTCGTATTCCTGATATAAGCCTTAGGGATCTTGCCGAAAGGCCAATTGCCACAATGTAATACTGTTTTCTGCGTGCCAGACTTGCAATGATGTTTGTATGAAGGTCTTCCGCTGCTTTAAGTGCTTCTTCAATTCCCATGTTTTGGATGATTGCCGTACAGCCTGACTGTCCGTATTCAAATACAAGATCCTTGAATTTTACCAAATCCAAAATCAAATCGCATATTTCCCTTGCACTGTCGGATGTCCAGTCCATTTTGGGGATTTCCAATGTCATAACCGTAAGGTCCTGGTCACCCGATGCGGCCCTTATCAGTTCACTGTCTAGACGGGGAATCATGTATTCTTCCCATCCGAAACCAGTTGTAGGGGAAAAAAGTCCTGCGGGATGTTTTTTGCCTTGAACTTCAGCTTCCACAGCTGTTTCCGAAGTCAGGGGGAGGTTTTTGTCCTCTTGTATTACATCTGTTTTTGCAGTTTCGGCTTCATTTGGTTCTTCTTTTTCTTCCTGTACCGGATTATCCAGTCTGGTGTGTATTGGATTTAATTCAGGGAGTATGCTTTTTTCTGGTTCGTCATCATCTACAAGGTCATCAAGCAAATCATCTTCCATTTCATTTCTGTTGTCTTCTTCTGGAACCGGGTCATCAAGAAGATCCTGTGTCAGAGCTTGGAATTCTTCCTGTGTGATTGTACTTGACGGAGACGGTGGCATCTGAAAATCAGATTCATAAGTGTCCTCTGCTTCATGCACATCATTCATGACCGTAGTTTTTTCTTCGTCAGCGTATTCGGCATCAAAAGCATCTTCTTCCGGAAAATCCTGAACGGTTTCTTCGGCATAATCTTCATCTTCTGTGGTGCCAAAATCTTCTTCCGGGAAAACGGGGTCCAGATATTCATCATCGGCTTCGACTTTTAAAGCCTCATCGTCGAGTTTTTTTCCTTTGGATGGTTTGGTATCCTTATTTTTTTTTATGCTCTTCTTTTCTTCAGGAAAGCTTCCGTCGTCAAAAGTATTTTTTTCAGAAGAATACAAATAAATGAGGTATGTAACGCAAAAGAGTGTGGCCGCAAGGATTACGAAAAATGCAATAAGCCCCTTTGTGTACATTGAAGAAGGTTGAATCAGGTAGGAGGCGACTTTTAGCTGTACTGCATCCTGGTTTTGGGCATAGATGGAGCGCTCTGTAACTGTAACAAAAGGTGAGCGTGTGGGGCTGTTTTCAGCAAGATTGGCAGGGTAAGAAACAATAAGATAGTCGTTTTGGGAAAGCTGAATTCCAGCAATGTCGGAAACAAGACCTACAGAATGAAGGAATGCAGACTGAAATTCTTCTGAATTGGCCTGGTTTACTGAAAGGTTTTGTGTCGTAGCACGGACAAGTTCATCTATGCGTGCCTGTATTTTTGCCGGGGAAGATTTATATTCAACAACCATGGAAATGACAAATGCCAGTACTGTGACTATATATATAACTGAAATGATTGGCGGAAAAATAGTCCTCTTACTCTTCATATCTTATAGTATACCGTTTTATAGCAGAGTTTGCAAGTTTCAAATGCTCAAAAATCGACAGATTGTTGTCTTTGAGCCATTTTTTTTGCCATGCTATATACGGTAAAACTCCATAAAAGAATTCATCTTTTTTGAGGTCATGAACAGTCTTTTCATTCAATTTCTGCACATTGTCCAATATTCCGCTTATGAAATATTCCGCATCAACAGGTTTTTGATCCGGCAAGCTGCTTTTACCAGGATATTCCTTGAGGAATACGCCATCCTTTAGCCTGTATGAATTGTTTTCAGCCCATGTCAAGAGTGCGTTAGAATAAGAGTTCAAAACCGAACTTGTGCGGGGATTAACAAGACCATTTGAAAAAATCGGGCGGCAGTCCATCAGTTCCGTCCTGTACATGAGTGCGCTGAATATGGTTTCCAATGGTGATGTCCTTATGCATGACCTTCCGTAAATTGAATCCAGGTAAGTTCCTTTCGCATAGGGTTTTCCGCTGCTGTAGCAAAAATCTGCCCCATATAGACGTATTTTTTCAGCACCGCAAAGTCTTGCAATGTCACATGCCGCTATTGCAACTGTTCCGCTACCGCTGTCGATTACCGGAATGTTGAATTCCTTTGAGGCAAGTTTTGAAAGCGGATGGAAACTGGATGTAAAGTACACGTCATGTCCCTGGCTCATCATGAACCTGGCGATATCCGGAGATGAACCAAGGTCAAGTATTATGCATGCCTTTTTATCTTTTTGCAGGGAACCGTTAATTCGGAAATGTTCAAGAGAAAGGTTCTGGCAGTCTATGCTCACTATATAATCAGGTTCGACATAATGCTTTTTAAGCGTCTGATAGGCCGTATCCGTACAAAAGATTACAGTTTCACCGAGATTTTGTTTTAATTCACATATTGACTTGTCAAGAGATGGACCTGCGGCGATGATGGCGGCTGTTTTCCCCTGAGGAATGAATGGAGCAGAACAGGCTTTAATGTTCCTGAGGTTTTGGATTATGTTCTTCTGCCATTGCTTTCCAAAATGTGATTGTACAGAAAAATCTGCGCTTATGAGGGATAGTGTTTCCTGGACATCTTCCCTTATCTGCAGAAAGACATCCTGGGCGTGTGTTTCCCAGGCCCTCTGTGCAAGAAAAGAAAATGATGGGTACAGAACTGGCAGATACAGATTCTGCAATACTGATTTTAGTTCTGCGGCTGTACAAAACTGTATCCTTTCATCCTTTTTAACAAGAGCCGTAATTCCAGTTTCCAGGGAAAAATCAAGGCTTTCTTTGTCTGCTTCAACAGCGAGGATATAGGAATCCTTTCCCAGTGAATCAAGAAGGGATTTTAAATGATATGAGCCTCCAATTCCCCCAATTACATAAAACCCGTCTCCGGCATTTTCTGCAAAATGTTCCGACTGAGGATTGTATTTTGAATGCATTGGCTTTCCGTCCGTGAAAACCGGGATTGTTTCTCCTGTTTTGGATGGAATGGTTTCGCTATATATCATAAATATTCCGCTTACTTTAATTTTCGGAAATTATGCGCATGATTTCTCCATAAAAATTCGAAAGTCCTTTTTCCAGAGCAAGTTTGGAGTTTTCAAAGTTGTCAGTATCCATGCTTCGTCGGTATATCAGGTATTCACAGGGCAGTGCGTTTTGAACCCAATCATCGTCATGAAGGTGTGTGTTAATTATTGACAATATT
Source organism: Treponema sp. UBA1233 (assembly GCA_002309305.1). Classification (GTDB taxonomy): domain Bacteria; phylum Spirochaetota; class Spirochaetia; order Treponematales; family Treponemataceae; genus Treponema_D. The sequence goes on along the minus strand of DBWR01000071.1, from coordinate 101,061 downwards.
TTTTCTTTTCTATCATGAAGTTCAAACTCATTTTTTACAAAATTCAATTTTGGAAGTTTTTGTCCTGATTTTTTAATAATTGTATCAAAGAACGAGAAGTCTACATCTTTTGTTTTCCCAAGCTGGTTCAGATAGTTGAAGGAATTGCTCAGCCTAAAGAGCCTGCCGTTAAAATCCTTGTTTTGAAACCAGCTCAGGTAGGTGGAAAGCGGAAGAGAAGGAAATGATGAAGGGGAAAGCCTGGTCTCTTTTGGTAAAAGCCTCCTGTCCATAATCTGTGACATGTCTTCCAGTTCGTTAGGCTGTGTGTGGGAGTATGACTTTGACGGTGCAAGATCCAACCCGCAAAAAAACACCGGACCTCTAGTTATTGACATTGCGAATTCCGCCGCAGTTCCGCTTACAGTTCCGTTTCGTCGGGCATTCATGGTTTTATAGGCGCATTCCCTCAGCAGGGTTTCTCCAGGACCGTCTCCATATGAAAGTGGAATAACAGGGTGATCAAAAATCTGTCCGTAGCAGGCTGATTCTGCAGATAGGGCTACCGGAAGATTGGGATATTGCTTCAAGTAATGGGAAAGATGTCTTTTTGCCCAATAACCACCGTCAGTTGAAATGCAAATGTCAGGAATCAAATCTTCTTCAAGCAGGGCAGAGAGTGCTGATGATACTGCAATCAAAAAAAATCGATTTCTTCGTTCTTTTAGGCTTGGAATGGCTGTTTTTAAGCTCGGACCACTTGCACATATGACGATTGGAGCATCACCATAGGTAATATAGCTATTATTTTTAGAATATAGACAGAATCGAATGGCGTTTTTAATCCATCTGCGGGCAAAATATGTCCTTGTTGAAAGAACACTTCGGCTTTTTATAACCGATTTCTTTATTTCATCCCAAACATAAGTATAATTGTCTGGAAAAATCTTTTCTGACGGTTGCCATGAGGCAAAAAGTGCTGAAGAAATGCCTTCTTCTCCCAGATATGAATAAAGTACCTCTGAAAGCGGTGTCTCATCATCCGGATTTGAAATAAAAGATTTATCCCAAATGCTGTCATCGCATTCAATTTTATCAGAGTAATGGATTGCAATCAAGACAGCCTTGTCAAAGCGCTTGCGGAGGAATTTTACACAATAGGAAAGGGCGGGACCAGTAATTACTATATGTGTGGGTGAAAAAGTACAACTCAAACCGTTTACAAATCGTTCGGCTTCTTTTTGCGGGTCGTATGCTGAATGTAACTTGATTCCGTCTATGGAGCAGATTTTATCTCCATTTCGGGCGTTTTCATATTTGATTTCCATATGATAAAAAAATGGCTGCCCGAAAGATAAATCGGACAGCCTTAACTTTTTTTGCTGTTAATTAAGAAAGTCCCAATTCATTGAAAAGCTTTTTGTAAGTAGCAAATTGTTCTGAACGTGCAAACTCTTCAATTTTATCTTCCGGGAGGCTTTCAAGCAGCTGATCCATATAAGAAAGCACGGATTTGATTTCCTGCTTCATGTCTTCTGGTATTGAACTTATGCTGCCGCTTGAAGTAGTGGCAACAACAGGCTCTGATATTTCTTCCATGCTGTCATCTTCCTGAGAAGAAAGATCAACGATGGATTCTGTCTGGTCAAATGAAGTATCATCAACAGCTGGTTCTTCACCTGCAATTTCAGGCTCTTCAAATGAAGATGCATCTTCGTTTGGATTCTGCCAGTCGTTGAATACTGTCCTTACCGGTTCATCAGAAATTCCTGTTTCTATTTTTTCATCTTCTTCAGCAACAGAGTTGGGGTCTTCGGAAAGATACTCGAAGTTGTCTTCTGTGATGCTGTTGTCAACCTGCTGGTCAAGAGGTTCTGGTTCGCTGCCGATAGAATCATCTGACTTGGGAACGGATATTTCTTCTGGAAGTCCCATGGCATCAGAACTTACATCTACAGAATTAAGGTCTGGTTCCTGGAGGTTTTCATCAGAATAATCCATAGAAAGACCGTTTTGTGCGTTGTCATAATCCTGATCAGGAATCTCCGGAGCTTCTTCTATTGAGCCGAGAATATTTGAATCACCTGCATCATTCTGGTCGGTAAACTCTGCCGTGCTCAAGATGTTGCTGAGTTCGTCACCGCTAAGGGCGATTGTATCATCATCGTCCATATCGCTAAAGAAACCGGTTTCTGCCTCAGGTGCGGGAATGGAATCTGATACACCATCCGATCCTGAACTGAATCCATTTTTCCTTAGTTCGTCAAATTCAAGTTTAAGTTCTTTGATTTCTTCCTTGAGGTTAGAAAGCTCTGAGGCAATCTGACTCATCAAACTGTCCTGTGGCTCTTGAGTGTTTGTATAAAGTGTACTATCCATGTTATCCCCTGCAGCGTCAGATACATTTTCAACTTCTATGTCATCATCAGCTATTATACTATTATTACTCTTATTTTCAATTTCTGCAACTGTTTCTTGTGAATTTTCTTCAGAATCTTCAAGAATCAGCTCTTCTTCGTCGTCTTCAGGCTTAACTTGAGGGGTATTTACACCTTCATCTTCGACCAGAGGGGTATAGAATGGGTTTGGCATAAAATCCTCGTCTTCAAGGATTTCGTTGCTTGTTCCGCCCTCAGATGCGTCTATTATAAGGTCTGCATCGTCTTCACCGTCTCCGTCAAGGTCAACAATAGTCATTTCCTTTTCAAGCTGGTTTACAAGGTTGACGTCATTTTCTGTGCTCTTGTCGATATCGGCGTTTTCCCTGTCCACTTCTGTGGCAAAATCGTCAATATCTTCCTCTGTTTTTTCTTCCTCAAGCTTTTTCTGCTCTTCAAGTTCCTCTGGTGAATAAGAACGGTTTCCTTCCGCAACTGACGGGTCAGAAAATCCTTCTTCACCCATAAAGTCATCTACAGAGCAGTTTTCAGTTTCCACAGGAGGCTGTTCTTCTGCCTGCGGTTCAGGTTCCATTGTATCTTCAGAAGGCATTTCCTGTTCAACGAGAGGCTCTGATTCAGCAGAAACATCTTCTGATACTGGAGTTTCATCTGTGGAAAAAATGTCTACCGGATCTTTTTCAAAAATGTCGGAAGTTTCAACTGCAGGAGGAATTTCTTCGCGTTCTGTTGAAACTGATTCCTCGTAATCCTGGAGTTCCTCGCTTTCAACTGCATTGTCAGGAATGGACATAGAAACACCGTCGTCTTCAGGATCCGTTACGATTATTTGAGTTTCTTCGTTGTCATTCTTTGGTAAAAGTGACTGCTCGCTTTGTGGGATTGTAACTGTTGGCTCGGTTTTTGAGCTGTCGGTTTCATCTTCGATGGAGTTAAGGAGTCCGTCAATGTCAAAGTCATCGTCCGGAGCAGAATAGGGGTTCTTTTCATCGGGTTCAAGGGCTTTTCCGTTGTCGCTCTTTACTTCCATATTGATTGAAATGTCTTCGTCTGCAGATTCTCCACCAACGGCATCTGAACCTGAACCAAGACTGTCATCGTCAACATTAAGGTTATAGTCCTGCTGAACTTTCTTTTCAGGCTTGCCTTCGTCCATGGAAGTAACTTCCATATCTTCGCCGGTAACTCCAAATTCAGAAAGATCAACGCTTTCTGTATCGGCCTTTGGCAATTCCTGTTTCTGTTCAGGCTGAGGGCTTGTATCTTCTATGTTGTTAAACAATTCGTCAAATTCGTCTGAATCATCCAAGCTTGTACTTGCGTTATCCTGGTCTGCTTCAGAATCTTCCGCCATAAATGAGTCAAGGTCTATGTCATCACTGGAAATGTCAGGTTCATCTTCTGATACTTCCGGCATTGAATCATCAAAGGAAAGGTCGATGTCAATGGGAGCATCGTAGTTTTCCTGGCTTTGCTCCTGGCTTTCTCCACCCAGATCGGATTCATCCAAAAATGCGTCAAGGGAGATTTCACCATCCGGCTGGAAGTTTTTGTCTCCGGGGGCATCCTGCGAATCGTCTCCCAAAAAGGCACTGACATCTATTTCGCTGTCCTGAGAGGTATCAGAGTTCGTCAGGAATTCATCAAGGGAAACTTCCCCATCTGCAAGAGAATCCAGGGAGACTTCTTCTTCCTTGTTTGCTTCAGGAACAGGAATTTCTGTATTTTCCGCTTCTTCAGCTGCATCTTGTGGAGGTGTTTTGACCCATACGCCATACTGGTCAAGTTCATCTTGAGTGTCAGAAGTATTTTCCATAAATCTCACCACCTTGCTTATTTATACGACGCTGTTTAAATACAACATACATTATTTTATCGGCAATTTTATGAATTTTCCACACTTTAATTTTTTATAGGATTAGAAAGGGAATGCGCCTTATTAATTCAAACTTAGTGACAATATTTTTTTAGGAAATGAACTTTACATTCCGATAATAAATATACCATGACAAGATGCAGATTTTTAATAGCCGCCTGTGTCGGCACTTTTTTTTACGTTTTGCTTTCGTTCATCGGAGGACGTGACGGTCTTTGGGCCACAGATCAGATGCAGGAACAAAAAAGGATACTCAGCGCAAATGCAGCCTCAATACAAAAGACTTATGACGAGCTTTATCTTGAAAAAATTGCGCTTCAAAAAGACATGGATGTTGTAGCCGCCTTTGCCAGACGTCTTGGTTATATACGTGAAGGTGAAAAAATCATAAAAATCAGCGGTCTTGCTCCAAATGAAACACAAATTTACGATGCAGGTACTGTTGTAAAGCATACTGAAGGTGATTTCCTTCCTGAATGGGTTTGCAAAAGTGTCGGAGTGGGAATTTTTGCCGTACTGTATGCGTTTTTGCTTTTCCTTGATTTTACACGCGGCCTTTTGAATTTCGGTGACAAAAGGGTTACTTATACTTCCGCAGCCGGAACAAAACTCTATGACATGCAGTAAGTCTAATCCAGACTCAGCTCAAATAGCCTCTGACGCTTTAAAAAGGGGGAGTGTGGTCATTCTTCCTACGGATACAGTTTATGGATTCAGCGGAATAGTGGACTGCCCCGGAAAAAAGGAGTATTGCACTGAGAAAAAGATTCGGGAAATAAAGGGGCGTTCAGAAACAAAGCCATTCATTCAGCTTGTCTCGTCTCCTGAAGATATCCTGAAATACAGTGATGAAAAAATACCTGAAAAATTGAAAAAACTTTGGCCAGGTCCCCTTACCGTAATTGTTGGCGTCAAATCAGGGGGAACAGTTGCATTCAGGTGTCCGGGAGATCAATGGCTCAGAGATGTAATAGCCCTTTGTGATGCTCCAATATACAGTACAAGCGTTAACCGCAGCGGTAAGGATGTCATAGTTTCCATAGATGACATTTGCCGTGAATTTGGGGATGAAGTTGATTTGATAATTGATGACGGAGATTCAACGACTTCAATTCCTTCAACCATAGTTAGAATTCAGGATGGAGATACTGTCGTTGTAAGGAAAGGTGCGGTAGAGGTGTAAACTACTGCTTTGTCCACTGAACTTCTATTTCACCAACCGAAATTCCTGAAGAAGATTTTTTGTCTTCCACAAGGGTTGTCTTTGAGCCCTTTAGGGTTGATTCACCTACAAGAACTAAAGACCATGAGATTGGAGATGCTGTGGCGGCATTTTTCAGTGCCAGTTCACGTGCAATTTCCGGATAGAATGAAGCGTTGGAACGTCCCTGCTGTATTACGGAAACGTTTTTGCCCTTTATGGAAACCGCTATGGTCATGCTGGCTCCGTTCTTGAATATGACAAAACCTTTTCCACCACGCAAAATGATTACTTTGTCTATGAGGGGTTCTCCCACCCATGTACCTGCAAGAGAATCAAGACTGGCGGTACCTGAACCTGCCGCTGAAGAGTCTGACTGGTCTTTGGATGATGAAGCCTGGTTGTCCTGATATAGTTTTGCAAAGACTGTATCAAGGGATGCCTTTGCGTCAAGAAGAATCTTGTAGTATGAGGCGTAAGTTCTGGTTTCCTGCACGGTTTTTAGGGGATTTCCGGTTGCGGCATTAAGGGTGCATGACCATTGTCCGTCCTTTTCCTGAATCTCGGCATAAAAGATTATGTCGCCTTTCTTTTCGACGCCTTCGCTGTAGGTTGTGTTCCTGCAGTCGATTACAGAAAATCCGTCCATGTTCTGAAGCTGGGTGTAGAACAAGTCCGTTGTCATTGTAAGCATGTTTGTATCATCAGAAGATGAAACGGTTGCATAAAAGCCTACAACTTTCTGTGCAGAAAGGGGCATTGCTGCCAGGAGAACCAAAAACTCAAGAAACCGAATTTTCCTTAACATAAGCTCTTATCATCCTTGCAAGCCTTTCCTGAACTCTCTTGCCATATCTCTTGACACGTCGCGTTCACGGATGCTTGCACGTTTATCATATTGCTTTTTACCCTTACACACGCCAAGCGTCAGCTTGACACGCCCTCCAGTAAGGTAAATGTCCAACGGTATCAGCGTATAGCCTTTTTCTTCGACCTTGCGCTGAAGTCTCTTTATCTGATCCCTATGCAAAAGCAGTTTTTTTTTGCGGTCGGGATTGTGGTTGAAGATGGAAGAATATGAATACTCAGATATCTGCATATTCTGAACCCAAACTTCACCTTTTTCTATCAGGGCAAAACTGTCTGCAAAAGAAATTGAACCGGCCTTTACCGATTTAACCTCCGTTCCCTGCAGGACAATGCCACATTCCAGCTTATCATCTATGCTATAGTTGAAGAAGGCCTTCTTATTCTGAGCGATAATCTTTCGACTTCCATCCATAGTTTCTACTATAACTTCTTATCGGCTAAAAGTCTAGAGTTATTCTCTAAAATAACCTTGCAACCATTTAACCTATGTGATACTATAAGGTTACAATGAAACAAAATGTATACGATTATTCTTTTGAATTGCGCAGGTCTCGGAAGAAAAGCATTACAGCTGCCCTTACGGTGACCATCATATTGATTATTTTGCTTACTCTTGTGTGCAATCTGGTTCTTTTTCCGGTGTTCATACGCTCGGATTCAATGGGGCCGGACATCAGTAAAAACAGCTGTGTTTTTGTAAGTCCTCTTTTCCGAAGTCCGAAACGGGGGGATCTTGTCTACCTTTCAAGGCTTGATGATGAAAAACAGCCGGTTACACTTGCGGTCTTGAACAAAATTGTGGCATTTTTCACTTTTCAGCAGATAGAACCGTTCGGTTATACCGACCGACTGACGGGACAGCCTACGGTACGGCGTGTAATGGCTCTTCCCGGGGACACAATCTACATGAAGGACTATATGCTTTATGTAAAGCCGCAGGGAAATAACCTTTATCTCTCAGAATTTGAGATGGCCGAAAAGGAATACAGCATTCAGATTTATGCCGTGCCTGTGGAGTGGGATGGTCTGGGGTCAAAAGGGAATTTCGAGCCTATGACTCTTGGTGAGGATGAATACTACGTTCTTGCCGACAACAGGATAGAAGCCCTTGATTCAAGGCTCTGGGGCACTGTTCCCGGTGACAGGATAAAGGGAAAGGTTGTCCTTGAGTACTTCCCGTTTAAGAAATTCCAGATGTTCTGATTCCTTATGAACGATAGCGTTTCCCTATATGTTCATGTGCCTTTTTGCAGGGCCAAGTGCGATTACTGTGATTTTTTTTCACTTCCATGCTCCGGGAAAATTCCGGATGAATATGTAGACGCATTACTTGCGGAAGCCCTCTGGTATTCCAGGTTTTATTCGGCTGAGGGAGGTCTTTCGGGGTGGAAGACCATTTACATTGGAGGGGGAACACCAAGCCTTTTGTCTCCAGTCCAACTTGAACGCCTTGTGTCTGGCTTGAAGAACCTGTTCCCAAAAAGAGATCCTCTTGAAATCAGCGTGGAAATGAATCCAGAAACCCTTTCCCATGACCATCTGAAAGTTATGGAGGCGACGGGGGTAAAAAGACTTTCTCTGGGTATACAATCATTAAACGAAAGGGTGCTTAAGAACGTAAACCGGCATTGTAATGTAAATGACTGCCTTAACGCCCTGAATCTTGTAAAGTCTGTTTGGAAGGGAGACTTGAATCTTGATGCCATTTCGGGCCTTTGTGGCTGTTCCCTCAAGGAATTTGAAGAGTCCCTGAATGAGATCCTGATGTATGAGCCGGATCATGTTTCACTCTATACTCTTACGGTGGAAGACGGAACTCCTCTTGCCCATAGAATTGAATCTGGAGAAGAATGGGATCCTGACGAAGCTGACAGACAGTGGCTGGTTGGAAGGGAAATGCTAAAGGAAAGGGGATACCTGCAGTATGAGGTTTCTAATTTTGCAAAACCGGGCCACAGATGCATGCACAACATGACTTATTGGAAGCAGGATGACTACATAGGAATCGGCTCAGGAGCTACAGGAAGCATATATGATTTTACGGTCAGGGGAGGCCTTAGATATACGAATACGAGGAACATCAGGCAGTATTGCGATTTTTGGACAGGAAATTCAATTACAGGGGAAGCCATACCGAGGGAAAAAGAACTTCTGCCTTTGGAAATCGAGGAATTTGAGTATATCATGATGGGGCTGCGGACTCTTGCGGGAATCAATTCTCTTGACTATAAAAAGCGCTTTTCCGGCCTCAAATGGAATGGGGATTTATCAGAGAGGCTTGGAGTGGATGACGGGCTGTGGCATGATTATGTAAAGCGAGGGATGGCAAAAACATCGGGGAATACCTATTCCTTGACGGAGAAAGGACTTCTCTTCCTGAATCCCTTTTTAACTACTCTGTAAGTCATTTTCAAGGGCAAAATTTGGGGTCCTATCATAAAAAAAATCATTTTTTTCTCCCATAACTACTTGACGTAAACGGATAAAACAATCATAATTGTTATACTTATTGATTTTTAAGGAGTATCATCGTGCCTTGTGGTAAGAAAAGAAAGCGCGCAAAGATAGCGACACATAAGCGAAAGAAGAAGCTTAGACGGAATCGGCATAAGAGCAAGTAAACTTTTGTTTTCTTATGATTATGCGATGAAAGACCGCGGTCTGTTTTAGGACTACTGCGGTCTTTTTTTTACCCTTATTACGGAGCAATGTCTTTGCTGTTTCAGAACATCCATTCACCAGAGGATTTGAAAAAACTTCCAGAGAACTCTTTACCGGCTTTGGCTGCAGAAATCAGGAGGAAGATTCTTGATGTCGTTGGAAAAAACGGCGGTCATCTGGCGAGCAATCTGGGTATTGTTGAGCTTACAATAGCACTGCACAGGGTGTTCAGCAGTCCAAAAGACGCAATTGTCTGGGATGTCAGCCATCAGTCATATCCGCATAAGCTTCTTACAGGACGTTATGATGATTTTGCAACGCTCAGGCTTAAAGACGGAATTTCCGGTTTTACACGCATTTCAGAAAGTCCCCATGATTTTTTTGACGCGGGACATGCTTCATCTTCAATTTCATCCGCTCTGGGACTTTTGGCGGCATGGAGATTGCAGGGGCGGAACGACAAGGTTGTTGCAGTTATAGGAGACGGGGCCCTTACCGGAGGAATGGCTTTTGAGGCATTGAGTCATGCTGGTCAGCTTTCAAAGAACCTCATAGTTGTACTCAACGACAACCAGATGTCCATCAGTCCAAATACAGGAGCCATTTCCAGATACCTTTCAAAACTTTCCATGTCAAGGCCGTATCAGGAACTCAGGCATAAAATTGACAGGGCTGTTGACCTTCTCCCCAATTCGGAAAACCACATCGGAAAATTCATATACCGTTTCAAAAGGGGACTCAAGGGACTTCTTTTGACCAATAACCTCTTTGTGGACTTGGGGTTTGAATATGTAGGCCCCCTTGACGGACATAACATCAGCCAGATGGAAACAATGTTCAAGAGGGTTTCAAAAATTCCGCGTCCAGTCGTCGTCCATGTAGTTACAAAAAAAGGAAGGGGCTACAGTCCTGCAGAAAATGATCCTGCAACATTTCACGGCATAGGTCCCTTTAACACAAGTGACGGTGTAGTTGAAAAATTCGATGCGCTCAGTTTTACGGAGGCATTCAGCTCAAAAATGCTGGAACTTGGAAACAGGGATGCCCGTATTGCTGCTGTTACTGCCGCAATGGCAAAGGGAACAGGCCTTGATGCTTTTTCCAGACGCTATAAGGAACGTTTTTTTGACGTGGGAATTGCGGAAGAACATGCGGTGACTTTTGCGGGTGCCCTTGCCTGTGGAGGAATGATACCCATAGTCGCGATTTATTCCACTTTCATGCAGCGTTCAACCGACCAGGTTATTGAAGATGTGGCACTGCAGAACAGGCATGTGGTTTTTGCTCTTGACAGGGCTGGTGCTGTTCCAGGAGACGGAGAAACCCATCAGGGAATATTCGACATAGCACTTTTCAGGTCTGTACCGAACTTGACTATTCTTTCTCCGGTATCACAAAAAGACTTGAATATCTGTCTGGACTGGGCCGTTTTTGAAGCCAAGGGACCTGTGATGCTCAGGTGGCCAAAACTTTCGTGTCCTTCTGAGATTCCCGCCTTTTCAAATCCTATTGAAATTGGACGTGGCCTGCTCATAAAAAATGAAGAATTCGCCCCGGCCGTAAGTACTTCCTTTATGGGAAACATGGTGGATAAAAAGCAGACTCCGTTTACCGTCCTCCTTGTCTGTACCGGCGGCATTTACAGCGAAACCCTTACCGCCGCAAGAGCCCTTTTGCTAAAAGGTATTGCCGCTGACATATTCGTCCTGAGGTTTATAAAGCCATTTGACGAGGAATATTTTATGGATGTAGCAAAGGACTATGGCTTTATCCTTTTTGTTGAAGATGGGGTTCAGGAGGGTGGAATAGGTGAGTATGTTTCCCGTAAGTTGTTGTTAAATGGCAAAAAGAATGTTGATGTGATTGCTTTTCCAGACAAATTCTGCCATAATGGAACCCGTGAGCAAATTCTGGAAGATGCGGGGCTCTCGCCAGAAACAATTGCGGAAAGGGTAATTCAGTATGAAAAAAAGAGAACTTAAGCTTGCCGACAGAATTATAGAAACCCGACGGCCTGCCTTTGTCATGGGGATTGTCAATTGTACTCCGGACAGTTTTTATCCCTCAAGCCGTGGAAGTCAGAAGCTTGCGTTCAAGTGCATTGATGAAGGTGCAGATATCCTTGACCTGGGCGGCGAATCAACAAGGCCAGGTGCAGATTACGTAGATGAGAAGGAAGAAATCGAAAGGATTGTACCGGTCATAAAAGAGATAAGGAAGCGGTCGACTGTTCCGATTTCAATTGATACAAGAAAAAAGAACGTGATGAAAGCCGCATACGAAGAGGGTGCCGACATACTTAACGATGTTTCCGCCCTGGAAGATGATCCGGAACTGGCTGAATTTGCATCGGAAAAAAAGATTCCGGTGATTCTGATGCATAAGAGGGGCTGCTCCCGTGACATGCAGAAGGACACGGACTACGATGACATCTTTCTTGAGGTTGATTCTTATTTGAACGACCGAATTAAAGTTGCCCTTGACGCGGGAATTGAAAGGGATAAAATAATTGTGGATCCGGGAATTGGATTCGGTAAGGACCTTCAGGGGAATGTTGAACTGATTAAAAGATGCGGTTCACTCTGCGGAGGAAAATATCCCGTTCTGATGGCCCTGTCGCGAAAAACATGCATCGGTCAGATGACTGGTCGTGATGTTGATGACAGGCTGTACGGAACGCTTGCCGCAAACCTTTTTTCACTGCTTTATGGTGCTGAAATTGTTCGCGTGCATGATGTCGGACCATGTGTCGATACATTCAATGTGATGTCTGCCCTTGGACTTGAAAGCGGCATTCTCTGTGCCTTACACGGCAAACAGGAGTTTTGATGAACGGAGTAGAAAGCCTTTTACGCATTTATGATTACATCCGGCCTGTCCTTGACGTGGGAGTTTTGTTTTTTCTGCTTTACAAGGGTTATGAGCTTATTGTAAGGACAAATTCCGCACAAATACTTAAGGCTGCCGTTATAATTGCAATAGCTTACGCTGTAGTGGGAATCTTTGACCTTAATACGGTGGAATGGCTTCTGACCTTTGTGACACCCGCGCTTTTGGTCGGCTTTGTCCTTGTATTCCAGCCGGAAATCCGTAAAATCCTTTTGAAACTCGGACAGGTTGAATGGTTCAATTCAAGAAAAAAGACCCTTTATTCAAGCGATACCATACAGAGCGTCCTTCTTGCCGCGGACACGCTTTCAAAGCAAAAGAGGGGAATGCTTGTAGTGTTCCTGCGAAAGACAAAACTGGAAAACATTTCCGATACTGGTGAAAAACTCGATGCAAAAATTTCTGCAAGCCTTTTGGTCACCATTTTTGTTTTTGATACCCCCTTGCATGACGGAGCTTGTGTAATTCAGGATGACAGGGTTGTAGCGGCGGGATGCTTTTTGCCTTTGAGCGAGCAGTATGACATAAAGAAAACCTATGGAACCCGACACCGTGCGGCTTTGGGTACCAGTGAAGTTTCCGACAGTGTGGTTCTTGTCGTCAGTGAAGAGACTGGAGCCATAAGCCTTGCATACGACTCGGTGCTTCATTATGACCTTTCTATGAGTCAGCTTACCACAGATTTGACCAGACTGCTTTCTGTAAAGACGGAAAACGGCAGTGCGGAAAATGGAGGTGCAGAAGATGCAAATCAGGCGGATTCTTGACAAGCTTCTTGTAAACTGGCCGGCAAAGGTAATCTGTCTGGCCCTGGCCCTGATGCTTTATTTTTTCTACAACCTTTCTCTTTTGGATAAAAAAACTTTCACGCTTCTTGTTTCCACGGTGGAAAACGGTCAAATGACGAGTGCAACAGATAAAAACGCAATAAAATCCGTAAAAGTCACAGTCCATGCCAAACAGGAACAGCTTGCGGGAATTAACGAAGACGACCTGAACGCCTATATTGACATAAGTTCACAGACAAGTGAGGGAACATTCGATTTCCCAGTCCTTATAGACACAAGTTCTCGCCTTAAGCTAATGGATCCCCTTGAAATCACATCCGTGCCGGAAAAAATCAAGGTAACTGTGGAAGAAAAGAAATTCAAGTATCTGCCAGTAAAACCGTCTCTGGTTGGGAATCCGTCCCGCGGTTATGAAGTTATGGGGATAAGTGTAGAACCTACTTATGCCAGGATAGATGGTCCAAAAAGCATTGTGGACAGCCTGACCCAGATTTATACTGGAGCAATAGACATTGAGGGGATTTACCGCAGTTCCGAATATGACGTTCCCCTTATAAACGACAACGTTTACCTTAATCTGAATGAAACACAAAGGGTAAAGGTTACCGTCGACTTGGTACAGTCTCAGACTTCAACGACTTTTTCACAAGTTGAGGTTACATGCATAGGATTACATGATAATCTTTATGTAGCAAACGGACCATTTTCTGTCAGCCTTAATCTGACGGGGACAGTTCTTGCATTTGAACGCCTTAGCGAAAGCCAGATTCTTGCCCTTGCCAATTGTTCTGAGGTTACAGAACCAGGGGAATATGACATTCCTGTTGAGATAACAGTTCCTTCAGGGATACAGGTTGATGCACAGTCATTCCATTCGGTGCACCTCATAATTGAATCAGTCCTGGAAGAAATCAATGAGGATATCCCGGAAAGCAGTCCTGCAGATTCAACTGAACCGGATCAAAGCGTTTCTCCTGACGAACAGGCGACTTTATTGACGAATCCTTAGGATAAAAGATGATTTTTGGCATAGGTTGTGATATAGTTTGTATATCAAGATTGCAGAAATGGATAAAAAATCCCGATATTATCAGAAGGTTTTTTCATCCAAAAGAGATGGCTTATGAGTCCATGTCGGAACAGAGGCAGTGTGAGCATTATGCGGTGCGTTTTGCTGCCAAGGAAGCCTTCTCCAAGGCATTGGGAACTGGATTGAGGGGCTTTGAGCTCTGTGATATCCATGTGGAAAACGATGAATACGGCAAACCGGAACTGTTTTTGGAAAACAAGGCCAGAGCTATTGCAGACAGCCTTTGCGGGAAAAATCATCAGATTCATTTGTCGTTGAGTCATGAAAAGGAATATGCACTTGCGTATGTTGTCATAGAAAAAGGGGTGTAAACGATGGTTTCTACAAAAGTCACGGAATCAGAAAAAAAAGGGCCTGTAACTTATTGGGCAAAAGAGAAAGTCTTATGCAAAGTCTGTAACAAGGAGTTTACTCAGGAGGTCATGCATAAGGGTGGTGGACGTATGATAGCCGGTCCGCTTACGGATGAGCTTCACCGTGTGTTTGAGCCTTCAAAAAAATTCGGACGTGTTTTTCCGCCGATTTATGAAGTGGGATGCTGCCCTCACTGTCATACCGCTCTGTTTTGGAAGGACTTTGTCGACATTAAGGATGAAGCAACCCTTGGACGTCTGTTTGACGATGAGGATAAACGTGTTGCAACTGTAGAAAACCTGTTTCCTTATTACAACCTGACGGACAACAGAAGCCTTTATGATGGTGCGGCCATGTACTATATGGCATTGCTGTGCTACGAAAAGGTTGACATAGGATATGCACCAACTTTCAAGAGGGGACAGATATGCCTCCGTCTTGCCTGGATGTGCAAGGATTTGGACCTTTTGTGCCCCGGACATAATTTTGAGTATGTTGCACAGGTGTTCTACCGCAAGGCTCTGTTCTTCTACCAGCAGACCCTCATAAACGAAACCGGACGCATTGAATCAATTGAACCTGTTTCCAATTTCGGTCCTGACATTGACAAAAACTACGGTTACGACGGAGTAATCTATATAACCGGACTCCTTGAATACAAGTATGGGCAGAAAAAAGATCTGGAACTGCGCCTTAAACGTCTTGATGAGCATAAAAAAGCAATCGCACGTATTTTCGGTCTTGGAAAATCAAGCAAGGAAAAACCGGGCCCGCTTTTGGAACTGGCAAAGAGTTTGTATGACAAACTAGGCAAAGAACTGTCATCAAACAACATATTGAACCAGGATGACTAACATTCTTCTGACGCTGTCTTATGACGGAACGGATTTTTGCGGCTGGCAGCGGCAGGATAAGGCGGCTCAGGGGGAACCTGTAAGGACAGTCCAAGGGGAAATTGAAAAAGCCCTTGAAAAGATGTTCCGCCAGAAAATAAACCTCTACGGCTCAGGCCGTACGGACAGCGGGGTTCATGCTCATGGACAGGCGGCAAATTTTTTGTCACCGTCAGATAATATTCCTGTTGAAAATTACATACGGGCACTTAACGGCCTCCTTCCTCATGACATTCGCGTAATGAATGCGGAAATAAAGGATGAGTCGTTTAATTCCCGATTTGATGCAACTTCACGAGCATACAGATATTTCATGCATACAGGTCTTCCGGAAGCACGTGACATGCGGTATGTCTGGAAACTAAGGCAAAGGCCAGATCTGGATGTTCTAAACGAAATGTGCTCCGTACTACATGGAGAAATAGATTTTGCCACATTTACAGCCGCTGGAGACCAGAGCCTTTCAACAAACCGATATATCGACAGGGCTTTTTTTGAATACCATGATGACATTCTTGTTTTTGAGATTGAGGCAAATGCATTTCTGTGGAAGATGGTCCGTTCAATTACAGGTACACTCATCACCCTTGAGCGTGACGGTAAAAAGGCCGGTGATTTTAAGGATATATTGGAAAGCCGGGACCGTTCAAAAGCTCAGCTTACGGCTCCACCGACAGGCCTTTTCTTATGGGAAGTGAAATTTGACGGCATAAGGCGTCATGTTTGATTTTTCTGTTACAAAAGGGATACAGGGTCTACATCGACTTCTATGTAAACGTGGGCTGGAGCCGTGTACCCCTTGACAAGTCTTGCCGCCATTTTTTGAAGCGGTGAAATCTTAGTTCCCCTAAGCAAAATCTGATACCTGTAATTTCCTGCAACCATTGATATTGGACATTCACATGGACCTAGTATTGAACATCCTTCTTCACGGCATGAGTTTAGTATTTCAAAAGCACTGTCAGAGGCCTGTTCCGCCGCATCTTGTTTGGACGATCTGAAAATGAGCCTTAAAAGTCTGGAAAATGGAGGAAACCCAAGAATCTTCCTCTGTTCTAGTTCCTGACTGTAAAAAGCCTCTGTCTTACCGGAAACCGCAAGGGCAATCGGAGGCATGTCAGGACTGTAGCTTTGGACAAGCACTTTCCCGTCTGGGAAATATCTTCCCGCACGGCCTGCAACCTGTGTAATCATAGAAAAAGTTCTTTCTGCCGCACGAAAATCAGGCAGATGAAGGGCTGTATCAGCAAGTATTACTCCGACCAGTTGAAGCGATGGAAAATTCAAGCCCTTTGCAACCATNNTGGGTTCCCATCAGTATGTCATATTTGCCATCCCTGAAATCAGAAAGCTTTTGCTGCAGTTCTCCCTTGTGGCTTACCGAATCTGTATCCACCCGTACAAGACGTGCGTTTGGAAATTTTGCCCTTACTTCTGCCTCAATGTATTCTGTACCAAATCCCCTGTACCCTACGTCAAGGGAACCGCATTTGGGACACTGGGTTGGGGGCTGTTCACTGTATCCGCAATAATGGCATCTGAGGCGGTTTTCCGACTTATGGTAGGTCATGGAAACGGAGCAGTTCTTGCATTTCATTTCAAACCCGCATGATGAGCAATGGAAAAAGTGGGTAAATCCCCTGCGGTTAAGGAAAAGTATTGCCTGTCTTTTTTCTTCCAGTGTCTTGTGAATTTCTTCCACCAGTTCGTTACTGAGGCAGCTTCCGGATTTTTTGAGGCTGAGGTTTATGCTTTTTATCTCAGGCATTTTACCGCCTGCAAGCCTTTCTCCCAGACTGTGTTTTTTTATGCTCCCGTCATTCATCGCCTGGCATGCTTCCACAGAAGGAGTTGCAGAACCCATTACGAGTGGAATCTTGAGCTTTGAACTTCGGTACATTGCGACCTGCCTTGCATGATACCTTGGGCTGCTTCCTGCCTTGTATGAACCGTCATGCTCTTCGTCTATTATGATCATTCCCAGTTCCGGTACCGGGGCAAAAACTGCGCTTCTGGCTCCCACAACGATTCTGGCTTTTTTTTCAAGTATGCGCTTCCATTCTCCAAGACGCTGGCTGGGGGTAAGCTGGGAATGCAAAACCGCCGCCGTATCCCCGAAACGCTGGACAACTGCCTGGACAACCTGGGGGGTCAGTCCAATCTCCGGAACCAGATAGATTACGCCTTTTCCACTGCTCAAAACTGCTTCGGCACACCTTAAAAATACCTCTGTCTTGCCGCTTCCAGTCTTTCCGTAAAGATAGTGGAAATAATTGTCAGATCCTTCAAGTATTCCGTTGACAGCCTTTTCCTGTTCCGTACTCAAAGTGCATTTTTTAAAGCTTGACTCATCCTCCGAAAAAGAAAAGCCTGAAGAATCAGTTTCCCTTCGTCCTGAAGGAATCATCGAAAAAAGCGCCTCTCCGATTGAGGAAATGTAATAGGATTTGATCCATAGGGCCATTTCATAAAGTTCATGGGTAACAATCGGCTTTTTGTCAATATATCTTTGGGCAGCTCGGATTTTGTCTTCTCCAACAGCACAGGTTTCGGGCAATTCATCATGGACTGCACAGATGATGCCGGTTAGTTTCCTGTTTCCAAAACGCACTTCAACCCGCAATCCAAAAAGGGAATCCGAGGGAAGGGCTTCTTCTCCGTCTTTTAAGGGAACTTCGCGGTAGGTAAAGGCCTGGTCCAGGGGAACGTTCAGCACAACATCTATATAGCGGCTCAAATCAGTCTCCTTTATGCCTCATAGTCCGGTTTGATTTCCAAAAGTGCTTTGCGGAATGTCTTTAGGTCCTGCCATGCCGGTGCCTTTAAGCTTTCGTCGTGTAACAGGGCTGAAGGATGATAGGTTGCCATAAGCGGTATGCCGTTGTAATCGAGCATTTTTCCTCTGAGCGCGTTGATTCCCTGTCCTGTTTTCATCAGGTTTTGAACGGCAGTCCTTCCCATTGCAAGGATTGCGCGTGGTTTAAGAATATGGATTTGTGCGGCAAGATATCCTGAACATGCATCGGCTTCCTGTTGTTCCGGTACGCGATTGTTCGGGGGCCTGCATTTTACTATGTTGGCGATGTAGCAGTTCTTGTTGCGGTCAAGCTTTATGGCGGCAAGCATTTTATCCAGAAGCTGTCCGGCTCTTCCCACAAAAGGACGTCCAGTTTTGTCCTCTTCTTCTCCGGGACCTTCTCCAATGACCATTACAAGGGGTTCTGAAACTCCTTCTCCTGGGACCGTGTTGTTTCTTGTTTTTGAAAGCACGCAGTTTTGGCAGGCAGAAATCTTTGCGGCAATGGATTCAAGTGTGGCTCCTTTGGTTTTGTTCTGAACAGGAGCTTCCTCTGGCGAAACAGTTTCTGCAGGCTTCGGGTCATCAGCAAATTCAGGAACACTTCCGCAAAATTCCTTGGAATCATATCCCAGAATCTGTGCAGATGCAGTCTTGAGCAAATTGTAAACGTCAAGCTTTTCCGATGCCGTCATTAGGTCCTCCCTGAATTTTCAAAACATACCTTATTATAGCGAATACTTGCTTATTTCGCAAGAATGGAGTACTATTGCCATTATGATTAAGGTGTCTGAAGTACTGAAAAAAGCATTTTTCGCATTGTCAATGGTTTTATCGCTTGAATCCCTTTTTGCATCTCCAAGGGGCAAACAGGAACTGGTTTTTAGTGACAGTTGGGTTTACGACGCTCTAAATTCAATTACGATGGAGCAGGAGATTTCAACATTCGCTGATCAGGCGCCACTTTCCATAGGGGAGATTCAGGTTTATCTTTCCCAAGTGGAATATGAAAGCCTTAGTCCTGCTGGAAAAAACAATTACGACAGGATAATGGACTATATTGCCAACGGACCAATGTCATTTACAGCCGGAATTATTTCCTTTGGTCTGGATCCGGAAGTGAATCTTGAAGGCTATTACAAAAGCAATGATGATTTGGACTGGGTTTATGACCGCTACAGCAAAAAGCCCTTCATCAATGCAGACGCATATTTCATGGCTGGAGATTATTTTACCCTTGGCACAGGAATAATACTTTCTGACAACAAATGTACTTTCATGCATGATGACAATTACGTCAACGTTCCTTATCTGCCAGGATTTTTTGACATTAACTTTCCCCATTACGGCTACGGAAGCATGGGATGGTTTTTCAACGATACAACAGGTATAAACCTGAGGTTGGGTTTGGGGCCACAATCAATTGGAAGGACTCTGACAGGCAGCATAATAATGAGCGAGTATTTCACTGACTCCAGCTGGTTCAATCTGGAAATCTTTTCTCCAAACATACGCTACAACATGAATGTCACTGAATTCAACGTAGACAAGTACATGTATACCCACAGATTCGACGTCCGCTTTTTCAACAGGCTTCAGATTACCGCGATGGAATCAATGATTGTAAACGCTCCGATTGAACTTAGGTTTTTCAATCCCTTTACGATATTCCACGGTACGGCCGCATGGGAAGATTATGATGGCCACGAACAGAATGTTGCCTCCTATTTGTGCTTGATGCTGACTTATGTTCCCGTAAAATACTTGAGGCTCTATGTACTTTATGCAATGGATCAATTTCAGACGGCTTATGAAAGGATTAACTGGCCTGAGGATACGACACCGAATGCACTTTCATTTCAATTGGGAGCAGAACTTTATTATCCATACAAAGACGGATATTTTCATGGCTGGCTTGAAGGAGTCTACACCGATCCCTTCATGTACATAAAGGAAAACCCAAACTGGTCTTTTGTAAGGACATACAGGGAAAACATAGGAGACATGGATTCAATTTATGAATGGCTCGGAACTCCTCTGGGGCCAGATACTGTTGCTGCTAACCTAACGTTCGGTTATGAAGTGCCTGATGTGTGGAGCGTAACTGGAAGCTATCTCTTTAAGGCAGCCGGCCAATATTCCGGAACAAAGGTGTTTGACAATTATCCTGAACTCAGTTGGGGTGGAACAGATAAGGATCCTGATCTTCATCATTGGGTTTATCCAGACAGTGACAATGAGGGTGGTCTTGATTTTGCTAAGGAACAGCAGTCATGGTTCGCACCCAGCGGTACACCGGAATTCCAGAATACAATATCCATACGGGGAACATACAGTCCTACTCGCTGGCTTACACTTACATTGCAGCCTTCGTTTACCTTTACATTCAATCATGGAAATCAGGAAGATTCATTTGCCTATGGCGGTGAAATAGCATTCAGTTCACATTTAGTTTTGAAGAGGTTATTCAAATGAAAAAGAAATTTGTTGTTGCACTTTGTTTGGTTCTGTTTACAATTCCACTCTTCGCTCAAGTAAGTGTGGATCCTGATGATACTTTTTACACCCTGGTGGAAGCTTGGGAAATACGTGGATTGATAGATGAGGTTCCGCCATTACGACCATTCCCCATAAAAAACATACGCGACATATTGCAGACTGTCATGGAAAAGGGAAACGAAAGGGACAGAAGCAATGCCGAATTGTATTGGGAAAAGGTAACTGGTAAACCATGGAATGTTTCCCTGCAGACTGACTTGACATACAAAAAGGATGCGGAAAAAAGTGGTTTTGGTGATGCACACGTTTCTGTTTATCCTGATATAAACGGGGATATTTCGCTGTTTGATGAGTTTGTGTCAATGGGATATAGAATTGGACTGGCAGCTTATAACAATGATGTAAAGAGTTATCTTCCAATTTATGAAAATGATCAGCACGACGGTCTGCACGACGCGGCCACTATTGGACCAATTAATGCATATCTTGACATGAATGACATCTTGGCTGTAGGAACGAAAAATATTTTTGCACAAATCGGTATATATCGTTCCGGATATGGTCCGTTCATCAATTCAGGTCTTGCACTAAACGACAACTCCTACCACAGGACAAGCCTTTCTTTTACAACCGTCAATCCCAAATGGTCTTACACACAACAGTATTCAACAATAGGTGCAACCCTGAGTTATGATGGTGATGATCTTACTCCAGACAAATACATGGCTTTTCACGCCCTTGAGTTCAAACTCATTCCACAACTTTCGCTTGCTTATTATGAAACAATTGTTTTTGGACGCAGGCTTGATCCTTCATACCTGATTCCTGCTCCCTTTATGGTTGCACAGGGTATCGGAGGCTTTAACGACAATCTTCAGATGGGTTTGATAATCAAATATAAGCCATATAACGGCATACTTTGGGCTACAGACATTTTTGTTGATGACATAAGTGTGGACGATATCGTAAAATTCAATTTTGATACGAAAATTCGTGTTGCATTTAAATCAGGAATAATTTACACACCCGTAGACTCATACTGTTCAAGACTTGCTCTGGACTATACAATAATAACTCCCTTTACTTATTCTCACTGGGATTATGATGATCCTAACAAGGACTGTACGATTTCCAGCCACTGCTTTAACTTTCAGAATTATACCAACAATGGAGTACCAATCGGTCAGTCTTATCCACCAAATACGGACCGCATTGCCCTTACAATTAACTTCATTCCGGTACCGCCATTGCACATTCAGGTCATGTCATCATTCATGCGCCATGCAAATGTCTGCGAAAGCTATACAACAGAGGAAGCAATGGCACTTCTCATGTCAGAACCTGGAACTTACGCAACAGACGGAAGCTTAAACACCCATGCGAATATGGGGGATAGTGGAAACATTGGGTCTCATATCGATACGGCATGGGATCACTTGAATTTCCTGACACAGCCAAACAAGATGTATGTGCTTCAGGAAGGATTTTCAGTTGACTATTCATTTAAGAAATTTAATTGGGGACAGTTTTCCCTGCATGCAAGCTACCTCTTTGAATGGGTAAAAAACAGGGGAGTGGATGCGCATCTGTATCCAGGACAGGGGTTAGCAATAGAACAATCCGGAGATACGTATACTTACAAAGGCAATACATATACAAGCGAGGAGCTTGTTGAAGAATTCCATTCAAACTGGGAAGACGGCCTCAGGGATGAAATCAACAATTACTTTACCATAGGCTTTAAATACCAGTTCTAGGGGATAATATGTGCAGTTATATCGGAAAACTTGGCGAGCTTACCCTTAAGGGCGGAAACATAAAGGTATTTGAAAAGCAGCTGGTGAATAATGCTCGTCTTGCACTTGAAGCAGTAGAGGCACATGTGGCGCTCAGGGCGGGAAGGCTTTACATAAACTGCCCAGAAAAATCATGTGAGGCTGTTGAATACGTACTTGATCATTTGATGGGAATAACCGGTTGGGCAAAAGTCAATGCCGTAGAAAAAAACATCGCTTCAATAACGAAAGCTGTTACAGAACTTGCAGAAAAAGCACGGGATGCGGGCTATAAAACATTTAAAGTTGAAGCCAGGCGTGAGGACAAGTCTTTTCCCCTTAATTCATACCAGATATGCGTTGAGGCGGCTGCAGAGGCCTATGACAGGGGAATTCTTGCTGTTGACGTACACAAACCCGATGTTGTCATTCAAGTTGAAGTAAGGGATGAGGCATACGTTTATTCATCACAGAACAGGTCATGCCGTGGATTACCAGTTGGAGTCAGCGGAAAGGGGCTTTTGCTTCTTAGCGGAGGCCTTGACAGTCCTGTGGCCGGTTACAGGATGATGAGGCGGGGAATGAAGGTAGAATGCGTATACTTCCATTCATATCCCTATACCTCTGTAGAGGCTCAGCAGAAAGTTGAAACACTTGCAAAAAAAATCGGTGAATACGGAAACGACACTCACTTGAACATTATTTCCTTTACCGACGTTCAAATGCAGATAAAGAAAAAATCTCCCGAACCGTTTGCAACACTCATGCTTCGTCTTTGCATGATGAAGGCGGCTAACATGCTCTGCCAGAGAATTCATGCAGATGCGATAATCACTGGAGAAAGCCTTGGCCAGGTTGCAAGCCAGACGGTGGAAAACCTTGCGGTAACTGAATCATTTGCACAATATCCGCTCTATAGGCCACTTTTGGGGCTTGACAAGGAAGAAATCTGTGATACGGCGCGCGAGATAGGCACGTATGATACATCAATCCTGCCGTATGAAGACTGTTGCGTGCTGTTCAGCCCCAAACATCCGGTATTAAGAGCCGACATTCAGGAAGCGAAAAAAATCTATGAGGAAATGGAAATTGATTCCCTTATAGAAAAAGCCTTTGAGGAAAGGCAGATAGTCCGTTATTCTCTCCGTGATTCAGTTGAAGAAAAATGGGGTGACAAATGATTTAGTGAAGCGATTCACTAAGGTCTTTTGCCAATGTTGCCGATATTCAAAAAGTGAAACTGTCTGTATTTTTATCAGGTATTGCATTGTCTCTGGCTGCGGCCATTCCGCTTCACGCACAGGAGAGTGAGCGTCAGGTTCCTCTTTTGCTTGAAGGCATTTGGGAAAACTACAACCGTTATGTTGTTTTTGATTCAGGATACATAAATTCAAACCAGCAGTCCATTCCCCAGATTGTACTGAGGACTTTCTACCAGTGGTATGATGACAGGGCTGCCGAAAGTTCCGAATATACCGCTAAAAATCCCCGTGATTCAAATGTGGCTACAGCAGGAACGTCAGCATCTGCTCAGGAAGTAAAAATACGCTTTGTAAGCCTTACAGATGAGCTTTTTACTGAAGAATATGGAATTACCTGTGTTCAGGATGACGGTGACATACTGACAGCCGAAAACCTGTGTTCGGGTGCCTGGGACATGCAGGTTCAGTTTGGAGGAAAAAGGCTTGGAGCTGAGCAAACCTATCATGTACCGATTGCCGTGATAGGTGACAAACTCTACTTGAATTTTGCGATTAAAGTTGAAGACTCAGATTATGTTCCGGTAAGTTCCCTTCTTGAAGGAACGGTCATGGAATCAGGAAACATTCTTGCTGGATACTGGCAGGACGTGGGAAATGCCAATGGTGTGCTTGTTAGCCGCCCGAGGGTCAATAAGGAGCTTTTGTCATATTATGTTACTGATGATGCAGTTTATCCGCTGCGCTATTGGGAAACAGACATGGAATATGATGAAAATGCAGTGGCGACATTCAGCGACAATGGTGAAGTTTATTCTGTGCCAAAACATCTCTGGGTAGGCGATAAGAATTACACATGTACATTGGGAAAAAGGACAGAAATAAGAAACCTGAAGAAAACAGATTCCCTTCCGGAACCATATACGGCAAATTCAATTCTTGTTCAAAAAAACATTCGAGATGAACAGGGAAATGAAATACATTATACTGTACGGACTTCAACAATACTGGCATTTGGAGAACCGTATCTTACTTTAACTGACGGCACCAGAACTATGGAAGAAATCATCGAATTGAACCATAAGCTTAAAAAACCGTTACCGCCACCACTATTCCCGCCACATGGAGTCCTGGACTTTGACTGGAGCATTATCGAACGGCCACCGGCAGACTACAACCGCCGCATGCTTGATCTGGGAAAATGAGTTTTCAATACTGAATTATTTTCTTCTCACAAACTGTATGTAATCAAGATACATTCCGGTGGAGCCCTTTTTATTTGAAGAACTGGCCCTAATGGTTACAGAGATTGTCCTGGGTTCATCTATTGTAAAATAGATGGGGGAGCGTGTTGTAAGCTCGTATGAACCCAAAGGCGGATTGCTGGGATACATCCTGTGAGGATTGTCATCTATGAAAACATAGAAAGGTGCGTGGTCATTGTCAAGGGCCTTTTCAGACAGCATGCATTCATATGTGCCGGCTGGAAAGCGTACTTTTATCTGTGCGGTGGAAGATTCATTT
The DNA here is from genome assembly GCA_002309305.1 of Treponema sp. UBA1233. Lineage (GTDB taxonomy): Bacteria > Spirochaetota > Spirochaetia > Treponematales > Treponemataceae > Treponema_D. The sequence goes on along the minus strand of DBWR01000071.1, from coordinate 76,267 downwards.
TCAATTCTTATTGAATATTTCTGGCTTGCAGAAGGATCTTCGATTACGGTGCAGTTGTTCAGGTAGAGGGATTCACACTCATATTTTATAGCCTGTCCGCTGAAGGTGATTGTCGGAAGCTCAGTAACAAGAAGGGGTTTGATGGATGAGCTAGAATTGTCTTTTTCAGAAAGCTTCTCGGGTGATTTTACTTTACCGACATTCTGTGTGCTCTGGCAGGAAATACAAAAAAAAGCAAGGGTTCCTGCAATAAAAAGAGAAGTTAAAATACGAAATTTTCTCATGATTCCTCCATGTCTTCAGAAAACCTTATTCAGAAAATCCAAAGATTCTATCGCTCATTAAAATATATCATATTTTTTAATTTCTGAAAAGTATTGTTTTAATTTGGGGAGCATCCGCTAAATCTTTGGGACTCTCGGCCGTGCAAAATTCTTAAGCATGTTCTGCAATAGTTCGTGAGCCTGTTCCGCATTCAATTCCTTTGGACGTTCATGATATTTTACAAGCTGTTCCGGTATTTCATCCAAAAAACGGCTTGGTTCGCATTGTATGGTCGCATTCATTTTCCTGCGGTTCACACATGAGGAAATCAGCAGCCTGTCCCTTGCTCGGGTTACGGCTACATAAAAAAGGCGGCGTTCTTCTTCAACTGCCTGGTCTCCACCTTCCTCAACAGCCCTGGCATGAGGCATCAGGCCTTCTTCAGCTCCCGCAATAAAAACCACGGGGAATTCAAGGCCCTTGCTTGCATGAACTGTCATCAGATTAACTTTTCCCGAATCCTGTTCCCCGTCATCAAGGTCATCCCTTGAAAGCAGGGTAATGCGGTTCAGGTAGGCATAGAGGCTCGTGTCTTCGTTTGCAGGATTATTCTCCCACTGTTCCATGCTCTTTATGAGGCTGTCCACATTCATCATCTTGAATCGTGCGGCTTTTTCACTCTTTTGGTTCTCTCCAATAAGATAGTCATAGTAATCGATTTCTTCCACCATGGCACGAACCTTTTTTGAAAGTCCGCTTCCACCAAGCATGTTTTTGCCTGATTCTATGATTTCCAAAAAGTCCTTGAGTGCTTCCTTTGTTTTTTGCGGAACAATGCATTCGTCATCAGGCATTGCACAAATCTGTACAATCGAGTTCCACAGCGACAGTTTAAGTGAATCCGCGACTTTGTTTACGGCTTCTATTGCTGAACGGCCTATTCCACGGCGGGGTGTGTTTATTATCCTCAGCAGGTTTATGTCATCATCATGGTTGGAGATTACCCTAAGGTAGGAAATAATGTCCTTGATTTCCTTTCGCTCAAAAAAACTTGTTCCACCGCTCATCACATACGGAATGTTTGCCTCAAGAAATGCTTCTTCTATGGGTCGGCTTTGGGTGTTGCTCCTTATAAGAACTCCAAAATCCTCGTAACGTCTTTTTTCTTCAGCACATATTCCCTGAATGCTTTCGGCTATAAAATCTGCTTCGGCCGCTTCATTTTCCGGCATGAAAAGTTCAATTGGCTTCCCGTCTCCGTTGCCAGACCAAAGTTCCTTGTCCTTGCGGTTTGTGTTGTGCTTGATGACTCCATTGGCCGCCGCAAGTATTGTTCCTGTAGAACGGTAATTCTGCTCAAGGCGGATTTCCTGCATGGTAGGAAAATCTTTTTCAAAATTGATTATGTTCTGGTAATCTGCTCCACGCCAGGAGTAAATGCTCTGGTCATCGTCACCAACGACAGCGACATTTTTATCAGAAAGCAGGTGCATGAGTTCATACTGCTGGTGGCTCGTATCCTGAAATTCATCCACCATGATGTAACGGTAACGGTTCTTATACTGTTCAAGAACGTCTGGATGTTCGCGGAAAAGCTTTATCGGCAGGGTAATCAGGTCATCAAAGTCAACGGAATTATAGAGCTTAAGCCCTTCCTGATACCCCTCGTAAAGGGTTTTGTAGGCATCGTGCTCATCTGTAAATGTCTTTCTTCCCGTCTTTATGTCGCTGAACAGGGCTCCCACCTTATAAACGTCAAGTGCGTCATGAGAAAATTTGAGTTCACGGCCGGTTTCCTTGATGAGCGCATATCGGTCAGTTTCATCATATATCGAAAAATTTGGTCGGTATCCGATTTTGTCTATGTCCTGTCTTAAAATCCTTACTCCAAAGGCATGAAATGTGCTTATGGTAAGGTTCTGGAGTTTTTTCCCGGTTAACTGCTTGATTCGGTCCGACATTTCCTTGGCGGCTTTGTTGGTAAAGGTTAGGGCAAGTATCTGGCTTTGTGGAATGCCTTTTTCCAGCATGTTTGCGATTCTATAGGTGATTACGCGGGTTTTTCCGCTTCCAGCTCCCGCAATTATGAGTATTGGACCTTCGATTGTCGTAACGGCCCTGTATTGTTCCGGGTTAAGCTGGTTTTTCAAGTGTTCTTCTAAAGACATGAAGTTCATTGTAATTGTATTGTTAAAAAGTGTAAAGTATGGTAAAATATTTCGTATATGATTATGGGAGAAGTCTGATGAATAATTCCGCAGCAGCCTTTTTGGAAAAGCACAATTTTCCTTTGAATTTTGACATGAATCCTATCGTGGATTCTCTTTTGTACGATATGCATGAGGGACTTTCCGGCCGCAAAGCTGGACAGGACATGATAAGGACCTTTTGTGTGCCGCCGGAAAAGAAACTTGCCGGAGAAAGCGTAATAGTAATTGATGCGGGTGGAACAAATTTCCGCTCATGTCTTGTTACCTTTGACCAATCTGGACAGCCCGTAATAGATTTTATGGAAAAAACCAAAATGCCGGGAATCGAACGAGAATTGTCCCGCAAGGAATTCTTTGATCAGTTTGCAGAAAATCTCGAGCATCTTAAAGACAAGTCAACCAACATAGGTTTTTGCTTTTCATATCCAATGACAATTACAGAAGACGGAGACGGTATCCTCATAGGCTTTTCAAAGGAAATCAAGGCTCCTGAGGTTGTTGGTGCCCACATCGGAAAAGAACTTGCCAAAGCCCTTTCAGAACATGGATGGACGAAAAAAGTAAAGATTTCACTCCTTAACGACACTGTAGCCGCTCTTTTGGCCGGTGCAGCCTGTCCTGAAGAAGGAAACCGCTATTCATCATATATAGGCTTTATCCTGGGAACAGGAATGAATGCCGCATACATTCAGGATGTTGATGAAGCGTATCCGGGGCTTAAAAAACAGATTATCGTCTGTGAAAGCGGAAAATTTGACAAGGCTCCCAGTTCAGACTTTGACACATCTTTTGATCAAAAAAGCGTGAAACCGGGAACAGGACTTTTGGAAAAGCAGTGTTCAGGAGCATATCTTGGACCTCTTGCCTATGAAATGATACAGAGTGCAGTAAAAGACGGATTGTTCAGCAAGAAATTCTCAGAATCCCTTTCAAAAATCGAAAACCTTACGCTCATAGAAATTGATTCGTTCCTGCATGCTCCATACCGCACAGGTTCCGTTTTAGGGGCTAAAGCGGCTGAATCAGCGACAGAAGGGGACTATGACCTCCTGCATCAGCTTTTGGATGCCGTAGTAGACCGTTCAGCACGTCTTTCAGCAAGCATTCTGACAGCTTGTGTGATAAAGTCGGGTAAGGGAAAAAATGCTACAGAACCGGTTTGCATTCTCTGTAACGGTACGACATTCTTCAAGACACATAAGGTTGCTGTCCGCGTACAGGCATATCTGGAAGAACTCCTTTTAAGGCAAAGGGGCCTTTTCTACGAAATAATCAGCCGTGACAATGACATTACACTGGGAACTGCAATCGGCGGATTGATGGACAAATAAACAAAACGGGTTTTATACGGAAAAATCTAAATAAACCGTGTCAAAATCCGATAATCTAAAAAACAGAGCCACTTTCAGATGGATTTTTTGTTCTCTGGAAGTACTCGACAGTAAAGGGGAAAAACTGTGGCACGAGGCAAAGTTCTAGGAAAGTCGATTTTACTCATAATTTTGATAATCATTATAATCTTTTTCGGACTCATGTGGTTCGATTATCTAGGTATAATTCAGGCAAAGAAATGGTTTGCGCCCGTATACCGTCTGTTTGGGCTTCAGCCGCAGACTACCAGCGTTCCGTCTTCCCCTAGCAATCTGGAAGAAGAAGACCTTGATAATGCACGCTGGGCAAAACGTCTTGAAGCTCTGGATGTAAGGTCTGAAGAACTTGACAAAAGGGAGGCAGATATAGCTGCCGGAGAGGAAAATAACGCCCAGATTGCTCAGGAACTTGAAGATCAGAAAAAAGCTCAGGAAGAAAGAGAAAAAACATTTAACAATGAAGTCAAAAAGTACGATAGTAGAATGGTAAACATCGAGCAAATTGTTGAGAACCTGACCGGTATGCAGCCGAAAAATGCTGTAGAAATCCTTCAGGAAATGGATGATCAGGACATCATCGATATCCTTAGGAAGGCAGATGAAAATGCTAAGGCATCGGGAACTCAATCATTGGGTGCTTATTGGCTGTCATTGATGAAGGCAGATAGGGCTGCTGAGATTCAGAGGAAAATGGCCAACAAGCCTCTTTCCATCGACGACGATGAATAAATCGTACGCTGGTAATGCACGGTGTTTAGCCGGAGGTATTACCAGTGCAGTACTTAAAAGTTCAGTACGCAAGGACAGATGTCCTGGCAAAAAACACAGAGCCTTACACTAAAGAGAACAAGACTTCTTCTAACTCGTTCCAATCAATTTTACAGTCATTGCAGTCTCAGTCAAATGCTTCCAAAGTTGATTCAAAGAATGTTTCTGTTCCAAAAGAAAAGGAAACCGAAAGCAGCATAAACTCAAGCGTTTCAAAAGAACAGAAAAAGGAAGATGAAAAAAGGGAAATCCAACCGGTTAAGGTAAAAAAAGTAAATGAACCAAAGAGTGTAGGGGAAGATTCAGTACAGCTTGAAAATGATGATAACCAGGTTTATATGATTATTGACCTTTCAAATGCTGAAATTGACAATTCGGAACCACTCAAAGACCTTGCTTTGGAAGAAGTTGGTTCAGAAATCGAATTTGTAGCTGGTGCTCAGGTAGAAGCTCAGGCTATGGATCCTGTCGTTGAGGCCGAAGAATTAGAGGAATTGGCTTCAGAAATAGCTTTGAATCCAAACGGCGAAACTGAAAAATCGGAAAAAACAGATCAGGAAAAAACGACTGCGGCAGCAAAAACAGCATTACAACAGGAAACAGAAGTTCTTCAGGAAGTCAAAAAAGATCCTGTAGAGCCTAAACTTGCTAAGGTTGATGACCTCAAAACAGATGTCAAGGATTCTACTTCCAATGACAGAAAGGTTTTTACAGTCTTTGACGAAAGAACTGTGCCGGTCCAAGAGGAAGAAAAGAAGGAAATCGCAAATGTCAGGGAAACAAAAGGCAGTACCGATTTCCATCAAAATGCACAGGTTTCCATGTTGTCTGAAAATGCGAGGGCAAACATACTGTCTACCAACAATCAGACAGCTTCTGCAACAGGATCTACATTCCAGCAGATGCTTTCGCAGCAAATACAGCAAAATGCACCTGAATTTGCTAAGGCAGGAACAATAATCTTGAAAGATCAGAATTCCGGCTCAATTAACATGGTGTTAAAACCGGAAAATCTCGGAAATGTTAAGATTAACCTGCAGTTATCCGATAAAAATATTAGTGGACATATTATTGTGCAAAGCAAGGAAGCAATGGAAGCTTTTAAAGAAAACCTTGACTTGCTTAAGCAATCTTTCCGGGAAAATGGATTTGAAAACGCCCAGTTGAGCCTTTCACTTTCAGATTCCGCATCGGAAAATCATTTTGCACAAAACCAAAATGGAAATGACGGTCAGTATGTTGCTGATCGTGCATATAAGGAATATGGTCAGTCTGGAGAGGTAGAAACAACTTCTTCAGATTCAAGTCAGTACAGTTCTTCAAGCGAATATCAGATTGATGTGGTAGCTTAGGAACAGGAGTGTTAAAATGGCAGATAGTGTTAACTTAAACACACAGATGAGTGCCCAGGAAATCGCAAAACTTCAAATGGAAGTGGACACTTTCAACAAGTCGTTGGTAGTAGATGGAAAGACTACCTCTCAGTCGTTGGGCAAGGATGACTTCTTAAAGCTCTTGATAGTGCAGATGCAAAATCAAGACCCGACAGATCCAATGGACAATACAGAGTTTATTGCCCAGATGGCAGAATTCTCCACACTGGAACAGATGACAAACATGAATTCAAACTTTGACAAATTGAGTTCAGTTTTAACGTCAAACAGTGCTCTTGGAACAATCGGAAAAACAGTTCAGATTGATTTGGGAGAAGCAACAACTCAAGGTGTTGTACAGGGCATAACTTACGGCAACAATCCGCAGGTTCGCGTTGGCAACATGTATTATGATTTGAATAAAATTACAGCCGTTTACGGCAATTAACAAAAGAGGGTAGCGATATGATGAGATCACTTTATTCTGGAGTAAGCGGCTTACAGAATCATCAGACAAGAATGGATGTTATTGGAAACAACATTTCCAATGTTAATACTTATGGTTTCAAAAAAGGTCGTGTTGACTTTCAGGACATGATTAGTCAGCAGATCAGCGGTGCTTCAAGGCCAGGCGAAGAGGTTGGTGGTGTTAACCCCAAGGAAGTTGGTCTTGGTATGAGCATTGCTTCTATCGACACAATCTTTACCCAGGGAACATTGCAGTCAACAGGTGTTTCTACTGATATTGCAATTCAGGGTAACGGTTTCTTTGTTCTCAAAGACGGTGAAGAAACATTCTACACAAGAGCAGGTGTTTTTGGTGTAGATGCTAATGGAACACTTGTAAACCCAGGAAATGGTCTTAGAGTTCAGGGATGGATGGCAGATGCAGAAGGATATGTTCAGACATCAGCTTCTACAACAGACCTTGTAATTCCCGTAGGACAGAAGGATCCTGCTCGTGCTACAGAAATGGTCCGCTATCTCTGTAACTTGGACAAGAATCTTCCAGTAATCCCGGATAATCCAACAGAAGAAGATATCAGGCGTGGAACATGGCAGACAGAAATTGACATTTACGATTCTTATGGAAACAAGCATGAATTGCAGATGAACTTCCAGAAAGTACGTGATAATCCTAACCAGTGGACAGTTTCAATTACTGTTGATCCAGCTGCCGAAATACCGACAGAAACAAGAGCAGGTCTTAATACAACAGACGGCATGTCAAACGTATATACATTGAACTTTGACAACATGGGTGCCTTGGCATCTGTAGTAGATAGCGCCGGAAACGTTTCAAATACAGAAGGCAATATCTATCTTCAGGCTTCATATAATGTTCCTGACAGCAACCCAGATGCAGCCGGAAATCCATATCGTCAGACATTCACACTTGACCTTGGAACAATCGGTTCATTCGAAAACACAATCACTCAGGATGCATCAAAGAGTACTACAAAGGCTTTCTTCCAGGATGGATACGCCTTGGGATATCTTGACAACTTCAATATCGACCAGAATGGTATCATCACTGGTGTATATTCAAACGGTTCAACAAGAACCATCGGTCAGATTGCAATGGCAAGCTTTGTAAACCAGGGCGGTCTTGAAAAGAAAGGCGACAACACATATGCAGAGTCTATCAACTCTGGTATGGCAAACATTGGTGAGGCTCGTACAGCAGGAAAGGGTAGCTTTAAGGCTGGAACACTCGAAATGTCAAACGTTGACCTTACAGAACAGCTCACAGACATGATTGTAACTCAGCGTGGATTTGAATCTAACGCCAAGACAATTACCACAAGTGACTCAATGCTTGAAACTGTAATCAGCATTAAGCGTTAGTAATACTTTGCCCCTGATGTAATTCTCCATACAAAAGGGGCTCTAATAATACCGTTAAATTGCGATAAGTAACGGATATTCATTATAGTAACACTCCAATTCCTTGGGACCGGATAAGAAAAACTTGTCCGGTCTTTTTTTTCTAGATAATTTTATTATTAGAATTATCATAATAAAAACAAGATATAAACAAGGTAAAAGACAAAAAAAGGGTATAATAAAAAAAGTTTAAGGAGAAAAAATGAAAAAAGTTATATTTCTTTTGCTTAACATCTTTTTACTCGCCAATCTCTATGCGAACAAGATTTATCATGACGGGATGATCTCAAGAGGAAGCAAATGTCTTATTGTTGACAACAAAATAAATGTGCGTGCAGATTGTTCTACAGATGCAAAAAAACTGTTTCAGGTCAATGCTGGAACTATTGTAGATGTTGAGGAAAGATGCAGTGAAGAAATGTATGTTGAAGGTGCATGGTCGCATTGGTATAAAATAAGCTGTTATATGGGAGAAGGCTATATTCTAGGACGCTGGATGACATCAGTATATGGCGAATGTGACCTGAGGAACGGCTATGCAAGATATGATTACATAGCGTGCCAGTTTTTGTTTGAGGAGCATGATGACGGTTGCTGTGGTCTTGATTCAGGTGAATATATAGATGAGGAAATACTTTTGGTTAGAGGCGCGACTGTAAAAAAACTAACAGGTATTTCCTTGTTAAGTCATGGCATATCTTCATTTCCTTGCACCGAAATTCAAGTTGAACAGAATTCCGGAGTTTTTGGTAATAAACCCATTGTATTATTTATTAAAAAAATGGGTTATGGAGCCGGTAGCCTTACAAACTGCAGCGTATGTTTTTTAACTGACGAAAAGATGCTTACTGAAATATGTTATATGGATACCTGCGTGGAAATTCCTTTTGCTCGAAATCAGGTCATCTATTTCCCGAACAAATCCTATGATGTATACAACAATGAATGGAACGATATCCCGCTATTAGAACAGAATAATTCCAAAGAGATTTTAGTTTATACCAAAGATGGTGAAATTGATTACAACCTGCATATCACTTACAAATCTGAAAAGCTAAGTGAATACTATTGGGATGGAGAAACTTTTAGATATATAAACCTAAAATGACAGTATCAGCCTGATATTCGAATGACTGATTATAATGTATATTCTGTCTACTAAATAATGGTGTTTTTATACCCCCCTCAAAACAACCAGCCTGATATACAAGTCCTAATTGCCTAGAGAGAGTTCATAATACCGAAATCAAGCTTTCTGGAAGCTACAGACATAACAAGCCCCATGGCAACGCAATTTGTAACGTATGCTGATCCTCCATAGGAGACAAATGGCAAAGGAATACCCATGACAGGCATTAAACCAATATCCATGCCAATATTGACAAGGAAATGAAAGAAAACCATTCCAAGTATGCCGGAGCATATATAGGAACCAAATAGATTGCTTGTGCTTCTGGCAGCTATGACTATTCGGAGGAGGATTATCAAGAAGCAGATGAATACTGCAAGTCCTCCTATAAATCCGGCTTCTTCTGTCAAAATACTGAATATGAAGTCTGTACTCTGTTCAGGGACGAATTTCAAGTGACTTTGGGATCCAAGCTTATATCCCTGTCCAAACATGCCTCCAGAACCAATGGCGTCCTTTGCATTATTGACATTGTACCCTGCTCCCCTGGGATCATAGGAATCATCCAGGTATACTAAAAATCTGTTGCGAAGGTGTTTGTCGTTTTCCCTTGTCATTACCTTCATGCCTGCAAAAGCCAATGTATAGGAAACGAAAACTATTGCGCAAACATATACAATCCAATAAAAGTATTTCTTTTTAGTATAACGATATCCAATTAAAGAAAGAATTATGGCAGTAATGAGGGCAAGTGATATTACAAGCACAGATATTTTGTTGCTGAGCAAATCTGCTATAAATATTGGTCTTTGATATATGTATATTTCCCAGAGTCGGAACATGATTAAAACTATGGCTATTATTCCCGTACACAATACAGCCATCAAATAACGGAGCGGAACTCCAGCTATAAAGCACATGACGATAAAAATAGGAAAGTAAACCAAGGCTGTTCCAAAGTCTGGCTGAAGGAGGATTAAACCAATTGGTACCAGAGTGAAACCAAGCGCAATAAGGAATCTCTTAAGGGGATTTTCCTTTTCTGAACGCTCAAGATACCATGCAAGAAAAATAACGAACAGAATTTTTCCAGGTTCAGATGGCTGAATTCCAAGTCCATAGAAACCCAACCAGCTTTTTGCACCATTTACAGTTTTACCGAAAAAATTTGTTGCAATGAGTGAAACAAAAAGTATTATTCCAATTGGTATGGCATAACGCTTAAACAGTCGGTAATCGAATATGGCGGAAGCAATCATCAAAACCAATCCTGTTATGCACCAAATTGCCTGCCGTTTATAGTCAGAATTTTGCAGTATGCCGTTAGAATCGATTGCAGAAGAATAAATGAATGCCAGACCCAATGTACTTAGGATTACTACGCATACCAATATAAAATAATCAAATCGTTGAAAAAATTTAACCTTCATTAGTCCTGTCTTCCAACCTGCTTTTTCAGATAACTAAATCCAAGGGTTTTCATTGCCTCGTCATAGGTCTGGTTGGCGAAAATACCCTGAATAACTATATTTGTTGCATAGGGAGACCACCACTCCCAATCATTAACATCCTCTACGATAGTTGCGACTACTATCTGTTCTTCAACTGGTGCATCAAATGGTGCATAAGCCACCATCCATGAATGCCATCTGTCAGTATAACGTCCTGTTTCAGCTGTACCCGTTTTTCCCGCAATTTTAACGAGTTTGTTGCCCATAGGATACACAGCTGTACCATCAGTAATGGTGTACCTCAAATCATTCTGTACTGTTCTCCATACGGATTTGGAAACGGTTGACTCATGCAAAACCTCTGGTTTGACAGTTTCTATTACTTTTCCGGTTCCGGAATCACGAATTTCCTTGAGGAGATGTGGTTTATAAATGACACCGCTATTGCATACCATTGCCATCATGTTTGCTACATGCATCGGGGTTGCGGTTGTGTATCCCTGACCGATTGACATGTTCATTGTATCACCATCGGTCCATCTGCGGTTCTTTTCCCTTGACATCCACTGTGCCGTTGGGACAAAACCTGTTGATTGGCCGGGCAAGTCTATCTCAAGGCTTTGACCGAAACCAAATTCCATTGCATATTGGGCAATAAGGTCAACACCAAGATAATCACGACCAATTATCCAGAAATAAACGTCGCAGGATTGAGCCAGACCATTTTTCAAGTCTAGCCAGCCGTGTCCCGGGGCCTTTTTATGGCAGTGGAATGTAATGCCGCCATGAAATATTTCTCCAGTACATTCAATTGCCTTGTCAGGAGAAATTTTCTTCTCAGATAGTACGGCAGTTGTCATAATTGTCTTAAATGTTGATGCCGGAGGATAAGCTGCATTTATGGCACGATTTAAGAGCGGATTATTCGGTGTTTCAAGAAGTCGTGCGTATTCGTTTGAATAGTTTTCAGATGAAAACAGATTTGAATCATAATAAGGATATGAAACCATGGCAAGAACTTCACCGGTGGCAGGCTTTAGGACGACTATAGCTCCTACCCTTTCTCCAAGAGTTTCTTCTGCAAGCTTCTGTATCCTTGTATCTACTGTAAGTACTAGGCTGTTACCCATTTTTGGGGGTACAATTTCAGGTGCGTCATCCGTAAAGCGCATCTGGGCGTCTCGAGTACGGCTTTCTGAACCAGGAATTCCCTGCAGCTGCTTGTCATACTGCCTTTCTATTCCGGCTCTTCCAATGATTGAATTGTTTGTATATCCTTCGTTTTTGTAGAGTTTGTATTCCTCATCTGATATTTTACCGACATAGCCCAAAAGATGGCTGATCGAACCAGATTCGTTATAAGTTCGTATTGGTTTGTTTTTCCATGAAACGCCGGGCAATTCAACTATGTTTTCTGCAATATTGCTGATGCTGGTAAGGGGAACGTTAATCTTTATCTGTATAGGCTCATTTGATTTCCGTTTGCCGGTAGTCTGCTGGTCTATGATTGCCTTTGATATGCCAAGATAATCTGCAAGCTTGGCGGCTACGGTATCATATTCACCTTCGGGAATTTCTCCCGGAATGAGTTCTACGGCAAATGCGTCTGTATTGGTTACAAGAGGCTGGACATTTTCCTCATCAACATGACAGTCGAATATTTCTCCACGTTTGGCATCCAGTACAGTGACGTAGTTTTTACGGGCGACGGCCCTGTTGCTGTAATAAGATCCCTCAACAATCTGCATGGAAAACAGTTTGAGCAGGTAAAGTGCAAAAGAAATAACTATGATGCCAAAAATCACAAACAGTCGAAAATTCTTTTTATCTGAAACATCTTCGCTGATTTGGAAAAACGTAGCCTTCATACTATAAAACATTCTCCGGTTTCAAAACCAATGTCTTGCTGAAAAGTCCCAAAATCTTGAACACAATGGGTGTAAGCAAACTGTTTATGGCAATCTCAAATACGAAAAGTATGGTAAATGGATTGTATGCGATGATTGAATTCGGAAAAAGGAATGATAAAAGCCATGTGATGATGACTTTAAGAAATGTAGCACAGGCTCCAAGAAGAACGGGAATAAAAAATCCTTCCGTATTGATTGTCTTGTTGAAGATTCCCCCTACATAACCGATTATGGTCCTCATCAGGCAGTTGAGTCCCAAAGGACCCGCACTTAAAAAGTCCAGGAAAATACCGGAAAGAAAGCCGTTTGTCTCGCCAAAGAGTTTGCCGTTATGCAGTGAAAAATAAAGCACACAAATAAGGCATAAATCAGGAACAGCTGGCAAAAGCGTGATGTTTGAGAGAATCGCTGCCTGAACGAGCGTAGAAACCAGAAGGATGAATGTACTGAGCAAATAAGCGAAAATCACTGTTCTGCCTCCTCTGAATCTGTACCCTGAGAATCATCTTGAATTGGCTCTGGAATTGAATCTTTATCTGAATCGGCTATACGGTCGTTACCCATTGTCTGGTCTACGATCAAAACCATCTCAAGCCTGGAGAAATCAATTATCGGAACAATATCAAGGCTAAGGGATGAATCATAGTCAAGCGCCTGAATGTATGAAATTGAACCGATTGGTATGTCGCGCATATAGTTGCCGTTTTCTCCGGAAGTTACTACAACATCTCCGTTTTGAAGCTTTCCCTGAGATCTTTTGCTTATGTAGCTCATGGAAAGGGGCTTTTCTTCAGAGCCGTTGCCTGAAACTATTCCCAATTCACGGGTAGTCTTTATGCGTGCCGAAATATTGCATTTTGTATCGTAAATGGGCATTATCAGGGAGGTATCCATGCCTACGATGACGATTTTACCCACAACACCAACATTACCGTCTTGAATGGCTATTACCGGCATTCCCTTTTTGACGCCACTTTTTACACCCTTATCTATGGTGATGCCGGAATACAGGCTGTTTGGATCTCGTCCTATGATTTGAGCTGCAATATTCTTATAATCCAGTGATGTGGCAAAATCCAGCTGTGTCTTTAATTTTTGGTTTTCTTCCCGGATTTCAACGTTGTTTCGCTTGAGGTATTCGTAATCTTTGAGCTTTTCCTTGAGTTCGGCATATTCTTTTTTCATTGTGAACATGTCTTGAACGGATTCAACTTTATCAGAAACAAAATTGGATACAGTTCCTACACCCTTCTGCAGGGTTGAGAAAACAGAGAAGCCGACTTGTTTAAAATTTACGATAAATCCACCTGTGGAAAGTCCCAGAATGATTCCGCTTATTAAAAGCAAGACGATAAATACAGCATCAGGCAGCGTAATACGAAATGCTTTTTTCATATTTTAGCCGTTCAAATTGTCGTAAATGGAGCGGTTGGAAGACATGTCCTTGTAAAGCTCGAAAGCCTGTCCTGCACCTACGGCGACACATTCAAGCGGTTTCTCAACAAGAATTACAGGAACATTGGTTTCCTTCGAAATAAGCTTTTGCAGTCCCTTAAGCATTGAACCGCCGCCAGTCATTACTATGCCGCGTTCAACGATATCTGCTGCCAGTTCAGGCGGAGTGCGTCCGAGTGTTTTCTTGATTTCTTCGACTATCTTTGTGATAGGCTCCTTAAGGGCTTCCCTTACTTCAACTGAATCCACTTCAAGACGTCGTGGGAGACCTGTAATGGCATCTGTACCCTTGATTTCCATCTTTTCTGTGGTTTTATCAGCTGTTGCGTTACCAATTTCAATCTTAAGTTTTTCAGCTGTCTGCTGTCCTATTATAAGGTTGTGCACTGCCCTGACATGCTTCATGATTGCATCGTCGAACTCATTGCCACCAGTGCGGATGGAGCTAGTAATTACCATGCCGCCCAAAGAAATGACGGAAACTTCTGTAGTTCCACCACCGATATCGCATACCATGTGTCCTGCTGGTTCATAAATCGGTATTTGTGCACCGATTGCGGCAGCAAGGCTTTCTTCTATGACTTCAACTTCCTTTGCTCCAGCCTTGAGGGCAGCAGCCATAACGGCATCACGTTCAACTTGAGTAATGCAGGATGGAATTCCGATTTTCATGCGGGTTGACTTGAAAAGATGATGACGGGGTATGATTTTTGAAAGGAAGTACTTGATCATCTTTTCTGTAGAATCACTGTCTGAAATGACACCGTCTGCAAGAGGTCTGATAGCAACGATATTGCCAGGAGTCTTCCAAAGCATGCGTTTTGCTTCTGCACCTACGGCAACTACCTTACCGGTTCCCTTTTCTACAGCAACTACAGAAGGTTCGTCGATGACAATACCCTGTCCCCTGACGTAAATCAAGGTGTTGCATGTACCCAAATCAATTCCAATGTCCGTTGTAAAACTGTCAAAAAAGCCCATATATCTTCCTTCCTCCCGTTTTTACGATCTGTTTTCAGCCATTTTTTGTCTGGCGCCTGTATGCTGGGGTTGAATGTTAAGGCACTTTCTCCATTCGGAACGAGCTTTTGCATTGTCCCCCTGTTTTTCATATAATACACCAAGACCATAGTGTGCGTCAGCAGAATTTTCATCTTTTTCTAAAATTGATTCAAATTCTTTTTCAGCATCATCATATTTTTCTTCATCCATATAAATCTGGGCAAGCAAATTGTGGCTCTTTAATGCAAGCTCATCGTTTGCCGTCATGACAATAACCTTGTTGAGGTATTGCTTGGCTATGGCCCCCTGCCCGGCCTTGCAGTATTGTTCCGCCAGAGAAAGCAAAAGCGTGTCGGATTCACGTGCAAGAAGAGCTGACGTAAAGGAATCAATGCTCTTTTGGGTCTCAGAAAGGGCTGCATAACTTAAGCCCAGAAATTCAGGAATGTCATCGGAATAAAATCCTTCTTCCTGACATTTCAAGAGATATTTTATCGTAAGGTCAGCATAATAATGCTCATTTGTAGGATAATCCTTGTAAAAATAACAGCGACCGAGCATATAGTCTATCTGTGGAAGCATGTCTTCCTTTGCATATTGCATCGCGATACGCAGGTTGATTATGGCTTCATCCAATAATTCCTGGGAGCGCGCATTGTCTACCTCTGACTCAGCGAGCATGAATGAACTGTACCCATGAAGTGTGCGTGCAGCGTTGTGCAGATTGTTTTTTTCGATTATTGCATTTGAACTGTCATATACAGCCTGATAGTCTCTGGCTTCCCAATTTTTGTAAAGGGAGCTTACAGATATCTCTGAATGAACTTTATTGTCAAGGATTTTATAAATGCCGACAGATAGAAGTGTCAAAACGACAATAACCACTACGGTCAAAATCAAACGAGGCAAAAACTTACTTTTCCGTTTCGCTACGTGGCTGTCGCTATTCAGTCTCCCATTCATATTCCACCCAGAATTTTTTACATTCATATAAAAAGGATGCAGTAAGCCGGGTTCTGGCACGGGATAAACCCGCATGGTCATCTATCCACGACAACAGTCGCCCGTTGCCTCCAGCAATCTACCCGCGGTATAAGGTCGGAATACCAAACCGCTGCATGATTTTGCTCCTGATGAGGTTTGCTTATGCCATTTGCGTTGCCGTAAATGCGGTAGGCTCTTACCCTGCCTTTTCACCCTTACCTGTAAAACAGGCGGTTATTTTCTGCAGCACTTTCTGTCGGCCAAAAGAGTTATGTCAGTTCAAAGGTAACCTTTACTTAGACAACTTTCTTTTTCCGCCCGGTTATTACCCGGCATCATTTCCGAAGGAGCCCGGACTTTACCTCCCGCCAAAGAACTGTCATCAGCTCCTGGCGAGCGACCACACATCCTCGTTTTCTAATTCAGTTATTCATCAAAATCCATGGTCTTTTCATCCATGGAAACTCCATCTTCTGATTCAATAAAATCAGGACTGTCTGATTCATCTTCTCCAGCCAGGCTGCCAGCAACCTCTGTGGGAATATATGATTCTTCGTTTTCTTCTGCTTCTTCGTAATAGAGGATTCTGCTGCAATATGGGCAGAAGAGGATTTTTTCTCCGCGATGGACTTCATCTGCAAACTGTGCGGGCAAAATCATGTGGCATCCGTTGCACACACTTCCACGTACGGCAACAATACCCTCTTTGTTCCTCTGTATGATGCGCTGGAATTTGAAAACGGTCTCAGGGTCAATGCCTTCTGACATTGAGGCTTCCATCTTTTCAAGTTCTTCAAGACGCTTTTTCTTACCTGAAAGTTCCTTTTCAAGAGATTCGTTAAGTTCGTTGTATTCGGCTTCTGTTGATGAAATGAGCATTTCGGTGCTTTCCAAAATGTCCTTCAATTCGGCAAGGTTCTTTTCTTCCCTCTGAAGCTCTTTGCGTATGCTGTTTTCCTTTTCTGTTGCTTCTGAAATCTGCTTGTCAAGGATTTCATATTCGCGATGAGTGCTGGTTTCGTCCATTTCCTTTTCGCATTTTTCACGAGTACGTTCGGCTTCTTCAAGATCAGCTTTGAGTGAGCTTACCTTTTCCTTTTCGGCCTCATATTCTGTATTTTTTTCGATGTATTCTTTTTTGAAACGCTCAAGACTTTCCCTGGAGCCATTTAAAGTTTTTGGAAGTTCATCCACACTTGACTTAATTGCATATTTTTCGCCAAGCACATCCTGAAGATTCTGAAGCTTAGCGAGAGTTTCTGACATTTGCATCGGTATTAACCCCTACATTAATTGAAAAATACTCTATCTTTAGAATATACACTATTTTAAATTTTGTGTCTATAGAGGAAGGTCAAAACCAGTGAGATTTATGCCCTTCCCCTATGGATTTTTTCCTGTATGACTGAATTAATCCATGTAATCCCTGAGGTTTTGTGCGCGTCTTGGATGTCTGAGTCTCCTCAAGGCTTTGGCTTCAATCTGCCTGATGCGTTCCCTGGTGACGTTAAAGTAAAGGCCAACTTCCTCAAGTGTAAGTGAATATCCGTCTTCAAGTCCAAACCTCATCTTGAGTACTTCCTGTTCACGTGGAGGCAATGTGTCAAGAACTTCCCTGAGCTGATCCTGAAGAAGTTTGTATGAAGTCTGTGTTGCAGGATTTTCAACTTCCTTGTCCTCGATGAAGTCGCCGAGAGAACTGTCTTCTTCTTCTCCAATAGGAGTTTCAAGGGAAATTGGCTCCCTGGCTACATTCTTGACCTGTTTTACACGGCTTACCGGCCATGAAAGCTGCTGTGCAATCTCCTCATCTGTAGGTTCGCGACCCAGTTTCTGGACAAGCTGCCTGCTTTCACGAACGACCTTGTTAATCTGCTCTATCATGTGGACAGGAACACGGATTGTACGTGCCTGGTCAGAAATGGATCTTGTGATTGCCTGGCGTATCCACCATGTGGCATAGGTTGAAAATTTATATCCCTTTCGGTATTCGAATTTCTCAACAGCCTTGATAAGTCCGATGTTTCCTTCCTGAATCAAATCAAAAAGCTGCAGTCCGCGGTTGGTATACTTCTTTGCAATTGAGACTACAAGACGGAGGTTTGCGTTGATCAGGCGGTTTTTGGCCTGTTCCATCATCTGTCTTCCGCGTAAAATTTCTTTTGTCTTGTCAAGAATCTCATCTACACTGTTTTCAAATTCAAATTCCAAACGGCGGAGCTTGCGGTCAATTTTTTGAATCTGAGTGTATACTTCACGAATCTCGTCCGCAGTCAATCCAAGTTCCTTTTCAAGCTTGAGGCTTTCGGAATGTGTGGCAAGACGGCGTCCAATTGAACGGAGGCCAGCAGTATCAGTAATCCTCAGTTCCTTCATGCGCTTTTCCTGACGTCGATGATATTCATCAATACGCTGTGATGCGTCTATGAACTTTGTAGAAAAGCGTTCTATCTCCTCAATCTGAATGTCGATTTTCTGCAACTCGGGGGAGATTTTGTCACGGAGTGCAACAAGCTGATCATCTTCAAAAATCGCCATGCTCTGATCGTTTTCATTCAATGTCTTTTTCAGAGCCATATACTGCTTCATTTCTTCTTTGAGCGGTTTTAGGATTGAACTGTAGCAGCTCTTTAGGCGGCGTTTTTCAGCCATCTCCTCGTTGATTTCCTTTCTGGCCCTTCCCTGTTCATGAATGTCTATTTTCATGAAGGCCTTTTGGGAAATGGTATAGAATTCTGGAATCATCATGCCGGAGTTTTTGATGACGTTCTTTATGATGTTTTGACCGTCTTCCATTTTCTTTGACAGCATGACTTCCTGTTCTGCTGTAAGAAGGTTTTCCTTTCCGATGTCACGCAGATAGAGCCTGATCGGATCATCAATATTGGAATCCTTGTCGCTGGAAACAAAGCGGTGGTTTCCGTTGCTGTCTATTTTTGCTTCTACAGAGACTTCTGACTCAAGGACATCTTCGTCATCTTCTTGCCCCTCGTCATCCTCTTCGTCATCAAGAAGCGGATCCCCGTCCGTTTCTTCCATGACCTGAATGTTGTTTTTTGACAGGAGTTCTAGAACTTCCTCCATATTGGGAGAAGTAATGAACTCTGGCGTGAGCATTTCTGTGATTTCGTCCCAGGAAATTACCTGCTTTGACCTGGCATAATCCAGAAGTTTTTGAACCTGGGGATCAAGTGCCATGTCTTCATCAGAATCATCCCCTGAATCATCCTGAGTTTCCTGAACTGCCTGAATAGGCTTGTCATCTTTTTCAAGTTCGGTCTTTCTTGATTTTTTCTTATCCGCATTGTTCTTTGAGCTTTTTCCTGAACCGGCTTTTTCTGCTGTAGTCTTTGCGGCAGAACTTTTGGCAGATGAGCTCTTTGAAGATGAGGCCTTTGCCGCAGTTTTTTTTGCAGGAACCTTTTTTTCCGCCTGTTTTTTTGTGGCAGGCTTTTTTTCGGAACTTGCCTTTGCAGCGGGCTTTTTTACAGCGGTTTTCTTTGTCGTAGCAGAGGTCTTTTTTAAAGGCTTCTTTTCTTCTTTTGCTGATGTCTTTTTCTTTGCGGCAGATTTATCGGCAACGGCTTTCTTAGCAGTTTTAGCAGCCTGCTTTTTTTGAGTTGATGCTGATTTTTCTGAATTCTTGGCTTTAGCGGTGGAAGCCTGTGTTTTTTTAGATGATGTTTTCTTTTGTGTTCCTGCTTTTTTTTCAGCAGGAGATTTTATCTTTGCCATGGTTTATCCTTTCAACAAAGCAATCTGGGCGTCTATGTCCATTTTTTCCGACAACAGTTCCTTCAAACGCTCCCGATCCTCTGGAATGGAACTCTGCTCCACCTTGCGGATCCTGGACATTATATCCTTGCGTTTGTTTGTTAGGGAATTCTTCTTGATAAGCATTATGCTGTCCCGTACAGACTCATTGATGTGGTTAGAATACTCATCGACTGACTGCATTATCAGTCCCTTTAATTCATCAGAGTCGCAACGGTTCAAAATGTTGCTTACAGAAAAATTGTCCTGTGCACTGCACTCGGCAAGTAACATAAACAATTTTTTTGCCTGAGGGTCATCAAAATCTTCAACCGAGATTTCTTGGCTCATCTGCTGAAAATAACTCTTATCATCAGTTATTGCTGTAATCACAGCACGCAGTTCAGATGAAAGCTTTATTTTCTGCTGTTTCTCTGAATTATTCTGCGGTTCTTCTTTTGTTCTGGTGATACGATGAGAAAGCCGTGCTCGGTTTGAATAGTCTTTTCTGGCTGCCTCCGGGTCTATGTCGTATGTCTGGCACAACTGTTCCAGGCATGCATTTCTCTGCACATCCGACTGCAGGACATCGAGGTATTCAAAGAACTCCAGGGAAGCATGTGCCTTTCCTTCAGGGGTTTCTTTAGAATACAATTCTAGCAGTTTAGATAACAGATAATCATTATCCAATATAGCACATTTTACGTCATTTGTCAAGGTATCGGGACCAAAATTCAGCATGATTTCTGCAGGATCTTTGCCTTTGCTGAGCTGTATTATCTTAACTGAAAGCCCCTGCTGCCTTAGCATCAATATGGCACGCCTTGTTGCTTTTTGGCCTGCCCCGTCGCTGTCAAAAGAAAGGAGTACGGTATCGACAAAGGGCTTTATGATGGCTATCTGCTCATTTGTCAGGGCTGTTCCCAAAGGTGCAACCGCATAGTCAATCCCACACTGATGATAGGCGATGCAGTCCATGTATCCCTCGCAGAAGATGACCTGTTTCTTTTCACGTATGGCCTGTTTTGCAAGATGAAATGCATAAAGCGTGCTTCCCTTCTTGTATTGGATCAAATCCCCGGAATTAAGGTATTTAGGTGAGTTGGTTGGATCTCCGCGTAGGAAACGGCCTCCCATGGCTACGACATCACCCTTGCGGTCAAAAATGGGGAACATGAGGCGGTCTGAGAAAAATGCATAGTCAGGATATTTTTTGCTGAAAAGTCCAGATTTGTCCAGAAATTCATCACTGAAGTTTTTTTTGCGGAGGAAAGTCTTGAGCCATCTTCTGTCTGACGGTGAGTAGCCTATTTTAAACTTTTCCAGAGTGTCACGGGTCAATCCCCTCTTAAGTATGTAGTCAAGGGCGAAATTTCCGGCTTCTGTTTCCATGAGAAAGTAATGAAAAAGAGATGCTGTCCTATTGTAAAGGCTGATGAGGTCTTCCTTGAGTTTTGAATCAGGATCTTCCTTTTGAAAGTTTTGTCCTGAATCGCTGTACCTGAGCTGTACTCCGGCCCTTTTTGCCAGAATTTCAACGGCTCCAGGAAAAGAAACCTTTTCCATTTCCATCACAAAGTTGAATACCGTTCCCCCAACTCCGCAACCAAAACAGTGGTAGAACTGTCTGTCGGCTGAGACATGAAAAGAGGGAGTCTTTTCGTTGTGGAAAGGACAGCAGCATGACCAGTCATTACCCTTTTGAATCAGAGGTACATATTCATTTATTACTTGAACAATGTCTGTCTTGGAGGATACTTCGTCTATTGATTCCTGGCTTATAAATCCGCTCATCAGTCCTTGGTAATCATGTTTTCGACTTCCTTGTGCTCCACAAATGATTCTGTAAAGCTGTGGGTGCCTGCATCCGGGTTAGTCAAAACAAAATAATAATATGGCGTGTCCGCTGGTTTTGCGGCTGCCTTTAGGGCTACCATGCCTGGGTTTGAAATTGGTCCTGGAGGAAGTCCCTTCCACTTATAGGTATTGTACATGCTTTCGGATTCGAGGTCGTCGTAGGTTATCCTTGTCGGATGTGGCTTGCCCTCTATTTCCGTGATGATGTATTCTATCGTGGCACAGGAATATAGCCCCATGTCGATTTTAAGCCTGTTGGTAAAGACGGATGCGATTATTGGGGCTTCATCGGCAACCCTGTATTCACGCTCAACGATTGATGCAAGAATGAGTTTCTGGTGAAGTTCCTCGGGTGAAAGGCCGCTTAGTTCCGGTATTGTTTCTGCGCGGAGGAAAAAAGTGTCAACAAGTTTCCTGCATGCTTCTTCTGCCGATGAATTGGGGTTGAAAAAATACGTGTCAGGGAAAAGATAGCCCTGAAAAGACGATGCCGGAATGTTGTATTCCGCCAGCAGTGTTTTGTCGTAACAGCAGTCAACAAATTCTTCTGCCTTGCAAATATTGTTCTCTTCCAGCAAAAGTGCGATCTTTTTTATGGTAAGTCCCTCTGGAATGCTTACGGAAATGGTTTCGGGACGCCCCTTCTCCAGCTCTTCGGCAAGTTCCTTCATCGTAGAGCCGACCTTTAGATCATAAACGCCACTCTTAAGTTCAAATCCGTCATCCAGACCAAGAAGATTGAACCTTACGGCCGCATAAAACACCTTTGAAGAACGTACCAGCCCCCTGGATTCAAGTTCGTCTGCAACTTCCTGAACCGACATGCCATATGGGACCTTCATTTCAATCATCTGGCCGTCCATGTCACTTTGTTTGGGAGTCTGCATCGTCTTCCAGAAAACAAATGCGGTTAATGCCCCGACAGCCAGTAAAGACAGCAGGACAACGGGGACAATGACAAGAGCTTTGTGTTTCATTATATTTCGATTTCCTGACCTTCTATCGCAATGTGTATGTCTACGTCGTACTTTGCGGAATAATCCTCGTACCATTTGGCGGCACGCAATACGGAATAAATCTTCTTGTCGCTATAAGTCGGCTCATGGTGGAAGAAATAAAGGCTTTTAGCTTTCCATGCATTGGCAAAATCAACTGCATAACAGAAAATGCTGTGGCCCCAGTCAGTCTTGTTAAGGGCTTCTTCTCCCGTGTACTGGCTGTCAAGTATCATGATGTCGGCGTTTTCAAAAAAGTAATTGTTTTTGTTCGTCAGATCATAATCTTTTGCGGTAAGCTCAACATCCGTTGCATAAATAATCTTTTTTCCGTCTTCCTCAAAAGAAAATGAATAGGAATTTCCCGGATGCTTCATCTTTTTGCACATTACCTTGACACCGTCGACATAAAACGGTTCCAGTTCCTTTATCAGGTGGAAGGTAAAACGGTCGCGTATATATTCCCAGCATCCGTTAAGCGGGAAATATGGGCAGCGGCTCTGTTCTGCAAGTATTCTTTCTGCGTCTGGGAATGTGGAATACAAGTCTATCTTGACTCTGGGATCGTAAGTTGAACCCCAAAATGGAATGCCCTGTATGTGGTCCCAGTGATAATGCGACATGAATACGGAATAATGGTTGTCTGCCGCTTTCTTTCCGTTTACGGAAAACTCCCTGAGTCCTGAACCGCAGTCCAGAATGAACTGGTGTCCGGCTTTGTTTGTAAGCTCGATACAGGAGGTATTGCCACCTACAGTACCAAAAAGCCATGGAGGAAGAGAGGCTATGAATTTTGTACGCGAATCTTCTGACTCAAGGTCTTTAGGAGTCATTCGTTCGATAGCTGCAACAATCTTTGCCTGGACTTGTTCGGGTGTAATGGGAGTAGGTATTGAACCGCGGACACCCCAAAAATGTATTTTCACAACTCCTCCATTATCATTCAAGAAAAAATGACTTTTTAAAACATAACAAAAAATTTTTTAAATTATACTACATGTTTTATATTTTTTCTAGTAGATAGGGCAAAAATCAAGGCAAAAAAAAAGGTGCCAACATAATTGACACCTCTCTTTGGGGAGTGAAGGATTCGGACCTACGAAGGACGAGCCAACAGATTTACAGTCTGCCCC
>DBWR01000071.1:3559-52654 GCA_002309305.1 Treponema sp. UBA1233 | reverse complement strand
CTCTACCAACTGAGCTATAGCGGCATGAATGTTGAAAATATATATCAATTTCTATTTTGTGTCAATAGCAAAATCAAGAAATTCTGTATTTTTTTATATTATATGCGAATTATTGACTGATAGAGTGGAATGTACTTTTCTCGAGTCACGGTTTCCCATGAGAATTCGGTGCGGACATTTCTTGCGGTATAGGATGTCATGCTGTTGAAAATGTTGCCGCCTGCACGAATTTTTATTACTGCAAGAGAATGAAGGACAGAAGCCAGTTCCTCCGGGGTGTTGTCCTTATATAGAAATCCGGTTTCATCGTCAATGATCTTGCATAATCCGCCGGTAGCATGTGCAACAGGTATTGTTCCGTAAATCTGAGCTATAAGGTCCTCAAGTCCGCATGGCTCAAAGAAGCTTGGAAATACGGCAAAATCGGCTGAAGCTATGCTCAATCTGGAAAGGAAACGGCTGTATCCCTTGAAATACACGCATTTTCCAGGGTTCGCCTCCGCAAAGTTTTCTATCTCCCTTTCCAGTTCCGGTTGCCCCTGCCCGATTATGATGAAGCGCACCTGAAGCTTTTGGGAAACTAGTATTTCTGCGGCTTTTACAAGGATTGATATTCCCTTTTGGCTAACAATTCTACCGTGATATGCGATGTAGACGCAGTTGTCGTCGTCTCCTGACAGGTACCCGAATTTTTCAAGCCCTTCATCACAAAGAGCTTTGGATTCGCTTGGTTCAAACGCATATTTTTCAAGGAAAAAGTTCCTGCACTTGATTTTCCCGTCGAAATCTTTTTTTTCAGGAGCAAAGGCATAGGGAAGCAAAGAATTGTTTGTATTGGACGGATCATAGCGTGTTACATCAATTCCATTTGTAATTCCGTAAATCTTTATTCCCCTCTTCCTGAATTCTTCTGAAAGTCCGTCGGTTTCAGTTTTTCCAGACATTATTTCTTCCGCATATTGTGGAGACACAGTGGTGATGATTGAAGTTTCTGCGGCAAGCAAAAAGGGTTCCACGCGACTTCCGTTCAAACCGCAAAAGAGTTTGTCTTCTGGAATGCCAGTATACCATGCGGCCTGATTTAAGTTTTCAAAGGCATGATGATATCCCGGCCCTGCATTATGAATCGTAACAACACACTTGGAATGTGAAAAAAAGTTTTTTAGCTGACGGTTGAGTTTTTTTTCATTTTCCATAAGGGCTGGAAAAAGTGCGGCGGCTGCATCCTGACAATGAATTATCTGGGGAGATTCTGATTGAGGGCAAGTCATGCCATAGAGGACAACAGCCTTCTGAAACAGTACGTTCAGGAAAAGGGTGTCCTTATGACCTGATCCCCTGACATGGGAAGGATCTTTTTCCTGTTCATTTTGGGTATATGTGTATACTCCCATTTTTTCTGAAAAGGCCCTGTGACAGACAAAGACAATCTCTACGCCGTTTGAATTACAGTGAGCGAAACAAACATGGCATGAAGATTCTCCCACCCTGACTTGAACGGGTTGGTGCCACACGCATTGATAGTCACATGCCGAGCTGATGTCGGTGCATCCATAAAGCGGAATGAAAAGGGTTACCTGATTGCCTGTCTTAACAAGGTTTTCGGATAGTGAACATGCGACATTTTTTACCCCGCCAGCTTCTGCAATGCCTGCATACTCACGGGAGACAATCCACAATTTCATTTGCCACTCTCACCCAAATCCGGCCTGAGCATCTGCGCCCCATTTATGTATACGGCATGAACTTTTGCATCAAATGGCATGTATGTTGTAACGAGGACCCTTATGACTTTTGGTGGCATTCCGGCAATGCGTGGTTCCTGTGAGCAAAAGAGAGGAACTGCAGCAACGTCAATCCCCAAATCGGAATTACGCCTTAGTGCTGTTGCTGGATTCAATTCGTCTAAATCATCAGTTATCGTAAACTGAATTGAAACAATATCTTCTGCGGACAGCTTGTTTTCTGCGAAAATCATTCGACACAGATCGCCCGTGTATTTTATGATGGAATCCTTTGAATTTTCACAAAAGGTTGCCCCACGTATACCAAAAAGCCTTTTTTCCGACATTTTATACCACCTGCCTATCTGTTTCCGCGCAACTGATTCATTATTTCAACTAAATTGCCGGATTTGGACAGTTCATTCAACTGCGGATATTGTTCAAGAAGCGAAGCAAATTTTTCAAGCCTTTTCATTTCATTATCCGTTTCCGCCAAAACCGTGGCCTGCTGTTTAGCCAGTTCACTGAGGTTTGAATTCAATTCGTCCTCGTAAGAACTGAAAGTCCTTTTGGCTGATTCATAAATTGCAAGATCAGGAACACGGGCTTTTTTTATTTCAACTGAAACTACAGTAATTCCTGTAAATTCACGGCTTAAATTTTGTAGGACAGATGAGACCTGTTCGTTTGTCAGCACCGTCGGTGTCACAAGGTTTACCGCATTTTTATTGCTTATGAACCATTCGCTCAGTGCATGGGCCGCAAGTTCTGCTGTTTTGTCAAGATGCTGTTTGAGGCTGTCTTTTGAATTTTCTATTGTTTTGGAATTAACAAGATCATAGATCTGCTGGGGTTCTACAGAAAATGTAAAGTGAAAGTCAAAGCTGTAGGAAAAATCCGGTTTGGGCTCAACCTGACGCGAATAAACATCTGCTGAAGGAAGTGATCCTGAGATTTGCTTGTCATACTCGTAGGACTGCAAGGGATAAAGGGTTATTGATACGTTTGTCGGGAGCAGCCTCTCCCATCTCCAGAAAAATTCTCCGTAAACAATCGGTTTGGGATAAAGTCCTCCAGTTTTAGATGTCATTATGCCACAGGTTCCCGGCTTAATCAAAAATTGAATCCACCCTATAAAAAAGACGACTCCGGCAACAATCAGCAGAAAAAGTAATGATGAAAAGAATTTCCTTGCTTTCATAAAAATCCCCAAATTTAGTAAAAAGGTGTCGAATAAATTATCGAAAAAAAGTATAGTATATTTGAGAACCTTGGAAAAGGGGTAAAGGCTTTGATTGGACGAAAATCGGTAAAAAAGCAGACAGAAAAAGAGCGGAAAGACAAACATAATACCTCAATGATTTTTAAGCTGATATGGCGGTTCACAATGTTTTTGACTCTTGCCGTTCTTGCAACTTTTGCCCTGTACATTTCAGGTAATTACCAGGAATTTCTTGACAGCTCTCAGCGATTCATTTTGCAATGGTGTTCAATACTCACAATCATTCTTGCCTTGTTCAGTGTAAGTGGATTTTTCTTGAGCATAGTAATGGCCATCGTATATAAAAAAGTACGCTATCTTCTGTTTCTTGTTATCTATTTGATAACCCTTGCCCTGTCTGTTGTCCTTTTCCTCGTGATGTATGGTATTACTTATCTTTCTGTTGGATTGTAACATCGGCTGTATAAGGCAGAAAGACCAGAAATGTACCACCCTCTGCCTTAACTGTTACCATAGTTTCTGTACCCTTAATTTTAATTTTGTTTGATATGCTGGGCATTCCGCATTTTCTCATGCACTCGTCTCCCCATTCAAGTCCTGTTGTTCTAACCATTCCGCAACTTGAGCCAGTCGAAAGCCTTGCAATCGATACAATATCGTTGTGATTCAGTTTTTCTGCATTAAGAATTTGTCCGTCAGCAAGATGATAAATCGCCTGTGGGCCGCACAGCCAAACAGAAGGGTGGAATTCTGAAGAAAAGGTTTCAAATATGCTGATAAAATGATCCGGTCGCCCTCCGTTTCCTCCCACTAAAACAATGTTGGCATAAGGATCGAGCTCTTTAGCCTTTTTTAGTGACAGTTCTGTATCCGTCCAATCTTTATACTGAGCAAATTCTATTATTTTTGCATCGGGGTTGAGCCTTAAGAAATCCTTGTTCAGAACGCTGTCCATGTCACCGATGAAATATGCAGGTTTTAGTAATGTATTAATTTGTAGACTATTTAACATACCGTCTTGTATAGTGGAATTTTCAAGTTGGTTATTTGTATGATTTTTAATACTGTCTAATAAATCGTGTAAAACGTCTATTCCGCTATCTGCCGCAATAATAATATCACCTTCCTGCACTATCCTACTGTAAAAATTTAGGAAATCGGTATGGTTTGGAGGATTTCCTCCTGTAAAAATTATAATATTCATAGAATCTAAACTCCATTTGTGTTATAATATGAATAAGATGAATAGGATAAGAATACCTTCTGACCTCGTTAAAGTCAATGAGATTTTTAAAAAGAACGGATATAAGGCCTATCTTGTTGGAGGTGCCGTTCGTGACATGCTTAGGAAAAAGGAAGTGCATGACTGGGATTTGGCTACCAATGCAACACCAGAGCAAGTCATGAAGATTTTTCATCGCGTAATTCCAACAGGTATTGCCCATGGTACGGTAACAATTCATATATTTGGACATGACATAGAAACAACAACATTCAGGACAGAAAGCACTTATTCAGACGGAAGGCATCCCGACAAAGTGGCATTTGCATCAACCATAGAAGAAGACCTTTCACGCCGTGATTTCACAATAAATGCAATGGCAGCTGACCTTGATGATGGGCGCATCGTCGATCCATTTGGCGGGCAGGATGACTTAAAGAAAAAAATAATAAGGACTGTAGGCTCCCCTCTCGAACGTTTTGATGAAGACGGTTTAAGGCCTGTACGTGCAATAAGGTTTGCGGCACAGCTTGATTTTGTCATTGATGATGAAACCCTAAAGGCAATTTCTGAACCTCAGGTTTTAAATAAAACTTCCTCCGTTTCTGTTGAACGTTTTCGTGATGAATGGTGCAAAATGCTTTTGACTGATAAGCCGGGAATTTCATTGAGGCTTCTGGAGCAGACCGGAATACTTGATATTTTTATTCCGGAATTCAAAGTCTGCAGGGGATGCTTGCAGCATGACGCCAGGGGCTTCCATGATTTTGATGTGGCAGATCACCTTTTTCATGCATGTGATGGAGCGACAAAGGAAAGCCTGATTGTCCGTCTTGCAGCCTTTTTTCACGATATAGGGAAACCAGATGTCCGCTCTACTGAAATAAAAAATGGTGTGGAATTGATTCACTTCCATAAGCACGAAATAGTATCAGAGAAAAAATGCCGCATTGTTATGACCCGCCTGAAATTTCCAAACGATACTATTGACCGGGTATGTCATCTTGTCAGGGAACACATGTTTTATTATGAAAAAAATTGGTCTGATTCAACTGTGCGCCGCTTTATAATTCGGGTTGGATATGAAAACTTTGATGATTTGATTGAATTGAGAAAAGCCGATGTATATGGAATGCATGGTATACCGCTTGCGGAACTCTCACCCACTTTCATGCTTCTGGCTGAACTTAAAACCCGTGTGGAAAAATGCCGTGAATCAAATTCAGCGATGAGCATAAAGGATTTGGCTGTTAACGGAAACGACCTTATGACGCTCGGAATACCGGCAGGAAAAGCTTTGGGAGAGATTCTAAGGGAGCTATTCGAAGCCGTAACTGAATCTCCTGAGATGAACGATCATGAAAAGCTTCTTGAATGTGCAAAAAAAATCTGGACAAGCAAGTATTGTCCAGACTGATTTATGTGGATGACTTGCAGAGTGTCTAGCCGTCCAATCCTGCGGTTCCTGTATTCATGGAAGCAAGGAAAGCATCGTTGTCCTTTGACTTTTTCATCTTGTCCATGATCAGCTCCAGGATGTCCGCATCTTCCATCGGATTAAGGACTTTACGTAAAATCCATATCTTCTGAAGTTCGTTTTCTGTCAAAAGAAGCTCTTCCTTTCTTGTACCGGATTTCTTTATGTTGATTGCCGGGAATAGGCGGCGTTCTGCAAGTTTCCTGTCAAGGTCGATTTCACTGTTACCAGTACCCTTGAATTCTTCAAAGATAACTTCATCCATGCGGCTTCCGGTTTCAATAAGTGAAGTTGAGATGATTGTAAGTGAACCACCCTCTTCCACATTTCTTGCGGCACCGAAAAATCTCTTTGGCTTATGGAGTGCGTTTGAATCAACACCACCACTTAAAACCTTTCCTGAAGTCGGAACTGTCTGGTTGTATGCACGTGCAAGGCGTGTAATGGAATCAAGGAATATTACTACATCCTTTTTATGCTCGACAAGCCTCTTTGCCTTTTCCAAAACCATTTCCGCAACCTGTACGTGACGTGTTGCCTGTTCGTCAAATGTAGAAGAAATGACTTCGGCGTGAATGCTGCGTTCCATCTCTGTAACTTCTTCTGGACGTTCATCAATCAAGAGTACAATGAGATATACTTCGGGATTGTTTGCTGTAATGGCGTTTGCAATTTTCTGCATCAAAATTGTTTTTCCAGCTTTTGGAGGAGCAACAATCAAAAGCCTCTGTCCCTTACCTATGGGAGCAAACAAATCTACGATACGTGTTGAAAGTTCTGTACTTACTGTTTCCAGCCTGAGTTTTGAATTAGGATAAAGTGGAGTAAGGTTTTCAAAAGGAATGCGTGTCTGGGCAACCCTTGGATCATCAAAGTTGACTGTCTCTATGCGGAGCAAGGCGAAAAATCTTTCTCCATCTTTTGGGCTCCTTGTCTGACCGTAAATTGTATCACCCGTCTTAAGGTTAAAGAGCCTGATTTGGCTTGGTGATATGTATATGTCATCTGGACCCGGAAGGTATGAGTTCTGCGGACTGCGGAGGAAGCCATAACCATCAGGAAGAATTTCCAGAGCTCCGCTTGCAAAAATGATGCCCCCATGTTCTGTGTGTGCCTTTAGAATTGTGAAAATGAGGTCCTGCTTTTTCATTGGGGCAAGATCATCTGCGGAAATTCCATACTGAATGGCAAGGTCACGGAGTTCATGCATTCCCATCTTTGTAAGGTCATTGATGAGCAGTCTTGGCTTTGATTCGTATTCTTCCGGATTTTCTATGTGCTGTGCTGCTTCTACTGCTTCCAGTCTGCTTTGTGCGTTTCTTTCGTAATTGCTGTTTCTATAATTATTGTTGTAACGGCGGTTTGAATTTGTAAAGCGGCTTCCACCGGTATTGACATAACGGCGGTTTTGATAATGAGGGGTTCCGTTCTCAGAGCTGTTTTCTTCACCCTGGTTTTCCTGAGTTGCTTCTGCAGGTGTTTCAGATGGAGCGAGGTTGCTGGATTCTGCTTTTGTTTCTTTTGGTTCCTCTTCTGCGGCAACTGCAGTCTTGCGCACTACCCTGCGTCTCTTTGGTTTTTCTGCAGCACTGTCGGTGCCCGTTGATTCTGATTCATTTGAAACAGATTCTGATTTTGTTGTGGAAGAAATTTCCTCTGCCTGTGATTCATCAGCGGAACCTGATGTCCGATGCTTAACAATAGCCATTATTAAACTCCATTCGTAGTAGATTCAGATTTAAAAAAACACAGCAATTCTTAGTTACCGTTAATTTTATTGTCAAGGATTTCAAAAAAAATATCTCTTATAATTCTTAAAAAAAAATAATTCTGGGATATGTACATCTAAACTAAAACATATGTATTCCCACTTACTTTAATATTTTACTCCTAAAATACAAATAATGTCAAGTATCATGCGTTATAAAAATATTTTAAGACAATTCATCGTTCTTTACGATTAAGGCACTCTTGTATTCTGAAGATGCAACAGAAAAAATGTTGATGTCCGGTAAATCATCGATCATAGAAACCTGACCTTCAAATTCAACATTGTCTGCAATCCTGAGGTTAGCAGTCTTGATGTTGCCCCTTACCTTGCTTCCCTTGCAAAGCTCGACACGTTCCTGTGCTTCAAGGTCTCCGGTGACGTTGCCGTATACGACGATAGAGTTGGCGGACATTTTGTCAACCGTACAGATGGCGGTCTTGTCAATTTCCAGAGCACCGCTTGCATCAATGGTGCCGTTAAAGCGACCGGTAATAACCAGATTGTCCGTAAAATGCAGGACTCCGTCAAATTCAGTTTCCTGCCCAAATACTGTCTCATTTAAAATTTCAGTAGCCATAAATCTATTTTACCTCTTTTTTGCCTTCTTTTTCAACTGGTTTAGAACAACATATCCTGAATTTTTTCATCATAAAGCTCAAAATCGTGAATAAAACAGTGATGAAAAGCAGAATTATTTCTAGAATCGGAATCCAGTCTCCAAATCTTGTGTATATGGTTATATTTTTTTTCATTGGAATTTCAATATTGTAAAATGCGGTAGCCTCACAAAACTGTTCAGCTTCATTCTTTATCCTTCCCTTTGAGTCTATAAAACAGCTGACACCACTTGCAGTGCTTCTGGCAGATGGAACTTCATTTTCAACGCTCCTGAAAACCGCCATGGAAAGATGCTGCTTTTGGCAAAACCTTTTTCCAGACCATGAATCATTGCTCAGGTTAAAAAGACATTCTGCCCCATTGTTGACAAAACTCCTGCAAAGATTTCCGAAACTATCCTCAAAGCAAATCGGTGTAGAAAATTTTACATTACGCAAATCGAATACAGTTTTTTCCTTGCCTGGAGTCCACAGATGGGTGTCACCGTCAAGAAGTTTTTCATAAAGGGATGGGAAAGCTTTTTCATAGGGGAAATATTCAGTAAAGGGAACGAGATGATTTTTTGCATAAACCAGAGGTTCCGGAGGAATGACATTTTCATGCATGGAATCAAACACAAGGCATGAATTATAGTCATCAGAATAATCACCACCATTATCCACCCTTCTCTGATTCCCAATGACAAAACATTTTTCAGATTCATTAATAAACACAAGAAGCCTTTCAATCATCTCATAGCGGTCATCTTCAGTTCCATTTGAATAATGCATTTCGATTGGTGGGACTACGGCTGTCTCCGGCCAAATCACAATGGCTGTTTCTGGATGTTTTTTCAATCCCTCTTGCGTAAGGGAAATAAGGGTTGAGACATCCTTTTTATAAACATCCATGCCGTATTTATTTGAGTCCGTGTTGTTTTGAACGCATAAAACAGGAATCTTTCTGACAGGTCCCTGGGTTTTGTTGAGGGAATAAAAGCCGTAGAAGATAATGGATGCATGGCTCAGGGCCAGGAGAATAAGAATAGACAGATGCTTTTTTATGACCGACAAAAGTACGGGAAATCTTTTGGATGATACAGTCAAATTTTTATCTGGGGCTATAAATGCTTTGTCTGCAATTGATGAAAAGACAGCAGAGGTAAAAACACACAATGCGGATAAAAGCCATACTCCTCCAAGCTTTGCACACTGAATCAGCAAAGGCGACTTCCATAAGGCATACCCCAGTATTCCATAGCTGAATCCAAGGAATCCCTTTGTCTTTAGGTATTCAAAAATGCACCATAAAAGACCCATTATGTAGAATGATTTATTCTTAAAAACCAAATTGCTTGCTTTGAGTGCAATGAACAATAGTCCAAAAAGCAGGGAAAAGGCTATGACTCCGATGATCATGGCATATGAACTGTATGAGCCAATCCACGAGAACAAAAGACCGTAGGAAAGAGAACCAAATAATAAACCGGAGAAAAAGGAAAAAGGAATTGAAGAATATTTTATGCTGATAAAAAGCGGAATCAATGTGATGAATGAAAAAAAAGAAATGCCGTCTTCAATTAAAATATTTGGATGAGCCAGGTTAAAAAACAAGGCGGCGCTTATTACAAAAAGGATTCTAGAATACCATTTCATTTGGTTTCTATGGGCAATTCCCAAAGAGCTTTTTTTAATTCCTGTCCGGATCTGAAGGCTACTACATAGTGGGGTGCAACAGCCAGCTGTTCTCCTGTTTTCGGATTACGTGCCTTTGCCCTTCCCTTTCTGAGTCTCGGTTCAAATGTTCCAAAACCGCGAAGTTCAATTACATTGCCATCCTTGAGGGAAACTTTTAATTGATCCAATAACTGTTCCAATACATCCTGTATGCATTTTTTTTCGTAATCGGAATTTTGGTATACGGCTTCAACTAGATCGGATTTTGTAACTTTTTTAGAAGGCATAATAATACTCCCCTGGAACAAACGAAAGAGATGACAAGCAAATCCGGCCCATATTAGGCTGGATGCTTCTCAAGAAAACCCGGGGTATAGGGCATACCCCAGTTTATTTATTTGGCAGCAGCAAAAGTATTGTTGTAAAGCTTGAACATACGGCTCTTTTTGCGGGCCACGGCATTGCGGTGCATGATTCCCTTGCGCTGTGCGTTGTCAAGTTCTGACTGCAATGCAACAAGAAGTTCCTGTGCGAGCTTCTGATCTTTTTTCTGAACAGCAGCTACAAATTTTTTAGCTGATGTACGACATCCTGATTTTACCGACTTGTTTCGCAGACGACGAACTTCGCTCTGTGCGTGTTTCTTTTCTGCAGATGATTTCTTTACTGACAAAGGATTACCCCCATTTGATATTGTTGTTAAACAGCCAAGTTACTTATTTAAAGTCCTTTGGTCTTCTTTCTGTACGCTTGCACTTCTGACATTCAGCGATATTTCTTAATCTGCCGTTTTCAAATATGGTTTTCATTACAATTTCACCACTACAATCAGGGCAGATGAATTTCTGAGTCGCAACAGTCGTACGAGAGTTCTTACTGGCTCCGGCCATAAATGTCCTCCATTTCTAAAATTCAGTATTACAATAATATACAAATTTTTGGTATTGTGTCAATATAAAAACTTCAATATTTAGCGAAAAAAGAGGCTTTGAACCGGTAAAAAGTGTAATTAAACGTCCAGAGAATCTTTTGGAAGTTTGCGCCATTCTGCAAGCTGGGCTTCTATGAGGGAATGGGACTCTTCCAGGATGACCTTTTCGTCTTCGCGGGATTTCGGAGTGTCGTATACTTTAAGGACTTTTACCCTGTATGCGCCTTTTTTAAGGTTAGTGAACAAATCCCCCATTTTAGACAGCTTCCATCCGCCATCCAGAGCACAAACCGCTACAGGAATATGTGTGTATTGTACTATACGCCTGAATCCTGCCGAATAAAAATCCTTAAGCTTTCCGTCTTTGCTCCTGGTTCCCTCAGGGAAAATTACCGGCATCTGATTCTTTTTCATCACACGCTCGCCAAACTGTTCAAGATGCTTCATGGCAATGCTTGCTCCTCCCTTTCTGGGAATCATGCAGTGTCCTTGAGAACGAAGCATTTTACCGACCATAGGCACTTTATTGAGGCCATCCTTTGCCACAAAGCGTACTTCCTTGCCCATTCTACCAAAATAAAGAAGGTAGACAACAATATCAAGAAAACTCTGATGGTTGGAAATGACAAGAAACTGTTTTGGAAGGTCGGAAATATTGTCCTTGCCGCCTAAAAAACGGAAACCTCGGTAATAGCGCAGGATTGCAAAAACAACACGGTCTGTACGGGTGGTTATATAATTTGACCAGAAAAGGGCCCATTTATGACTCAATGGATATGTTAAAGTGAGCATAAGCGTAGGAAAACCAATGGCACCAAACAAAATGATTAAAGTAAATATTGTTAACATGCTTTGATTATACCCCCAAGAAAACAAAATGTAAATCCTTATGGAAACTCTTTAGGCAATATGCCAAATTTTCTCTAAAAAGTGAACCTTCTTGACATAAGTGCCGATTTTATAGATTATATGACTATGGAAGAAAACACCTTGACCCGGCAGTATCTGGAATCTATTTCAACGGCTGATTTATTGCAGCTGGCTGATGATTATGGAATAGATGTACCCAGGGATCTTAACCGCCGGCTGATAATCGGAGAACTTCTTGAGACCGCGGAAGAACAGTCTGACGGAGAAGAAGAAGTCCTGGTAACCGAAGATGATTTCAACACACCAGATACACTTCCAAAAACATATAACGAAACTCAAATATGTGCATTGCTCAGGACACCGACATGGGCATTTGTCTTTTGGGACATAAGGGAATCCTTATTGGAAAACCTTCTTGAAACAGATGATTTTGACGGATTGTTTCTTCATGTGGCTTTTTTTGATGGACCAACAGGAGAAATTCCATCTGATTCATTTGACATACAGATAAAGACTACAGACAGGGAACAGTTTGTTTTTATTCCCTCCGGCAAACGGTATGTTATCATCAACCTGAAATCCCGCTGGGAGGAAAAGGAGCCTCAGGTTCTGGCATATACACGCCGTATTGAGATCCCGAAAGAATGTGATGAACTTGTCAACCTGCAGCCTGGAAAGAAACTGGAGCTTCCTCCACTTGTAAAACTGTCCGGTATGGAAGAACTGCTTAGCGAACATTTTAAAAACCACCGGCAGTCGCTGTCTTAAAAAAACGAGGGGGATGAGATTGTCAAACAAGAAGCTTTTATTTGTCATAGTTGCAGAACAGGGATACATTCATACGGTTACGGAAGACGGTTTTTGTCCTCCACAGAATGAACTGTTCTTTAACTCCGTCTGCAATACATACCAACCTCTTGTGGACATGCTCTACAGGCTTGAAAAAGACAAAGTTCAGTTTAAGATTGCAATGGTTTTGAGTCCTGTATTATGCGAGCTTTTGGAAAAGCCGGTCATTCAGGATTTGTACATCGATTATCTGAACCGCCGCATAGATTTTGGACACAGCTGTCTGGAGCGGAACAAAAAGAATAAGGAAACTCTTAAAATAATTCAGGATACAATCAATTCCCTGGAAGAAAAAAAGAATGCCTTTACTCAAAAGTATTCAAAGCGGCTGATTCCTCATATCAGGCATTTTGTGGAAAATGAAATGATAGAAGTCATTCCTACAGCCGCAACATATGCTTACCTGCCCCACTATGCTGATCTTCCGGAAGCACTGTGCGCTCAGATAGAAACAGGTCTTTATGCAAACCGCGTATTCTTTGGAGAAAGTGGCGAAGGCTTTTATTTCCCGTACATGGGATGGTCCGCAAACTTTGACAAAGTGCTTCGCTCATACGGAATAAACTATACCCTGCTTGACACAAGGGCACTTCTTTTTTCCGAAACACCTACGAAAAACGGAATCTTTGCACCTGTAAGGACAACATCTTCCCTGGTTGTGTTTGGACGGGACCATACTGTTCCGGAAGGTATTGTCGCAGAGGATGGATTAAGCCGGAACCCGGTGTACAGGAACGAACTTCGTGATGTTGGATTTGACCTGGATTCATCAGAATTGCAGCAGTTTTTGGGAAGTTCTTCCATGAGGATGCAGACTGGTTTCAAATTTTGGGCAAACGGTGATGATGAAGATGCACCACTTTACAAGGCTGACAAAGCAGAAGCCCAGGTTAAAATAGATGCCAAGGCCTTTTACGAGGAAAAAGTTGCATTGCTTGAAAAAGCGGCTGAACAAAATGAAAAGAACGAAGCCCTTCTTGTTTGTGCATTCCCAGCTTCAATTCTTGGTCAGGATTGGCATGAAGGCCTTTTGTGGTTTGAAAACATAGTTCGTCTTGCTGATGAAAAAAAGGATGTGGATTTGTCTTATCCAAAACTTCATTTGGCAGATCAGTTCTCCTTGCCCAAAATAACTCCCTATCCAAGCTCAAATGCGGGGACAGGTTATGCAGAAAACCTTTTGGATGCCAGCAACAACTGGATGATACGTTATGTCCGTAAGGCAACTGAAAGAATGATTTCTCTGGCTGACAGATTTCCTGGTGAAACAGGTCTTAAAGCAAGGCTTCTTAATTTGGGAACCAAGGAAGTCCTTTTGGCTCAGTCAAGTACATGGGCTAAAATGCTTCAGGAGGGTGTAATGCCCGAATATGCCGCCCAAGAGTTCAAGAAAAACATTCTGTCTTTTTCCATGGTTTTTGATGCGCTTGCGAGCAATACAGTAAGCACTGAATGGCTCACAAAAATGGAAAAGGAAGACGGTATTTTCTCATGGATAAACTACCGGATTTTCAGCAGGAAAAAATAGAGGAAAGATTATGAAGGCTTCCAAGCTCCGCTTATTGAGTTTTTTTGCCACTATGCTCATATCTTTACCGGGGCTCTATGCTGCGGACCTCTCCAGTTATCCGTCGTATTTTAATCAGGTTATTTCTTCCGCAAAATCAAAGGCATCATCAGGACAGTTTTCTCAATCTGCCAAGATTTTCATTCAGGAAAAAAGCGGAGTGATTCCACTTGACTACCAGTACGATTCTTTCCTCAAAGAGGGACATTCCGATTCAACGGTGAGTCAGGTCGGAAACATAAAGAACGGAATAAAGAATTACATAAACGACTATATCTCTTATCAGGAAAAGCTTGAAGCCTATAAAAAGTCCCTCAACTCTATCCTTAACACAAAGAATGCCAATACCATTCTCTCTGATTATAAGAAAATTGAGCCTGTACTAAAGTCTCTTTTGGAAACACGAAACGGCGCTTATGCCCTGGGACTTCAGGCTGAATCACTTTTTACCAGTGCGAAAAACAAGGGTACGATAAAGGATGCAAGTTATCTTTCGTATCTGAGCAAATTTATTCTTGGAAACGGCAAGGATGAATATACAGGTTTTGTCGGAACAATGGACAGCCAGCTCATGCAGATTAATGAAGCACATACTAAAAGTCTTTTTTCTCAAGAACTGGATCTAATAAAAAAGATTGCCTCACAATTTCAGGATATAACACCTCCATCATATCCGGTTAATTCA
The DNA here is from genome assembly GCA_002309305.1 of Treponema sp. UBA1233. Taxonomy (GTDB): domain Bacteria; phylum Spirochaetota; class Spirochaetia; order Treponematales; family Treponemataceae; genus Treponema_D. The sequence goes on along the minus strand of DBWR01000071.1, from coordinate 38,063 downwards.
GAGTCCATAAAATCCCTCAACGGACAAATTGAACGGCTTTATACGGTTCTAAACAGTCTGGCGGAAATCAACGATTCTTGTACCGGTGAAAAGAAACCGGTCACCCATGATGCGGAATACATTACATCGGTAAAAGCACTTTCCTACATTTCAGACCGAACCACAACATTGATTGAATTGACAGAATCATCCGTAAACCTTGTTTTTGAAGTGGAAGATTTCATAGACAAAAGCGTTGCAGATATCGCCCAGGATTTAAGGGACAAAAATGATGACACTTCTGTTTTGTTTGTAAAGCAGTCCAATACGCTGATTCAGTATGGTAATTCAGCACTCAGTTTGGAAAAGGAAAAATGGATTGATGAAGTAAAAAAACTTTCTTCCGGTGGAAAAAACTGGAATGAATTCATTTCTGCCTACACCAACGCATGTTCTGCATTGAATAAATATTGTTCTGCAAAATCTCTTGTTGCATTGAAAATAGCTGGAGAACGGCTTATTGATGCGGCAAAGCACATGTACTCTGAAGATACGGAAAAATTCCAGGTCCTGCAGAATCTTATACCCAACCAAAGCAATTCAAAAGCACAGCAATATCCTACAAAATGTATTGCAAGCATAGCTACTTTCAGGCAAAGCATTTCACTTGATGTAAGTACGCTTAAATCTGCATCTGAAACCCTTAATGCAGCCAATTCCAGCAATAAATCAACAGTTCAGTCACTTCAAAACAGGATAAACGATTCAATCAAATCTATTGAAAAACTTAACAGTCAGACAAACGCATTGGCGGAACAAGCCCGTACACAGCAGAGGGAAGCCATGCAGGCCCAGAACCAGATTGACCTTTATTACAACAGGGCCCTTTCTGCATTCAGAAGCAACAATCTGACATCAGCAAGACAGAATCTGGACAAGGCCAATACACTTTATGACGCCTCAATAAGCAGCCTTAGCCGCGATGCTGGAATCAAGGAAGAGGTTTATTCAAGACTTACGGATCTAAAACAAAAGATTGCGGAAAGACAAAAACCCCTTCTTGTTCAGGAAATACGCGTTTACAAGACAAATGCAAAAAATGCATATTATGCCGGAAATTTTGACGAAGCCAGCGTTCAACTTGCAGAAGCCGAAAAAACAAGGGAAAACTGGGGAAAATTCATGGATGTGGAATTGGATGCGGATGAAGAATTGGACCGCCTTAACAATCTTGTTAACACAGCCCTAGCAATTAAAAGCGGAAAGGAACTTAATCCAAACGATGCCCTTTATCCTGAAATGTCACAGATTCTTTCAATGTCAAACCAGTATTACAAACAGGCACAGGATTTGCTTGATGAAGGAAACAAGGAAGAAGCAAAAGTCTATCTAAACAAGGCCAAGGACAAGCTGAACGAGCTTAGAATCATATATCCCAGAAACCAGCAGGCAAACCTCCTTTCAATGCGCATAGACCAGATACTTGACATAAAGCAGTTTAACGAGGCATTCCGCACAAGATTTGAGGAGCTTAAGCTGGTAAATTATTCTTTGCGTGATTCTTCTGCTCAAATTGCATATTCCGACTTGCAGGACCTTTATGAACTTGAACCGGATTATCCAGGATTAAGGGCATTTATGAGCCAGACGGAAATCAGTCTTGGCCTAAAGCAGAGACCCGTTGACAATTCTTCTATAGAGGAAGCCCAGGCTCTTGCAGAACAGGCTTATGCACAGCTTATGGCGGCAGAACGTGATACAATCAAACTTGAAGCGGCTCGAAACCTTGCAAACCGGGCCATTGTATTGAATCCAAACAATGATCTGGCGGTTTCAGTTATTGATGAAGTTGCTCTTAGGACAGGAACTTCTGCAGCGGTCATTCTTTCACGACAGGATGAAGAAAAATATCAGCAGGCAATTACATACCTTCAAAATGGAAACGTCGTTGCTGCCAACTCAAATCTTCAGGAACTTCTGCAGGTACCGGCAAACCGACGATCGGCAAAAGTCCAGAAATTACAAAGCAGAATACAGGGGATGCTAAATTGAAAAAACACGCATTTCTCCGCATAATCATTTTTTTATTTGTTACTCTCGCAGCAGCATCTCAGACGCTCTACTGGGAAAACCCGTTAGATGCCAGTGACCCAAATTTAGACTGCCGGTTCCCTGTAACAGTTTCCGGTACAGACAGAAAAGCTTTGACTTCAGCGGCATTTTGGCAGGAAATTGATAAGGACAATCACAGCATTTATCTTTCTGCATCAAGCACCAAAGATACTGTCAACTGGACGACACCGACACGTTTTGCTGGCCCATTCTCATATTCCGGAGACATACCAAACATTTATTCAGCCGCTATCAATACTAGAGGAACAATAGCGGTGGCAGCCTTGAGCGGCATAAACGAAATTTCGGTTTATACCAGTACTGACGCCGTTTCATTCTCTCAGGTGAAGCTTCCTGCCCAGGAATTGCCGTTGGTCGGTCCAAGAATCTTCTGCACATCTTCCGGGTATTTCATTTTATTTGCCACTCTTGCAAAGGAAGAATCGTTTTCACTTGTTTATTCAACTTCCCGCGACGGAAAAAGCTGGTCAAACTTCACCCCATTTAGCTTTTCATATCCGAATGCCTCCAATCCTCTTGTCCCTTATGTAACATCTGTAAAGGGCGGAGATTTGCTTGTATTCCAGGCTCATTATTCTTCAGGAAACAGGTATTCATTCCAGCTGTTCTCTTCAAGGAGCAGTGACAACGGCAAAACCTGGACGACTCCCGTAATGATAACTGGAGCAATGGATGATTTCCACAGCTACAACAACCAGAGGCCTGTTGCCATTTCGGAAGGCATTAATACATATCTTGCATGGGAGCGTTCATATTATACTTCTGTAGGAACAACAATATATGTTTCCACCCTTAACCAGGACGGAACTCTTGGCATGGATGCAAGTTCCATAAGCATAACAAATTCATGCCTTAATCCAGTATTGTTCAATTACAACGGAAGCATTTATCTTTTGTGGGCGGATTCTGATTCAAAAAACAACAGGGCTTATCTTTCAAAAAGGCTTGAACTGTTTTGGGATGATCCTTCTGTAATGATAAATGGAGTTGATTCTTCAGTTTATCCTGTTACGGCAAACAGGGAAAAGGAACTTGGATTCATATGGCAGCATAGGGCTAAGGCAAATTCCTTTCAGATTCAGAGGCTTATAAAAGATGCCAGCTCCCCTGCCCCAATCATCATTCCGCAGACATTCGAAGACGGTAAGGGTGGAAATCTTGACAGGATTTCGGCAATAATTCAGGAAGGTACAGATTCATCAGGTGTAAAGGGATTTTCAGTTTTGTGGACGAATGATCCAAATGCAGAACCGGAAAATACCATTACAAACCTTCCGGAAGAAACTTTGATTGAAGGTGATGTCCCTGAAGACGGATACTGGTATTTTAAGGTAAAACAGGTTGACTATGCCAACAACTGGTCCAAAACTTCTACCGTGTCATACAGAAAGGATACGGTTGCGCCAAAGATTCCTCTCATAAAGCCTATAGAGCTGGATGAAAACAATCTAGCCAAATCCAATACCTTTGAAATTGAATGGCAGCCAGATCAGGAAGATAACGACATAGAGGGATATACTTGGTCCCTGCAATATGTGGATTCAATTCCGACAAGACTCGCTGTAAATGCAAGGCACCCCCTAAGGTTGAGTTCAGAAGAAGTCAAAGAGATTGTTGATTCCCTGTACGAAAAAAATGCAGAAAAGATTGAACAGCTGAAGGAGCCTCCAAAATACATTCGTGGTGACAGCCTTACATTAAAACAGAAAATTCAAAATGCACGAAACGGACTTTATGTTTTTTCTATTGCCGCAATTGATGATGTGGGCAACATAGGTGAATATGAATCAATTCAATTCATATTGAACAAATACATTCCCCAAACTTATATAAGCGCTTTAAATCCAAAATTGAACATCTTTGGTGACTTGGATTTGGAAATATATGGCGGCGGTTTTACATACGAAGGAACTATTTCAGAAGTATACATAGATCTTGACGGTGAAGCCCCTTATGATTACATCCTGACACAGGAAAATGGTGATTTCACAGTTGAATCCGACAACCGTATTTCCGGAATAAACATTAAAACTCCAAAGGCTAACAGTTATTACATAGGCCTTCTTCACACAGACCGCGGCCTCTATATGACAAAAGAAAAAACTCTGGAGATCGGTAATTTTGGAACGGTAAAGGGAAACAAAACTTTCAGTTTCATTCCAAAATGGATAACAGATTTCTTCCATGGAAAAATTTCATTCGATTTATCATTCATAATAATCTTGCTGATGGTGATTTTTGCCGTAGTTGCCGTAATCATGATTACAAGAGGTCTTACGGGTACTGCCAGAGAAGCAGTCCTTATACAGGCAGAAATCAAAGCACTTATTCAAGGAGACATTATGCCAGAAGAAAAGAAAAAACAGACAGAAAGCCTAAAGCGGAAAGGTTCCGGGCTCAGGTTAAAACTAACGGCATATACAATGACACTGATTCTTGTTCTGGTGCTTGCCCTGATACTTGCTCTTGGTTACATCATGATTAATCGTGAGGAACAGACAAGGGCTGAAGGTTTGAAGGAACGTGTCAACGTAATCCTTGATGCCATGGCCAGCGGTGCTAAAATAAACCTGCCGAATGCTTCTTCCAACCTGCTTGCATTGGGAGACTTGACGGAAGAATCAGAAGCTTTGTCCGATGCAAATTTTGCTGTAATTACGGGTCGTGGAAACAATGAAGAAGACATCAACCTTGATTATATTTGGGCAACAAATGATGTTGACGTAAGCGGAAAGATAAATACAGAATCCCTTTCATTTGGTTCAAGCCGTTTTGTCTATGAGAATATTGATGAAATAGCACAAAAATGCATAAGCCTCAATAAAGAAGCCGCTAATGAGGTTGACTTCATATCTACGGAAATATCACAGCTGACAGCAGAAGGAATTACTCTTGCCGGTAAAGATGATGAAGAGAGCATTGCACGTCGCACTGAAATTTCAGAAATTACGACACAGTTAAATAACCGTGTGAATAGGGCTCTAGACAATATTGCTACAAGGGGAATTGGCTCCTATCCTGATTATGATTCAACAAAGATAGACAAGGAAAATACTACTTTCATGTTCTACAAACCAGTACTCTACAGGCATGGAAATGATCAAACCTATGTAAATGGAATTGTATTTGTGGAAATAAGTACTGATGCTCTTGTTCAGGACATGAAGGATGCCAAAATGGCAATAATCAAACTCGCAACTGCAGTGGTTGTCGCTGCATTGATTCTTGGACTTGTATTTGCCTTCCTCCTTTCTTCAATAATTGTTAGTCCTGTAAACAAGCTTGCTCGTCATGTTGCAATGATTCGCGATACCGAAGATAAGGAAAAACTGGCTGGTAAAGACATAATAATAAAGAGCCGTGACGAAATAGGCATGCTTGGTGATACAATAAACGAGATGACCCATAGTCTTGTTGACGCAGCCATTCAGTCAAAAAACCTAACGTTCGGTAAAGAAGTCCAGTCCAAGTTTATACCTCTTCAAACTGATGAACTTGGTAACTCCCTTACATATGGACAACTGCATCAAAATGGCCTTGATTTGTTCAGCTATTATGCAGGTGCAGATGAATTATCTGGAGATTACTTTGACTACAAGAAACTAGATGAAAACCATTACGCAATAATTAAATGCGATGTATCGGGACACGGAGTTCCTGCCGCATTGATTATGGTAGAAGTCGCTACCCTATTCCTTAATGCCTTCAGCAACTGGAGCATGTCAAATCCAGCTCAAGGTACAAACCTTAAGCCGGTAGTAGGACAGATAAATGATTTGATAGAAAGCCGTGGATTTAAGGGAAGGTTTGCGGCCTTTACGCTTGCAATACTCAATGCTCAAACTGGTGAATGTTGGTTCTGTAATGCCGGTGACAATATTGTACACGTATATGACGGAACCTCAATGAAAAACAAAACCGTGACCCTGCCAGAGACTCCTGCTGCCGGTATGTTCAGCACTGATTTGGTAGATATGAAGGGCGGCTATAAGGTTGCAAAATTCACCCTCAAAAAAGATGATGTACTTTTCCTCTATACTGACGGTATTGAAGAAGCAAAACGAAATTTCAGAAATATGAATGACGAAATCGTTCCGTGTAAGGAAAAAGACCTCAACGATGGCGACATCCACTTGAATCACAAAGTCGGAGAAACTACCGAGGAATTGACACCAGAGAGAGTTTCAGAGATTATTGAATGTGTTTATGCCAAGGGTGTATATAAACTCCATAAGATGCACAATCCTAATCCAGAAGATACCTATACCTTTGATTTCAGCACTTGTCAGGGAACTGCAGAAGAATCAATTCTTGCGCTTGTTTCAATTGAAAAAGTGTTCAGGATGTACAGATCTAAAAACACAACTCAAGAAGATGTCGTTCTTGTTGACAAAAAGATAGACGAATTCCTAAAGCAGCATTTTGTTGAATATTCTGTTTACTGTTTGAACCACAAGGAAATAGAAAGCAATAAAACTCACATTCTGTACTGTGGACTGATGGAAGATCCGCAATACGATGATTTGACGTTGATTGCAATTAAAAAGACATGATTTTACCGGTACAGTCGAGTTCCTGCATTTCGCCTATGGATGCCGAAAGGCATCCGTTGACGCAGACTCTAATTCTGTCTCCGCTTTTGATTTTGCCTTCAAATTCTTCAGGTATGGGGCATTCAACATGCAGCATGTTTTCGGTCACGGCATGAATGATGTTTTTGCAATTTCCGTTTTTTCTTAAAAGACGGCTGTTTTCTACCACTGCGGTATAATCTTTATTGATGCAGGAATTGACGTATTTGATTTTATTTTGTATGGCATAATCTGTAAGCCATTTTACCCTCTGCTTTTTAATTTCCTCAGGAATCTGATCTTTCATTTCAAGGGCCGGAGTTCCTTTTCTCGGACTGAATGGGAAAGCATGTATCCAGGCAAAATCATTTTCAAGACAGAGTTTTTTTGTTTTTTCAAAATCATCTTCATTTTCTCCTGGAAAACCGGCTATCAAATCGCACGAAATAAAAGGATTTTCCTTTGCCTGCCTAAGCAGTTTTATTGCACTATAAACCTGCTCGATGGAATGAGGCCTATTCATTGCCTTGAGTATTCTTTCACTTCCAGATTGTATGCTCAAGTGGAAAAAAGGCTGAATTCTTGGGGAAGAAATGACTTCACACAACTTTTCATCTACATGTTGAGGATAAAGTGATGAAATCCTGAATGAGATGCGGTTGGTTTCCATAAGACATTTTTCAAGCAGACTTGTGAAATCAAGTTCCCGTGAGTCATCATATTTCCAACGGTATTGACTCAAATTTACGCCGGTAAACACAACTTCATTTATCCCTGATTTTTCCATGCTGAGTATCCTTTTGACAACTTCATCAGCATCAAGGGATATGGATTTCCCGCGAGCCAGGTGTATTCGGCAAAAGGAACATGCGCAGTTGCAGCCGTCCTGTATTTTTATTGACGCTCGGCTGTGTTTCTGGAATACAGGTGTAAAAAGTGAAAACTGGTTTAATTCAGAAGGAGAAGTTTGAATGTATTCGTTGAGGGATTTTGCATTAAGCAAGCCCCTTTCTACCGACAGAAGGCCGTTATCATTTATCTGAGAGGCTAGTTGGACAAGTTTGAATTTCTTTGTGCCGTCAAGTATGACAATACGTTCCGGATTGATTTTGGTTATGGAAGAAGCATCAAGACCCGCATAACAGCCTGTGACAATTACAGGAGAATTTGGGAATTTCTGCAGCATGAGTTTAATCAGCCGCCTGGCTTTTTGTTCAGCCTTTGCCGTAACCGTACATGTATTTATGACAGAGAGGACGACATTTTCATCTGTTTCTGTGTTTGAATTCAATGTATCCTGTTCAACAGAAAAGCCGTTGAGAACAAAAGCCCTTGCCGCCCCTTCACTTTCATCGTGATTCAAGCGGCAGCCGAGAGTTTCAAAATGTACTGAATGTCGGATCATTATTAAAGGTGTGACTGACAGCGGTTTTTGCCGTTAATTGCATCGGACAGCGATGGATTCTGCTGCAGGGCATTGTCATATGCCGCTATCGCACTTGTATAGTCACGGGCCATTTCCCTTGCATAACCAAGCCTTGTCCACCATGTAGTCATTTTTGGTTCAAGACGAGTTGCCATGGAAAGGGCTATGTCAGCGTGTTCATACTTTGCCTGTTTGATGTATATTTCTCCAGTAAGGTAATATACACGCCCCAGTCTGGATGCATTTTCCTGAGTGTTGGCGATATACAACTGGAACATTGTCAAGGCTTCGTTGTTTTTGTCAAGATAGTATTTTGCCTCTCCAAGAATTTCTATGATGCGGACGTCATATGCGGAAATCTTTCTAGCCTGTGTTGCGCGCTGTTCTGCCTCACGATACTGGCCATTGTCAACCAAAGCCCAGCAGAGTACAGAATAAGCATCCATATTGTATGGATCTACCTTTAATTCTCCCTCACAGATTTCTATTGCACGGATAAAATTACCATTGCGCCATTCCTTAAGGGCATCAGGTTTTTCTTGAGACATTGCACTAAAAGCAAATACAAATGTTAGAATAATCCATGAAAAAATCTTTTTAGCTTTCATTTTATAATCCTTCTGCGGCATTTGTCATTGAACATTTTCCGGTAAATGTTGAGCCTGGTTCCAAGACAACTTGAGAAGAAATAATGTCACCGATTACGGTTCCTGATGAAGCGACATATACCAGTCTGTATCCCTTGATGTTCCCACGAACTTTACCGCGTACAAGAATACGGTCGGCAATGATATCGGCATTTACATCCGCGTCCAAATCTACCAGCAGGTCACTTGTTGCCTCGATATTGCCACTCATTTTACCCTTGATCATAAAGGGTTTTGCAAAACGAATATTTCCTGAAAAAGAAATGTCACTCGCCATTATAGTGTCAAAGTCATCTTCTTCTGTTTCAAACGGCATCGAATCCTTTAAATCATACATATCTTTATTCTAATTATATTTTGTATTAAGGTCAAGTCCAAAACGGTACCAGATGCTTAAAGGCTTATAGTATGCCCAAAAAAGCCCGAATCAGACGGTTTTTCCCCATTTTTTGCAAGATGACTGGCATCCCCAAGAGACTGTACCCTAAAAACGGCCTTACCGCATTCCCTTTCTTCCATGCTCAGTACAGTAACAGATGTTGGGGCGACAAAGAATCCCTGCCAAAGTTGAACAGGTGAAATGCCTGTAAGATGGGCGATTATGCAGAACATAACTCCAAGATGGCATACAAATACAAGATTTCGGGAATCCAAGTCCTTTTGATTTGCCACAAGATGAGTGTCGGTGGCCGCTTCTTCCATGCTCAAGTGCGGTTTACATGAGTAAATCGGAGTCCACAAGTCCCTTCTTTCAAATCCGTAGGACTCAAGTATTTCATCCATACCGTTGCAGACTTCAAGCCAGCGCTTTTTTATGCCGCCTTTTTTCATCGGTTTTGTCTTGAACCATTTTTTCCTGTCAAAGTATTTGCCCTCTCTGTAAAAATCTTCGGGGAGCCAATCCCAGCAGCCCCTGAGTTTTTTTGTGCGAGGATCCTGTATCTTTGTGTCAAATTCCTTTAACCACGGCAATGTAACTGCATCTAGTTTTTTCTTCTGCAAAAAAGATGCAGCCGTTTTTTGTGCCCGTCCATATGGAGAAAGGTAAACATTGTCTATGGGCCATTCTGAAACCCTGTCGCTCAAGAGTTCCGCTTCCCTAAAGCCTTTTTCGGTCAGGCTGTCGTTTTTGTAGTCGGGATCACCGTGTCTGATGAAAATCAAATGCATTGCATGATAAATATACTGGAAATCAGGATTTAATTCTAGCCTTGTAAAAAAATGCCAATAGGGATATAATTGTAAATGATTAAGAAATTTTCTTGTCAAAGAGGTTTATGATGAATTTTGTAGAAGAAATGAAAAGAAAAGCCAAAGAGTATCAAAACTCACTGGTACTCCCGGAAGGAACTGAAGAAAGGACTGTAGTCGCTGCTGCAAAGATTGTAGCCGAAAAACTGGCCGGTTCTGTGACACTTTTGGGAAAGAAAGATGAAATTGAGGCGGTTGCAAAGGCAAAGGGCGTAACTCTCGACGGCATCACCACAATAAACCCAGAAGAATCCGAATGGCTTGATGATTTTGGAAAAGAATATTATGAACTGAGAAAGGACAAAATCAATAAAAAGACTGGACAGCCTGAGGTAACTCCAGAATCTGCCCGTGAATATATCCTTAAGGATCCCCTCAGCTTTGGCGCCATGATGGTCAGGACAGGAAAAGCAGACGCCATGGTATCAGGAGCTCTTTCTGCAACAGCCGACCTTCTTCGTGCAGGATTAAAGATTATTAAGACAGCACCGGGAACCAGCACGGCTTCATCTTGTTTTGTCATGGATACACACGACAGCAAATGGGGAAAAGACGGTTACCTTATTTTCGCAGACTGTGCCGTAAACCCTACTCCAACATCAGAGCAACTTGCTGACATTGCGGTAGATTCTGCAAAATCATGCAGGGAACTCTTGGATGCGGAACCAGTAGTTTCAATGCTTTCATTTTCTTCAAAAGGCAGCGGAGGCAAACTCCCTGACGTACTGAAGGTTCAGGAGGCAGTTGAACTTGCCCACAAAAAGGCACCTGATCTTCTTCTTGATGGAGAACTTCAGGCAGATGCATCCCTCATTCCGGAAGTTACAGAACGCAAGGCACCAGGGTCTCCAATTACAGGAAAGGTTAATACTTTGGTTTTCCCAAGTCTTGAGGCTGGAAACATCGGATACAAGCTCGTGCAGAGGTTTGCAGGAGCAGATGCCTATGGTCCAATCCTTCAGGGATTTGCTAAACCAATTAGCGACCTTAGCCGTGGATGTACCAGTGACGAAATTGTAGTCACATGTGCCATCACATTGGTTCAGGCCGGTGCAAAAAAATAAAGCGCCATTAAACTGCGGTTGCATATTGTTGTAGCCGCAGTTAATTTATTTTTTGAGGAAGTGATTATTTGCGCAGGACAATCAACATAAAATCATATAAACCTGTATTTTTTATCATAGCAACACTTTTATTCAATTCATGTGCATCCAACAGCAGGAATGTAGACTCACTTTCACTGTTTTATCCTGCAGCTCCATCTAAAGAACTTGTAAAAAATCAAACGGATACTTTTCAGGACGGTACACCTGTTTTAACATCAGAAACTGCTTTTAAGGGACAGGATTCTTTATTGGTAACCTTTGCCGGTGATTTGATGGCACATAAACCAAACTGGGACCGCGGTCATTTTGACGAAATATATGAAGACATAAAGGACAAGCTTCACGAATGTCCTCTGGTCTTTGCCAATCTTGAAACTCCCGTATGCGATTCAAAGCCATATTCAACATATCCGAATTTCAACGTTCATCATGAATATGTAGAGGCCGCAATTGACGCTGGTTTCAACGTATTCAGCCTGACAAACAACCACACCAACGACCAGTTTCTTGATGGAATTAATTCAACAAGGGAATGGTTTGCAAAAAAAGAAGCTGAAACAAAAGAAACCCAACGTCCGGTTTATGCATGCGGCCTAAAAAGCAAGCCTGAAGATTCACTAACTTACAGGATAATAAAACAGGATGACTGGACGATTTTATTTGTCTCCATCACGGAAATTCTAAATACTAACTCATATTCAACTTACATAGACTATATTCCACCTACAAAGACAAAAAGACAGGCATTCATTCAGGAAATAAAAAAGTTGAATGATGAAAATCCTCATGACATTTTTGTCTTAAGCATACACTGCTGTGATCCAGAATATATTTTTACGGTGACTGACAATCAGAGAAACTATTATCTTGAACTCCTGGACGCTGGTGTTGATGTAATCTGGGGAAATCATCCACATGTTTCAAAAAAATGGGAGCTTGTTCCTGATGAAAACAACGTGCCCAGAAAACTTATTTTCTATTCCATGGGCAACTCAATCAGCGCACAAAGAACAAATCCTTCTTTTTCAGCTCCAAGCACCAACCGTGACTATACTGGTGAAGGATACATGACTAGGGTTCGATTTGTAAGGGAGAACGATTCAATTAAGATTGCACTTATAGACCCAATAATATTGACAACCTACATCAATATCCATAACCGCTATCAGATAAAGATTTTAAACGATGATTTTATTTCATCAATCAAGACATCACGTCCTGTCTGGTCAAATTATCTGCAGGAAAGAAAAAAATTAATGGAAAAAATCTCAGGAACAGTAAAATGGCATTAGATTACAAATCACTTCCGGTTTATGAACAAAAGGACAGAATACTTGAGGTTCTGGCAAACAATCAGGTTATTGTCGTACAAAGCCCCACAGGAAGCGGTAAAACAACTCAAATACCTGTAATACTTCATGAAGCAGGATATTCACAAAATGGAATTATCGCAGTAACACAACCTAGAAGAATTGCGGCTTTAAGTGTGAGCGAATTCATTTCAAAGCAGCTGAAGACAAAATATCCGGGACTGGTAGGTTATAAATTCCGCTTTGAAGATAAGACTGATTCAACAACGAAAATTAAAATCATGACTGATGGAATTCTCCTTCAGGAAATGAAACTTGATCCATGGATGAGCAAGTATTCCGTAATAATGGTTGATGAAGCTCATGAACGCAGCCTTAACATAGATTTTGTTCTTGGCCTGTTAAAAAGAGTTTTGGCTGACAGAAAGGACTTTAAGGTCATAGTCAGTTCCGCAACAATAAACGCAGAAGCATTCAGCACGTATTTTGACGGATGTCCAATAGTTAACATAGATACCCAGGTTTTCCCTGTAACCATGGTTTATGACCCACCGGCCTTCCCCGCAAGTACAGCATCTGAATCTGCTAGTGAAGCACTCTTATATAAAATTGAGTCAACCATTAACCGAGTTCTTGACAACAAGGATGAAGGCGACATTCTGGTGTTTTTGCCCGGAGAAAAAAGCATTAAGGACTGCATGCAACGGCTTGCATATTCAACCTTCCACAACAAAATCCACATTATTCCACTTTACGGAAGGCTGCCCAAAGAAGAACAGGAAAAAGTTTTTAAGGATGCTCCGTTTGGGAAAAAGAAAGTTGTCTTGAGCACAAACATAGCAGAAACTTCGGTAACGATAAATGGAATAACAACAGTAATTGACACAGGACTTGCAAAACTGAATTTTTACAGCCCCAGAACATTTACTTCCAGTCTGGTTGAAACACCTGTAAGCAAGGCTTCATGCAATCAAAGGCGTGGAAGAGCCGGAAGAACAAGACCAGGCACATGTTACAGGCTATATACTCGAGAAGATTTTGATTCAAGGCAGAATTATACAACAGAGGAAATTTACCGCACTGATTTAAGCGAAGTGGTCCTAAGGATGTCAGAACTGGGAATCACAGAGTTTGAAAAATTCTGCTTTATCTCACCTCCAGGACATGAAGGTTTGGTTGGTGCAGTAAATACACTCAACATGCTAAAGGCTCTTGAGAAAGACGGATCCCTCAGCCGAATTGGAAAACTGATGGTGGAATTTCCCCTTGAGCCACGTGTAAGCCGAATCATCGTAGAAAGCCTCCTCTATTATCCTGATGTTCTGGAAGAGGTACTTATAGCTGCGTCATTCCTAAGTACTCAGTCTCCTTTTGTACTTCCTGTTGGTGAAGAAATGGATGCAAGACAGGCTCATCATGCTTTCAGGGACATACAGGGGGATTTTGTAAGTTACGTCAAACTGTACAGGACCTACAGCTCCATGAACAACAAGGAAAGATTCTGCAAGAACAATTACCTTGACGAAAAAGTCATGGCCGAAATCGACAACATCAAGAAACAGCTTGAAGACATAGTTTCAGAAAGGCTGCAGGTACCGATAACCAGCGGTGGAAGCATGGATAATTACCTCTGCTGCATTGCGTGTGGAATGATTCAGTTTGTATGCATCAGGGAAGGTCGGGAAAGTTATAGAAGCCTTACAGCCGACCATATTTCAATTCATCCGGGATCATCCATGTTCAGGACAAGCCCGCTTTATATCGTTGCAGGTGAAATCGTAAGGACAAGCCGAACCTTTGCAATGTCTGTTTCTCCCCTGACAAAAAACCTTCTTTCAAAAATAGATCCCAACCTGGAATCTGAACTTACACATCTGCGTGGTTCAAAAGGCAAAAGCCTTACAGGCAACCTTGAGTATTCCGGTAATTCATTCAGTGACTTTAAGGGATACATTGGGAAAGACGATTCACGATTTGGAGGAAAGTCACAAAAGAAATCAAAAAAAGAAAACAAGAATACCGAAGACTGCATCAAATTTGGCGGGCAGACATTCAATTACACCAAGGTCAAGGGAAAGAAACTCGTTCAGCTTCCATGGCAATCATTTAAGGCTGCGGCTACACTTGAGAAAAATGAAAATCTTCTTGCGACAATTGGAGTTATGAAAGGAAGCATTCAGATGAAGGGCGGCTATACCCTGATGAATGGAGAAAAACTGGAACTCATCATCAAGGTTGCAAAATGCCTTAATCTGGAACCACTTAATGAAAAGCAATGGCAGAGGAAGATGAACATTACAATTGATGACAGTGACGAAGGAAACAAAAATCTTGAAACTCTCGTAAACATTCTTTCCTGCGTGATGAGGGTGACTGTCTCAAAGAGTTCTACCAAAGAAATGGGATTTATATGTCTTTTTACGGATGGAAACGGAACTTACTGGTTTAAGGTTTCCAGGGGCTTTACGACTGCCTTAAACGAAAGCCTTTCGTCCCTGGAAAAACTGATTGATGATGCAAGTCATTCAACTTTAGGTTCTACCCAAAAGGAAAAGATAAACATGATTTACAGAATGCTTAACTCCCTTTATGAGTAGGTTACATCTGATTTATTTTGAGCCAATACCGGCAAGGATTTTCTTTGCCTTTATTGCATTGGTATTGTTGGCCTTTTTGGTTTTTGTGTTGGTGTCATTTTCATCAGGAGCCAATGCAGCCAGATCCTGGACAGCCTTTCTTGCGCTTTCGTAGCGGCCTTTGGCGAACATGTCCAAACCTGTTCCCTGAGTCATGACATCCTTGCTTGCAAGATATTCTGAACAAAGGCTTGCAAATTCAGGTCTTGAGTATTTGGCAATTTCCTTACCCAAAGCGTAGCGAAGGCTCTTGCTCTTGTCGTCTTTAAGAGTAGATGAAGCAAGCTCAACTATCTCCTTTGTACCAACGCTTCCGTTTTCAAGTAGGGCGGCCGCAATCTTTGCCTTGGCTGAATCACCGGCCTTTTTATCCTTGAGAACAGATACAAGATATTCATTTCCGTCTGCCGTGTTCAATTTGGCCAGAACCCTATAGCACTTTTCCTTGACCACAGTTTCTTCCTTGGTCTTGCAGTGGTAGACAAGGTCTTTTGAACATTCTGTGATGTTTTGTGTTTCCACTACAGAAATGGCTTCAAGACGGACACGATAATTGTCATCCTTCAGTGCCTGCTTAATAACTTTGCGTGCGTCTGCGCTTGTATAATGTGAAAGTCCGCGTATTACATATTCACGGATTATTGGTTCACTTGCTTCATAAAGGTCTATGAGTATTCCTTCTGAATCAGGCAGTTCCATTGCACCGATTGCTTCTGCGGCATAGGCACGGACATACATGTTTTCGTCTTCGTCCTGAGCTATTTCAGAAAGCTTGTCCCATGTTTCTACGGCCTTAAGCTGTCCAAGAACGCGCATCAATGACTGTCTTTGTGCAAGAGTCAAGTCATCACGTTCAATATAGTCAGAAAGGTACAGGGCTTCCTGTGTTCCTCCTGTTTTACCAAGTGCTGTAAGGGCATAATTGAAGTATTCGCTGTCTTCACTTTCCAGAACTGCAACAATACCCGGAATTGCTTCCTTTGTCTTAACGGCAGAAACATATTCAAAACTTGCGGCTATGGTGTCGCTTCTATAATCAAATGGTTCGTTAATGACTTCAACCGCATAATCTTCCAGACACGGATCTTCAAGCTTGGCAAAATATGCAAGTATCAGTTCACGAACCCTTGGGCTTTTTGTCTCCTGAAAAAGGTCATATGCTTCGTTTACAAAACGGCAGTCTTCGTTGGAGGTGAGTGTCTGCATAAGTGTCTCTATCTGGTTTGTCATTCCAAATGAAAAGACGTCTTTTGTTTCGTTGACATATTCTTCCGTTGCGTTTTCGATGTTTTTTTCGGCAGCGGCATTAAGTTTTTCTGCACTGGGAGATTGAGGTCTCTTGGCAGAAGGCCATTGTTTTTCGGCATATATGGCGGCAAACGGGCTTTCCTCTTCCGTTTCCTGGGCAAAAAGTGTCATGCCTGCAAAAAACACCATTGCAATAAGTACGCATCTTTTCATTTTTCTCATCCTCTCTTAAAAAAAGATGTGGGGCACAAATCTTAATGTCGCCCTCTTTCATCTCTTAAACATCATTTGAATGAAATTGTTTCAAGAATTCTTCTTTAAAAATCGGAAATCTGTCCTGATTTATTGAATTTCTGGTCTCTTTAATAAGGGAATTAAGGAAATAAAGGTTGTGGTAGGATGCCAGCATTGACGAAAGAATCTCCTGTTCCCTGAAAATATGGCGCAAATAAGCCCTGGAATAGTTTTTGCATACTTTACAGCCGCATTCTGAGTCAACTGGGAGAAAATCACGCTCAAAACGCTTCTGCTTGATGGACAGCATGCCGTGATGGGTAAAATACAGGCCATGACGGGCAACACGAGTAGGCTGGACGCAGTCAAACATGTCAACACCATTTTCCACAGCCGTGAGGATATATTCGGGGGTTCCTATACCCATGACGTAAGAAGGCTTTTCGTGGTTTACAAACTGCATCGTATAACTGAGCATTTTTTCAAATTCTTCTGGAGGTTCACCAACACTGAGGCCACCTATGGCAAATCCGGGAGTATCCAGTTCAGAGACAAATTCAGCGCTTTTTTCCCTCAAATCGTTATAGAAATTACCCTGAACAATTGGGAATAGAATTCCCCTGTAGCCTGCTTCCTGCTGCTTTTTCCACTCCTGTATGGCCCTCTGAGCCCATGCGCTTGTAATTTCAAGGGCCTTTTCCGCCTTTTTGCGTTCAACACCGAAACCTGTGCATACGTCAAGCTGCATCTGAATGTCGCTGTTGAGTGCTGTTTGAATCTGAACAGTCTTTTCCGGGGTAAAAAAATGCTTTGAGCCGTCTATGTCACTCCTAAAGGTAACGCCACCTGATTCAATCTCACATAATGAAGAAAGGGAAAAAACCTGAAATCCGCCAGAATCAGTAAGGAAGTTTCTGTTCCATCTGGTAAAACCGTGAAGTCCGCCACCCTCCTGGACGATGTCTGGTCCTGGTCTGAGATACATGTGATATGTGTTTGCAAGAATGATTTCGAAACCGATTTCTTCAAGGTCGTCTTTTGAGACAGCCTTAACAGTCCCCTTTGTTCCCACCGGCATGAATACGGGAGTCAAAACGTCTCCATGAGGAAGATGCATAACTCCCGTCCTTGCCTTTGAACTGGAATCCTGATGGGTTATGTCAAAAAAATGCTCTATCATATTTTCCCCTGTATTATGTTCGTGCAAAATGAAGGAGTACGAAACTTAAAAATATAAAGAAAACAACAGGGAACCACGCTCCCATTAACGGCGGAATGTTGCCGAATTTTGCCATCAACATTGTAACCATCTGCATTACGTAAAAGAGGACTACGGCACAAATACTTAGCGCCAGACTTACAAGAAGCACGTTTTTTCTTGTTTTTCCGCTAAGTCCGATTGCAAGAAATACAACTATAAAAACAATGCTTGGGAAGGCAAATTTTTTATAATATACGGATTTTGCCTCTCCAGACGGTAATCCAGCCTTTTCCAGATGTTGAATATATAGTTTGGCATTCTTTACGTTGAGTTCTTCCACGGATTGTGTGTTGTTCTGGAATGTTGTGGGAGGTTCTGTAAGCATTTCGGCTTTTTCAAGAGGAAAGCTTGTAATTTCGTAAGAGTTATCCTTTAAGGCATAACAGCGCTCGTTGCTCAGAACCCAATGACCTTCATCCCATAATGCACTGTCTGAATAAACGATGGTGTCAACATTTCTCTGTTCATCCCTGAATAGAAGCAAAACCGAAAAAAGTCTCTTTAACTCATCATCGTAGTAATCAGCCTTATAAATCAAATTGCCATTTTCAGATATAACCAGTATTCTCTCTTTATTATATGACTGTGATTTATTCAAAACCTTTTCCTGTAGCGAAACTTTTTTTGCATATGTATCCACGACAAGATTGTCTTCAAAATAAAAAAGTCCTACACTCATAAAAATTGAAAGAATCAATAATGGCAGAGTGAATTTAAAGAGGGATGTTCCGGTTGCAAAAACAGCAAGCAATTCGTTGTTGGCATACATATTGCTAAGAACATAGGCTGTGGCAAAAAGTACTGCAATGGGTACGGCATACCAGACTGTCTTTGGAATATAATACAATAGTATCTGTCCGACTTGAGCCGGCGGAACGTTTTTATTGATATAATTCCATATGTTTAAAAGCAAATCGGTAAGGCACAAAATCAAGACAAAAAAGAAAAGAGAAAAGAGAAATACTCCAAAAAAATTCTTTAAAAGATATTTGACAAGTTTCATTTTCGTTTCAGCCTCAAATATAATAATAATCCAATCAAGCCAATAAAGAAATCAGGTCCCCACATCATCCAAAAACCATTGTATCCGCTTCTAAGTCCGAACAATTGACCAAGCATTGAAGAAGCCCAGTACAAAACTGATATTACGATTCCCAGAATGAGACCGATTGTCTGACCGTCTTTTTTAGAAAACAGCAGGGCCAGTGGGAAAGCCAGTATTGCAAAGAAAATTGATCCGAATGGTATGGAAAACTTTTTGTGGTATTCAAGATAATAGGTATTCAGTTGATTTTTTGTAAGGTTCTGTTCTTCTTCAAGCAGCTTTATCTTCTTATACAAATCATATGAAGTCATTTCACGTGGGCTCAAACCTGAACCGCTTTGGTCGATTACGGAATCAAATACATTTAGCGTAAGGTCATCTGAATGAATTACGTCATAAGTTTTTTGGTCGCGTTTGCTTAAAATCATTACATAAGGGTTCTTCATCTTAAGCTGAAGCAAGAGTCCGTCTATGTCGGTCTTTTCGGCATTGGTGTCCTGTGCAATTATTATCTTTTTTTCTGTATCTGAGGAATCATCAAAGAAAATGATGTCTTCCACACCACTTCCTTTTTCGTCACCTATTACCAGTGAAAAATCATTCAATTGCTTGACGGAATTCGGTTCGATTTCAACCATTGGGTTTGACTGCACTATGTCTTTTTTAAGCTTGTTGAAATTGATTGTTCCAAGAGGTAGAAAATAGTCATTCATTACAAAACTGAAAATTGAAATTAAAAGTCCTAACAGCAATACCGGTATTAGAATCAATGCATATCTTTGTCCGCTTGCACGCAGGATCAGAATCTCATTGTCGCTGACCATTCGTCCCAGGCACATTAAGAATCCAACAAGGGTCGCAAAAGGTGCAGACTGAGCAATAATCGCAGGAAGACAATAGACTATAAGCTTTGTTACAGTGGGAAGAGGTACCCTATGCTCCAAAATGTCTTGAGCAAGAAGAAGGATGTTGTTGACAAAAAAGACAACAAAGAAAAACAAAAAGCTGACAAGAAAATAAAGAAAGAGTTCCTTAATGATATATTTTATCAGAACATGATTCCTTACTTCTTCCAAGGCTTCAAGTTTGTTGGTGTATATGTCAATTTTTTTTATGTCGTTTTTTTCCTGAGCCTTTTCTAGTTTTTTTGCAAGTATGAATTTTCTAAGGCTAAATGATCGGATCTTTTTAAGAAGTATTCGAACCTTCTTTTTTAAGGAAGAGTAATTGCCTATGTTCTTTTCAACTTGTGTGCCGCTCATTTTTTAGACAGGCTCTCCCCCTTTGACGCCTGTACTTCCGAAACCACCCTCACCCCTTGCAGTTTCAGAAATTGATTCAACTGAAATGAAGTTTCCGACCGTCACAGGACTTACGACTATTTGGGCGATGCGGTCTCCGTTTGAGACAATAAAATCCTCCTGTCCGAGGTTTATCAATAATACTTTTAGCTCTCCGCGATAGTCACTGTCAATTGTTCCTGGGGTATTCAAAACTGTGACGCCGTTATTAAATGCAAGCCCGCTTCTTGGCCTTACCTGAATCTCATAACCCTCCGGAATCTCAAAAAACAGTCCGGTTGGAATAAGGGCAGAACTACCCTTTTGAATTGTTACAGGCTGTTCAAGATGAGCGCATACGTCAGCTCCTGCCGCTCCAGATGTTTTATATACAGGAAGAACAGCTCCCCCTTCTGATTTGCATGGTATTTTAACAGTCTGCATGATTTCCTCCGTTATAAAATAAAATCCCTGACAGCCTTTTTCCCGTATACAAAAACCGCGGGTTCAATATTCATTATGTTGCTTTCAACATACTTTATAATATCATTTTTTTCTATGGAGCGTATAGTACTAACAGTCTCTTGTGTGTCTAAAAGTGAAAGTGACATTAGATAATGCCTCTGGAGTTTTTTCATCACATATTCAACATCATCGCATCCCATCAGTTCTTCACCGCAAAGATGTTCTTTTGCAAGAGAGATTTCTTCATCAGAAACGTTTTTTGTGCACAGAAGCTCAAATTCTTTTTTAAGGCAATCCAAAACCATTTGTGTTTGCTTTGAATCACATGAGACAGACGCACCCCAAACTCCGGTGTCAGAATAACATGACATGAAGCTGTAGACCGAATAGCAAAGCCCCCTGTCTTCCCTAAGATGCTCAAAAAGCCTGCTGGTCATTGTGTCCCCAAACAGGGCATTTAATACCAAAAGAGTATAATACAGCCTTATGTCAAGCGGCATTTTAAGGGGATACATATAATAGAGCTGAACCTGATTAAAGCGGGATTTTTTTGATTTAAATCCTGAACAGAATTTTGCATTAAAACTGCAGTCAAGAATTTTCCTATCGGGTAATTTTTCAAGCATGGAAATGATTGTTTCAAAATCAAATTTGCCGCTTATAAAGACAGTCAGGGGGCCGTTTTTAATGTACTTTTCATACCAGTCAAAAAGTTGTTCCCTGGTAATTGACCCGACATCATCAACAGTACCTGTTATAGTTTGTGCAAGATCCTGATTGTGCCATATAAAGTCTGCAAGCTGGTCGATGGAAGATTCTTCAATGTCATCTTCCACAGCAGAGATTTCGTTTTGAATTACAGCACGTTCCTTTTCAATTTCATCAGCTGGGAAAATGCAGTTTTGTGTCATGTCGCAAAGGATTTCAACTGCAGTACTTATGTTTTCGGGACTTGAAGGCAAAACCGAATACATGAACACGTCATCCCTTTCCGTAAAGGCATTTACCAATCCACCCATTTTGTCAAAAGCATAGACTATGTCCCTTCGTTTTCTGGAAGAAGTCCCTTTAAAGAGCATGTGTTCGCAAAAATGGCTGATTCCCCGCTCCGTTTGCTTTTCATGCCTTGAGCCTACTGAAAACATGAATCCAATGGCGGCATTATGTGAATGAGGCATGTATTCACTTATGAGGACAACATTGTTTTTAAGTACAGTTTTTTTACCCATCTTTTTAAAACAAGAGCGGCATACTGCCATTATAATGGAGTCATAAAGACAATATGCCGTCGTTAATAAATTATAGATTCAAAGAATTCAGCTTATTTTTTTGCCTGTTCTTCAAGAGCGTCAATATAAGACAGGTTCAAGTGACCTACCTTGTCAACGTCAAGAAGCTTTACAGGAATAACCTGACCTTCCTTAAGTACATCGGTAACTTTTTCCACCCTCTGGCGTGAAAGCTTTGAGATATGGCAGAGACCTTCTTTTCCCGGGAGAATCTCAACGAATGCACCGAAATCCATGATTCTCTTTACGGTACCGTTGTAGATTGTTCCTGGCTCAGGATTCTCACAGATTGCCTTTACGGCTTTCTTGGCGGCATCAGTTGAAGAGCCTGTCTTTCCGTAAATTGTAACGGTTCCATCGTCTTCTGTGTTGATTGTAACGCCATACTGTGCGCAAAGTGCCTTTACGTTCTTTCCACCAGGACCGATAAGAGCTCCGATTTTATCTACAGGAATCTTGAGCGTGTCAATCTTTGGTGCAAATGCAGAAATTTCCTGAGGCTTGTTGATGCACTTTTCCATGATGTCGAGGATGTGGTTGCGTCCAGCCTTTGCCTGTGCAAGAGCCTTGCGCATGATGTCCATTGAAACACCAGCAATCTTAATGTCCATCTGGAAGCCTGTAATACCGTCGCGGGTACCAGCTACCTTAAAGTCCATGTCTCCAAGGTGATCTTCCTCTCCAAGAATATCAGAAAGGATTGCGTATTTCTTGTATGGATTCTGTTCATCACCTTCTGTGATGAGTCCCATTGCAATACCTGCAACCATCTTCTTCATTGGAACACCGGCGGCAAGAAGTGAAAGACATCCACCGCATGTTGAAGCCTGTGAAGAAGAACCGTTTGATTCCATGATTTCAGAAACAACACGGATTGTATATGGGAATTCCTCCCTTGAAGGAATCATTGGGGCAAGTGAACGGCGTGCAAGGTTTCCATGTCCGATTTCGCGGCGTCCTGTGGTAAGCTTTCCTACCTCACCAACTGAATATGGCGGGAAGTTGTAGTGCAAGATGAAGTTTTCGCTGCGATCTCCCTCAATGTCATCATAAACCTGTTCGTCCATTGCGGTTCCAAGTGTTGTAACTGCAAGAGACTGTGTCTCACCACGGGTAAACAAAGCGCTTCCGTGTGGGCGTGGCAAAACGTTGATTTCGCATGTTATAGGACGAATCTCTTCTGTTCCGCGGCCATCAATACGAACACCCTTTTCAAGAATGCTCTGGCGTAAAAGCCTGTACTGGATGTCGTCAAAGAGTGCGTCAAAGAGCTTTTTCTGTGTTTCGTCTTCAAGCTGCTCAGCATACTTTTCTGCAATCTTTGCCTTTACATCGTGTACTGCATTTCCACGTGTCTGTTTTCCCTTCTGGAAACATGCCTCGAGCATAAGCGGTTTTGCTTCGGCTTCGATGGCTTCCTTGTTGTTGAGTACAGCAGTTGAAGGAACAAGCGGAAGTTTTTCCTTGCCGCATTTAGCCTTGAGTTCTTCCTGAAGGATACACATGTCGCGGATAAAGCCCTGTGCCTTTTCAAGTGCTCCAAGCATTATTTCTTCTGTTGCTTCATCAGCACCACCTTCTACCATGGTAAATCCGTCTTTGGTACCTGCAACAACAATTTCCAATTCAGCCTTTTCAATCTGACTGTATGTCGGATTAAGGATGTATTCACCGTTTGAATAAATCACGCGCACACCGGCAACTGGTCCCTGGAATGGGATGTCACTGATTGTAACTGCAGCAGATGCCGCAATTACAGCGAGAATGTCCGGAGGATTAACACCGTCAACGGAAACACAAGTCGGAACAATCTGAAGTTCACGACCGAATTCCGGATAGAACAAGGGACGCATAGGGCGGTCAATAAGACGGCTCACCAAGATTTCCTTATCCTTCGGGCGGCCTTCCCTTTTTACAAAACCACCTGGGATTTTTCCGGCGGCATAAAATTTTTCATTGTAATCAACTGTTACAGGAACAAAATCAAGTCCTTCCTTTGCTTCACTTGATGCACAAACCGTGGCAATAACTGCCGTTCCACCAAATTGGGCATAAACGCATCCGTTTGCCTGCTTTCCAATTTTGCCTGTTTCAAGGATCAGCTCTGTGTCGCCGATCATCTTTGTTACTCTTTCTACCATTCTTTCCTTCTTTTCTGGTTTAATAAACTCTAGGACAAGCCGTTTGAACAGCCGGTCGTCCAGAACCGCATGATTACGGTGCCATAAAACATAAACGGCATCCTGTCCTTATCAGTGACAAAGAACAGGCTGCCGTTCATCAGCTTATTTGCGGATTCCAAGCTCTTTGATGAGGCTGCGGTATCCTTCAAGGTTGGTGCGCTGCATGTATTTGAGCATCTTGCGCCTCTGACCTACTGCCTTGAGCAAACCACGTGAAGCTGTTGTGTCTTTCGGGAAAGCCTTGCAGTGAGCGGTCAATTCCTTGATGCGTTCAGAAAGAAGTGCAATCTGAACTCTTGTGTTGCCGGTGTCATTTGCGTTTGCACCGAACTTGCTGACGATTGAAGTCGTCGTTTCTTTTGTAAGTGCCATAACTTACTCCTTTAATTTTATTACCATGTTGAAAAGTAAACCCGAGGGCAATCTCTTACTCCCGGAATTGCAAAACAACATTAGCGTTGCCCGATAAATTGAATCTCCCTTACTTTATCCGCCACATTTTGAGTGGGCAAAAGCAGAGAGATGTCTTCGTCCTGTATCATGCAGCTTGTATGCAGAACCAAATCCTCGTAATGAACGACCACATCATATGAGCCGTCCTTTGGAAGTATCTGTTTGGTTTTACGGCATGCCTTGAACCAGTTCATCTCTTCTTGAGTATCTGACCCCTGTTCAAAAGTCAAATCCAGTGCATCATACGAAAAAGGTTTTAATAAAAGCTTTTGTACTTCAGCAAAATCTGAATCCGCAATAGCCTCACGAACCCTGCTTGAACTGGCACGGGCTCCTTGAACCATTACGTCATCCACTACAAGCAAATCAAAACCCTTTGTTTTTGAAGCCATCCTGAGGTGCTCTATGTCCATCGTTCCCTTGTATCCACATCGAAAGTCCCTGCCTTCCGCCAATAGGGAAAGTCCACATTTGGAGCACAACAACTCAACAAAAGTATTACCATCTATTCTACTGAAATCGGGAGAAAAGTCAATGAGTATGGCAAAAGAAAGGTTCTTATTTTCTAGAGATTCGATTTTTTGCCTTGCTGTAAGTATGTCTCCGGGATAACCTTCATCAGAAGCCCTGTAGGACGATTTGAACGTGATTATTCCAGGAATAAGAGGTTTTGCATCCAGAATGGCTTCCAAAAGCTTCTGGTGGCCCGCATGCAAGCCGTCAAAACTTCCTACAGAGATTGCAGTGCCCTTTTTGATCCATTCAACAGGGAAAGCACCGTCCATAATCTGCTTCCATGTGAAAACCTTCATTTTTCCAGCTGCTTTTTCTTTTGGTACCACAAAACCGTAGGAAAGCTTGAAATCTTCCTGAACCATCATTCCTGCAAAAGAACCGTCCTCGTAAAAAACCGCTATTTCCTTTCCGTTGAAATATGGTGATTTTTCTTCCTGAGGGGACTCGGATATCCAGCTGAACATTTTTGGCTTAAGCGGACGCCCGTTAAGATAGCTTGATTCAAACTCAGATTTGAGCCTGTCTGACCTGAAGCCACACAATGAGGCGATTTCTGGAGTAAAGCTCAAAAGATGGCTCTGTATGTCGGCTACAGTTTCATCACTGTCGACAACATGTTTTTTTTCCGGCTTTTCGTTTTCAAACTGCTTTGTGCGTGAAAAAAAGTATTCTGCGTTTTCGATTCCGTTCTGGATTGTAAACGGCTTTAAACTTGAATAGCATGCCGCATCTTCCAGTTTAAACGGTCCCACTTGGGTACGACGCAGGGCACAAAGGTATGCGCAGGAACCAAGAGATTTTGCAATGTCCCTTGCCAGAGCCCTGATGTACGTTCCCTTTGAACAAGTAATTTCAAGAAGCGCATAGGAGCACGGATCATCGGCAGTTGCCTCGCGGAAATCCTTTAATGACAGGTCATAGATGAAAATCTGACGGCTTTCAAGCTTGACTTCCTGACCGCCCCTAGCCGCATTTGATGCTCTTTTTCCGTTGACATGAATTGCACTGTAAACAGGAGGTACCTGGAGCAATGCACCCTTGAATGAAGGGAGGATGTCCTTAAGGCTTTCGCAATCAGGAGCCACGGCATCTTTAATAAAGTTACCTGTGGGGTCAAGAGTATCAGTTTCCTTTCCAAAACAGACTACTGCCTGATATGTCTTTGTAAATTCTGTTATGTGCGGAACAAGATGGGTAAGGCTTCCTGTAAGGACAACAAGAAGTCCCTCGGCAAATGAATCAAGAGTACCGGTATGACCGACTTTATCCGTATTCAGCGCATGCTTTATGCTCCACAACGAAGAAAAACTTGTAAGGCCTGGAGTTTTGGTAAAGGGCATTATTCCGGTAATGGAAGACTTAGGATTTTTGCTCGTTTTCTTCATCCTGTTTTTCCAATTCCTTTAATGTCTGAACCATCTTGTAGCCTTCTTTCATGCTGAAGTCTGCGATAAAAGTCAGTTTTGGGAATTTATAGATTGAAAGCTTTTTTGCTATTGTTGACTGAATGTAACCGGCCGCATTCTGCAAACCTTTTACACCCAGTTTTACGGAGTTGTCGTCCATAAAAGAAGAGACATATACTTTGGCATAGGCAAGATCCCCGGCAACTTCCACTCGGTTAATCGAAAGAAAGCCACTTACCCTGGGATCCTTGATTTGCCCCGTCATGAGCATTGTAGCAATTTCTTCACGCAGCTGTTCGCCCAAACGCTGAAGCCTGTACTGTCCCATCTTTTATTCCTGAACCTCAACATTCTGTGCCGCATTCTGAGCTGCATTGCGCTTTTCCATCTCGGCCTTTTCGTCAACCAGAGTCTGTCCAAGTTTTCTTGCAACCTCAACAAATTCAAATACCTCAAGCTGATCGCCAATCTGAAGGTCCTGCCAGTTTTCAATACCGACACCACATTCGTAACCGTACTTGACTTCCTTGGCATCTTCCTTAAAGCGCTTGAGGGATGCAATTTTTCCGGTATATTTTACAACACCGTCGCGGATGACGTTTACGCTGCTTGTCTTTTTGATGACACCGTCGGTAACGTAACATCCTGCAATGACACCGATTTTCGGAACCTTGAAGGTATTGCGTACTTCGAGCATACCAGTGATTTCCTCTTTGGTATCGGGCTGAAGCATACCTTCCATGGCGGCAGTGATTTCTTCAACACACTTGTAGATGATGTTGTATTTGCGGATTTCGACCTTTTCCTGTTCGGCAAGAGCTTTTGCCTTGGGTGTCGGACGAACGTTAAATCCGATGATGATCGCATTGTCGTCTGCGGCTGCAAGTGATACGTCGCTTTCGTTGATTGCACCTGCGCTTGAGTGAATGACAGAAAGCCTGATATCCTTTGTGGAAAGTTTTTCAAGTGAGGTCTTGAGGGCTTCTGCTGAACCCTGAAGGTCTGCCTTAATGATGACCTTGAATTCCTTGATTTCCTTCTGTTCGATTGTTGAATAGAGGTTGTCAAGCGTAACCTTCTTGAATGCCTTGGCATCCTCGAACCTCTTGAGCTCCTGCCTCTTAGCGGCAAATGCACGTGCATCCTTTTCTGTTTCCGTAACCTGGAATGGATCACCGGCATTCGGCATGTTTTCAATTCCAAGAACTTCTACAGGAACTGATGGAGAAGCTTCCTTGATTTTGTTTCCCCTGTCGTCAAACATAGCACGAACACGACCGGAATAAATTCCTGCAACAAAAGGATCTCCCGTCCTCAATGTACCGCGTTCAACTACGACTGATGCAACTACACCACGTCCCTGATCAACACGGCTTTCAATAACCTTACCTTCGGCACGACAGTCATACTGGGCCTTAAGCTCAAGCATTTCTGCCTGTATAAGGATTGCATCAAGAAGATCATCTATACCTTCACGCTTCAATGCGGAAATGTTTACATACTGAGTGTCCCCACCCCATGCTTCCGGTGTAAGTCCAAGTTCAGAAAGCTGGGTCATTACACGTTCCGGATTTGCTTCCGGCTTATCGATTTTGTTAACTGCAACAATAATCGGAACCTTAGCATCTTTTGCATGGTTGATTGCTTCCAATGTCTGAGGCATGACACCGTCATCTGCTGCGACAACAAGAACAACAATGTCTGTAATCTGGGCACCGCGAGCGCGCATCATAGTGAATGCTTCGTGACCTGGAGTATCAAGGAATGTAATTACACCCTTTGGAGTCGTTACCTGATAAGCACCTATCTTCTGGGTAATACCACCGGCTTCACCTGCAACAACATTTGTATTGCGGATGGCATCAAGAGTTTTAGTCTTACCGTGGTCAACATGACCCATGACAGTAACAATCGGAGGTCTGATCTGTTCTCCTTCAGAACTTCCCTCATCACTTTCGATGACTGTTTCTTCGTAAAGCGAAATGCGGTGAACCTGACAGTTGTATTCTGATGCAATGATTTCCGCTGTATCGGCATCAATGCTCTGGTTAATCGTTACCATCATGCCTTCTTTCATCAGCTTGGCGATGATTTCACTTGCCTTGAGGTTCATCTTCTTTGCAAGATCCGCCACAGTGATTGTTTCCATGATGTCGATTTTTTCTGGAACTGCGTTTACCGGAGTAGTCTCTTTCTTCTTGTTCTGATAGAGCTCTTCCTCATCAAATATCTGTTCCTGATCCTTTCGGTTGTATACCTGTTTTTTACCCTTGAACTGTTTTTTTGCAGGAGCCTTGTTGCCGGAAATTGCAGGGGCATCATTAAAGCCACCTTTTCCCGCACCAAATCCAAGACGTGGTACTGGAGTTCCAGACCTCTGATTGAATCCAGGCCTTCCCTGTCCAGCTCCTGTCCTGCCCTGACCGCCGGCAAAATTACCGCGCTGACTACCTGCAAAGCCGCCCTGTCGCTGGCCACCGGCATTATTGCCCCTCTGACCACCGGCAAAGCCACCCTGTCGCTGGCCGCCTGCAAAATTACCGCGCTGACCGGCATTACCCTGACGGTTACCAAAAGCTCCACGGTTTTCCCTTTCTCGATTTTGATATCCTTCGCGTGCCTGAGCACCTGTAAAGCCGTTTCCTTCACGTTTTCCACCATAGCGGTTTTTTGGATTTCCACTAAGATTTCCCGCCTTGACGTTTGGACGTGTGGAATTAAGCTCAAACGTTGATTCTCTTGGTTTTACAACTGGAGAGTCACTGGCCTTTTCCTCACCCTGAGTTGCGGCCTCATGAGCTTTTGGAGCTGATGCTTTTGTTGGGGCGGCACTATCTTCTGTCTTAGCGGATGATTCAGTCGCCTTTTTAGCCACAACATGAATGTCTTTTTTTTGCTCCTTTTGAGCCGCTAGAGAAGATGTCTTACGCTTAACAACCACAACCTTTTTCTTTGGCTGAGCAGTCTGGGCTGTCTGTGCATTCTGATTTTCTGATTTCTTAATCAACACAGCACTAGGCTTTTTTTCTGATTCATCCGCCATACAATCTTATTCCTTAATTTTCCTCAAATACTAATTCAACGCCGCATTTTGGACAATGAGTCATATCCAGCGTTATCTTTGCGCCACATTCAGGACAGAGATATTCTTCCTCTTCCTGAGTGCTCTCTGAGGCAACGGAACTTTCTTCAGCTTCCTCTTCCTCAAATTGAACATTCTCACTGATAATCGTGTTCACGGCCTCAATGTCGGTTTCTGTGATACCCTCAATATTCTTTACGGAACCGTTGTCAACAGCTTCGATAAAGTCTTCTATGTCGTCTATGCCTGCTTCCTTAAGGATTTGTGCAACCCTCTGGTCAACACCAGGCAGCTGGGATACTGTAGAGATTTCCTCGTATTCTTCCTGATTGTCCTGGAAAAGGGATTCCGCAGCTTTTCTTGTGTCAATTTCCGTAAGATCCATTTCAGCAGCCTGTTCTTCTGTCTTGACGTCGATGTTCCAGTCGCAGAGCCTGTTTGCAAGGCGAACGTTCTGTCCCTGTTTTCCGATGGCAAGTGAGAACTGACTGTCAGGTACAATTGCAAGAGCTTCTTTTTTGTCTGCATCAAGTATGACAACCTGTTTTACTTCTGCAGGAGAAAGGGCATTCTTGATGAAAATGTGGGGATCTTCGTCATAGCGCAAAACGTCAATCTTTTCGCCTTCAAGTTCCTGAATGACGCTCTGGATTCTGGTTCCCTTAAGACCGACACATGCTCCGACCGGATCCACATCAAGTTTGTTTGAATAAACGGCAACCTTTGTCCTGTAACCCGGTTCACGTACAACCTTGTGGATTCCAACAGTACCGTCACCGATTTCCGGAACGTCAAGCTCGATGATTTTTTCTACGAGTTTTGGATCTGAACGGCTAAGTACAAGCTGGATGCCGGATGAAGTTTTCTTTATGTCTACGATAAGAGCCTTGATGCGGTTGTTGCTTTTGTCGTAAACTTCGCGCGGGCTCTGGAATTTTGACGGCATGACACCCTCAACTTTTCCAAGGTCAACATAAATGTTTCCGTTGTGTTCCCTCTGGTAGTAACCGATGATGATCTGTCCAACCTTATCCTTGTATTCGTTGTAAAGATTGTCCTTGTAATTTTCGCTGAAAGCCTGATGTGCAGTCTGCTTTCCTGTTGAAACTGCAGTTCTGTTGAATGTCTTCGGATCAATCAGAATGTCGATTTCATCACCCACTGCAGAGTCAGGATTGTACTCAAGGGCCTCATCAAGCTCAATTTCCTGTGACGGATCATAAACACCATCAACAATAGTCTTGCGTGAATAAACCAAAACATCAGACATGTCATCCGGAAACTTCACGATACAGTTGTCGGCCGTTCCATAAGTACGCTTGTAGGCCGCCTTAATCATATTCTCAATTGTTTGCCTGACTGAATCCTCACTGATACCCTTTGCTTCTGCCAGTTCGCGGATTGCATTTGCCATTTCTGACATATCAAGCCTCCCTATAAATGAATAAATTTTGCTTTTGCTATATTTTCATAGGCAACGTTTAATAATTCGCCGCCTTCTGTTTCCAATGTCAACGACTGTGTATCAGAATCGTGTATTATGCCGGGAACCCAATCTGTCTTGGTTTTATCCCACACCCTTATTTCCCTGCCCTTAAAGAAGGAAAACTCCGCCGCATTCTTTATGTTGCGCTCCATTCCGGGAGAGCTTACTTCCATGTATACGGAATCCTCATCAGTTTTTAAAAGTGATATCAAGAGATCCTGAAGTGCCCTATGCACCTTTGCACAGTCCGACACGCCGATATCTGTTTTTGAATCTGACGATGCTATGACAGCAGAAATATGATAGTTTCCTTTCTGCGGAACAACCTGAAGTTCGACAAGAATGTAACCAAGCTTTTTTGCAGCCGCGTCACATTCCTTAAAATATGGAATTGTGTCAGTCGAAGTATAATTCAACAAAAACCCCTGCGGATTCAGTCCGCCCTCTAATAACAAAAAAGGAGCCCTTTGCGTGGCCCCATCTTAATATAAGTTAAAATGTTAACAAAAATATAGCAAAATTATTCAGTTGTGTCAACATAGGGTGGCAAATTTTTTTCTGATATTGTATAATGATTTTGGGGGTGTCTAAAAGGCAAAGCAAGACGCAAACTTAACGGACATTCCCTTTAGGAGGATTTATATGTTTAAAATCAAAGAGCGCGGCTCAACAGTAAGCCGTGAAATTGTAGCCGGTATCACCACCTTCCTGGCGATGGCATACATTCTGGCTCTGAACCCAAGTATCCTTGCAGATGGAACAGGAATGGTATGGAGTAAAGTCTTTACAGCTACAGCCATTTCTTCTGCAATAGCAACACTGGTCATGGCATTTGTCGCCAATCTTCCAGTTGCACTTGCCCCAGGTCTTGGATTAAACGCATTCTTTACATACTCTGTTGTCCTTGGCATGGGCTGTTCATGGCAGCTTGCACTTACAGCAGTTTTGCTTGAAGGTGTTCTCTTTATCATTCTTTCTATCGTTGGTATCCGGGAAGCAATAATAAAGTCAATTCCAAACTCAATCAAAAAGGCAGTTTCTGTCGGTATCGGCCTTTTCATCACAATCATCGGTCTTGCAAACGCAGGTATCGTCAGCGGTGACACTGGTACACTCATAGGCTTCGTGAACTTTGACCTCCAGCACTCTGCAGCTCTTGTTGCAGTAATCGGACTCATCATCACAATCATCCTCTACATACTTAAAGTTCCTGGTGCCATCCTTATTGGTATTGCAATTACAACTCTCATCGGCATTCCGTTTGGAGTAACCCACATCCCTGAAAACTTCAGGCTCATTTCTAAACCGGATTCACCATACTTCTTCCAGTTTGACTTCAAGGGAATCGCAATCGATCCTGTTACAGGCAGCTTCTCTGGAGCAGTATTCGGCAAGTTTGTCGTAATCTTCTTTACATTCCTCTTTACCGATATGTTCGATACTTTGGGAACACTCATGGGTATTGCTGAACAGGGCAACCTCAAGGACAAGGACGGAAACATCGTCAATGCAAAGGGTGCCCTCCTTTCTGATGCAGTTGGAACCGTAACAGGTGCATGTCTTGGTACATCTACAGTCACATCATTTGTAGAAAGCTCTTCTGGTGTGGCGGCAGGCGGACGTACAGGACTTTCTTCAGTTGTCACAGCAATTTTCTTCCTCCTCGCACTCTTCTTCAACGATGTATTCGCAATCATTCCTGCGGCAGCAACTGCACCAGCCCTTATCTTTGTAGGATACCTGATGATGAAGTCTGTTACCGGAATTGATTTTACAGATCCGACAGAAGGAATTCCTGCATTCATCACTATCATGGTAATGCCATTCGCCTACTCAATCTCAAAGGGAATCGCATGGGGCATCATCTCTTATGTAATCTGCAAGGTAGCAGGAAAGAAGGCAAAGAACGTATCTGTAGTTACATGGATTCTTGCCATCATCTTTATCGCCGACATTATTTTTGAAGCGGTAAAGTAACCGGATAAGGCTTTTTAACTATTTACATGACATAGGGACTGTGCGGATATAATTCGTGCAGTCCTTTCTTTAAGGATTGATATGAGCGAAGAAACAAATTCAGAAAACTACGAACGCCCGACTTGGGACGAATACTTCATGGAAGTTGCAAGGACAATTGCAAAACGCGCCACCTGTGACCGTGGAAGAAGCGGTTGTGTCATAGCAAGGGACAATCAGATTTTGGTTACCGGTTATGTAGGAAGCCCGGCAGGACTCCCCCATTGTGACGATGTCGGACACTTGATGCGCAAAATGATTCATGCTGATTCTTCAATAACCCAACACTGCGTGCGTACCGTACATGCGGAACAGAATGCCATTTGTCAGGCTGCAAAACGGGGTATCTCCATAGACGGTGCTACAGTTTACTGCAAGATGACTCCATGCAGGACATGTGCCATGCTCATCATAAACTGTGGCATCAAGCGTGTGGTTTGTGAAAAGCATTATCATGACGAAGAGGATTCAATGAATATGTTTGCACAGGCCGGAATAAAGATTGAACATCTTGAAGATTCCGTGCAGACTTATGCAAACATGTAGATTGAAATATTGTATTTTAAAAACGACTAAAAGGTTGAAGTCAAGAATTCCTTGAACTTGCCGTAATCATTTTCCATCGGTATTGAACGGTCAGGAAGTGACATTACTTTTTCAAGTCTATCGGGAATGCTTGGCTCACGACCGATTGCATCGACTACAGTTGAACCGAATTTTGCAGGATGTGCAGTTTCCAAGATAATGCCCACAGCCTTTTTATCGACAACAGCCTGTCCCCATGAAGGAATGTTTGGTGTAAGTCCAGGTTTTGAAGGATTTCCCTTTTCACCGGCAATGAGTTTTTCCATTCCACCAAGCCTGATGTCATTCCATGCCTTCCATGCAACTGCACCATGTGGATCAATGACATAACCTGTCTTGTCATGGCAGCCGCGGATGGCACTCAATGTACCTTCGTCGTCAGTCCAGTAAGAGGCAAACAGTGAGCGAACTTCGTCAAGAGTATACATGGCCTTGATTCTTTCGTAATTGCTTGGAGCACCTACGTCCATGGCATTGCTCAAAGTCGGAACAGAAGGACGAGCCTCATATTCACCGGAAGCAATCCAGTCAGGAACCGTGTGGTTTGAATTGGTTGCGGCGACAAAACCTGTAATCGGGGCACCCATCTCGCGGGCAATAAGGCCTGAGGTAAGGTTTCCGAAGTTTCCGCTTGGAACGATTACAATGATTGCCGGATCATCTATCTTGCTGTCGTATGGAATGCGGTTCTTTACGACAAGAGAAGAATACATGTAATAAAAACTCTGTGGCAAAAGGCGAGAAATGTTGATTGAGTTGGCAGAAGAAAGCCTGAATTTCTTTCTGAGTCCGTTATCGGTAAATGCAGTCTTTACAAGCTTCTGACAGTCATCGAATGTGCCTGCGACACGAAGTGCACGGACATTTCCTGTAAAGGTTGAAAGCTGTTTTTCCTG
>DBWR01000071.1:0-3534 GCA_002309305.1 Treponema sp. UBA1233 | reverse complement strand
ACATTGTGGAATGCGCTACCTACTGCAGAACCTGTGTCACCAGATGTAGCAACAAGAATGTGCAGGTTGTCTTTTTCTCCGCGGTTGAAATATGACATTACACGTGCCATGAAACGTGCGCCAAAATCCTTAAAGGCACAAGTCGGACCATGGAAAAGTTCAAGAACATAGCTGACTGGATCTATCGGAACCACCTGAGACAAAAACGGATAGCAGTCCTGTATGATGCCCTGAAGGTCTGAATCAGGGATTTCACCCTCAACATAGGGTTTTGCCATTTCAAAAGCCACTTCACGGAAAGAAGGCTCTGGGGTGCGGCATGTAAATGTAGCTGGAAGTTTCGGATATTCCACCGGGATATAGAGTCCTCCGGTAGAAGCGTTCATGCCATTGATTACGGCTGTCTTAAAGTCAACGGAAACTTTTTTATTCCTAGTATCTGTATAAACCATTTCTAAACCTTTTGTTTATGTTATAATAATGAAAAGATGCCAATAATACATCCTTAACTTATTATAACACAAAGAACAAATATATTCAAGTTGTAAACTTACAGAAAAATTATGCCAAATATCGCTCCAAAGAATACTACAAACACAGGATGCATTTTTTTGATTCCAAACAGGGCAAGCAGCGAAAGGGCATAGAAAATCAGTGACTTCCACTTGAAAAGGTCTCCGACGGAATGTGATGCCATGAATGCCGGAATGTTGAACAGGGCAAGCAAAAGGACGTTCATCATCGCAACCAGAACCATTCCCGAAGTAGCAGGCCTTATTCCCTCAAAAGCCGCCTGAACCCCCTTTCTTTTCTGGAAATTGCTGAAAAACCGCGCCACAAGCATTATTATTATGAGGGATGGAGTTATCTCTCCCAATGTCGTAATGATTCCGCCTATGGGGCCGTAAAGCTCTGTACCGCAGAAAGTCGCTATGTTTATTCCAATGGGTCCCGGTGTGCTTTCCGAGATTGCAAGCATGCTGTAGAATTTTTCAAGGGAGATGAGGCCCATTTTTTCCACTAGGATCTGCTGCATGAATGTTGCGGCAACAAGACCTCCGCCTATTGCAAAAAGTCCGACGTAAAAGAAAATCGCCCAAAGCTGTAATAGTCCAAACAAATCGTTCATCATTTTTCATCCTCTTTTTTTGCATCTACCATTTCAACTTTTTTGAATCCGCCACTTAACCAAACAATAAGGACTCCAAGTACGGCAGCTGAAACCACGATGATCACAGTATTCACCTTGAGGAAATACATCAGGCAGAATGAAGCAAGGTAAAAAATCACATGCCACCATTTCTTGACTGTCTTTTTGGCAAAGTTTACCACAGCATAAGTCAGGAGGGCCGCCACGGCAACATTTATTCCCGCAAGGGCCTTTTGAACCCAGACGATGTGCTCAAAGTTCTGGATGAAGACGGCAATAATTGAAATTATGATCAGCGAGGGAGTTACCATCCCCAAAGTTGCAAAAATGCCTCCAACTACCCCAGCCTTTTTATATCCGACAAAAGTTGAGACATTAACGGCGATGACACCCGGAGTCACCTGAGAAATCGCATAATAGTCAAGCAGGTCTTCGCTTGTAGACCAGTTTTTCTTTTGCACAAGTTCCCTTTCCAAAAACGGCAGCATGGCATATCCGCCACCAAAAGTGACCGCCCCAATCTTAAAAAACGTGATGAATAATTCAAATAGAGTCTTTAGCATGATAAGCGATTATAATTCATGTTCGATTTAAAATCTACCGCCAAGTAGCTTCCTGACAAGGGTGCGAGAACAAGGCAGGAGGTGATTGCTCGAAGCAAAAAGGGCAATAAAAAGCGAATTGCAAGAGTTGACAGCAAGAATAATTAAATCTAAACTTGGATGGAGGGAAAAACCTTTTCTGAATTCTGGGAAATTTTGAAGGATGGTTATTGATATGAAAAAAAATTATATTATTGGCGTTAACGCTCTTCTTCATGAATTCAATATTTGCTGAATCAGCTACTCAACCAGAGGCGCTTATCAATGAATCGACGGAGAAACTCAAGACTTTGGAAGAAAAAGTTAAAGTAGAAATGGAAA
Source organism: Treponema sp. UBA1233 (assembly GCA_002309305.1). Lineage (GTDB taxonomy): Bacteria > Spirochaetota > Spirochaetia > Treponematales > Treponemataceae > Treponema_D. Next base: position 1,461 of record DBWR01000071.1, on the reverse strand, counting down.
AACTTGGAGGTATAGGTAATGAGTAAAGTGGTCATAATTTTACTTGTCACAATGATGCTTTTTTCTTGCAAGAAAAATCAAAATCTACAAGAAATAACGAATGCAGAAACTAAGGTAATTGAAACAAATCAAAACATACAAGAAACAAAGAATGCAGAGGCACAGGTTATAGAAAAAAAAGAAACTGAAAAATCTTTTTCATTAAATGAAGATAGTTTAGACAAGGTTTCAAAAGAAGGGTTGAGAATATGGAAGTTAATCGTAAACCAGGATTTTGAAGGACTTTCTGATTGTATTGATGAAGAAGCTGGTTTGATGATTTCTACAGAGGCTATTTTCTATCCACCTTTAGATTTTACCATATCCAAAGAAGAAGTGGCAAAAATCAATGAAGACAATACTATCCATAACCTCTATTTTTCAGCTCCAGGGGAATTTTTCCCTTATACAAATAAAAAAATATTCGATCAGTTTTTCTCATTTAAATTAAGCAGAGTCTCAGAGATTAAAACAAATGCTATTGTTGAAAGGGATTACATATATGAGGATTACAGCGTTTCAATTCTTTTATCTCCATTCCCTAAAGATTCAGTACTGGTTGATGTTTTTATTGAGCCAGAACTGGAAGGTTCAAGTGATTGGTACCATATTTTTTTAGTTATCAGATATATTGATGATAAGGCATTTCTGTATGGCCTAGGTATTGCTTATATGGATTTTTGAGAAAGTGTCTCTACATATATATCATCCTTGATTAAAGTATATACTTTAGTCGGCTAAGGTATATACTTGGCGAGGTTAAAGTATATATGAAAAACTTATCTGTCCCCCACTCTCCCTGCCCTATTGTGATTATTGTTTTTTTCCTCTATAATATCCCGGTAAAAGAATTTGACTTTTAAGGACAATTATTATGTTGAACAAGATGAGAAACATTGGCATCATGGCCCATATTGATGCAGGAAAAACCACTACAACAGAGCGCATACTTTATTATTCAGGAAAGATTCACAAGATAGGCGAAATAGACGATGGACAGGCCACAATGGACTTCATGCAGCAGGAGCAGGAACGTGGAATTACCATCGCTTCCGCCGCAATCACCACAGAATGGAAAGGCCATCAGATTAACATAATTGACACTCCAGGCCACGTTGACTTTACGGCAGAAGTTGAACGCTCTCTCCGTGTTTTGGATGGTGCGGTTGCAGTAATCTGCGCAGTAGGTTGGGTTCAGCCCCAGACGGAGACGGTTTGGAGGCAGGCCGATGAATTCAACGTCCCAAGAATCTGTTTTGTAAACAAGATGGACCGCATTGGTGCGGATTTCTTCGGAGCAATGAACGACGTCCGCGAAAAGTTCAAGTGCGAGACCGTGGCCCTGGAAATTCCGATTGGTGCCGGAGGAGATTTTGACGGCATAATCGATTTGATAAGGATGAAGGAAATCCATTGGGATGC
>DBWR01000075.1:29765-35912 GCA_002309305.1 Treponema sp. UBA1233 | reverse complement strand
ACAGGTTCAGGTAAAAGATTTTTGCCGACAATGCTTTCAACTTTTGTTTCATTGTTCTTGATAAATTCTGCGCTCAATGGATATTCCTTGCCTTGCGCTCCATAGAAAATCGTATCGAAATATTCAGGCTTTTCATTCCATTTGATGTTCCAAGGGTCAAAATCGGAAGTTTTATTTTGGTAATCATCGGCAGGATGCAGGGTTATGTTGCACGACCGCCCATCTTTTGTCACTTCCGCCATAAAATCTTTCATGCAGTTGATTCTTTCCATAACCGGAATACCCAAAGGACCTCCGCAAACTTCTGAAAGATAAACAGGAACGTGCTTTTTGAAATACATTTTATCAAGAGCGTCAAACATGGCGTTTATTTGTTTTCTAATGCCTTCCGTATAAATTTTACTGCCGTATCCTCCGGGGCCTGGATTCAGTGTAAAGCCCATCGGAAGCTTCTGGGCGGTAGGAATCAATCTGTCTTTTGTTTTGTCCTTGGGCATTTTAAAAAGAGAGTTTGTTATACTCTTCCACTTTCCGCCAAGCCCTTCAACCATGATAAAGCGCTTTGCGTTGTTTCCGCCTGTGGAACGGATTGTGTCAACGATTATCTGGTTGTACTCATTCATAATGGCATAGTCTTTTTTGCAGACAGCGCAGTCGTTTATTGGATCCCATGCATGTTCGTGAAAAATATGTGTCGGATTATTTATAGTCTCAAAAATCAAACGCTCGTCGTAAGAATTGTTAAAGGCCGTCGCGTATTGCTTCCAAATTGCCTTTAGCAGAGCCTCTGTAGTTTTCTTATAATCTTCGCTTACGCTCAAGGCTTTAAAATGGACGTTTTCTTTTACTTTTTTTTGGAAGGATTCATTTAGTTCCAAAAATTCAGGAACAGACCCGCAGACAATAACATACATATCTTCTTCGATTATCCAGTCAACAACTTCTTTTAATGCCTTAATATAGCGCGGATCAATAGTATAGTTTTCATCGAGAAGATGCCCTGCGTTCGGACATGTTTGAAGTCGGATTGTCTTAAATCCTTTTTCCTTGATAAAATGAATTATCTCCTTAGAGGGTTTTTTAAATCCACAGGTATGAAAACAATCCATCCCAACATCAAGTTCTCCACAAGTAGCAAAAGGATAATATTGAAAACCAACGCCAAGTTTCTTTACAAAATCCCACGCAGTGATTTTGTTATCAAAGTTTCCGCTTGCAGCTTTGTCTATTACAGGCGGCTCGTTGCTTGCATAAATGTCTGTCATTACAGGATTTGCAACTTTTTCAAGAGAAACTGACTCAATTATAAACTGCTCATAAGTAAGTGGCCATGTGCCTGTTACAGAAATTCCTGTCAGTTTTCTCTGGTTGCTTTTAAGAGGAATAACCATCTCATTAAGATATGACGGAAAATAAGTTGTTTTATCGGCTGCCCAGTCTAGGCTTGTATCGTTATAATCCAGGGTAAAAAGGAATCCGTAATCGCCATTAACCTTGTACTTAACGCGCGCAATGTTGTAACTGCTTATATCAAGGTTATTAAGCCAAAGATAAATATTTTTGCTGCCACCATTTGGCAGCTTGCCGTTGGCTGTAATTGTTACAGTTTTTGTCGCCTTGTTAAAAGTCACCGTTTTGTCGTCATTTACGGCAGGCATTTTACTTAAGTCAACGACATACGGCTTAACATTCTGTGCAAAGACAGAAACTGAAGAGATTAAGACGAGAAGGGCGGAAATCAAAAATTTCCTATACCCCTGTCTGTTTTGTATGATGTTATTCATGCTGTCTCCTTGGGTGCGGTTGATGCATCCTTATGTTTATATCCATAAATTATAACATGAGTTTTGGGAAAAAGATAATGTGTTTAACTCACAAATTGATGGCCGCCGCTGTCATTCCCTGTTGCGGACGTGTTTTATTCCACCACCTTTACTGACTTCAAAAGACAATCCTTGCCGTTTATGTGAAGGCCAAGATACTCGATGTACGGTGAATACTCTTCCGTAATGCCGACAACAATCTTTTCAGCCTTTGGGATTATGTTGTTGCTTTTACCGTTGTCATAGATTTCGAGTGAGCCGCCCTGAACCTTTTTGTTTTCTGGGATAAGGTAGCACCAGTTTTTGTCGCCGTCGATATAGTTTACGGTGAGTCTTGGGTCAGGCCCTGTTTTTTCAACAACAAGCTCAAGCTTATACTTTGAAGGAACGGCACGTGTAAGAGTACTTATGTTGATATCATTCCAGAATTCAAACTGATGAGGCACAGGCAGAAGTTCTTTTCCAACAACGCTTTCAACCTTAACTGTATTCTTTTTGACAAACTCAGTGCTCAGGGGATATTCTTTTCCCTGTTCGGCATAAAGAACTGTATTTATAAGCTCTTCATCCTTCCATTTGCCGGTGTGAGTATTGTAATAGCACCAGTAGTCATCTTTCTCTGGGATTGGATTAAAATGAAGGTTTACGTTGCAGGAACGTCCAGACTTCTTTACCTCTGCCATAAAATCCTTCATCATGTTGATTCTTTCCATGATCGGAACCTGACGTGGTGCATTGACCTCGGAGATGTAGAACGGGATATGTTTTTTGAAAAAGCACTTGTCTATCTGCTCAAAAATATCTGTAATAGCGATTTTTTTAATGCCCTCTGAATAAAGCATGTTTATATTGTTCTCAACACCAAGGGGGTAAATATGTGCGATTGGAATAAGCTTGTTTTTTGATTTGTCCTTTGGCATCTTAAAATAGCTTGCCCAGGGATTTCCAAATGCTGCCACCATAATGAAGCGGTTGGCATTGTTTCCGCCGGTTGCACGGATTGTATCGACTATAAGCTGATTGTAGCCGTTTCCAATCTTGATGTCACTTTTGCAGACAGAACAGTTCGGGTCAATGGGTCCGTCATGCCCTTCAACATGAGGATGAATGTCGTCACCTGGCTCGTTCATGGTTTCAAAAATCAGATGCTCATCGTAAGAATTGTTGAATGCTGTTCCTATCTGAGTCCAGAAAGCCTTTAGCACTTTCTCTGATCTCTTCTGCTCTTTTGCATTTACAATGACGCTTTCATAACGGACAGGGTGCAGTCTGTTTACTGAATCCGGCTGGCTTACTTCCCATGCCCAGAAAAATCCGCAGAGAATGACATAAAAATCTTCTTCTATTGCCATGTCCACAAGTTCTTTAACTTCTTTGACAAAGCGTGGATCCAGTGTATATTTGTCGTCAATAAATTGTTCTCCAGGATTAACAAGGAATCTTATGGTCTTGAAACCCTTGCTTCTAAGGTTCTTAAAGTTTTCTCTTCGTCTTGCTTTTGGATAACCGGTGGTGGAGAAATCAAAGCCAAAATCGAATTCTCTTGTAGGTTCTCCATTGAATGCCCAGTATTGAGCACCCACACCAAGCTTAGGAACAAAATCCCATGCATCAGCTTTTGGATTAATCGTTGTTTTTGTGGCGGTATCAACAACAGGCTTTTCATCGGTTGCATGAATATTTGTGTAAACAGGATCATCGACTTTTTCAAAAGTAATTTCTTTTATGGTAAACTGGCAGGAACTCGCACCCCAGGGAGAAGCGATAATAATTCCTTCCAGACGCTTTGGGTATGCGGTTATCGGGAACACCATCTCTGTAAGATATGAAGGACAGTAAATGCCTCTTTCATACCAAGTATAAGAATCTGCCTCTTCAGGATAAGAGACATGAAGCGAAAACCCGATTCCTTCCGTTGCCTCATATTTAATTCTTATGACATTATAGTCGGATACATCCATATTATTGAGCCAGTAGAAAAGAGAGACCGTCTCTCGTACATCACCGTGTTTGTCGATTGTTACCTTTCCGGTTTTCTTGTTGAATGTTATGGTCTTGTTTTCGTTTGATGCCGGAAACTTGCTCAAGTCTAGCTTGTATGGTTTAACGTTCTGTGCAAAGACAGAAACTGAAGAGATTAGGACGAGCAGGGCAAAGATTAGGAATCTTCTATACCTCCTCCCATTATTTTGTATGGTATTTTTCATACGGTCTCCTTGGAAGGCTCGACATTTTTATCTCTTGTGTAATGTCATGCATCCTGTTTCCACAAATTATAACATGGGTTCTGGGGAAAAGATAGGGAGGAAAACTCACAAATTGATGGCCGTCATTCTCCGGCTTGACCGGGGAATCGCTGTTTTAAAAGTGGCTTACTCCATGTTCGGTATCTTGTATTTCACTCTTTTTTCTCTTGTCAGAAAGTCTCAATCGTATTATAATCTAATCGAAAAATATGTAGAATTCTACAAAAAAGGAGGTTAGAATGATACAGAGACCTAAATACCTGAATCAGCTTGTAAATTCTCGTTGGAATGGATTCCCAAAAATTATCACAGGTATTCGTCGCTGCGGAAAATCATTTCTCCTAAAAGAATTGTTTTATGATTATTTGATTTCTTCAGGCGAAAAACCGGAAAGCATTATAATTCTTGAACTTGATGATGCCAAAAATTCAAAATACAGAAATCCCCTTGAACTTAATCATCATATACTGGAATTGACAAAAGACAAACGCAAAAAGTTCTTTTTGTTTCTTGATGAAATTCAGCGTGTTTACACAATTGTAAATCCAGACCTGACAGAGGGGAAAATAATTCTTGCCAAAGACAGCGACAGGGAAATCGTTTCTTTTGTTGATGTTGTGCTGGGACTTTCTCATGAAAAAAATATTGATCTGTATGTTACAGGCTCAAATTCAAAAATGCTTTCCAGTGATATTGTTACAGAATTCCGCGACAAGGCAACTGAAATACACATGGCACCGCTATCATTTAAAGAATATTTTGATTATGAGAGTACAAAAACTAATAACAGACAGGGTAAGCAGGAAATTTTCTATGATTATATGCTTCATGGGGGAATGCCTCTTGCAGTACTAAAACCTTTGGATGAAAAAGAAAAATATCTTAAGAGTCTTTTTGAAACTACGTACTTGAAAGATATAGTTGAACGGAAAAAGATCAGAAAAACAGAGGCTCTTGACGAACTGTGTACCATTCTTTCCGATTCTACAGGCGAACTGTTGAATTCAGAAAAAATAGCAAACACATTCATTTCCAAAAAACATGAAAAAATTGATAAGGAAACAGTAACGTCTTATATCGATGCATTTCTTGATGCCTTTATTATAAATCAAGTCAGGCGATATGATTTAAAAGGTCGGAACTTTATCAATTCTACAAGAAAATACTACTTCTGTGATACTGGTCTACGAAATGCAAAACTGGATTTTATGTATTCAGATGAGGGACACCTTTTGGAAACAATTGTCTATAACGAACTTGTCTATAATGGTTATAATGTAAACATAGGTTCTTTTGATTCCGTTGAAAAAGATAAAAATGGAAAGAGCGTGCGCAAAAATTATGAAATTGATTTTATGGCAACAAAGGGAACTAAAAAACTATATTTACAGATTGCGGATAATATTTCGGAAACCAAAACAAAAAATCGAGAAATCAGGCCTTTTGTTCTTCTTAATGATCAAATCAAAAAAATATTAATCATAAACCGTCCGGTAAAAGAAATGCTGGATGAAAACGGTTTTACTGTTATTGGTGTTGTTGATTTTCTTTTAAACCTTGAATAGGTAAAAAACAGCCCCATATTGCGAATACACAGAAGAATTAAAGAAATAGATAATTCCTAATTCTGCATTCTTAATTCTTAATTAATCTTTCCACTTCATATTCCGTCGGTTGAATGGATTCAAGCACGAGCGGTTTGGAGTTATGGTACCGGTAAAATCGTTTTTAGGAGCAGAAACGCAGGCAGCCAAATTAAAATTCAAAAGGAAAACACAAATAAAACAATTCCTCAGCACTCTCATAAAAAATCCTCCAGTGAATTGATTTTTAACATTTTTATTCAATTTGATTCTAGTGGGCTTCTTGAGTCTCATGCGGCGTTATATTTTAGTGTAAGTAAAATTGACAAAAGGCATGCAAAACTGGTACGATTAGGGAGCGGAGGATAAAATGCCATTTGATTTGCGGAAGAAATCTGCGGGCTTCGGTTTGCTTGCGTGTTTTTACTTGATGTGTTCAGTCATTCCTGTTTTTGCAGAGGGGAAAATAAAGGAATTGCCTGAGGATAAGGTTTT
>DBWR01000075.1:28026-29654 GCA_002309305.1 Treponema sp. UBA1233 | reverse complement strand
GACGGTGTTGAATTTACGACCTACAGCCGTGCGGTGGATGAAAAATATGACTTTGCCACAGCCCATGCCATTTTTCAGGATTCAAACGGAAACATCTGGATAGGCCACAATGACGAGGGAATCACGCGGATGTCACCGGACGGTTCAATCAAAAAGTTTACGGTTGAGGACGGCCTGGTAAACAACAAGATAAACGGAATCACCGAGGACTTGAACCACAACATCTGGGTTGGAACTGCAGTCGGTCCATGCTACATCACCCCGGAAGAAAAGGTTTTGGTTCCAGAACAGGACAAGGATATTAACGAAAAGATAGCCATAGCAGACATGTTCTGTGATACGGCAGGCCGCATTTGGATTGCCACAGGAACGGACTTGTTCGTATATGAAGAAAATATCTTGAAGAGATTTGCAGGATTTTCATCTTTGGATAGCCGGGCCGTTTACAGTGTAAGACAGGATAATGCCGGTGCCCTGTGGTTTGCGGTGGGACCATGCTATGCGGTGTCCATCAAGAATGGCGAAGAAACGGTCTACGATGTGAGCCATCCCCACAAGAAGCCGTCATCGGTTTCCATGGTCATGCAGGATTCTTCAGGAAACTATTGGGTTTCGACTGATGTGGGCGTTACGGTAATCCATAATGGCTATTACACTTTCTATAATACACAGAGCGGTCTTCCCGATGACAACGTTACACTGACGATAGAAGATGATGAAGGAAACATCTGGCTGGGATTAAACCGCGGAGGACTCTGCAAGCTCAGCCGTGGAAAATTCCTTACTGTACAGACGGATGGAAGCATCAACTCAATCTGCGAGGATACCTACAGGAATGTGATTTGGCTTGGTTCTGACAACGGCATACTCTGCTACAAGAACAACAAATTCATCGACAGCAAGCTTGGGGACATGACAAAGGGCCTTAGGATTCGCCATGTTGGCTTGACGAGTGACAATGAGCTTCTGGTTTCAACATTTTCAACAGAGATTCCTCAAATCTGCATGAAGCCTGACGGTACAATAAAAACATGGTCGGTGGACGATGGAATCGTAGGCAACAGGGACAGGGTTTCCATAAAGACGAGCTGGGGTGACTATTACGTTGGAACGGCACAGGGACTCACGGTAATCCACAGGAATGGCAGCCTTGATACAATTTCAAAACATCTGGAAATGGAAAACGTCTACATCATGTGGCTGTATGAGGATGACGACAAACAGGTGTGGGTTGGAACAAACGGCGGCGGTGTCTACATATTGAAGGACGAGAAGATAGTAAAGCATTATACTACGGATATGGGCCTTGCGGGAAACGTCATATTCAAGATATATGCTCAGGATGGCAGGATGTTCATCTGCACTGGAACAGGACTTTCAATATTGGATCAGTCTACGGATACTTTTGTCAACTTCAACTCGCTCAACGGACTTGGTACGGACAGTGTTTTCCAGACGCTCACGGACAGCACGGGAACGGTTTGGATTACGACGAACAAGGGAATTCTTTCCACCAAGATTACCGAAATTCAGGAAGTGATTGCGGGACATAGGAGGACGCTTGCCGTTCATAATTATGGAAAGTCAGACGGCCTTAACACCGGTGGAGTTACCTCAACATCATATTC
>DBWR01000075.1:13644-27976 GCA_002309305.1 Treponema sp. UBA1233 | reverse complement strand
TCAGGCAGCAACCAGCACATACCGCGCATAGAGATTCAGGAATACACGATAGACAACGAACGCCATGATTATCATGGAGAGGCAATCATCGTTCCTGCAAGTGCAAAACGTTTGAGCATCAAATACACTGGACTTACTTCAACTTCTCCGGAAAGGGTTCAGTTCCGCTACATGATGGAAGGATTTGAATCCAGCTACTCTGACTGGGGAACAACAAGGGTCATATCATATACGAACATGAAGCCTGGTGATTACAAGTTTACGGTCATGGCATTGAACAACGACGGACTGGAAAGCCTTCCTTCTGATCCTGTCCTGATTACAAAACTTCCACACATCTGGCAGAGGGTGTGGTTCTGGGGTGTGATGATTCTGGCTGTTGTTCTGATTGTTTTCCTCATCGTTCAGTACAAGCTTTTCCAGATGCGCCGTTACCAGAAGCAATTGGAAAAGAAAGTGGAAGAACGCACTCAGGAACTCAAGCTTGCCAACGAAAAGGCGGAAAACCTGCTCCTCAACATTCTTCCCAAGGACATCGCTGCAGAACTTACGGAACATCCAGACAGGACAATTGCACGAAAACATACAAAAGCAACGGTTCTCTTTACGGATATTGTCGGATTCACAAAGATGAGCAGCGTCATGAGTCCTGAAAAAATCATTACCATGCTCAACAAGCTTTTCTCAAAATTCGATGAAAGGGCAAAGGATGAAGGAGTTGAAAAAATCAAGACCATAGGGGATGCCTACATGGCGGCGATTGGCCTTAACGAATCAGAAGGATACGGTGGGGTTGAAAAGATGATTTACTTTGCCGAGGGACTTCTGGAAGATGTAAATCATTTCAACGAAATAACCGGGCTGGACATTCAAATCCGCATTGGAATAAATACCGGAGATCTTGTGGCGGGTGTCATAGGAAAAAGCAAATTCATTTATGACATTTGGGGTGATACGGTAAATGTGGCAAGCCGAATGGAAAGTACGGGTGAACCGATGAAAATCCATGTGAGTGAATCAACCTATGAGCTTACAAAAGAAGAATTTGACTACAGCGAAAGTGTTTCCGTTTCCGTAAAGGGTAAGGGTGAAATGAACACCTATTTCCTGGAATAATTCGCTTGGAAAATTCTGGTTTTTGTGTTGTATAAGGAAGAATCAATTGATCACCGTTTGTGTTGGAGGAAAATATGAAAAAGCAAGTCTTAATGGTATTGTGTTTATTGCTCGCAGCGAGTCTCTTTGCTCAAGACATCAAAAGCATAAAGCTTGAAGAGTACAAGCTTGATTCCAAGATTACCTCGACACTGGTAGATAAGTCAAAAGATGAAAAACTGAACATCTATCAGCAGAACAATGAAATCTACGTGCTGGGCTGGTCAAAAGATGGAAAAATGGCATACATCGAAAACCGTTGCATAGAAGGTCGTGGCGGGCATGATTTGCTTTTTACGATTTTGGACCTGGTTGAAGATGAAACAGTGTTCAATAAAAAAGTCTCATGGTACGATGATGACGATGACGGTGAAAGCCCTGAAAAAGGAATGTCATTTTCCGATTGCATAAAAAATAATTCCGCTGAGTTCAACAATGAATTAAAGAAAAACGGAATCATCCTGAGCCCGTCAAAAGTCATGTCCTTCCCATTTGTCGACAGCAAAAAGAACCGCTATGACTTTGACATCACCGTAATCAGAAAAGGCATCGGTGAATATAACCTCATACACATGACCTACGAAATCATCGCAAGAAAAAACAAAAACTACAAAATCCTGAATAGGGTTGAAAACAAAATATGCAGTTACGCCCTTCCAACCGGCTACCTTAAAAGCCCCTACGAAAACCGAATCGCCCTGATTGTAGCCTCCTCCGAATTCGTCTTTGAAGGAGATGAAGTCTTCGTAAACTTCTACGGCTGCAACCTGAATGCGGGGTTTAATAAGTAGGGGGATTATTCAATCGGATCCGCGCAATATTTCTTTCTTCTGCATCCCTTGCAATGGGCGCCCATCCATACTTTGTCAAATTGTGTGGCGGCCTGCTTTACGAAGTCTTTGTTTTTGCTGTAGACACCTGCCTCAAAATTGCGGGTGTTTTCTCCCTTCATGCCAAGGCCTGCTCCTGTTAGGTTTGCTGAGCCTACGTAGGCTGCCTTAAGGTCAAAGATGATGATTTTAAAATGAACGCGGGGGCAGAGGACTCTTTCTACTCCTTCGATTAGGGCAGGGTATTTGTCAAAATCTTCTCGGAATGCCGGACCAGGTTCCTTTGCATGAATCAGTCGGATTGCGACACCAGCCTTTGCCAGATCAGACAGGACTTCAAGAAAGGGTTTTGTTCCTCTTCCGTCTTTTACGTAAAGGTCCTTTATGTCCGCCGTTCCAATCCATAAAGTCTTTTTGCAATCCCTTATCCGTTCAATAACTTTTTCGTAGTGGTCTTCGTTTGCTATATATTGAAATTCAGCTTCGTCAGTCATTAAAAAAATAATAGCAGAAAAAAACTAAAAAAGCAAATAAGAAACCATTCCCCCTCCGCAAGTATCTTATGGAACAAGATTAAAAGATTTGATAGAATGAAGGAAAAAGCCAAGAGAGGGAAAACATGAAGCTTTTAATTGTTGTGGACATGCAGAATGATTTTATTGATGGGGCACTCGGAACAAAAGAAGCAGTAGCAATTGTTCCAAATGTGGCGGAAAAAATCAAAAGGGCGCGTGATGCCGGTTGGGAAGTTGTTTTTACAAGGGATACTCACCAAAAGAATTATCTTCAGACCCAAGAGGGAAAGAACCTTCCGGTCGTGCATTGTATTTTGGGAAGCAAGGGCTGGCAGATTTCAGATAAACTTGATGTAGGAAAAAGCCGCATTTTTGACAAGCCTTCGTTTGGTTCATTGGATTTGGCCGATTATGTTGCGACTCTGAATGACCTTGAAGAAATTGAACTTGTGGGCCTTTGTACTGGAATCTGTGTCATAAGCAATGCGTTCATACTCAAGGCAAAAGTTCCTGAGGTAAAGATAACGGTTGACTCTTCATGCTGTGCCTGCGTAACGCCCGAAAGTCATGCCACCGCACTTAGTGCAATGAGGCTCTGTCAGGTAAACATCATTTAAACTGTGTGTAACTGTTTGCCAGTTTATTTGTTATATATTTTAAGAGCATATATGATTTCGTCATGAATTAATAATCATGCTTGCACTGGTTATCTCAGCTTATACAGACGGAAGGACCGGAAATGATTAATCCGATTCTTCCGTTCTTTTTTTTATCTTAAATGCCGGATTACTTTAGCGTAAATACCAGCACTGTGCCGTCAAGATTTCCTTTGATGTCGATTCCACATAGGATGATGGTCTTGAGGTCTGCTGAATATGTTGCCTTGGTGTACATCACGTTGCGTGGCTCTGGGTTGTTGAAGATAATGCTTCGTGTTGCGGTGTCAACATGGAAACCATATTCTCCATAGCTGCTGAAAACCTGAGAGTTCTCTTCCACTGTAGTTTTTGATACGAATGTAAGCTTGTGTCCGGGCTTCCACTGTGTCTTTGGAAGCGTCTTTCCGTTTTCTGTAAATGAAGTCAGCGTGTATACTGAACCAACCTTAAACGGAGATGACTCCGCTTTTTTCTTGAGGTCCTTTACTTCGGCCAGCAGTTTTTTTGCTCCACTGTGTGAAGGCAAATCTTTTAGAGCTTCGTTCAGGATTTTTTCCGCCTCATCAAGATGTCCCTTGTCCATAGCTAGATTTTTGGCCTGCAATGTTTTTGCATCCGCTACAAGAGTTTTGGCTTCCGCATTATTCGGGTCTGAAGCAAGAACTTTTTCAAGTCTCTTTAATGCAAGTTCTGGTGAATTGCTTTTTATGTAATCCTTTGCATCCTGAATGTTCAGGTCTATGGCTACCTGTTCACCTACAATGTGGGCTTGCTTTGTAGATATCTTTACCTTAAGGTTTCTTGCTTCGGAATTTCCAGGCCTTTTGTCCAAAACCTCATCCACAAGTTTTCCCGCCTTGTCCAAATCAGAGTTGTTTCCGGAATTGTAAAGTCTTTCCGCTTCCTTTACTTTTGCCGCATACAATTTTTCAACTATTTCATAATCCAGATCGTCATATTCCACGTTCCAAGGTTCAGCTTTTCTTGCTTCTGTCATCAATGCACTTGCTGTTTCCAAATCCTCAATTTTTCCGGACTTTGCGAGGGTCTTTGCCCTTTCCACCTTTTGGTCGGTTGTTTCTGTCTTTTTTGCCGTACTTGTGCTTGAGGTTTTTGAATTTGAACTTGTTGTAGTTGAACTTGAAGAAGATTGGGTCTTCTGTTTTTCGTCAAGTTTTTCTTCCGTACCAGTCTTTAACTGCTGATAGTAGTAGTCAGACATTTCTTCGTCGTCAAAGTCAAAAAGAGAATCCGTTGTAAGGCAGCCGGTAAGAAACATTGAGGAACATAATGCCGCCACAAGGAAAAATCCGGTTCGTTTCATAAATTCCTCCTGAAAGCTTTATACATTAAAGTGTAAACCAGCAATATTGTTGTGTCAAGATTGAAATTTTGTTCAGCTGTCAATTGAATAATGCAGGGCCTTGATGTTAAGCTCGTAAAAGTCGGGCTTTACCAGAATCCTGATGGCGTCTTCCACGCTTTTAAGGTCAACGATTCCTGTCCTGCATGCGGCGCCCAAAAGAAGGGTGTTTACAATCTTTGAGCTCTTTAGGTCTGCACATGCCTTGTCCGTGTCGATGACGCTTACGTTTGACGAATGTTTCTTTAGTTCTTCTATCATGACATCTTCGGAAAAGGTAACGCCTGTGATGCTTGCCGTCGTTGGCTGAAGTATTTTCCTGTTTACGATGACTGCCGCGTCCTTTTTAAGGTAGTTCATGTTACGGACTGCTTCTGCCGCTTCAAATGAAATCAAAAGGTCTGCCTGACCCAATGGAATCAGAGGAGAATAACAGTCATCTCCTATTCGTACGTGGCTTACGACAGAACCTCCGCGTTGTGCCATTCCGATTGTTTCTGCTGACAGGACTTTCTGGCCCTGGTTTATCGCCGCCTGTGAAATTATTTTTGCCGCAAGAACAGTTCCCTGTCCGCCGACACCACAAATCAAAATATTTTTAGCCATATTCCTTATCCTCAACCGATGGCAGAAACCGGACACAATCCAGAGCATAGCTTGCATCCCGTGCACAATGACGAATCAATCTGAACCTTTTTGGATCCAGCCTGTTTAATGCTCAAAGCTGGACATCCGATTTCCCTTATGCATTTCTGACATCCGATGCATTTGTCTTCTTCAACCTTTAGCGGTACGGGTTTTTCCCATCCGAGTTTTGAAGCAACCGCAATGCATGGTGCCTTGAAGATGACCGCACTTACTCCCTGTGAGCTTACGGCCTTTTTGATTGCCTCTACCGATTCCTTTTGATTGAATGGGTTAACGGTAATCACAGGTTCAACACCGATTGAAGTCAGGATTTTTTCTATGCTGATTTTTTCCGTGACTTCGCCCATCATCGTCCTTCCGGTTCCGGGGTGTGGCTGGTGTCCTGTCATTGCCGTAGTTGAATTGTCCAGCACGCATATTGTCTGGTGCGCCTGATTGTAAACCGCATTAACAACACCAGTTATTCCTGATGCAAAGAAAGTTGAGTCGCCGATAAAGGAAAAGCATTTGCGGTCGTTTTCGTTGTGGTAGAATCCCTGTGCCATCGTTATGTCCGCACCCATACAGAGGCATGTATCGCACATGTCCAGTGGCTTTGCGTTGCCCAGGGTATAGCAGCCGATGTCACCGCAGTAAACGGTTTTCTCTCCCTTCATGGCCTGCTTTACCGCGTAGAATGCCGCACGATGTGGACAGCCCGCACACAAAACAGGTGGCCTGACGGGAAGTTCAACTTGAACCGTGCATGTCGAGTCGGATTCAACCGTGATGCCATAGAGTTTTGCAACTATGTCCCTTACCGCCTCAACACTCAGTTCTCCTGCGGCAGGAACAAGACCGTCAAGTTTTCCGCTTATGGAACATTCAATATGATTTTTTCCGGCAAGGTTAAAGAGGTTTTCTTCGATTACGGGGTCAAGCTCTTCAAATACCACAATCCTTTTATTCTTTTGCATGAACTCCAGTGCAAGCTCGCCCGGGAACGGATATGGATTTCCTACCTTTAAGATTGGAGCGTCCTTTATTCCAAGCAGGGAAAGCGCTTCCTTTAGGTAACACCAGCTGATTCCACCCGCTGCAAACGCAATATCGGATGCACTGTTGTTTTCTATATGATTCCATTTTGAATTTGAAAATTCATGTGGAAGGATTTTTTCGTTTCGTTCAAATATCTTTTTGTGGTTGTTGTAGGATGCCTTTGGAAAAATCACCCATCTCTGGCTGTCCTTTTCAAATTCTCCCTTTTGCCTTGCCGCACTTAACTCGGGTTCTTCCATGGATTCGTATGCGTGGTCAACCCTTGTGGTGGGGCGGAGGATTACGGGTGTTCCGTATTTTTCCGACAGCTCAAACGCTTCCTGTACCATTTCGTATGCTTCTTTTGGCGTGGACGGATCAAACACCGGAATCTTGGAAAATGAACCGAATGAACGCGTGTCCTGTTCTGTCTGGCTTGAGATTGGTCCCGGATCATCGGCGCTTACAATCACCATGCCGCCCTTTATTCCAACGTATGAAAGGCACATCACCGGGTCGCTTGCAACATTCAGGCCCACCTGCTTCATCGTAACCATGGTTCTGCTTCCCGCATAACTTGCACCGGCCGCCACTTCTACAGCCGCCTTTTCGTTTACGGACCATTCAACATAAGTGCCTGTCTTTTCCCTGTATTTTGCAATGCATTCAATTATTTCACTTGAAGGAGTTCCAGGATATCCAGCCACAAGATTTACACCCGCCTTGAGTGCACCCAGAGCAATCGCCTGGTTTCCCATTATCATCTGCTGTTTCATAAAAAATTATTTCCTTACCAATCTGAATCCCAGTCATAGCTGGAGTCATAATCATAACTGTCGTAAGAGTCGGACCAGCTGTAGTCATCATCAGAATCCCAATCGTCGTACGAAGACCAGTCGCTGTCTGAATCATAGTCACTGCTGGAAGACCAGTCGTCCCTGAAACTGTACTCGGGGAATTCCTTGAAGCTTGAGTCTCCGTCACCGTAATAAGAGTTGCCTATGTAGTAGTCGTCGTCTATTTCTTCGGAGGTTCTGTCCCATACACCGTTGTCCAGGGCATACCAATGGGAACCATGCCTGTAATATACGTTGTCATTCTGCTTGTAGTATCCGGTCTTGCCTTCCATAAAGGTTCCGATGACCCACAATACTGCAAGGACTGCTATGATGAGGCCCCATTTTTTCCAGTTGATTTTTTTTGGCATTATCGGATAAGGTGTGGATGAGGTTCTTTGCTGTGATGGCTCGGAATTTGCCCTGGCATCCAGGATCAAGTCCTTTATCTTCATGTAGAGCTCGTTTACAGCGTAGGCTTCGTCTGCACCCTCGTATCTGACTGCCCTGGTTCCGTCCGCCTTGTTCTTGTATACGATGAATCGGCCGGTGTTGTCATCCCTGTAAATTCCAAATGCCTTGGGGGCGTTGTAGTTTTCCCCGATATGGACGTGCATTTTTTCCAATGGAAGATTTTTGCTTGCACAGAATTCCCTGAGCTGTTCAATTGTTTTGGGGGAGTCGGAAGCGGTCCTTACAAAATGAGTGTTGGGGGCACCGCAGTTGGGACATTTTTCATCAGTTGATTCGATATAGGCGTCGCAATATTCACATACTACTTTCAAGATTCTACCTCGCTACAAAAGAATAACAAATTGATTTGTACAAGTCAAGATTTGATATTGCCTATGGAAGACAAGTGCAAATCCAAATAAAACTTAGTAATTATATGTTTATGGAGGGAGCATCTCCATTCTCGGCGGGAACCGTGTCGAAAACACAAATAAAAGGCGCTCCCATCGGAGTCTGCCCCACAACAACGGCTTCCGCACTCCGTTTGTGCAGATGTTGTTGCGTGTCAGCCTTCGATTCCGCACCTTTTATTTATATTTCAGCATTGATTCAGATAAAATTGTGATGCTCCCTCCATCAATCCGCAACTTACTTTTCCTCAGTTTTTGTACTTGCCTTCCACAGATCAATTCAAAAAGGGGTTAATAAGTTATGGAAAGGATAATTGACAATTAAAGATTGATGGTTGATAATTAGGGTAATAAAGGAAGGAAGAATGAAGGTACTTTTGATTAATGGCAGCCCGAAAGGGAAGAACAGTAATACTCTTAAGCTGGCTAATAAATTTGTTGAAGGACTTGTGGAAGAAAGACAGGAGGCGGGGGAGGACGTTGTTGTGGACGTACTTGATGTTTCCTCGCTGAACATCGGGGCATGTCGGGGGTGCTTCTGCTGCTGGAAGTCTACGCCTGGAAAATGCGTGATTCGTGATGACATGCCGTCTGTACTGCAAAAGCAAAAGGATGCGGATGTAATTGTCTGGAGTTTCCCTCTTTATTATTTTAATGTTCCGGGAAGCCTTAAGAACCTGATTGACCGTCAGCTTCCGATGAGCCTTCCGTTTATGTCGGACGATTCAAATTCAACTGGAAGCGGCAGCCATCCCACCCGCTATGACATGGGCGGAAAAAGATATGTCCTGGTTTCTACATGCGGCTTTTATTCTGCCAGCAAAAATTACGACAGCGTAACCGAAATGTTCGGGCACTTTTTGGGAAAGGATAATTTTGAAACGATATTCTGCGGTCAGGGTGAACTGTTCAGGGTAAAGGAACTTTCAGGACGCACGGACCAGTATCTTGAGGTTGTGAAAAAGGCGGGACGAGAATTTGCCGGTGGGACGATAAGCGGAGAAACTCATGCCCAACTGGAAGAACTCCTGTATCCACGCGAGCAGTTTGAAAAGATGGCCGATGCAAGCTGGGGTGTGGACAGGGAAACTGGAGAAAAGGAAAGTGAGGATTTGATTTTTACCCGGCAGATGGCAACCCTTTACAACAAAAATGCCTGGGACGGAAAAGACCGTGTCCTGGAGATGAACTACACTGACTTGGGAAAAAGCTATCAGATTTTATTGAACAGGGACGGAAGCAAAGTTGTGACGGACGGAAGCCTTGAGCCAACGACAACAATTTCAACTCCCTTTGACGTGTGGGTTTCAATATCACAGGGTAAAATCGGTGGGGCAGAAGCACTGGGAAAAAAGCTCTATACGGTAAACGGTGACTTTTCGCTGATGATGAACTGGAACAAGTTTTTTGGACAGTCAGAGGAAAGCCGTACAAAGCAGGATGATTCAAGCGGTCAGAACTCTGGTGCAAGGGAAAAAAAGCCTTCCATGACAACCCTGCTCATTCCGTGGATTATGTTCTGGGTGGCGGTTTCTATCAATCCGGGTGTCGGTTCGGTAATCACAATGTCAGTCTGTGCCCTGGTGCCGCTTTTGATGTGGTCTTGCAAGCTTGTAATCTGGGACGTGCTTTCGATTGCCCTGGTTGCGGTTATGGCGGCTGTGGCAAATTTGTGGGGGCATGCAGAACTTGTTACGAATGCGGGCTATCTTGTGTTCGGGCTTTTGTGGCTTTTTTCGTGCCTTACAAAGGAACCCCTGTGCGCATCATACATCAAGCATAATTACGGTGGCGAAGCGGCTCATAAGAACCTCCTGTTCATGAAGACGAATTACATCCTTGCCTTTGCGTGGGGAATCCTGTATGTCCTTACTGCGGTGTGGACTTTCTTTTTGAACAGGGCAGGCATGGGGAAGATCCTGGTCGTCGTGAACAATGTGATACCGCTTGCGATGGGTGCCTTTACCGCATGGTTTTCCAAATGGTATCCGGCACACATGGCGTCTGGAAAGTAAACTAAAAGGTGCTCCCATCGGAGTCTGCCCCACAACAACGGCTTCCGCGCTTTGCTTGTGCAGATGTTGTTGTGTGTCAGCCTCCGATTCCGCACCTTTTATCTTCCTTTCTCTTTTCAAAAATTAGATAGGTTACAAGACGGCCTTAAAGTCTTTTTTCTTCCTGGGAGGTACAAGGTATCAGACTCGCTATCGCTCGGTCCGCACAAATGTATGCTTGCCCCGAACCCCGCCTACATTGCGATGCTCCCTCTGTCAATCAATAACTTTTTTTTTTAAGTTATTGCATTTGCCTTCCACAGCTATATCATATAAGTAGGTATGATAAGTAGCTAAGAAAATCATTTTCCAAAGGTTAGATAGGTGACAAGACGGGCTTTGAAGTCCTCTTCTTCCTGGCTGGTGGTGAAGCATTCTTTGTTTATTGGGGGGACTAATCCTCCGAATGAACTTGCGGCGTAGAATCTTCCGTCGTCGGTATAGATGTCGTAGCATCCGGCCTGGGAGGAAACGGGGATGAGCATGGTGCTTTCTGAAAGCCTTTCCTGTGCGTTTGCAGAAACCAGTGCCTTTATAAGGTCCTGTTTTTTGTCCGCCTTTTTGTTTATGAACATGACCACAGTGGGGGCTACAAGTGCGTGCTCGATTCCTTCGTTTGCAAGGGGGAAGCGTATGGGCCTGTAGTTTGCCGCCGTGCGCATGGGTATGGTCCGGTAATAATCCAGTGGCATTGAGATTGAATAGATTTCATCCTCGCTCATCAAAAGCATCTCGTCGCTGGTTGAGTATGAATGCCATTGTCCTGAAAGGATTTTGTCGTCCTGCAGGGTACGGATGTATTCCAGCACCGTCCTGAACGTAATCTTTTCCCCATTAAAGTCTGCCAGAACTTCGTCCAGATATTCTTCAAGTTCCTTGCCGCTTTCTATCAGGCCACAGAGTTTCCTGTATCCCGCAGAGCCGCAGATGGATTCCGTGATGCATGAGATGAGGCCGTAGAAATGGTCAATGCTTTTTCCTGATGCATAAAGTGAAAATGCGTATTCACCCACAGCCTTCTGTTCCATTTCGTCAAATGAACCAAAGTCTGCTATTTCGTCAAATCCACGGTTCAACGAAGACTTGCTGTAAAACAGGGGGTAATAGTCGTATAATAATGGAACGAAAATCTTCTTGTCATCGGAGAGGCCTGCCTTTTGAACGGAAGTTGGCATGCCGCCGTAGATTTTTGCCGGTATTTCATCTGCTTTTTGTGCCAGAATCCGCGCTTCCCTGCCGCTCCATGTGATGACCGCATCGTAATTGCCTGATTTTTCAACAGAAAATCCATCTTCCTCGGACAGGACCGTAAATTCAACTTCCTTGGGCCATGCCTTTTTGATTTCTTCGCTAAGATTCTTTACAATCTTTTCTTCCACACCGTAGAACGCCACCTTGAGCTTTTTCGGGGCATTCAGCACGACCGCAAGGATAATCACGATGCAGGCTGCAAGTACAAGACCCGCCGCCAGGAATATATACCATCTTTTCTTCAACAATTCAGCCAGTTTCATAAAGACAGTATATCCCAAAGGTTGATTAAATACAATATTGGTGAGGTAAATAGGACGTTAAAAGGCTGGTGAAATAAAGCGGCATCTTAGAACGTAAATCCGGCAACTTATGCAAAAGAGGGTTTTCTTCCAAAGCAAGTGGTATTATATTCGTTTTAGGCTTACAAAAACTAAGTGGAGCCTAACGGAGGAAACAATGGAAAAAACAAAAAAGGCTTTATCATTTGTGCTTTATGTCACTTTTGCACACTGTATCACCTATTTTATCTGCGGTATGATTTTTTCTCAGTTGATGGGTTACAGCGAGTGGTGGAAGCAGCCGGTTGTCTGTGATTACTTTAGGACATTCGACGGCAGTGCAAGTGCGGTGGGACCTTTCATCCAGATTATCAGAGGCCTGCTGTTCGGGCTTGTTCTAATTCCGCTGGTTGATTTTATAAGGCAGAAATCGGGTTGGTTAAAACTTTGGATTTTGTTTTTAGGGATTGGAATTATCGGCACACCGGCTGCGGCTCCAAGTTCAATTGAAGGAGTAGTTTATTCAAAATTACCCTTTGCCTTTCATTTTGTGGGCCTGCCTGAAATCTGCGGTCAGACACTTTTATTCAGTGTGCTTGTGCATCGTCATTTAAATTCATCAGGGAAAAAATCTGAAAAATCAATAAAGCTGCTCCGTGCATTTTGTTCGGCTATCATCGTGTTTATGGGTTATGCACTTGTTTCAATTGTCTTTGCCATAGTGCAGAATGTACCGATTGAATCTGGAAGTGCGGACATTCGTGTTCTTGCACAATTCTTCCCGCCTGTCATTTTCGCCTTTGTGCTGTGGCTTATAAAAAGATTTAATTGGGCGGTGAAAGTGATGGTCTTGTATATTCTCTCTGCAATTTCCTTTTTGATTTATCAGGGATGGGGTTTAAATGACTTGAATTTATTTTATGTTTTCGTCGCGCCAATTATCCCCACGGCCATTTACTTTCTGTTCATTAAAATATGCGAAAGGAAGGATGAGAAAAAATTGAAGGATTCTGAAAAAAGTGATATAATTGAAGAATGAAGATTGTAATTCAGACAGACAGTTCGGTTCAGGAGACCACACTGAATATAACATGTCGGGAAATCACTCCTGAGCTTGAACGTCTTATAAGCGTCTTTCGTCTTTCTGATAAAAAAATATCCGCAAAGAAAAACGGTGAGCTTCATCTTATAGATTTGAAAACCATTTTATATGTAGAATCTCTTGAGCGGAACACCTTTATCTATACCGATGGCGAAGTATACGAAAGCACCTACCGCCTTTATGAGCTTGAATCCATGCTTGGCGAATGTAATTTCATCCGTGTGAATAAATCAACCCTCCTTAACCTGAATAAAATCAAGAGCATAAAATCCGACCTGGACAGGCGCATTCGTGTTACACTTGAAAACGGATACCAGCTTATAATTTCACGTTCCTATGCAGAAGAGTTTAAGGCAAAAATCTATAAACTTGGAGTTTCAAATGCAAAAACGATTGATTAGTTTTCTAAAGGACTTTCTGGAAATCTCAGCCTCGATAGTCTTGATATTTACACTTCTTACTCTTGCACTGGGAGAAGGGGCAGGTTCAGTTTCAAGCCTTTTCAGACTTGGTAGTGCCGGTATTGCAGTAGAATCTTTGCTCCAGCTCTTTTTGTTGTCTTTTACATTCAGTCTTTTAAAGCTGATATTTTTGACGGACGCAATCATAAAATCTTTAAGCGCCGTTTTACGTTATATTTTATGCTTTGGTCTGATTACAATTTTTATTCTGACTTTTGCCTTCTGTTTTAAATGGATTCCAAATGAAGCGAAATACTGGCTTATGTTTTTAGCATGCTATGTTTTGAGCACAGCTGTCAGCATTATGGTTTCAAATCTGATAAATAAAAAAGAAGATAAAAAACTGAACGACGCTTTAAAAGCCATAAAGGAAAATCCGACTGACGGGGGTAAGTGATATGAATAAAGCTTTCAAAGTTATAGGAAATAAAAGATAAATATGGATAAGATGAATATGATATTAAATTTAGGAAACCGTGCGGTAAACAATTTTCTTGTCTCTTTTGATGAAGGTTATATTCTTATAGATACAGGATACGAGGGCGGCTTTGGTCGCTTTGAAAAAAAGTTGAGGAAGGCCGATGTTGCCCCAAAAGAAATAAAATACATTTTTCTAACCCATGCGCATGATGATCACGCTGGATTTTTGAATGAGGTTCTTGCCGTAACTGATGCAAAAGTTATTCTTCATCCCAAGGCCATTGAAGGATTGAAGCGCGGACAAAATTCTTTTGAAGGCGGCTGCTCGTCGGCTCTTGCGCATTTCTTCTGTCTGATTCTGGCGGCACTTGGAAAAGGCGGGCATAAATTTCCGGCAATCAAAGATGAATACTTGGACAGGCTTATCACAATTGATTCAGAAAAGTTCCAAGACATAAAGTTCCCCTTTCAGATTCTTCAGACACCGGGACACACTGCCGATTCAATTTCGCTTTTGAGGGACGACATTCTTTTTTGCGGTGACGCTGCCATGAACAATTTTCCAAGCATCCACAGGGTGATAATCTGGATTGAAAATCTGGAGCAGTTCAAGGAATCGTGGAAGACAATTCTTAAGGCTGGACCAAAAACAATATACCCGTCACACGGAAAACCCTTCCCGACAAGTGATTTGAATAAATACATTTCCGGCCTGGATAAAATTTTCCTCCGACCCCTGTAAAAATATTAGTTAACATTGGTTATGGACCTGAATAGAGGAAAAGAGGAGTTTTGATGCATTTCTAGGGTGCTTGCCGAATGGGGAAAATGTGCTATACTTATCTTTGAGGTGCTGATATGAAAAAACTGATTCTGG
>DBWR01000075.1:0-13597 GCA_002309305.1 Treponema sp. UBA1233 | reverse complement strand
ATTGACGGTGCGAAAGTCCAGAAAAAGGTGCGCATAATCAACAAAAAGGAATACGACTATAACGGAAACATAATCAGGAATTATTCGCCTGATGACAGCGATTCCATATACTTCTACAACGAGGACGGAAGAATCGAAAAGATTTATTACACCTACAGTTCTATCAGCAAAAATGGAATTTCCGGGGAAGAATATGACGTTACCAAAAATCAGGATGAGCAGAAATTCGACGGTTACTGCGAGATACGGTATTATTATGACGATGACACGAAACTCTGCGTCAAAAAGACCGACACAGGCTACTGTGACGAGGAATATGAGTACGACGAAAAGGGCAACCTGATAAAATCCACAAATCAGCTGGGAACGACAGTTTACGAATATGATGCTGCCGGAAGACTTAGGTGGAGCAAGAACGAAGGGGCAAAATCCGAATATTTCTATGCCTATGATTCAAAAAACAGGCTCGTCTATTACCTCTGGCTAAGTTTTGATGATGACGACGCTTACATGGAGCATATCTATAAATTTGACGATGAAAACCTTACGGAAAAGATGCACACGAATCTGTCCGATGGTGGAATCTTCTCCAGCTACACTTCAAGCAGCATAAAGGAAAGCAATGAACAGGGACTTTTGGTTCATACCGTTGATGTGCAGGATTATATCGACTCGGACGATCCCCTGGTGATTTTGTCTGTAAATCCGCCGAGGAAAAAGAGGGTTATTGAATGGTTCTTCAAGTACAATCTTGACGAAAACCTTATGTTCGCTACAGAAATTGATGATGGAAAGGAAACCCGCTATATATATGAATATACCTTGTGGGACAACGGAAACTTGAGTGCCGAACTGGTCTACGAGGAAGTTGAATGAACTGTGGTTGATTCTTTTGTTCTGTCTAAAATATGTACCCTAAAAATTCAAAGCGTTTTGCTGACGTTTTTTGATGAATATTGCGCTTTTTTTCGCAAAAATATCGTTTTTCCTATTGAATAATATTTTCAAATAGTGTATAAATTAGGAACATTTATGCGCCCTTAGTGGGTGTGCTCGGAATAGAGCAGGTTCTTTGAGATATCAGACAGACGGTGATTTTTCCGTCCGGTAAAAGTCGTAAAGTCAATTGGTTTTTCCGATTTTCAGACTTTTTCACCCGTAAATGTTAGAGGCTGCCGTCGGTAGTTTTGGTAAAGTGGCATGAAGGGTTCTGATGTTCCGGTTTGCGCCAGTGAATCGGAAGGCTCCGAGATGCCAGACCAGTCGTCGGTGGTTGATTGATGATGATAGGTGGTAACCAGCCAACTGCTTTGAATTGATAAAGCAGCCATTAAAGTTCCTTCTATATATTCATCATTTTATATTTTTTTGGTAAAAGTGTGTATGCGAAAGTGGTGCTGGCCTTTTAGGGGTATCATTTTCTGGCTTAAAGTGCAGCACATTAATTTTATATATGCCGTAGGATAAAATTTTCGGCAAGGAGAAGATCATGGCAAAGGAAGAGTTCAAAAGAACTAAACCTCACATGAACGTTGGNNGTTGACCATGGTAAGACTACACTTTCTGCAGCTATCACCGCTTACTGCGCAAAGAAGTATGGTGACAAGCTTCTGAAGTATGACGAAATCGACAATGCTCCAGAGGAAAAAGAGCGTGGTATTACTATTAATAGCCGCCACTTGGAGTATCAGTCAGACAAGCGTCACTATGCTCATATTGACTGCCCGGGACACGCAGACTATGTTAAGAACATGATTACCGGTGCTGCTCAGATGGACGGTGCCGTTTTGGTAGTTGCCGCTACTGACGGTGTTATGCCTCAGACAAAGGAGCACTTGCTGCTCGCTCGCCAGGTAGGCGTTCCGAAGATCATCGTCTTCCTTAACAAGGTTGACCTGGTTGATGATCCAGACATGATTGAATTGGTTGTAGAGGATGTTAAGGACACCCTTACAAAGTATGAATTCTCTGCTGATACACCAATCATCCAGGGTTCTGCATTCAAGGCTCTCAACGAGTCAGACAATCCAGACAATACAAAGTGCATCGAAGAATTGCTTACAGCTATGGACACATGGTTCGATGATCCAGTCCGTGACGAAGACAAGCCCTTCCTTATGCCAATCGAAGACATCTTCACAATCACTGGTCGTGGTACTGTTGTTACAGGTCGTATCGAGCGCGGTGTTGTTCACATGGGTGACGCTGTTGAAATCGTTGGTATCCGCCCGACAGCTTCTTCAACTGTTACAGGTATCGAAATGTTCAACAAGACACTTAACGAAGGTATGGCTGGTGACAACGCTGGTATCCTCCTCCGTGGTGTTGAAAAGAAGGATGTTATCCGTGGACAGGTTCTTGCTGCTCCTGGATCAATCCACCCGCACACAAAGTTCGAAGCTCAGATTTACGTTCTTACAGAAGCTGAAGGTGGACGCAAGAAGCCGTTCTTCTCTGGCTACCGCCCACAGTTCTACTTCCGCACAACAGACATTACTGGCGAAGTAAAGCTCGACGATCCAAGCGCAATGGTAAAGCCAGGTGACAACGTAAAGATCACCGGTGAACTGATTCACCCGATTGCTATGGATGAAGGTCTTAAGTTGGCTATCCGCGAAGGTGGACGCACAATTGCCTCTGGTCAGGTAACAAAGATTATTGAGTAGTTAAATTGATTCAAGGGGGTGCTCCGGTGCCCCTTTGATTCAAACAGGAGAAAATGATGGCAAACGGCAAGATTCGTGTAAGACTTCGTGCTTTTGACGTGGCTCTTATCGATCAGAGTGCAAAAGACATCGTACAGCAGGTTCAGAAGGCTGGAGCAAAGGTTTCAGGACCAATTCCGCTCCCAACAAGAATCAATAAGATAACTGTTCTTCGTTCTACATTCGTTAACAAAAAGTCACGCGAACAGTTTGAAATGCGCACACACAAGCGCCTTATTGACATTTATGAACCCACTTCAGAAGTGATGGATTCACTTATGAAGCTGGAACTGCCGGCTGGCGTTGATGTAGATATCAAACAGTAAGATTTTTCCACCGTCGGTGGATGTCTGCTGTAAAATAAACGGTAACGGTCCCCTGGATCGGGGATGGCGGCCAATAGGAGTATTCAGATGAAAGGTCTGATAGCAAAAAAAGTGGGAATGACCCAAGTTTTTGACGAAAGCGGGAATCTGACACCAGTAACCGTGATCCGCGTCGAGCCTAATACAGTCATTGCTACAAAAACAGAGGATAAGTTCGGCTATAGCGCTGTTGTTCTTGGTCTTGATGATTTGAAGACCGGTAAAGCCAGCAAAGCCTATGCAGGACAGTTCCCGGAAAATGTTTCACCAAAACGTCACCTCAAAGAGTTCCGTGATTTTGACGGAGAAGTTAAGGTCGGTGATCAGGTTGGTGTAGAACTGTTTAATTCAGTTCGTTTTATTGACGTAACCGCAACCTCAAAAGGTAAAGGTTTCCAGGGTGTAATGAAGAGATGGGGCTTCCATGGTGGACGTGCTTCTCACGGTTCCAAATTTCATCGCGAAGCCGGTGGTACCGGATGTTGTACAACTCCCGGACACAGCCTTAAGAACACTAAGATGCCTGGTCACATGGGATTTGAGCGCGTTACAGTACAGAACCTCAAGGTTGTAAAAGTTGACCCTGAGTTGAAGGTTTTGATGGTAAAGGGTGCAGTGCCTGGGGTTAAAAACAGCACACTTATCGTTAAGGCTGCTGTTAAGAAATAAGGTCGAGGAATAGTATGGAAAAGAAAGTCTATTCAATCGATGGTAAGGAAATCAGGACAATTGATCTTGACGATAAGATTTTCGGACTCCCAGTCAACGAAGATGTTATCTATTATGCCATCACAAACGAATTAGCAAATAAACGTGTTGGAACAGCATGCACCAAGGGTCGTGCCGAAGTTCACGGTTCAAATGCCAAGCCCTACAAGCAGAAGGGAACTGGTAATGCACGCCGTGGTGACAAGAAGTCTCCAATCACTGTGGGCGGCGGTACAATTTTTGGACCGAAACCCCGCGATTATAGCTATGCGCTGCCAAAGAAAGAAAAGCGTCTTGCTATGAAGTCCATCCTGAGTCTTCAGGCTCAGAACGACAGGCTTACTGTTGTTGAGGATTTCACAGTAGAAAGCGGAAAGACAAAGGATTTGGTAAAGATCCTTACAAATCTGACACAGGGCGAAAAAGCCGCTCAGGTTGCACAGGATACACGTACCGTTATTCTTTTGAAGGATGATGACAAGCTCATTAAACGTGCTGGAAAGAACCTTCATAATGTTCACTTCTTGTCATACAACCGTCTGCGCGCACATGACCTTTTCTACGCCAGAAAGGTTATTCTGCTTGAAGGCGCCGCAAAAAATCTGTCTGAATTCTATGCAAATCTGGAGGCAAAATAATGAATTACGAAGATATTCTTATTAAGCCGGTTCTGTCAGAGGAAGCTACAGCTCTCCGTGAGCAGAACAAGTACACATTCATTGTTGCTACTGATGCATCAAAGATTCAGATCAAGGAAGCAGTCCGCAGGCTGTTCAACGTAAAGGTTTTGGACTGTACAACAAGCAATGTACAGGGAAAAATCAAGCGTCTTCGCGGCAGACCTGGTAGGGAAGCCGGTTACAAGAAGGCAATCGTCAAGCTTGCGCCTGGTGAAAAAATCAAGGTGTTTGAAGGCATCTAAGCCTTTGAACTGTAAGTAAGGGGAACCATATGGCTCTTAAAGTATATAAGCCTTATTCAAAAGGTACACGTGGACGCGTAGATTTGGTACGCGACGCAATTACAGCCGATAAACCCGAGAAAAGCCTGACTTCAGGTCGCCTTAGAAAGGCAGGTCGTGGAGCTGGCGGACGTATTTCAGTACGTCACCAGGGTGGCGGTCACAAGAGAAAGTATCGTGACATCGACTTCAAGCGCGATAAGCACGGTATTCCGGGAACCGTTAAGACAATCGAGTATGATCCATATCGCTCAGCCGACATTGCACTCATTGCATATGCCGACGGAGAAAAGCGCTACATCATCGCTCCAAAGAATCTTGCGGTTGGACAGAAGATTATGTCTGGCGAAAATGCAACACCTACTGTAGGAAACGCTCTGCCGCTTTCTGCAATTCCTGTTGGTTTTACAGTACATAACATTGAGTTGACATTGGGTCGTGGTGGACAGTTGGTTCGCTCTGCAGGTGCCGGTGCTCTGGTAGCCGCAAAAGAGGGTGAATACGTTACCATCAAGCTGCCTTCAGGAGAGTTGCGCCGCATAAACGGAAAATGCTATGCAACAATCGGTATCGTAGGCAACGAAGACCGCATGAATACATCATTGGGAAAGGCCGGTCGTTCCCGCTGGAGAGGTATTCGTCCAACAGTTCGTGGTATGGCCATGAACCCAGTAGATCATCCTCTTGGTGGTGGTGAAGGTGCCGGTAAGGGACATCAGCCTGTTACTCCTTGGGGACAGCCGTGTCGTGGTTATAAGACCCGCAACAAGAGAAAGACTTCAAGTCGTTTCATTGTTAGCCGCCGCAAGAAGTAGGTAGGAGTTAAAAGTGTCTAGATCTGTTAAGAAAGGACCTTTTGTAGACAAGTCACTTTACAAGAAGGTCAGTGAAATGAATAAGTCAGCAGCTGCAGATAAGAAAATGATTAAGACTTACTCTCGCTGCTCAACAATTATACCTGAAATGGTAGGAAACACCATCTCTGTGTATAACGGCAAGTCATGGATTCCAGTGTACATTACAGAAAACCTGGTCGGCCACAAGCTGGGCGAGTTTGCTGCAACACGCACATTCAAGGGACATGGCGGTTCAGATAAATCTGCAGGCGCACGCTAAGGTGGTGAATGATGGCAGAAAATAAGAGTTATGTTGCAACAACAAAATTTCTGATTGCTTCTCCTACCAAGGTTCGTCCTGTAGCGAATGTAATCAAAACAAAGTCCTGTTCTGAGGCTATTGCCATTCTTGAAACAATGCCGCAGAAGGGTGCAAGGCTTATCAGCGGAACATTAAAGTCAGCTGTAGCAAACGCACTTTATGCGAACAAGAATCTGGATGAGGATATGCTCTACATTAAGGAAATTCGCATTGACGAAGGTCCAAGGCTCAAGAGAATCTGGTTCCGTGCAAGGGGCCGTGCTGATCAGCAGCTCAAGCGTATGTGTCATATCACAGTAGTAGTTAACGAAAAGGCGGGTAAATAAAATGGGTCAGAAAGTTAGTCCTATCGGTTTACGTCTTGGAGTAAACAAGACATGGCAGTCTCGTTGGTATGCAGATCCTCGTGAATATGCAGACCTCTTCCTGGAAGACATCAAGATCCGCAAGATGGTGAATGACCTTCCGGAATGCAAGAACGCAGACATTGCAGAAATTGAGATCGTTCGTCACCCACAGCGTGTTACTATTGTAATCCATACAGCACGTCCAGGTGTGATCATCGGTCAGAAGGGCGCTACAATCGAAAAGATCAGCGCAGATATTCAGAAGCAGTTGACCAAAAAGGTTCAGATCAAGATTAAGGAAATCAAGAGGGCCGAAGTAAACGCTTCTTTGATTGCTCAAAACATAGCACGCCAGCTGTCAGGCCGTGGTTCATACCGCAAAGCCCTCAAGCAGGCCAGCGCAAATGCTATGAAAGGTGGAGCACAGGGTATTAAGATTCGTCTTTCAGGTCGTCTCGGCGGTGCAGAAATGAAGCGCTCTGAGGAACACAAGGAAGGACGCGTACCTCTTCATACTCTTCGTGCAGACATTGACTACGGTTTTTCTGAAGCACTCACAACTTACGGCAAGATTGGCGTAAAGGTTTGGGTATACAACGGAATGAACTATGGTCATGAGCAGAACGAAGATGCAGGCGATATCGTAAAGAGACCACGCCGTGAACGCTCCAACAGTGACCGTGGCCGCCGTGATGCTTCTCGTGCTCAAAATGCTGAGGGAGGAAAAGTAGAAAATGCTTAGTCCTAAAAGAGTTGCACACCGCAAAGTACAACGCGGTCGACCAAAGGGAAATGCTACCCGTGATAACTATGTTGACTTTGGTGATGTAGCATTAGTTGCTATGGAACCAGTCTGGCTCAGTGCAAAACACATTGAGGCAGCCCGTGTTGCAATCAACCGCTGCATCAACCGCCAGGGTCAGTTGTGGACAAGGGTATTCCCTGATAAACCGGTTTCCAAGAAGCCAGCCGATACTCGCATGGGTAAAGGAAAAGGCGCTCCGGAATTCTGGGCAGCAGTAATAAAGCCCGGTATGATTTTGTTTGAAGTCGGTGGTGTTGATAAGACACTTGCTACTAAGGCTATGACTTTGGCAGCCAGCAAACTCCCGATCAAAACTAAAGTGGCATTCCGCCCAACAGTAGACTAATAGGAGGATAATATGGCAAAGAACAAGAAAGATGACAAGAACTTGTCATATTCCGAATTGGTTACCAAGCGGAATGAACTTAAAAAGCAGTACATGGACCTTCGCTTCCAGATGGTAGTGGGTCATGTAGATAATCCGTTGCAGAAGCGTACAATGCGCAGGGAAATTGCCCGCCTGAATACGCTTATTCATCAGCAGGATCTGGAGAACTTCAGAAAGGCTGCTGCTGAAGCCATTGCGAAATAAGGAGCTGACCCGTGGAAGAGCAGAAGGTTCAGAAAAAGGGCGGCAAAAAGTCTTTCGTTGGAATCGTAACAAGCGACAAGATGGACAAGACCATCGTAGTTTCAATCGATTCAAAGAAGATGGATCGCCTTTATAAGAAATATGTTACACGCACAAAGAAGTGTAAGGCACATGATGAGAAGAATGAAGCCCATGAGGGTGACACAGTTCGCATCGTGGAGTGCAGCCCTATCAGCAAAGATAAGTGCTGGCGCCTGGACAAAATCATCGAGCGTGCTAAATAAGGTATAAGGAGTTAGAACATGATTCAGATGCAGTCAAATCTGGTTGTTGCCGATAACTCCGGAGCCAAAATGGTTCAGTGCATTAAGGTGCTGGGTGGATCCCACCGCCGTTATGCCGGTATTGGTGACGTTGTTGTGGTAGCTGTCAAGGAAGCAATCCCGACATCTACAATTAAAGAAGGTTCAGTACAGAAGGCAGTAATCGTTCGCGTTGCAAAAGAGTACCGCCGCCCAGACGGAACATACATCCGCTTTGATGATAACGCTTGTGTTATCGTTGATGCAGACAAGAACCCAAAGGGAAAGCGTATATTTGGACCGGTTGCCCGTGAGCTTCGTGATATGGATTATATGAAGATCGTTTCACTCGCTCCGGAAGTACTGTAAGGAGTTGTGAATCATATGAATCAGAAGGTTAAGATCCATAAGGATGACAACGTAGAAGTTCTTGCTGGAAAAGACAAGGGAAAGCGCGGAACAGTAGTTCGTGTTTTTGAAAAGAATGGCAAAGTTCGCGTTTTGGTGAGCGGAGTCAACCTTGTAAAGAAGGCAATTAAGAGAAGATCACAGCAGGAAGCTGGCGGCATTGCCGAAGTAGAAGCTCCTCTGGATATTTCTAATGTAGGTATCGTCTGCAAGAAGTGTGGACGTCCTGTAAAAGTTGGATATAAACTTGACGGCGACAAGAAAATCAGAGTTTGCCGCAAGTGTGGAGAAACACTGTAATGGAAAATTACGTACCACGGCTTAAGAAAGTCTATAATGAAAAAATCGCCCCAGAACTTTTCAAGGAACTGGGTTACACATCCAAGATGCAGATTCCTGTCATCAAAAAGATAGTTGTAAGCATGGGTGTTGGCGAAGCTCTCACGAATAAGAAACTCCTTGATGCTGCAGTTACAGATCTCTCTCAGATTACCGGTCAGAAGGCTGTTAAGACAAGAGCAAAGAAAAGTATTGCAAACTTCAAGCTTCGTGAAGGAAATGAAGTGGGTGCAATGGTAACGCTCCGGGGAACAATCATGTATGAATTCCTGGATCGTCTCATCAACGTTGCACTTCCTCGTGTTAAGGATTTCCGCGGAATCAAGGCTACCGGTTTTGACGGACACGGAAACTTTTCTCTTGGTATTACAGAACAGATTATCTTCCCGGAAATCGACTTTGATAAAATCGTAAAGATTTCTGGTATGAACATCAGTATCGTAACAAGCGCGAACACCGATAACGAGGCACGCGTTTTGCTTACCAAGTTTGGAATGCCTTTTAGGAAATAAGGAAGAAAGTTCATGGCTAAGAAATCAATGATTATCAAGGCTGCACGCAAACCAAAGTATGCCACCCGTCAGTATAACAGGTGTCAGTTGTGTGGCCGCCCTCATGGATATTTGCGCAAGTACAAGATTTGTCGTATTTGTTTCCGCAAATTAGCTAGTGAAGGCCTCTTACCGGGCGTCACTAAGTCATCTTGGTAGTGGAGGAGTATAGAAATGGCAGCTTCAGACCCAATAGCAGATATGCTGGCAAAAGTCCAGAATGCGGCAAAAGTCAACCACGAAAAGGTTGATGTTCCGACCTCTAAGATGAAACTGGAGATCGTCAAGATCCTCAAGACAGAAGGATTCATCAAGAACTTCAAGAAGGTTCAGGACGATAACGGACACAGCATTATCCGCATTTTCTTGAAATATGACGATGTAAACAAGTCGGTAATCCACGGTATGAAAAAGATTTCAACACCTGGTCGCCGCGTTTACTCAGGATACAAGGATTTACCACGCGTTTATAACGGATTTGGTACATTAATCGTTTCCACCTCAACTGGGGTGACAACTGGCAAAAAGGCCTCTGAAAAGCAGGTCGGTGGCGAGTTGATTTGTTCTGTATGGTGATAGGAGGATCTTATGGCATCTAAAGTTGGTAAGCTTCCTGTAGCTATCCCTGCAGGCGTAACAGTAACTGTTGGAGACAACCTTGTTACCGTAAAGGGTGCAAAGGGTGAACTCAAGCAGGCAATAAGCAATTTGGTTAAGGTTGAAGTAAAGGGTGCGGAAGTTGTAGTAACTCCGTCCGATGAGACAAAGGCTGCAAGTGCCGCCCATGGTCTTTACCGCAACCTGATTCACAATATGGTGACTGGCGTTTCTGCCGGATTTACACGTGCACTTCTTATCAACGGTGTTGGTTATCGTGCAGAAGTAAAGGGCAAGGAACTGGTCATGAACCTTGGTTATTCAAACGACTTCATCGCAATCATTCCGGAAGGCCTCAAGGTAGAAGCCGACCAGAACGGTAAGATCAGCGTGTCAGGAATTGACAAGCAGAAAGTCGGTGAATTCTGCGCTCAGATTCGTAAGCTGCGTGGACCTGAACCATACAAGGGAAAGGGTATCCGCTACGAGGATGAAGTAATCAGACGTAAGGTCGGAAAGACCGGTGTGAAATAAGGTGGTTTAATATGTTAAGAAAAATGACTGACAAACAGAGAAAACGCCTGCACAGAAAAGTTCACATCCGTAAGCATATTTACGGTACCGCAGAACGTCCTCGCCTGACTGTGTTCAAGAGCGGCCGTAACATTTACGTACAGGTTATAAATGATGATGAAAGCAACACAATCGCTTCCATCTCTACACTTGAAAAGGATTTTGCCGGACTCAAGGCAAATGTAGAAAGCGCGACAAAACTTGGTGAGGCACTGGGTGCTCGTCTGAAGGATAAGAACATTACTAAGGTAGTGTTTGACCGCAACGGTTATCTGTATCATGGCGTTGTTCAGGCTCTTGCCGACGCTACCCGCAAAGCCGGGATTGAATTCTAGGAGTGGCTATGGAAAACGAACGCCAGAAACGTACAGATAGACGGCCTCAGGATGAATTCGTAGAGAAGCTGGTAAAGCTCAACCGTACTTCAAAAACTGTAAAGGGTGGACGCAGAATGTCTTTCTCTGCTCTTACAGTAGTTGGAGATCAGAAGGGTAGAATCGGTTTCGGATTCGGAAAGGCCAATGATGTGACAGAAGCAATCAGAAAGAGCTTGGACAAGGCAAAGTCAAACCTTATCACATTGCCAATAAAGAACGGAACTATTCCGCATGAAATCATTGGCAAATACAAGAGCTCAGCAGTTCTTCTTAAGCCGGCATGTCCTGGTACCGGTATCATCGCCGGTGGTGCAGTCCGTGCAGTAATGGATGCAGCCGGTGTAACTGATGTTATATCTAAGTCACAGGGTTCACGTACTTCAGTTAACGTTGTACGCGCAACATTCAATGCTGTTTCCGAAATGATGAATGCTCGTTCTGTAGCTCAGAACCGTGGCAAGACTCTTAAGGATATGTGGGGCTGATTATGGCAAAGAAATTACGTATTGAATTGGTAAAAAGCACCATTGGACAGAAGCCTGCAAAGGTAGCTACTGTCCGCAGCCTGGGTCTTAAAAAGATTAACTCTAAGGTTGAGCATGAAGACAATCCTGCCGTTCGCGGTATGGTTGCAGCTGTTGCCCACCTTGTAAAGTGTGAGGAGATCGACTAATGGCAGATTTTACACTCAATGCCCCTGTGGGCGCAAATAAAGCTCCAAAGAGAGTTGGACGCGGTTCTTCTTCCGGTCTTGGAACAACAGCCGGTAAGGGTAACAAGGGACAGCAGTCTCGCTCTGGCGGAAAGACATACGTCGGTTTTGAAGGCGGTCAGATGCCTTTGTATCGCCGTATTGCCCGCCGCGGTTTCAGCAATGAGCCGTTCAAGAGAGAATTTTCTATTTTCAACCTGAAGCAGCTTGAAGAAAAGTATGCTGATGGAGAAACAGTTGATTGTGCTTCTTTGAAAGCAAAGGGCCTTCTTACAAAATCTGGCACCGAAATCAAAGTGCTTGGCGATGGAGAAATCACCAAGAAGCTTACGGTGACTGTAGACAAGGTTTCTGCTTCTGCAAAGGCCAAGATTGAAAAGGCTGGCGGTACTGTTAAAGTAGCTGCAGAAGAAAGCACAAAATAAAAGTTGGAGTGAAAAATGGCAAACAATGCTGTTGTAAATATGTTCAGGGTTAAGGAGCTGCGTTCAAAACTTTTCTTTACCCTGTTCATTCTCGCTGTATATCGCCTGGGGTCTGTATTGACCATACCAGGAATCAACGCTACTTTGCTTGCAAGGTACTTTGAAAATCTTGGCGGTGGCGCTGAGAGCGCGTTTGCCAGTTACATGGATTTCTTTGCTGGTGGTGCTTTTGAACGTTTTTCTGTGTTCATGCTTGGTGTTATGCCTTACATTTCTACACAGATTATTCTTCAATTGGCCCTTGTGATTTTCCCTTCCCTTAAGCGTTTGTCACAGGAAGAAGGCGGTCAGCAGAGGGTTCAGCGCTGGACTAGGGTCGGTACAATTTTTGTATGTCTGATTCAGTCTTACGTTGTTACTGTCTATGCCGATTCCATCAGCCGGGCAGTCCCTGGTGTTCTGGTGCTTAGCGGTTGGAAATTCAATATGATTGCCATGCTTACGGTAACTGCAGGTTCTATGATTACCGTATGGATTGGCGATCAGATTACGGCACATGGTGTTGGAAACGGTATCTCCATGATCATTATGGCTGGTATCGTTGCCCGCATTCCATCTGCAATCTGGGAATTGGGCGGTTCTGTAAAGGCCGAAAAAGTAAACCTTGTGTTTGCAATTTTGGCTTTGCTCATGTACATTGTGATTATCGGATTTGTAGTATACGAACAGTCCGGTGAACGCAAAATCCCTGTACACTATGCCAAGCGTGTTGTCGGACGCAAAATGTACAGCGGTCAGAGCACATACATTCCGTTAAAGATCAATCCGTCGGGAGTTATTCCTATCATCTTTGCTTCTGCATTCCTGACGTTCCCACTGCAGCTTGCCAACGGTTTGGCTGGAGATTCCGGCTTTGGACGTTGGTTGGGTTCCGTATCAAACGCATTGAATCCAAATGGTCTGCTTTATAACGTAATTGAAGTTCTGTTAATCATATTCTTTGCATACTTCTACACTCAGGTAACACTGAACCCCACAGAAATTGCAAGGAATATCCGTGAAAACGGTGGTTCTATTCCCGGAATCAGGACAGACAAAACTGAAGAATATTTACAGAAGGTGTTGAACCGTCTGATTCTTCCTGGATCATTGTATCTGGCAGTAATTGCAATCTTACCGACGATTATTCAGAGGTGTTTCGGTTTCCCACAGTCAATTTCGACACTTATGGGCGGAACTTCCCTCTTGATTTTGGTTGGTGTAGTTTTGGATACCATGTCTCAGGTAGAAGCCCTGCTTAAGATGCATCATCACGATGGATTTACTAAGAAGGGATTGAAACCAAGGAATTTGTAAAAAAAGTTAGCAAATTTCGCGGTTAGGTCTAGATTAAGTATAGGGTTTTGTGGTATATTATCCTACCGTTATATTAACGACGGTAGGGTATCTGGCTGTAGTTCATGGCGAATTGATATCGCTTCGGGCTGCCTTGGTCAGATTTATGATATTCGCATGATTCCCAGGGGGACTTTTATGAAAGTACGAACCAGTGTAAAACCGATCTGCGACAAGTGTAAGGTTATCAAGAGAAACGGCATTGTCCGCATTATCTGTGAAAACCCAAAGCATAAGCAGAGACAGGGTTAAGGAGTAACTGATGGCACGTATTGCG
>DBWR01000038.1:62462-63211 GCA_002309305.1 Treponema sp. UBA1233 | reverse complement strand
TCAAAAATCGGAGAACACGGTTTTGGCCTCCGCCGCATAGACAAGCTCGTAGACAAATACGACGGTTACGTTAACCGCAAGAATGAACCCGGTGTTTTCGCCACAGAAATCATGCTGCCGCTGTAAATTACATTTCACGCCCGAATTTTTGCATTTCGTGAACTTTCCAAACAAACTCAAATTTCCATGCTATACTTCCAGCAGAAATTAAAATGGAGGTCCATGATGGAAACTAAAAAGCCAAAACGCAACAATATCTTTCAAAATGCGTTTATCGTCTACAAGTCCATGTTCAAGCGCTATCCGACTGCGGTACCACTTGTGCTGGTGTATATTGTCATCTCGGTTTCCCTGCCGTTCATCAACACTCT
The DNA here is from genome assembly GCA_002309305.1 of Treponema sp. UBA1233. GTDB lineage: Bacteria > Spirochaetota > Spirochaetia > Treponematales > Treponemataceae > Treponema_D. The sequence goes on along the minus strand of DBWR01000038.1, from coordinate 62,840 downwards.
TATTCCTGCAATGGCCATAAAGGGGATTACAAGCCGGAGCGTTAAGACTTTTCTGATTTACATTGCAGTTACTGCCTGTTTTTTCTGTGTCTTTTCCATTGTCAAGGTTTTTTGCGAAAAGAAAATGAAGCTCAAGCATACCTATAACAGAATCAGTGTTTTCATGCTGAACTTTATCAAAAAGGCAATCAACACGGACTATCTGAACATTGAGCCACAACCCAAGCAGAAGATCATGGGCAAGGCTGTTCAGGGAATTAACAGCAACTACGAGGGTGCCGAACTGGTTTCTACGCTCACTCTGGAATTTGTCGTTATTGTTCTGGGCATTTTCAGCTATGGAACCGTGATTTTCATTCTTGACTGGAAGATTCTTGC
>DBWR01000038.1:61634-62416 GCA_002309305.1 Treponema sp. UBA1233 | reverse complement strand
GACAGCCACCGCGAAAGCTTTTCGGAACCATGGCGCAAGATGAACTATTATGAACGCAACAGCATGAACATCAGTGCCGGAAAAGACATAAGGATTTTTGGCCTTAAAAAACTTTTCAACTATCATTTTGATCTGATGATAAACACTTACCGGAAATTCCGTTACAAATATCAGCTCAAATGGTATTATCCGACAATTTCTGATACCGCCTTTAATTTTGTGCGCGACTGGGCTGCCTATACGCTTTTGATTCACAAGGTTCTTTCGGGTCAGATTGATGCGGCAACCTTTACGATTTATCTGGGAGTCATAGCGAACTTTTCACAGTACATTTATGACGTTTCGATGCACTTCGCAAACCTCAGGGATGCAAGCCACCAGTTCAATGATTACCACGAATTCATGAAGCAAAAGGATTTGTTTGTACATTCAAATGCCTCTGTGGACAATGGTACAACGGTTTCCGGCAATGCCACAGCTGCCCCTTCCATCGAATTCCGCAACGTGAGCTTTGCCTACGAGGGAAGTGAAAAGGCTGTACTGAAAGATGTCAGCTTTAAGATTGGTGCCGACGAAAAGATTGCTTTGGTTGGAAACAATGGTGCGGGAAAGACAACAATAGTCAAACTTTTGTGCGGACTTTACCAGCCGACAAGTGGCGAGATTCTGATTGACGGCAAGAGCATCAACGACATTGGTGTGGAAAAATATCAGGACATGATAAGCGTCTTGTTCCAGGATACTTCTCCAATTGCACTTTCGATTGCAGAAAATGTCTGCGG
>DBWR01000038.1:49455-61579 GCA_002309305.1 Treponema sp. UBA1233 | reverse complement strand
CTTCTTTCCAAGGTGGACAGTCTTCCCAAAAAAGAGGAAACCTACATCACCCAGACTCTGGATGAAAAGGGTGTCGTTCTTTCTGGTGGAGAAACCCAAAAGCTCCTTCTGGCAAAGGCAATGTACAAGGATGGTCCAATGCTGATTCTTGACGAACCGACAAGCGCCCTTGACCCGATTGCCGAAAGCAAGATTTACGAGGAATACAATCAAATGGCATCGCAAAAGACTGCCGTGTTCATCTCGCACAGGCTTGCAAGCACAAAGTTCTGCGACCGAATTCTGTTTTTGGACGGAGGCCAGATTGTAGAAGAAGGAACCCACGACCAGCTTATGGAAAAGGGCGGCAAGTACAGGGAGATTTTTGACATACAGAGTCATTATTACAAAGAGGAGGCACAAGATGAAGAATAAAGAAAACGTGCGTGGAACAGTTTCTAAAGTATTAAACCTTACTCACCGCATTGTTCCAGGTTATATTACCTTCGTTGTCATTGTAAAGCTCATTGCGGCGGGTCAGCCTTTTGTCTCGATTTATTTTTCAAGCCTCATTCTGGACGGTCTGTTCAGGATGGACAGCTTTGAATCAATCTTCAAAAACGTGCTTATACTGCTTTGCATTGATTCGGTGCTGGTTCTTATCCGCTGGGGCCTTGAATTAATCAACTGGGTAAAAAAACACGAGCTTACTCAAAAAATTAACAAGATGCTCGTTTCAAAAACCATGGACCTTGATTTTGACATTCTTGAAAAGCACGAAACCCTTGACATGTACAAAAAGGCCAAGGATGGAATGCTGGCTGGCGGTGACATCAGAAGCTTTATTGACAATCTTGCAGGGCTTGTGGAAAAAATAGCAACCATTGTTTATTCGCTTGTGCTGATTGTTCCGCTCTTTATTCCGCAGGTCGTCCAGGATGCCGGTGCTCTTGGCGGAATCGGATATTTCCTGAATCAGTGGTACAGCTTTGTCGTCATGGTAATTGTTCTTGCGGTTCACGTGTTCATGTCGTATAAGATGAACAAAAAGGCTTCACTCCTGCAGGTGGCATTTTTTGAAAAGAACGTTTCCTACAACCGCTACTTTGGATACTGGTTCAATTTGATTTTTGACTACTCAATCGGAAAGTACATCCGTCTGTACAAGATGCAGAAGCTCATGACCAAACGTGTTCAGGAAACAAATGACAAGCTCGAGGAAGAAGGCAACGCATGGATCAACAAGGATTTGAAGATTTCCATGGTTCCCCTTTTGTCCCAGTGTTTCATGCAGCTGGCAAGCTATGTCTATGTTGGACTCAAGGCTGTGTTTGGCCTGATTAGCGCAGGAAAATGTATCATGTACGTCTCAAGCTACACAAAGCTGGTGGAAAGCATTACGGGAATAAGCTCAAACTTTGTAAACCTCAAGACGGAAAGCCGCTACCTCTCATTCTTCTATGATTACATGGAGATTCAAAACAAACGCTACGACGGATCAATACCAACGGAAAAACGCGACGATAATGTTTACGAAATTGAATTCCGTGACGTTTCATTCAAGTATGCAAACTCAGAGACATGGGCGCTGCGTCATGTAAACAAAAAGATTACGCTTGGAACAAAAAATGCAGTGGTTGGAAAAAATGGTGCGGGTAAGACAACCTTCATCAAGCTCCTGTGCCGCCTGTATGAACCGACCGAGGGACAGATTCTTTTGAACGGTGTGGACATCCGCTACTACGACAATGAGGAATATGCAAAGCTGTTTGCCATCGTGTTCCAGGACTTCAACCTGTTTTCATTTCCGCTTGGAGAAAACGTTGCTTCCGGTGTTGATGTTGACAGGGAACGTGCCGTCAAATGTCTGGAGGATGCTGGATTCAAGGAACGGCTTGATAAAATGGAAAAGGGACTGGACACTCCCCTCTATCAGTATGATGATGAAAACGGCGTGGAGATTTCCGGCGGTGAGGCCCAGAAGATTGCAATCGCACGCTCACTCTACAAGGATGCTCCATTTGTAATCATGGATGAACCGACCAGCGCGCTTGACCCTGTTGCAGAATATGAAATCTATCAGAGGTTTGACCAGATGGTGGAAGGCAAAACTTCGATTTACATTTCGCACAGAATGTCCAGCTGCCGTTTCTGCGACAACATAATTGTGTTTGACGAGGGAAAGATTGTTGAACAGGGAAGCCATGATCAGCTGATGGGTAATGGTGGATTATACAGTGAAATGTGGAACGCTCAGGCTCAGTACTATGCCTAGGCAATAAAGAAAATGAGCCGGTTGTAGACGAAATGAATTCTGCAGCCGGCCCTTTGTTTTATTCGAATACAAAATTGCCATGAAGATTCATGAAGAAATGCTTCGGGTATAATATTCAAAAAATTTAATAGTCAGTTAATACTTTTCGATTTTTCAGATAACGAAGCCCTTTTATATTAAGGGCATGAATGAGATACTTCTTGAACTGAAAAACATTACTAAGATCTACGGCAGGCAGAAGGCCTTGGACGATGTGTCTTTTTCCATTAAAAAGGGACGCATCTATGGCTTTGTCGGTGAAAACGGTGCGGGAAAAACAACGGCTCTCCGTATCATCACCCTTGCTCAACAGCGATGTGAACGACGGAGAGGATATCAACTATCCAATATAGAATGCATAATTCAGAATTGTGAACCATGCATTCTACCTCCATTAGATCTACAGTGTCTTTCCGTTCACATATAATTTATAACCGTTGGTTTTTACATTTGATGTATTTCCTGTAAACGAAGAAATGTGTGTGTCTGCTGTTAAGGTCCAGATGCTTGTCTCGTCCAGGCTTACATTGACCGTACCTGTATCAGAGGACACTATCTGTCCTGATGCATTCTCTATATTTCCGCTAATGCTTCCAGTAAAAGTTGAGCTGCCGGAAAGATTAAGCGTAAGAGTTGAACCGCTGCCTACAAGAATCGTACCCACAAGCTTTTGATTTGTGGCATTTACTGTGGCGATGTTCAAGGCCCCGCTCCACCCGTCATCACAGACCGAAAGCAGAATATCAGAGCCTTCGTTTACAAGTTCCACTTTATCAAGATTAATGATGGCATTTGTGTTTGTTACGTGGAACATGTGGCCGCTCTTGCTGGTAAGTTTTCCTCCGTTCATTGTAAAGCAGGATGTGCCGCTATCCGCATCACCAGACATTGACTGGTAAATCATAATTGTGTCAAGGAAGGTTGCCTTGCCGTTGCGCTTTGTGTTGCTTGCCGTAAGGTAGCAGTTGTTAAGTGTTATGGTGTTTTTTCCTTCAATGCAGACCCCCTCTGACAGGTTAGAGACAAGGGTTGCATTTGAGACTGTTATGTCTGCTGTAGAATAAATTGCAGGAGAACCCAACCCGTTTGAGGTATAAGTTCCGCCATCTACAGTAACTGTTCCGCCTCCTCTGTCAGTTCGGATTGCTGCCGATGATCTTCCGCTTGTAGTTACTGTGAGATTTGATGCCTTTGTGATTCCACCACCAGTAGTCATGATTCCGCCAGAACCATCTCCTGTTGTGGTGATTGTTACATCGCTTATGATGACTGTTGTTCCGTCGCCTTCTCCACCATTTTTCCCGCCGTTTCCACCGTAGCAGAAAACACCGTTTGCACCAGATGCAGAGGAAGAAACTGTACCGCCTGTGATTGTGGTCGTACTGCCGTCTTTTACCAGGACAGCAGCATTAAGGCCGTAAAAGTTACAGCTGTCCCCGCCATCAGAGTCTCCTGTCTTTGTTATTGTTGCATTTGTAATCTGGGCAGAATCCTTTGTTGAAACCAATAGGGCACTTTGATCAACTGTATCAGTAGAATAAGTCTTATCAGAAAAAACCTGTGCTGATGATATTTCTGTTGCACCAGAATAATCAATGTTCGCGGAAGCATGTCCACCTCCGAAGCCACCGCCTGGAGGAGCCCCGTCACCACCATTTCCATCAGGTTTTGACGGTGGTTTTGACATTTCGTTCACCTCAGAGGAAGAACTGGAGCTGTTTTTCCGGGAAGAAGATTTTTCCTTACAAGAAACAGAGCTTGCAAGCACGAGGCCAAAAATAAAAAATACAAGAATATGTTTGATAGCTTTCATACATAATAGTATAAAAACATCTCAAACATATTACAATTTAAACCTTGTTATATAACAGAATTTTAGTCAAAGGTGAACGTATCAAACTCTGCAATCACGTTTTTTGAATCTGAAAGGAATTCAAAGTAAACCGCATGCTTTCCGATTACACCGGAGTTGAGGTTTGCTGTGGCAGTTGAATCTCCCTTCTTCATCTTGAAAGAGGCAATCACTTTTCCCTTGTAGTCGTCAACACGGACATTAACAGTCAGGTCTTCTTTTGCACTGATGTCAGCCGTAACTGTTTTTGGAGTATTGTTTCCAAACTGAAGATATCTGAAACCGACTGTGAGCTTGCTTGTGATGTCAACGATTGGAGAAGAAGCAGTGTCTGTCTTTTCGTAAACAGGCTTGATGTATGCTCCTCCCATACCACCATTGTAGCCGCCTTTTGCACCACCATAGATGTGGACCGCATATCCTGCAGATATAATCTTGCGTGCATCAAGACCGTTTACCTGAGCGCCCTGGCTTGTCATCTCAACCGGCTCACTTGCAACAGGCTCTCCGTCCTTGTATGTAATCTTTCCGACAAAGATGCGTCCGTTCTTGTCCATTGCAACATCAACTGGCTCTATCATTGCCTGACGAGAGAATTCATCAGTTCCAATCTGCCTGTGATAGAAGATGTACCATTGGCCGTTTACTTCCATAAGGCTTCCGTGGTTGTTTCCCCATCGGTAAGACATCTGATTTTTGCCGTCAGGACCCGGGAGAATTTCACCGCCGTTAAAGCTGATGTCACCGCCCATCTTGTAGTCGCCCAAAGGAGTGTCGCAGTATTTGAACGAAAGGAATCCGTTGCAGTCCTCGTATACGCCGTACTGTGGCCTGTGAGTGTAATAGCGTTTTGAATAGATGAACACATATTTGCCGAACAGCTTGCGTGGAGAAGATGCCTCAAAGAATGCGTCGTTTTCATCATCCATTCCGTCATCAGGAGACCACTGTGTAATGCTGTGCTTGATTACATTTTCGCGGAGGGTTTCCTTTTTGATTGTCGCCATGTCATCATTCAACTCGGCACAATACTGCTTGCAGAATCCCCAGAATGCATAGACACGTCCATCGTCATCAATAAGAATGCCAGGGTCAAAGGCAAGCTCAGTCTTTACGGGATTTGTAAAAGGTCCCGCAGGATTTTTGCTTGTTGCCAGCATGATTCTTGAACCCTTTGCTTCGGCGGCATACATATAGAAAGTGTCGCCCTTTTGAACAACATCCGGTGCATAAAGGATTGAACCGTCGGTAGAAGTGTAGCATACACCGTGGCATGTCCAGTTTGTCAAATCATCAACTGGAGCGCTCCATACAACCTGATCCGGTCCGCAGTACTCTGTCTTGAGCGTATCGTGTGAGCCATAGAGGTAAACCCTCTTTTCCCCATTGTATTCAAAAACACGCGGTTCTCCGTCCGGCACATGTTCCCAAAGCGGCATATAGGGGTTTGCACCCTTGATAAATTCTTTCATTTTTCCTTCCTTAAAACTGAAGATATTGCTTGTGGCATTTAAACAGTTTTCTAGATTCAAGAATAATTGAGAATTGTAAATGATTCAAGAGGGTGTGGAAAGGAGATTTTAGCAAATATAAAAAAAGCCATACCTGCCTTTAGATGACAAGCATGGCTTTGATTTGTTTTTAACAGTCAATTACACATGGAACTGGTTTATCTGATAGCCGATTCCGTTGATGGCTTCCTTGAGCTTTGAAGAAATATCCACAAGTGCATTTCCTGTCTCGCTGATTTTCTGTGCTCCCGTTTCCATGTCGTCCATGCTGCGGTTTATCTTCAGAGAAGATTCCTGGAGCTGCTGTACTGCCTGAAGAATCAACTGGTTTCCATCGCGCATTTCTACGGAAGAACTCTTTACCTCGCTTGTGGTGTCGTTCATTTCGTGCAGGGCAGAGATGATTTGCTTTGAACCTGTCTTCTGCTCTTCCATTGCGGCCTTAATCTGTCGTACGAGCTGGTCGGTTTCCTTGATCTTTGAAGAAACTGAATTGAATGCATCGCTTGATTCAAGTGAAGCGGCAACAACTGCTTCGATGGATTCCTGAATGTTTACAAGCTGGTTTCCGATGGTCTTGGACTGTTCGCTTGATGTTTCGCTGAGTTTGCGGATTTCGTCGGCAACAACACTGAATCCCTTACCGGCTTCTCCTGCATGAGCGGCTTCGATTGCGGCGTTCATGGCAAGAAGGTTGGTCTGTTCTGCAATGGCGGAAATGGCGGCGTTGGCTTCCTGCAGCAGCTGGGACTGGGTTTCAATCTGACTGATACGGTCGTTTACTGCCTGTTGCTTTAGGGAACCTGTCTGTGCGTCATTTTGCAGAGAGTCAAATGACCTTGCCATTTTTTCAACGCTTGTAGTAACGGAGGTTATGTTTCCAATCATCTGCTCTACGGCGCAGCTTGCTTCAGAAACTCCTGAGGCCTGTCCCTCTATCATTTTTTCCAGAGACCTTATGTTTGATGCTATCTGGTTTACGGCACCCGCTGTTTCTTCAACTCCATTACCCTGGTTTACAATCTGTGAGGATACGCCGGAGATGTTGTTCAAAATCTGCCTGATTGCATTTGAAGTGTTTTCGGTACTTGCACCAAGGTTTTCACCTGCACGAGAAAGCTCTTCCTTTGATTTCTTCAATTCAATCATTATTTCCTGGAGCTTTTCGGTAAACAGGTTGAATCCTTTGGAAATGTCTCCTATCTCATCGTTGGACTGGTAGTCAAGCCTGTTGGACAAATCCGCATTTCCACTGGAGATTTCGGTCATGGCTTTGGCAATATGCTTGAGCGGGTGTGAAATCCTGATTGCAACAAAGAATGAACATCCTATGGTAACAACAAGTACGCCCAGAGAAAGCAATACAAGAGTCGTAAGGTTGTGGTTGATTTCGCTGTAAAGTTCCTTGAGCGGACCGATTGAAACCAGAGTCCATCCACAGAGGTTTGGCATCTTTCTTGCGGCAAAGTACTGGGTGGAATCATTGAGGTTCAAGTAGGGGGCATTCTCTGGAATCTCTTTTGCAAAGGAAGTGAATCCATGCTCCTTATAGAAACTGGCGTTGGCAACTTTGTCAGTGTCCGGATTTGTAACGTATATGCCGTCTGAGTCAATCATGAATGCCTGACCGCTTTTTGTAAGCTGAACACCATTTACAAGCTCCACAACTTCGTCCAGCATCAGGTCCACACCAACAAGACCTGCAAATTCACCCTTCTTGTTCTTAAAGGTTCTGGAAAGAGTAACAACTATTCCCTTTGACTGTTCGTCTACATATGGGTTTGAAAACACGGTTACGCCCATGTTGGCCTTTGCATTTATGTACCATGAACGGCTTGTTTCATCAAAATCGGCTGGAGCATTCCAATGGATGTTTGACCATGTGAATCCACCCCTGCATGTCGGTGTCGCGCTTGAAACATAGATCATGGAATATTCTGGAATACCGGCTGCCTGTGCAACGAGGAATTCTTCAATCGGACCCCTGCTGTATTCGTCCAGATTTTCCATGTAGGAAACCACGGCTTCTATCGTCCTCTGAGGTTTTTCAAGGAAATTGGCTATCTGCCCGTTAACATTTTCAACTTGAAGCTGAGAAACTTTGGTTATCTGTTTTTTGAGCGATGCCTTTTGGCTAAAGAAAATGGGGATGATAAGCACTAAAATCGCAAACAGCGTCAGTGCCGCCTGGCTGAACATGATTTGTCGTCTAATTTTCATAAAACTCTTCCTGTGTAAATATTTTTAACTACTTTTATCTAATATCTCCATTATAGTATAAATGTCCACTATATTCAATCCAAAAAAGCAAAAAAGTGAAAGAAAAGTGGGAAAGCTTTCTGAAGGAAACTACCAAAAACTTGTTGAAGCCGTTGTAAAACTTATTTCGAGCAGATAAGCTTATATATCAAAGCCACTGACAACGAGGCCTTATCCAAAGACAAAAGAAAATTCATACAGCTCTACAGATTGCTATAACCTCAAATAAATAACAAAAAACCCCACCGGCACACACCAGCGGGGTTAAAACTAGAAGATTCTTATATATTTTTAGAATGTGAATGTTACACCCATTTTGGAGTCTTTTTAATGAAATCTATTGAATTTTTCAATAATTTGTCGTATATTTGAATAAGTAAGTCCTTGCCATTCAAGGCGACAGGCAACTTGAGTGTCTGTTAGGCGTTTATGCATTATATTGTGTTCAGAAGCAGTATTCTGCCAGCCTCTGAAGGGTTTTCCGTAGACCTCATCTGAACTAGGCGAAAGCCGAAAGAAAACGGTTTAAAGGCTCTGCGAATGGCGCGGAGCTTTTTCTATTTATGGCGGTTTGATTTGTCAGACATTCTTATTGCCCAAAATGCATTTTCCAAATTACTCGATATTGAGTATGAATTCATACTCGGTCGAAAAAATAAGATCATTTCTTTGGTAGTGGAATTCCAGAAATTTCATTTTTTCCATATTGCAGGATTACAACATTTAAGAGATTTGCCACGACTTTCAATTTCTGCGGAAGAAGTTTATAATCAGCTTGAATCAGGTAAAATTTCTGTAGATTATATAGAATCGTCAAATAAATATGAGTCTATCCGAGAAAGAATAAAGTATCTCCCTCAATTGGAACAAATTTTTGACAGTAATGACACTATTTTCAAGTATAATCCTGTATTACAGACATTTTCCGTAATAGAAGCAGATTTTCTGCTAAAAAATGTAGTTAACAAAACCCCTGTTTTTGCATTTCTTTCAAAAAGCAGCAACGAGAAATATTTCTGCAGATCATTCTTTCCTGATAATAAAAAAGACTATGCGGACAAACAGACAAAATGGACTGTTTTGCTTAAGAAAAAAAATAGAAAGGCAGAGAATAAGTCAACAATTTTATATAGACATAAGGGATTTGAACTAGATAAATAACAAAAAAACCCCACCGGCACACACCAGCGGGGTATCTAGGAAGAATTCTTTAGCTAAAGACTAGAACTTTATCTGATATCCAAGACCGATTAAGAGTCCACGGCGAATTAAGTTATCTTCGTCAATTATTGTAGTACCTGACTGCTTTAGTGTATAATGCAAAGTCGTAAAGTCAAGCAGATAACGTACATCAAGAACAATATCACCAGGTCCTACTTTGTAACCTGCATTAACATCAAAGGCAAGACCAAAATTCATAAAATTAGTTTTTATATCTCCAGCGTCAGACATTTTAAAGCCATCATCTCCAAGCTGATCATAGTTAAGCGGAATTGAAATATAAGGACCTATTCCGCCTCCAATAGAAAACGCATCAGCAATAGGATATGTAAACGTTACAAGGACTGGAATTTCAATTGAAGTATAGGTCTTATTAGTTACAGCATCATTGTCTTTTAAATTCCATCCGTTGTTAAAAATCATTCCCACTTCCGGTTGTACACCAAGAGTTCCTCCGCCAAGATTCAGAAGACCAAAATTTCCATAGACGGCAAATCCACCACCAAAGTTTCCGGCTTCTTTCCATGTATGGCCAAGAGCTTTTGCTGCGGCTTCTTCAGTCGCATACCATTCCTTAGCTTCTCCAGCAAGCGTGGTTCCTAAGCCCCAAAAGAAATCACCGCGTGCACCCACAGTAATGTCCAGTGCAAATGCTGAAATTGATGTAACTGCCATAGCAGCCAAAACAGCAATAATCTTCTTCATAAAATACTCCTTAAGCAAAAAGATGTTATTTAACCCACAAGATTCATTAAGAATTTGAGGTTATAATAAATGTAGCACAGTTTTTTTGCAAAAAATACAGAGTTGAACTCACAATTTTTAAGTATGTCGAAGGTCAAGTTTAGGAAAATTGTCATAAAAACTGACTCCCATCGAAACCTGTCCCACACCAACGGCTTCCGCGCTACGCTTGTGCAGATGTTGGTGTGTGCCAGCCTTCGATTCCGTCAGTTTTAGTCACATATCAATAAAACTCGACCTTCGACCTACCGCATGTGGCAAATAAATGGTGGAGAATATCGTTTTCTAATACCAAACAGCAAGATGAGAACACCAACCCGCAAGACACAAAGCAAAACAGCATGAGAAAAACATCAATTATGCATTCTTAATTATGCATTCTGCATTCTTAATTGCTCCGCCATTTCCTTCACTTTTTCCAGAGGTAGGCCAATGCAGCGTGAAACAGTTTCCATGGGGATTCCTTCCCGCAAAAGGTTTTCAGCGGCTTCTAGGGCTTTTTGAGAGGAACCTTGAGCCAGACCGACAGAGAGACCATCGGCGAGACCGTCTTCGTAGCCATCCTCGCGGCATACCCTCTTGAATTCTTCTTCATCATACTCCGTCAAACTCATGGCTGTCACCTCTTCCTTCTGTTCCTTGAAAAATCCGCCCAGCAGCCTTTCCCTAATCGCCCATTCCATGGCTTCCTCGACCGCCGCCTTTTTGTCCATGCCGGACTTCCTGTTGTCCTTTATCCGGTAAACATACCTTATGTAATCATACAATGCTTTGCAATTTTTTTGAAGGGGCTCATTGCATTTTGGGTTGATGTTTATTATATCTGCCGTCCACTCAAAATCACCTGACTTATCCTCATTCATGAATGCATCCGACAGCTTCATTTCCCACCGGCTCTCTTCATCCTCATTGCCGTTGTAGAACACAATGAATTTGGGCGTAGGGATCCTTACAAGCTTGGTGCTTAAAAGACTCCTGTCCATCTTTGTAAGGTAAACCTGGTAGAGCTGGGAGAAATACATGAGCCCCCGCAATGGCATGTTCGGATTGTGGGTGGACTGCTGCTCCTGTCGCAAGCTAAAGCTTGCTCTTGGAGTTTTTACTTGCTCGCGAAGACTCGCATTTTTTGCAGGCAAAAAAACGAAAAAACTCCCTTTATATTCATGTAATGCAATCTGTATGGAAAAATATAATTATGAATTACGCATTATGAATTATGAATTAATCTGTGTTCCCGTCCAAAAATAGCCTTGAACAATCTGTCCTTGTATTCCCGCTGGGGTTTAATCGAAAAATCCATGTAATACTCCTATAGCGTTTTTTAGTAGAAGTCATCAACTGAATCATAGATTGAGAACTTTCATCTTTCAGTTTTCAACTTACATCTTTCCACTACTATATAATTAGTATCAGACCCCCATGTTTTTAACAAAAATTTGACAAAAAATTTGAAAAAAAAGTGAAAAATTGTAGAAATTTTGAGTGGACTTCCATCCCAAGACATCAAGGCAGGGCAAAGAGAGATTGCCGGGTCAAGCCCGGAATGACCAAACAGCAAGATGTAAACACCAACTAGCAAGACAACTTTCTATAGGGAAATGCCGTAGGCATTTCGAATCCGCGTGACAAACCTCTTCTTCAATTACCATCCAGCAAGACACAAAGCAAAACAGCATGAGAAAAACATCAATTACGCATTACGCATTATGAATTATGAATTATGCATTCTGCATTCTTAATTAAATATCCCGCGTTTTAATTTTGTGAGTTCAACTCTCTTTTTTTCCATGGAATAATACTGTAAAATGGGGTCATGAATCGAGGTAGAAGTTTATTTTTGGCAGTCATTTTTCTCCTGGCAAGTCCGCTTTCTTTTGCATTGTATTATGATCCTTCAATTTATGAGGAACTTTGGGAACAGCAGAAGGAAGCTATTACAGATTCACATGTATTCGGCTGTGTTGGAAACGAAGACAATTCCCTCTTTTTGATGCTGACCAACTCTGGTTCCGGTGCCTGGAGGTCAAGGGTCTGGGCTTTTATCATCGGTGAGTATAACAAGGACAACAGCATGCATCTTGTCTGGGATAAGTCTCTGAACGGAGGAGATGTACGCAGCCTGGTTTTCAGTCCATACTCAAACAAGTTTTACTTTACGGCCTGCTGGGGAGATCCCGAGGATCCTGAGCCTCACACAGAAGGATTATGGGTGGCATCTCAAACCGGTAGAGATTGGGAACCTGT
>DBWR01000038.1:38204-49418 GCA_002309305.1 Treponema sp. UBA1233 | reverse complement strand
GGCGTATGGATGCTGATGGATGTCTATGACCACGAGAACGACAGGGAATGGCCAAACAGCGCCATTTACCAGATTGAAGACGACAAGGGAGCGTATTACTGTAGGAAAATGAAGTCCTCACAATACTCCACGTTCCATTCATTCTGGGCATGGGAAAATCCCACAAGGAGAATTCAGGAAGAATCAGTTGTCCACGAATATGAACAGAATTTTAGGTATACTGACTACACTCTTATGGTTTGCGATCAGGATGAACAGTCATGGTGGGTGTATGACTGCGTAAAGGACAAAGCCTTAAAGGTCCAGAGTCTTACGCTTGCAATGGAAGAAGCTGCCAACACCGACGCACTTTACAGCTCCAAAATTGCAGAAAAGAAGAGTCACATACCTACACCGATACATCAGATTATCATTCAGGTTGTTGCCATCATCAGCTTTATCCTGATGGTATTCTTTGGCATACTGATGATTTTAAACAAACGCCGCCTGAGCAAAAGTTCTGCCAACAGAGTCATTGAGCACAATAAGATGGTCTTTGACATTCAGGAAAAGGAAAGGGCTAAAATCAGCCGTGACATACATGACTCGGTCGTTCAGGACATACGTGTTCTTCGCCTGGAAACCGAAAACCTTGTAGTGGACGAAGGGTCAAAGCAAAGGCAGACCAAAATCGAGGACATCGCAACCGACTGCATCATCAAGCTGCGAAACATCTGCTACAACCTTACTCCGGCGGAACTTGCAAGCCACACCAAGGGAGACTCATCCAAGCTGGAACTCATTTCAATCATCAACTCACTGGTGCAGCAGTTCAGCATGAGAACCCACATTCCCTGCGTCTTTAAAGTGGACGAAGGGTTTGAATATCCGGTGCTGGAAAAAGAAGAAACCCAAAACCTTTTCCGCGTCATTTAGGAGGCGCTCACAAACATCGAAAAGCATTCTTATGCAACAAAGGTTTCAATATTCATCAAGAAGGACAGCGGTTCCCTCTTGATTTACATAACTGACGACGGCATTGGCTGCAACCCGGAAGAATTGAATGCAAAACTCAAGAGCAGGGAACATCTGGGATTGCGGTCCATGAAGGACAGGATGGAGTTAATCGGCGGTTCCATTGAATTTTTTACGGCACAGAATGACGGAATGGAAATCAAGCTAAATCTACCATTGGGGAATGTGTGATGAAGAATATCGTTTATATTGTTGATGATCACAACATGGTTCGCATCGGCCTCAAGGCATGGCTCGAAAATCACACCGAGTGGCGTGTTCCAAAAGATTTTGCCTCATCCAAAGAATGCATCAGCTGTCTGGAATGCATAAGCTCAATGCGAAAGACAAAGGCAGAAGAAATGCTGTTCCCGGAAATCATAATCGTTGACGTTCAGCTTATAAATGAAACTGGATTTGCACTTGTAAAGAAGATAAAGGAAAAGTGGCCGGAAATAAAGTGCGTCATGTATTCCATGTTCGACACCACAGGATTTGTGCTTCAGGCAAAGGATTCGGGGGCGTCGGGATACATCTCCAAGGTGGCAAAGGAAGAGGAGCTTTTACACTGCCTTGAAGTCGTACAGAACGGAGGAACCTATCTTGAACAGTACATGCAGGAAGCCCAGAACAAGGTGGATTCAATCATTTCAATCCTTTCCAAACAGGAACGGAATATTTTTGAAGCCCTCTTGCAGGATAAATCCAACAAACAGATTTGCGACGAATTTTTTCTTTCTTCACGGACAGTCGAAAACTACACCAGCCGGCTCTACGCAAAAATCGGCGTAAAGAACAGGGAAGAACTTGTTGAAAAATTCAAATAAGCAATCCTTCCCCATTCATTATCACCAAACCTGAATTCAGAACCTTCCTTCGTCTGCATCAAGCGGGCGGATTTCGTTGTGTTCCTTGATGAATTTCATCGTGTCGTCGATTGTCGTAAAGCACAGTCCCACCACAGTGTCGGCACATCCATAGTAGATTGCGATTCTTCCTGTGGCCTGATCGGTAAGGGCTGCAACCGGGAAGCATACGTTGTCCACAAAGCCAGTGGTTTCGTACGGTTTTTCTGGTGTGAGCATATAGTCACCGCAGCGGTATTTCACGATGGATGGTTTGTCGCGGTCAAGTATTGCGGCAGAGAATGAATAGACATAGCCGTTGCATGTATTGCATACCCCATGATAGAACATGAGCCAGCCTTCGTCCGTTTCTATGGGAGCCGGTCCGCATCCGATTTTAAGTCCCTGCCACCAGCCGTTTCCACCCTTTTGCATTACAAGCCTGTGTTCGCCCCAATATTTCATGTCTGGAGACTGAGAGAGCAGGATGTCGCCAAATGGAGTGTGTCCCGAATCAGATGGTCTGGAAAGCATTACATATTTGCCGTCGATTTTACGTGGAAACAAAACCGCATTTCTGTTGAAGGGAAGAAATGGGTTTTCCAGACGCGTAAAGTCCTTGAAGTCTTTTGTGGAAGCAATGCCGATGCTTGCACCGTCAAAGTCACCGCACCACAGGATGTAATATGTATCTTCAACCTTGACACAACGGGGGTCGTAGGCATAGTAGGGATCATGGGGAGTGCCGTCCGGATCATGCATGTGGATTTTTTCCCTCTGGAATTCCCAATGGATGCCGTCGTCAGAATCGCCCATGTAGAGGAATGGTCGTGCGCTTGTATCCTCTGAGCGGAAGACACCCTTGAATTTTCCCTCCCACGGTATCACAGCCGAGTTGTAGATGCGTGCCATACCCGGAAATGGATTTCTACCGATTACGGGGTTTTCGTCATAACGCCAGATCGGAAGCCAACAGTCTTTTGGCTTTTCCTGCCATGGAATATTCGGTAAGTTACCGCCACTGATGATTTTTGCCATAAAAAAATCTCCTATTGGTTCTACTCTACTCCACCTTTTGAGATTTGTAAATTGACTTTTATGAAAATTCAGAAAAAAACACTTAGTCTTATCCTTCATTTATGATATACTTTCTTACATGAAAAGCTATAAGATGAATGAGTTGAAAAACATACGCCTGCTTGGAAGAAACGTTCCGGGTGGTATATGCGGAGATGGAGCTGCACGGCTTTTTTGGGCCGCTTCTGCAATTGAGGTAAACCTAAAGGCACGCGAGTTGTGGGCTGAAATCTCGAGCGATTACGATGTCCACGAGATCTGGCTTGCGGTGGAAGTAAACGGTTCCCAGACTGCACGCTTTATCGCTCCCAAAAGTCCGACATGGGTATGCCTTGCACACAATCTGAATCCCGAGAAAGAAAACCTTATTTCAGTCATAAAGGACACACAGCCAATGCCCGGCGACAATATGCACGAGCTTAAGATAAGCGGATTAAGGCTTGATGACGACGGAGAATTCCTTCCCGTAAAAGCTCGTTCATGCAAAATCGAATTCATCGGAGACAGCTTGACTTCAGGAGAGGGACTGGCCGGAGCCCCGGACGAAATGGACTGGATATCACAATGGATGTGTGGAAGCAAAACCTATGCAGTTCAGCTTGCAAAAAAAATGAATGCCGACTGGACATGCATCAGCCAAAGCGGATGGGGATTATGCTGGGGCTGGGACGGTGACCTTAATTCCCGCATTCCCCTGCACTATGAAAAAATCTGCAGTGTTTTGACCGGAGAACACCAAAAGGAAACAGGAACCTGCGACAATCTGGACTATGGCGATGGTGCGGATTATGTCGTCCTGAACCTTGGAACAAATGACAACGGCGGATTTAAAATACATGACGACGGTAATGGAGCCTCAGGCAAGGCAGGACAAACAATTGTATCAGCGGCAAAGCAGTTCCTCCATGACATAAGGAGACACAACCCCAGGGCAAAGATAATATGGTCGTGGGGCCTTCTTGTTCTTGATGTGGTACCTCCACTGATTCAAAAGGGAATTGACGAATACATTGCCGAAACAAACGACAGGAATGTGTATTCCCTTGAACTTGAACCGATGACCATGATTGAAAAAACCGACGAAGACAAAGGCTCCCGTGAGCATCCGGGCTATATTTCCCACAAAAGAGCTGCGGAGCAACTTGCTGCCTTTATCTCACGGTTAACGCATGCATGATTAAAAGACTGAAAAAAACCGCTAAATGGCACCAAGCATTTTCATGACAAGGGTTGCACTCAATTCGGCGGCAGTCTTTTCGTTAAAGTCGTAGGTGGACTCTCCGCTGTCGTCTGCCATGTCGCTCATGCACCTGATGATTACAAAGGGTGTCTTGTTCAGATAACAGGCATGGGCAATTGCGGCTCCCTCCATCTCCACACATGCTGGATTACAATCCGACTTAATCTTTTCCTTTCTGGACCTGTCGCTTATGAACTGATCTCCGCTCGCTATAAGTCCTGCAACAATCTTGTGGCCCTTAGACATTTCCATACTGCCAAACGTACTCTTTGCCAGTTCCACCATCTCCCTATCGGCTTCAAAAACCGAAACATCCATCTGGGGAATCTGGGTAACCTTATAGCCGAATCCCGTTGCATCCATGTCGTGATACAGTGCTCCTGTAGAAACCACAAAGTCCAGAACACCCAAACCGGATGCCATTGCCCCCGCTATACCGGTATTGATTATGCGGCTTACCCCAAATTCAAGAATCAGCCTCTGGGCGCAAAGGGCGGCATTTACTTTTCCCACACCAGACTGAACCACCACAACGGGCTTTCCACCCAACAATCCGCTTGAAAAAGTGAGTCCCCCCTTCACAATATCGCTTTTTTCCTGCATGACGGCCTTCAACTGTTCTACTTCCACCGACATTGCACCGATTATTCCTATTTTATCTGCCATAATTTGCACCCCTTTTGCATAAAAACGCAAGATTTTCAAAATTTTTCAACAAAACGCTTGACTTTTTTTTTAAACAGTACTATATTGTAATCAACAAGAAAAATCCTCCCAACACGAACCGTATTTCTCCCTCCTTAAGAGCGGTTCGTTTTTTTTTGCCCAAATAAAAATTCTTCTTGAATTCCAGTCATTTTCGATATATTCTATAATATATGGCTTTTCTTGTGTAACTTGAAAATTTCAAAAAGATCACCGAATTTTAACAGACTTTTGAATTTGACTCAAGAGAGGAGGTTGTACTGTGAATTATTTAAGTGCAATTGGCTTGGACTGGTATTATTTAGTTTTGATTGTCCCACCGCTTATATTAAGCCTGATTGCATCCTCTATGGTAAAAAGCCGTTTTGCCGAATACGACAAGGTTCCCAGCAAAAAGGGAATTTCAGGTGCCCAGGCCGCAAAAATTCTGATGCAGGAAAATGGAATCAACGACGTCCAGATCAGCAGGATAAGCGGTTCACTTACCGACAACTACAGTTCCTCAGACAAGACGCTCAACCTGAGTGATTCAACATACTCAAGCACATCCATTGCGGCAATTGGAGTTGCGGCACATGAGACGGGACACGCCATTCAGGACAAGACAGGCTACGGTCCATTGGGATTGCGGCACACACTTTATCCTGTTGCAAACATCGGTTCACGATTCGGTCCCACCATGGCAATTCTTGGAATCATCTTTGGTGCTTCAACTCAAAACGCACAGCTTTATTCAATCTGTTCCATAATTTCAAAGATTGGCATAGTTCTGTTTTTAGCTGCAACCCTGTTCTATCTGGTAACACTGCCGGTGGAATTTGACGCTTCAAGACGGGCTCTTGCCATACTCAAGGATACCGGTACGCTGGATGCTGAAGAACTTGCTGGTGTTAAAAAAGTGCTGTGGGCGGCGGCAATGACTTATGTTGCATCGGCACTCATGGCGATAGGCTCATTAATACGACTTTTATTACTTTCTAAAAGAGGAGGAAGACGAAGATAAATGGAAAAGCAATCATCAAATAAACGAAAGATTTTTATAATTGTTTTTATCGTGGCGGCTGTTTGCTCACTTTTGGTTGCCGTCATTTTGGGTGGAAGAATGGGATTCCGCAGGACCGCAGATGAAAAGCTTACACATGCGGCACAGTTAAAGACTCTTGAATTCCAGTCCAGTCTTACGGGAGAACTTACACTTGTCCGACAGATGATCCGTTCGCCTTCAATTGCAGATTATCTTGAAAATCCCGATGACCCGCTCATAACAGAAATGGCCATGAAGGAATTCGGCGCATATCAGAATTCATTCATCAGCAATTCTTTGTTCTGGGTTTCCGACAAGAACATGATTTTCTATTCAGACATGCAGGCCGCCTACACCGTTGATGCCGATGACCCGGACAACTACTGGTACAAGATGACCATGTACGAGACCGAGGAATACAACTTTAACATCAACTACAACCCCGACCTGAACGTAACGATGCTCTGGGTAAACGCTGTTGTCCGCAATAAGGCAGGCACCCCGGTAGGTATCGCAGGAACAGGCATTCCGCTTACGGACTTTATCGCAGGAATGTACGAAGGCTTGGATGAATCAATTGAAATGTACATGTTCAACGATGACCTTGGAATCACGGGAGCAAAAGACCAGTCCATTCTTGCCCAGAACCTCTTGGTCACCGACAAAATGCCGGAATTGAAAAACACTGATCCCAAAGCCAAAAAGATTCAGATTTACCGCGGAACAAGAAATGAATTTGCCCTTGCACCTATGGATCTTGTAAACTGGCACCTTGCAATGGAAATTGAATTTGGCGTTAAGGAATTCTTTACCAATGCTCTCACACCATTTTTCATCTGGCTTGTAGTCATTTTCATCGTGGTTGCTGTAATAATAGTTTCCACACTGATGGCAAACATCTCCACACTTAAAAATGCCGTTGACAACCTTTCTTCCGGAAACGCTGATTTGACACAGAGGGTTGTGCTCAAGAATTCAACTTTCAGGGTCATCGACTCACTGGGAGAAAGCGTAAATGTATTCATCAAAAAGCTCCAGGACATTGTGGATGCGGTAAAGGCTTCCAACAGCCAGCTGGTTCAGACGGGAAACAAACTCAAGGGCGGAACAAGCGACACAGCAACATCAATCACCGAAATAATTTCCACGATTCAGAGCATGAGCTCAAACATCAACACTCAGGTTGCATCGGTAGAAGAAACAGCCGGCTCAGTAAACGAAATTTCTGCAAACATCGCATCACTGGACAAAATGATTGGAATGCAGACAGAAAGCGTTACAACTGCTTCCACTGCCATAACTCAGATGATTAACAATATCGAAAGCGTAAACAAATCCGTAGAAAACCTTACGACTTCATTCAACGAGCTTAAGGAAAAGACGGAACATGGTGTGGCAAAGCAGGAAGAAGTCAACAACATGATAAAGGAAATCCAGGTTCAGTCACAGTCATTGAGCGAAGCCAACCAGGTCATCTCTTCCATTGCGGAACAGACCAACCTCCTTGCCATGAATGCGGCAATCGAAGCGGCACACGCAGGAGAAGCGGGAAAAGGATTCAGTGTTGTTGCGGACGAAATACGAAAGCTGTCAGAAAACTCTTCCACACAGTCAAAGACCATCGGAGAACAGCTCAAGAACATTCAGGATTCATTCTCTCAGATTGTTTCACTTTCAGAAGATTCCCAGAACGTACTCGACGGAGTTTCCACCGACATCGGCAATACATATTCCCACATTCAGGAAATCAACAAGGCCATGCAGGAACAGCGGGCGGGTTCATACCAGATCAACCATGCACTCAAGGCCCTGAACAACAGCTCTGACGAAGTCCGCTCTTCTTCAATGGAAATGCAAAAGGGCAACAAGTCCATACTCAAGGAAATCCAGGAACTTGAAAACGAAACTTCACGCATGAAAGACGGCATGGAACAGATGCTCATCGGTGCGAAAAAGATTAACGACACAGGATCGACCCTTTCCGATTTGTCCAACGACATGGAAAAGGCGATTTATTCCATCGGTTCCCAGCTGGATCAGTTCAAAGGATGAGGTAAGGATTTGGCATATTTTCCCCTGTTTGTGAACCTAAAGTCAAAGGAAGTCCTCGTACTCGGCGGTGGAGAAACGGCACTGCAGGAAGCATCCCGCTTTGTCGTGTTTGAAGCCGTCGTCACCGTCCTTACAGAGCAACCGGATCAAAACCTCAAGCTTTTAAAGGATGCCTACCCCAAGAACATCCGTCTGGTTGCAAAAAAGCCGACCATGGACAACATCCTCAACCTTAGCTGCAAGCCCCTTCTGGTCATTTGCACGATAAACGACAATGCCTTGAACAGCGAAGTGTACAAATACTATTCTGTGCGCAATGTTCTTGTCGAAGACTTTTCCAATTCATCAAGGTGCGACTTCATCTTCCCGGCAATAGTCAAAAGGGGTGATGTTGTCTGCGGCATTTCTTCCAGCGGCAAAAGTCCGCATGTATCCCAGTTCATCAAATCGCTTCTTGAAAGTTCCATCCCGGAAAACATCAGCGACATAAACGAACACATGAACGAAATAAGGCGCACGGTAAAGCAGTCCATTTCCGACCCGGCAAAACGTTCTGCGGCAATGCAGGCCATATTCACACGACTTTTGGAAGACGACAATCAAACACCAGATTACGAAATAGACGGTATCATCGCGGAGGCTGAATTATGAAGAAAATCATTTGGACAACCATCACACTTGCACTTGTCCTGGCATTCACATCATGTCAGAGCACGAAAAAAACAAGCGCCTATCAAATGAAGACATTAAAGGAAAACAAGGACAGAATCGTTGTGGAAATCGAATATCCAGAATTCTATGCCTATCCTGAAATCAACCGCGTTGTGGGAGCCTACATAACTTCTGATTATGAAAAGACCCTGGAAAACATGAAAGAAAACCACGAGAGCATAGACTGGGATGATGACTTCTTTTCTGAAAACATGCATAGTGAATATGATGTAAGCTGTCCCGAAATAATAATCACCGACTCAAACATTTCCCTCATCATTGAGCGATACGTCTATTTTGCCGGTGCGGCTCATGGTGGAACAGAGTACGTCACTTTCAATTACGACATAGTTTCCAAAAGCTTTAAGGACATTACCGACATTCCGTGGGTTGGAGATTTGGAAAAGCTTTCGGCCTACTGCACTTGGGCTTTGAAAGAAGATTTTTATGATGACGAGCTGCACGAAGACGAATGGCTGGAACAAGGTGCATCAGCTACTCCAGAAAACTATTCGGCCTTTACCTATGACGGAACGACACTTACGGTTTATTACCAGCAGTATCAGGTTGCCCCCTATGCGGCAGGAATCCCCTCTTTGGAGTTTACCGAAAAAGATTACAGGGCTTTCTTTGACAAACAAAAGTAAATGGACGATTTTCTTTCCAAGTTAAATGAAGAGCAAAGACAGGCAGTAGAAAACACAGAGGGACCTGTAAGGGTTCTTGCGGGTGCAGGCAGTGGAAAAACACGTGCCCTCATCAGCCGGTACTGTTATCTTGTGCGCGACGTGGGCATCAGTCCACAGAACATCCTCTGCGTTACCTTTACAAACCGTGCCGCCAACGAAATGAAGATACGCGTGCGCAAAGAACTGGGCGATCAGGATTTGGGCTACATCTGTACATTTCATGCCTTTTGTACGCTGGTCCTTCACGAGGACATCAACCGCCTGAATTTCCCCAAGGACTTTGTGATTCTGGACAAGGAAGACTGGCGCGAGATAATGCTTCGTATTTTTTCAGACATGAAACTTACGCTAAAGGAAACAACAGTCCAAAGAAAAATTGATGAAGTTCTGGAAGGAAAAAAGCTCCAGGCCGACACCTACGTTGACTACATCTACAAGCTGAACAACGACGAGCTAAAGGAAAAATGGAGCCAACCGGGTATCAACCAGAACCAGGAAATATTCCTTCGCTTTTTATATGAACAGAAAAAATGCTTTGGCGTGGACTTTAACGACCTGATAAACTTTGCCACCTATATCCTGGAAAATTTTCCGGACGTAAGGGAAAAATGGCAGGAGAGGATGCAGTACGTGATGGTGGACGAATTCCAGGACGTAAGCAAAAAGCAGTACCGCATAGCACAGATACTTTCGGCCAAGCACAAGAACCTCTTTATCGTGGGAGACCCGGACCAGACAATCTATTCATGGAGGGGAAGTCATGTCCGCCTTATTCTGGATTTTGACAAGACATATCCCGCCGCAAAGACAATCCTCTTGAACAAAAACTACCGCAGTACTCCACAAATCCTAAAGGCAGCCAACACGCTGATTGCCCACAACACAGTCCGCTATCAGAAAAACCTTGAGGCCGTATGCAAGTCCGGACCAAAACCGGTCTACTATCATGCCGTAAGCGAGGAAGATGAGTCAAAGTGGATATGCTCAAAAATACAGAGCCTGACCAAAAAGGTAAAGCGTTCATCAATTGCGATTCTGTACAGGGCACATTATCTTTCCCGTTCACTGGAAGAGGCTTTCATCAAGGAAGACGTTCCCTACCGCATTCTTGCAGGAACAGAATTCTACGGTCGCCGAGAAATAAAGGACGTAATATGCTACCTGCGCATGCTTAGTGCGGCAGACGACATTGCATTCTTTAGGACGATAAACACGCCTTCAAGAAAAATCGGAAAAACCAAACAGAAATTCCTGAGGGACTGGGCAGAAGAACATTCAACATCCGCATACCAGGCACTCAAGGAAAACGCAAACAATTCCATGTTCCAGAATACCGGGGCATCAGACTACATCCGTGCAATAGAAGAAACGCGTGACATGCTACCACATCCGGACAGTTCTGCACCCACACTCCACACTCAGGCCAAACTCGGAGACATTTTCCAGAGCATACTGGACAAGAGCGGCTATGAGGCATTCCTGCGGCTGGAGGCGGATCAGGACAGGCTGGACAATCTTGCGGAATTCAAGAGGGCGGTTAACGAAGCGGGACTCGACGATGACACAACTCTGGAATCTTTCCTGCAGCACGTGGCACTCTTTACGGATCTGGACCGTGAGGACGACAAGGACACGGTAAAGATGCTTACGATTCATGCGGCAAAGGGAATGGAATTCCCATACGTGTTCCTGTGCGGTTTGAACGAAGGTGTTTTCCCCAGCCGTAAAGTGCAGACTCCGGATGACATGGAAGAAGAAAGGCGAATTGCCTATGTTGCGATGACTCGTGCTGAAAAGGGACTTTATCTGAGTGATTCGGAAGGAAAGGCCAACGACGGAATATTTAAATACCCGAGCCGCTTTATCTTTGACTCGGGT
>DBWR01000038.1:27366-38163 GCA_002309305.1 Treponema sp. UBA1233 | reverse complement strand
AAAGTGATTACTTACGATGAAAAACGTCTGGAAAACATGCGCACTCTTTTATCCGTCGGAGACCGCGTTCATCACAAAACATTCGGGGACGGAACCATAACTTTGGTCAACTCAAACGCTTTCTGCTATATGGTCAAGTTTGATTCCGTCGAAACCGAACGTTCCATCCAATTTTCCGCCAAGCTTGAAAAACTTAACGATTAACCCTTGAATGCCTGGTCAAGGTCAGCGATGATGTCCTCTGCATTTTCCGTACCGATTGAAAGACGGATTGTGCTGGGCTTGATTCCCTGATCTTCAAGTTCTGCCTCGCTCAACTGTGAGTGTGTGGTACTTGCAGGATGAATTACCAGAGACTTTACGTCGGCAACATTTGCAAGCAGTGAGAAAATCTGAAGCCTGTCGATGAATGCCTTTGCTTCCTTTTCGCCACCCTTGATGTCAAAGGTAAAGATTGAGGCACCACCGCGAGGATAGTATTTCTTGAACAGCTCGTGCTGTGGATGATCCGGAAGTGAAGGATGGTTAATCTTTGCAACATAGGGACTCTTTGAAAGGTATTCGACTACCTTCTTGGTGTTTTCGATATGGCGGTCTACGCGCAGTGAAAGTGTTTCCAGCCCCTGCAGAAGAAGGAATGCGTTGAACGGAGAAATTGAAGCTCCAGTGTCACGCAAGAGGATTGCACGGATTTTGGTAACGAATGCAGCAGGTCCCACAGCCTTTGTAAATGAAACCCCATGATAAGATGGATTCGGTTTTACAAGTGAATCGAATTTGCCGCTTGCTTCCCAGTCGAATTTACCGCTTTCGATGATTACGCCACCCAAAGTCGTACCGTGACCACCCACAAATTTTGTAAGTGAATGAACAACGATGTCGGCACCATGTTCAAACGGCCTGAAAAGATACGGTGTGGAGAATGTAGCGTCAACAATCAGTGGAATCTTTGCCTTGTGTGCAATCTGAGACAAAAGGTCAATGTCAGCAACGTCAGAGTTCGGGTTGCCCAGGGTTTCCACATAAAGTGCCTTGGTTTCCGGTTTGATTGCAGCCTCTACTTCCGCCTGATTGTGGATGTCAACGAAAGTGGTGTTGATGCCATAGTTCGGGAGTGTATGGGCAAGGAGGTTGTATGTGCCGCCGTAGATTGACTTGGAGGAAACAATGTGGCCGCCGCCTTCTGCAATGTTCTGAATTGTGTAGTTGATTGCAGCCGCACCAGATGCCACAGCCAGAGCCGCTGAACCGCCTTCCAGAGCCGCAAGACGCTTTTCCAGTACGTCCTGGGTTGAGTTTGTAAGGCGACCGTAAATGTTGCCTGCATCTGCCAGACCAAAACGTGCCGCCGCATGAGCAGAATCCCTGAATACATAAGATGTTGTCTGATAAATCGGAACCGCGCGTGCATCGCTTGCCGGATCTGCCTCTTCCTGTCCAATGTGAAGCTGTTTGGTATCAAAACCCCATTTACTTGTGTCTGTTATCTTAGCCATAATGTTCTCCTTTCTCGTCTTGAATATTAACCTACTAGGTTACTAGGTTTAATGGTAATATACAATAACCTATCGATTTTGTCAACAATTATTCAAAAAAAATTTCGTTTTTTACTGGGATTTTCTGGCAAATGACAAAAAATGAGCAATTTAAAACAAAAGATTGCCGATAATCAATCAAGGAGAAATAAAAAAATGACGGAATCTCAACTAGACCTTACGATTAAAATGCTTCAGCTTATGCCAGACCAGGCCATCAAAACCCTGTACCCCAACACAGGCGACCCAGAAACCGACCGCGTCCTCCGCATACAGAGGATTCAAGACTACTATACCGAAAGCATCCTCCCCATTTTGTTTGAAGGCAAACCGAAGAAAAAGTAAATCCATTTAATACAAAGCCATTGAAGAAGTTGAACGCGGTGAAGTTGAAGTTTTTAAATCGTTCGATGATTTTAAGGCAGCCATGTCTTGAGACAAAAGTCAAAAGGGAAAGAAAACTCTAAACTAAAAACTCATGATTAAGCATGAAAAAAAACAACCAGTTTTATTACCGTGGGAACTCCACGTTCTACAACAATAAATTCATCATCCATATTATTGCTTTTCCCTGTAATAGAACCGACATCAAAAACATATTCATCATCAATCTTATAGGCATTTCCAGTAATATAATATTTTCCTGGTTCCAAGTTTTCCAATCTTAGAACATCACCCTTAAAAAGCTTACCTTCATAGACAAGAATATCAAGTGGATCATCTCCTATATAATATCCAGCTTCCGTATCTCTATTTCCAACAACTTTATAGAACTCTAATCCAAAATAATCTACATTAACAAAAGGATTTTCCTGATCAATAGGCATAGATGAATTAGGATCAGCCTCAATAACAAACTCCTCTTCCATAGCTTCATTACTACAAGAACCCAAGAACATGGTCAGGGGGATTAGGAGCATCAGGATTAGGGATTTTACTTGTTTCATGGTTTACCTCTCTTTATGTTAAAAGTATGCCGCCATCAAGGGATTTATTTATGATCTTTACAAGTTATCATAGTCACCCGTAAAAATAAATCTGACAATCACAGGAACGCCTGCTTCGACTATAATATAATTAGTACGATTTTGGCCACAGTAATACATTCTATCGCTTTTCCCTTCAACGGTACCTACTCGATAAAAAGGGAAGTCAGTTGGTAGAGGAGTGTATTCAGGATCAGATAAAAGAGTGGGATCATAATTATCATTTATCTTGTAAGCTTGACCAATAATCCTGTAGTATCCAGGTTTCAAACCTTCCAGCCTCAGGATGTCTCCTCTTTCAAGACGTATATCTGGTTGTAAAGATTCGTCAGGACTGATATTAGGTTGTCCAAGTTTAGCGAGATTTAATTTATTTAGACTCAATTCAAAATAGTCTACGTCAGATAGATGATAGTATTGGTCATAGCTTCCCAGATAAAAGTTTTCTTCCATAAGGAAGGTCTCGGGGGGCAGTTCGTTTTGACATGATGCAAAAAACAATGCAGCGGGGAGCAAGAGTAAAAGCAATAATTTAACAGTTTTCATATTTTACCTCACACTTTTTGTAGTATTAACCAAGCAAATCTTATTACCTTAAAGTTTAATGCAATCACATGCAAATTTCAAGTTTACACGTCTGATTTTTGTATATTTTTTGCCCTCGTGCCAACTAGTCGGCAGTACGGACAACGCGGAAACCAATTCTAGGACTACTTGAGTACGCGTTGCTTCGATTATTATGGGCAGAAACATTACTTGCACCCGCAATCGAGCCCCAATTTCCTCCACGAGTAATACGACTAACATTGTCTGATATGACGCCAGTTTCTGGTGTTTCAGAAGATATATCCCCATATCGGTCCCAGCACCATTCAAAAACGTTACCGCTCATATCGTACAAATATTTCCCGTTCTGAGCTTTCGTCTTTACCTCATGGGGTTTACCTCCGCTGTTTACGGAACTCCATGCTACATCTCCCTCTGTATTGCTACCAGCAAATGTATAGGAATCCCTGTTTTCATTTCTGGCAGCGTATTCCCATTCCGCCTCGGTCGGCAAACGGTAACCGTTGGCATTCCAATCGCAGATGGCAACATCCCATGCATCAATTTCGTTTGGCAGCAAGGGAACATCACCCCAGTCATCTGGATCTGTACTAGAGTTTATCGTATAGCAGGGTGTCAGGCCTTCCGCGATGCTTCTCCTGTTACAGTAGACAAGGGCATCATACCATGATACATAATAGGCGGGATAATTTTCTCCCCTTCCGTAAATATCATTTGGACTGAAATCTCCTGTATAAGTGCAGTAGGTCTCGTATTCTTTCTGTGTAACCTCATGGCTGCACATGTAAAAGTCATGTATAACAACGATACGGCCCGGTAGAAAAACATAGGACATTGGAGTAAGACCTGATGTTACGGCAATAGTTCTGCCGTTTATCCTTACAAACTCTTTTTCCTTCAAATCCTCAATCAAATTGGAGCAAGAAGTCAAAACAAGGGAAACAAATAGGCCAGTGACAAACAAAGCGCTTAAATAGTTTTTTCTTTTCATATTTTACCTCACACTTTTTGTTGAATTATCGAACAACATTTATTATCTAAAAATTTAATGCAAAGTTGGTGGATTTTCAAGTATTTTGAAAAAAAATATTATCAAACTGTCCGACCCGAAATCTATTGTTCCATACCCAGGATGCCGGATCAAGTCCGGCATGACAGTGGCAGGCCGGCATGACAATTCACACCCCATTATTCAGGTCTAGAACAAAACAAATCCATGTGCTATAGTTTTTGTATTGGAGGATATTATGATTCAAAAGAGACCGCTTGTTATGGATTTGTATACTGCAGACCCATCTGCTCACGTATTCAACGACAAGATTTATATTTACCCGTCACATGACGAAGACATCGATGTAGAAAGCAACGACAACGGCGACCAGTACGACATGAAGGACTATCATGTTTACGAAATGGCTGACGAAAACACCCTTCCGCGTGACTGTGGATGCGTGCTCAAGCTTGAGGACGTAAAATGGGCAAGCAAGCAGCTGTGGGCCCCCGACTGTGCGGAAAAAGACGGCAAATACTACTTTGTTTTCCCGGCCCGCGACAAAAACGGAATGTTCAGGGTGGGTGTTGCCATTGGAAACAAGCCTGAGGGACCATTTGTTCCGGAACCAAACTACATTCAGGGAACATATTCAATCGACCCATGCCTTTTCCAGGACAGCGACAACAAATATTACCTGACTTTCGGTGGAATCTGGGGTGGCCAGCTTGACCAGTACCGCGGTAACGTGTGGAGCAAGGACAACAAGGAACCCCGCGGATCAGAACCGGCCTGTACGCCAAAAATCGCCCTGATGAAGGACAACATGACCGAGCTTGCAGAAGAAGTCCGCGATTTGGTGATTGTGGACGAAAACGGCAATCCTCTTACCGGTGGAGATGAAGAGCGCCGCTATTTTGAAGACCCATGGCTGTTCAAGAAGGGAGACACATACTACTTTACATATTCAACGGGAACAACACACTTCTTGTGCTATTCAACATCTAAGAACGTATACGGCCCCTACACCTACGGCGGCAAAATCCTGACCCCGGTTCTGGGATGGACAACCCACCACTCAATCCTTGAATATCACGGCAAATGGTACCTCTTCTACCACGACTGTGAACGTTCAGACGGTGTAAACCAGAAGCGCAACGTAAAATTCCGCGAGCTCAAGTTCGATGCAAACGGCGGAATCATCACCATGGACGGCATGGAGCGCTAAATACGTCATTCCGGGCTCCGACCCGGAATCCCACCGTTTCATACCCAAGATGCCGGATCAAGTCCGGTATGACAGTTCCTGTTACCCTTTTTCCTATAAACTGTTTTACTAATGTAACGATAAATTTTGAGTATCGTAACCTTTTTTTATAGGAGAAGGCGATGAAAAGACTTTTTTCTTCTTTTATTTTGATTTTGACGGCGGTTTGTGCTTTTGCACAGAACAGGATTACTCCGCCAATTGTCATTCCTCCGGTGCGTCCCGTACCCCCCCGCATCATAATGACGGTTCCGGATGCCCCAAAGGATTCAATCAAGCTTTCAGATTTGAGCGTAAAGGTAGAAGTTGCAGGCAATATCGCCACAACCACTTACGACATGGTTTTTACCAACAGCTCTTCCAAGATTCTTGAGGGTGAATTTGAATTCCCGCTTGGACAGGGACAGAATGTTGTGGGCTATGCATTGGACATCAACGGCAGGATGAGGCAGGGTGTTGCCGTAGAAAAGGAAAAAGCCCGTACTGTCTTTGAGGATGTTGTAAGGAAAAACGTAGACCCGGGACTTGTTGAGCTTACCGCAGGAAACAACTTTAAAACCCGCGTATATCCGCTCCCCGCAAGAGGAAGCCGCCACGTTCAGATCACCTACGAAGAAGTGCTGCCACTTTCCGGAACAAACCGCACTTATGTTCTCCAGCCGCTCACAGATGAAGTACTTGATTCATTCAAGTTCCAGATCTCCGTATACAAGCTCAATAACGAACCAAAGATTCAGTCAAACTCTGGATTCGGCTCATTCAACTTTGACAGCCAGAACACAGGCTACAACGCAAGCTTTGAACGCAAGAACTTTAGCTTTGACCAGCCAATCAGCATAACACTTCCGGAAGACGACGGTCTGAACAATGTATTCATGCAGGACATTGGCCGCGACACATACTTCTATTTCTACACCAACATGAGGGCCGCCTCACGCCAGAAGACACTGCCAAGAAGCCTTACGGTCTACTACGACGTTTCTTCCTCAATGAAAAACCGCAACTTCAAGTCCGAAATGGAACTCTTGCGCCAGTACCTCTACAAGCTGAACAACCCTTCCGTAACAGTCATTCCGTTCAGCAACACATTGCACGAGGCAAAGACATTCAACTCCAACTGGATGTACTACGGTGCAATCGACGAAATTGAATCATTCCTCAAGCAGCAGAAATACGACGGTGGAACAAGCCTTGACTTCATCCAGAACCTGAGCTCAAGCTCCGACGAGGTTTTGATTTTTACCGACGGTATCTCAAACTGGAAGAACCTTTCCACCAGTAATAATCCATTCCGCTATCTGGGCTCAAAAAGCGTCATCTATACGGTGAACTCTTCCGCATCAGCAGACCACTCATACCTCAAGTCTCTGGCACAGGAAAACGGTGGAATGTATGTTGACCTGAGTTCCATCACAGCTGACCAGGGCCTTGAGCTCCTTACAAAGGAATACCTGCATTTGATTCGCGCCGACTACGACACTAATGCCGTCTCAGACCTTCTTCCCGCTGTGGGTGCAGTTGTTGACGGAGATTTCTCTGTTGCCGGAATCCTGCGTGGAAAATCATCTCCAGTTGCCCTTTCTTTCGGCTATGGAAACACAATCACCGAGGTAAAGAGATTCAACGTATCTCTGATCGGTTCATCCAATTCAAGCGGTCCGCAAAACATCGCACGTCTCTGGGCTCAGAAGAAAATTGAAGAGCTGAACAAAAACTACGAGGCAAACAGAAGCCAGATCATTGACCTTGCAAAGAAATTTACAGTGGTAACAAAGGACACTTCCCTTCTTGTTCTGGACAATGCCAGCGACTACGTAAAATACGGAATTGAACCTCCGGAAGACCTGCGTGCAGAATACAACCGCCTTGTCTCAAACAACCGCACAAAAACCTCCGAGCCACAGGGAATCCCCAGCGTCGTGTTCTCCAAATTTGAAGAATTCAAAAACTGGTGGAACAAAAAGCCCCAGGACTTCAAGACAAAGAAAAACTCAAAGGGAAAGGGTTCATCAGGCGCATTAAGGAGTGAATCAAGCGGAACAATGTACATGGACTCAATGGAAATGGAAGCCCCAATGATGGCAATGGAAAGTGTAAGCGCTCCTCGTACGGCTTCTGCAAGGGCATCAGAACCAGTCGGCACAACCAACTCTGCCCTTCGTGATGCAACCGACATGGCAAAGGGAGTTTCGGACTCATACGGTTCCAAAGGCGGTTCCACAATCACAATCCAGGCATGGAATCCAAAGGCAGGCTACATTTCAACATTAAAGCGCACGCCAAGGGAATACATGTACTCAAAGTATCTTGAGCTCAAGTCAGACTACGAGACATCTCCAAGCTTCTACATGGATGTTGCAGACTACTTCATGCAGGAAAAACTCAAGGACGAGGCAATCCGCATCCTTTCCAACCTTGCAGAATTGAATCTTGAAAACTCAGACGTTCTCCGTGCACTTGGAAACAAGCTTGTTGAATGGGAATGCTTTGAACAGGCAGTTACTGTATTTGAAAAGCTTACAGTCATCCGCTCCGAGATTCCACAGTTCTACCGTGACCTTGCACTGGCATACTATCATGCGGGATACGCACAAAAGGCCGTGGACACACTCTACGATCTTGCAACAAAGAAATGGGACAACCGCTTTGACGAAATCCAGCAGATTGCCCTTAACGACATGAACGCCATCATCGCCGCAGAAAAATACATCGACACTTCAAGAATCGACAGGCGCCTCCTCCAGAACTTCCCGGTAGACATCCGCGTAGTCCTTACATGGAACACAGACGACTGCGACATTGACCTGTGGGTAACTGACCCCGACGGAGAAAAATGCTTCTACGGAAACAAGCTCACACAGAACGGCGGACGTATTTCACGAGATTTTACCCAAGGATATGGACCAGAGGAATTCTGCATCAAGCAGGCGGTAAAGGGGAAATACAAGATAGAGGCAAACTATTACGGCACACATTCACAGAAGATTCTGCAGCCGGTGGTTGTTCAGGCCGAAGTCTACACCAACTTTGGAACACCATATCAGAAGAAGGAAGTGCTTACACTCCAGCTTGATACAATCAAAGGCAGCTTTA
Organism: Treponema sp. UBA1233; assembly: GCA_002309305.1. GTDB lineage: Bacteria > Spirochaetota > Spirochaetia > Treponematales > Treponemataceae > Treponema_D. Next base: position 29,724 of record DBWR01000038.1, on the reverse strand, counting down.
CTGTTGGAGAAATCAAGTTCTAGAGTTTGAATCCGGTTCCTACAAATTGAACGATGTCGCACCCGGTGTCATCAGTTACATCAACATTGATGATCATCGAGGAGCGGCCGTTCTTTTTGCATGTAGCACGTGCAATCAGCTTGTTGCCTTTTGGTGAGCTAAGGAAATTGACGCTGACCTGCTGTGCCACGGTTGACTTGTGCAGGTTATTGGAAAGAGTGGCAAAGGCAAAGTCCGCAATCAAAAACATTGCACCGCCCATCACACCACCCATGGCATTCTTGTGCTTGTCGGTAATCTCCATGGAGCACAGGCTGTATTCATCAGTGAGTTCATCCAGACGCACTCCGTTTCCAGTTGCAAATTTGTCTCCGTAAAAATATTCCCTTGCTTCTTCAATTGAATTAAAGGCACCCATTTCCTCACTCCTATAAAAAATTATAATGCAAACACACACTGATGAGAAGATTTTCCCTCACAGTCAGGCATATTTTGTTTTGAATAAATACAGCCGCAATAGTTCTGCCGGTACAAGTTGAATTCCCTGCACAGTTCCAGGCTCCTCTTGAATCCGTTTTTTTTCTTGAAGTCGGCTACAAGATACTTCAGGCCCCTGTCGCTCTTTAAGGCTAGACCTATTTCGTTTACTTTTTTCGCATCCTTGCAGGGGCTTATGGATATCGTGGTCGTAAACCATTCAAATCCGTTTTCCTCCGCATACTCCCAGGCCTTTTTCATCCTGAACTCGTAGCATCTTGCACACCTTATTCCGCGTTCCGGCTCACTCTGCAATTCAGGCTGTTCACGGACTCCTGTGGCGGCAAAGTATTCCTCGGGGTCATAGTGTTCTTCCACAAACTGAATCCTGTTCTGTACGGCAGGCGGAAATTCACTTATGAATTTCTGGATTGTATCAAGTCGCTTTTGGTATTCCTCGCGGGGATGAATGTTGGGATTGTAGAAATAAACAGTTATGTCAAAAAATTCCGTCAGATATTCAATTACATAAGTTGAACAGGGCCCGCAGCACGCATGCAAAAGCAGTTTTGGCTTTGAGCCCCGTTCCTTTATTTCGCTTAGAATTGAATCAAGTTGTTTCTGATAGTTTACGACTTGTTCCATTCTAATTCTAGTAGGTCAAGCTTGGTGTCCAGAATTCCTGGTTGTAAATGTCGGTAAAGCGGTATGCGATTTTTACATCACCATCGCCAACATCCACATTGCTTATCTTCATGCTCTTGGAAACTTTCATCGGTTCGCCAAGATAATAGCTGTCCAGATATTTTCCATCGTATGAATAATAGTCGCACACAAACTCAAGGACATCACCCTCGTTCAATTCGATGAGGTTCTTTGCCACAGTAAGGGTTTCGCTTTCCTTGTAGTCAGTTCTTGCACCGGCAATGTATCCGTATGGATGAGCGTTGTCAAATACCAGAATCAGGTTTACAAGGGTTTTATTCAGGTAGGCTGGAACACGACCGGTAATCGTATAGTTGGTTCCGTCGTCCTCGGTGTCCATGTGGTAGTAGGCAACCGGCTGACCGTTGATTGCAAGCCATGTCCTGTCGTTTGAGGCAATAAGCTTGCCGTCGCTTGTCCAGTCGTAGATGTTGTCCAAACCAAGATCCACGTATCCTTCGCCGTCGTCGTAGAACATGTTCAGGTCGCAGCTGTGGATGTATGCCCACTGTGAATCAGGCATGTCCAGAACCGCAGTACCGTCCAGAGCTTCCTTCCAGCTTAGGTTGGCAGGATCAAAGTGATTCATTGCGATGTAGTTTGCAGTTTCGTCAACGGAAAGTGCCCTGTCGCCCATGAAGTCAATATTGCGTCCAGTAAGGCCGTCGATAAGACCTGACATTCCTGAACCGCCGCCAAGGAATGAACCCAAAAGGTTGCCAATCATGTCTGCATCACCCAAAGATGAAGATGATGAAGAAGAGCTTCCCAAAGATCCAAGCAGAGAACCAAAGAGGGAGCCAGAAGCCGCACTTGAACCACCGGATGCAACCTGACCGCTAACCTCAAGATTTGCAAACTGCCTGATTGCCTTGGCATAGTCGTCGTCCATTCCGATGTCCTCGTAGGTTTCGCACATTGTATCAACGTAAGAGGCCCTCTGGTACGGGAAGTAGATAGAAACACCATAGGCATTGGTCATGTTGGAAGAAGTCTTGTTGTATTTTACTGCCCCCTGAATTGCCTTTGCCAGTGCATTGCTCTGAGTAGTTCCAATCTTCTTGCAGAGGTCCACAAGGTCAACCTGGTCAATCCTGTTGCTTGAAGCGAATTCACGAGTGGCATATCTTGCGTCGGATACGGACTTATAATCCTTGTTTGCAATCTGCTGTGAAA
>DBWR01000038.1:6640-27352 GCA_002309305.1 Treponema sp. UBA1233 | reverse complement strand
ATTACAGAAAGGGTTGTCTTTTGACCGGCACACTTTCTTGCGCACTGGGCAACAAAATCATCGACAATCGTTTTTCCCAGTTCAAGGGTTGGAGTTGAAGTATTGTTTCCAAGCTGAGTGAGCCAGTTGGTGTAGTACCAGCCGATACCAGGCTCAGTTTCCTCAGATGCAATCATGTAGTCAGCGTGATTGTTGAGCATAAGGGCAGTTTCCGCAGTTGCCATAAGACATGCGTCAAAACCGATAAAGTCAAATTTAACGCCGCCGTTTTTAAGGGCAGTATTGATTTCCGCAAGATCCATTGCACCGGAGCGTGAATTCTTTTCGTCATAACCGTAACCGCTTACAGAACCTCCACCGTGATCCCAGAAAATCAGCTCGTAGCGGTTGGCAGGGAAATTCTTTGCAGCCCACTTGATGAAAGAAGAAAGGGTATTCGGGTCGGTCATCACCTTGGAACCGTCATTGTCCACAAGACGCTTAAGTCCGCCGTTAATCACCTGATAAATCTGATTGTTGGTGTTGCTGATTCCACTGGTCTGCCACTTTTTGCATCCACCGGTATAGACAATTACGTTTACATTGTTTCCGTATTTTGCCGCCGCCATTTCCTGAAGGTCGGAAGAAGCCATTCCCGCCTTTGACTCAAGGTCAGTTCCGCACATGTAGACCATCAGTGTTACCTGATCCTGTCCGTTACCGATGATGTTCGTACGTTTTGCACGGGATCCAGCTGCAACGCTTGTGTCCACCTTTGAATAAGAGGTAGCCGAACTTGAATAATTTGAAACATCCGCACCGTAAGAGCTTGGAGCAGAACCACCGCCAGTAAATGTACTGAGGATGTCACCGCCGCCTAACAGACTTCCTGCCAGATCACCCAAACCACCTAAAAGTGAACCTGAACTCTCCGATGTTGTTGGAGCCTGTGTTTGATTAGAGTTTCCTCCCAGGATGCCACCCAGACCGCCGCACTTATAAAGTAAAAAGAGGGCAATGAGGATTACAGGTAGAGAGATTCCTCCACCCAATACTGCACGGTTTGGCCCAGAATGACCGCTACCGCCGGAATATCCTCCGCCACTTGAATGGCCGCCAGTCTTTCCTGAATATCCGTTTGAAGAACCGACAGGACCCGTTCCAAGTCCATCTCCACGCTTGTGAACACCGGTGCTGTTTCCAGTGACATTTTTCTCTCTTCCACGAGGTCGCCTTTGATCCATAAAAAACTCCTTATACGGGTGTCCGGCATGGTTACGGTTCAACAACAGCCGGAATTCATGCATATTATTATATCAGATAATCCCCAAAATGTGTACTGAAAAGCATTGATATGGAAGAAAATGTGTAAATCCGTAATCTCCGCAAATTTGCGGTGAATAACTTGCTAATCTCCGCATTTTCTTTTAAAATATGACCATGTTCATATACGAATACCATGACTGGCCGCATTTTACTTACGACTCTCATAAAATATCCGGGCTATTGGAAAACTGTCATGTCACACAGGGACGTCTCCTTTCCAAAATGGAATTGCTCGGTCTTTCACAAAGAGAAGACAAAATTCTTGAAAACATATCAAGTGACGTCATCAAATCAAGCGAGATAGAAGGATTCCTTCTGAATAAAGAACAGGTTCGGTCTTCAATAGCACGCCGTTTGGGACTTCAAAAGCAAATGACGGCAAGAATAGACCGAAATGTCGATGCGGTTGTTGAGATGATGCTCGATGCCACGCAGAATTACGAAAAGCCTTTGACAAAGGACCGCCTTTTTTCTTGGCATGCATGTCTTTTTCCTACAGGCTATAGCGGAATGAACAAAATTGAAGTCGCACAGTATCGTTCAAGCGGAATGCAGGTTGTTTCTGGTGGAATGGGGATGGAAAAGATTCATTACGAAGCGCCTCCTGCCAGTAAAGTTCCAGAAGAAATGGAAGCTTTTTTAGCTTGGCTCAATGATGAAAGTAAAAACGAAGATTCACTTATAAACTCTGCGGTTGCCCATTTGTGGTTTGTCACGCTTCACCCCTTTGAAGACGGAAACGGTCGAATTGCCAGGACAATTTCCGATATGATGCTTTGCCGGAGCGACCATACAAACCTTCGTTTTTACAGCATGTCGAATCAAATCTCTCTGGATAAAAAAGCTTACTACGACATTCTTGAACAAACTCAACATGGCTCCCCAGACATTACGGAATGGCTCATTTGGTTTTTGACATGCCTGCAGAAAGCCCTTGATTTAAGCTTTGCCGAGACAGAAAATGTCTTAAAGAAATATTCATTCTTTCAAAATCTTGGTGCCATTCAGCTTAATTCCCGCCAGCGCCTCATGCTTGAAAAACTTACCGACGGCACATGGTTTGGAGTCCTCAATTCTTCAAAGTGGGCGAAAATTACAAAATGTTCCAACGATACAGCCTTGCGAGATATCACAGATTTAATCGAAAAAGGACTTATTGAAAAGGAACCTACCTCAGGTGGAAGAAGCACAAATTATTTGTTAAGCGACAGATATTCCTTTCCCTAAAAGACCACATGCAACAGACTTCCATCGTCTGTGGTATATTCTCGGATGTTGCCGTCCATTATGTCGGTGGCGTCGGTGAACACGGCATTCAATTTGATTAGGGCATCGTCCCCGTTTTTTATAACAGTCAGCTTTCGGGGAATGCCCATGACTCCGTTCCATTTTACAGGCGGGTTGGAATCTGCTATCCTGAGCCATGGTATCAATATGACATCTTTTGTTTCGGAAAAAACTTGGGCGGCGTAGGGTATTTTGTCTGCAAAGGCTGAATGCTTTTTTCCATTCCACTTGAATGAATATCCGTCAAAACTGCCTGGATAATAAAAGCCGTCTGCTGTCCACACAAACCAGATGCCGTCAAGCTCAAACAGATTGGGACATTCAAATCCGCCGGGAAGGGTAAAGCGCTGGCTAAGCTCAAAGTGTCCGTCAGCAGTGGGAGAGCGCAAAATGGCAAAGTCATTTTCTTCAAGCCACAAAATCATGATGTAGGCCGAAGTCTCCTGATGATAAAAAACTTTGGGGTCTCGGTTTTCCCTGCAAATGTTTTCCACCACAAATGATTCGTCCTTTATAAGTGTCATGCCGCCGTCAAAACTCTTTGCAAGCCTTTGTGTAAAAAGGTTCCCGACCGGAGCCGCGGTATAATAACAGTAAATCACCTCTCCAACAGAAATGGCACTCCCGGAAAAAATCATGCCGTGCTCATCGGGTGCCATCACAAGACCGTGGTTCTGCCAGTTGAGGAGATCAGTTGATGTGGCATGCCCCCAGCCTATGTCACCCCAATCAAGCCTGTCCGGATTGTACTGAAAATACATGTGGTAGATTCCGTTGTGGTACACCAGTCCGTTAGGGTCATTCATCCAGCCGAGGCCTGTGGTAAAATGGTATTTGTACAAGGAAGTTTCAGGCATTTCCATCAGTTCATTTTTCTTCCATGAATTGAACACCGTCCAAATCCAGGAAAAGCCTCATGTATGGTCCTGAATTCCTGTATTCCATGACCATGCGTGCATTCTTTTCGATTCCCAAAAGTTTGAGTGCCCTGGAGTCTGTGGTAATCTCCTGCTGCCAGTTTTTGCCGTCTGTGCTGCTGTTGCTGATGTCTATCCTTACCCTTTGTCCAGTATAATCTAGTCCCTTTATCACATAGCTTGAACTTAGAGAAACAGGTTTCCTTCCCTTCCACTGCTCAAGATTTTTTGCCCCTTCCTGAATCTTTCCGCTAAAATATTCTCCCTGTGCCTTGCCACTAAAGGTTGCCTCTTCCGTCTTGATTCCATTTTCCTTGCTGACTTTGTTATCCTTCAAGTTAACTGTAATTTCCATCAGCTGGAAACGGTTCTGGAGGATTTGGTCAACTATGTTCATCGTGTAATATTCGTGCATCCTGTTAAAACCGTGATCTCCTCCACTGATGATGAAAAGCTGCTTGTTGAGGACATCTTTTTTATCCTTTGTTCCCTGCTTGAAGATTTGAATTGCATCTTTTGAATACTGGGTGTTCACCATGAAATCCTTGTCACCATGGATGATTCCAACGGCCCCGGAATAATTCTCCAGTTCCTTTATGACATCTATGCTTTGGGCATCCTCCACAAACTGCCGTCCGATTTTCATTGGGCCACACACAAAAATTTCCGGTGGATTTTTGGGATCAAAACTTGCCGCAAGAAGCTTACCCTCCCTGGCTTCTTCCGGAATACTAAAGGTCGGATAAAGCAGAATGATTTTCTTAATGTCGGGCTTTACCCTTGAAACAAAAAGGGATGTGACCAATCCTCCCATGCCAAGCCCCATAAGCACAAGCTCGTTTGTATCAACATAATCAAGGGAACACACATGCTCAACAACAGACTTCAAATCCTGGACTTCCGTGAGCAGGGACATTTCGGTTGTCTTGCCATCGCTCTTGGAATCTGCCGAACCACCGCAAAAGTCAAAGGTAAAAGCGGCATATCCCAATCCAGCCAAAACCCTTGCATAAGAATCCGTACTTTTATGCGTCCTCATATACGCATGGCTGATGATGATGGGCTTGAGCTTTTTCCCCTTGCCCGATTCGACTTCATTCAGCTTATTCAAAAAAGAAAAACCACGGATGGTAAGACTGTCACGTTTGCATGAAAATTTTGTGCACTTAATTTTAGCCTTCATATTGTTCCTCTACCCCATTGTATCATTAACGGATTTTGATTTCAATGAATTTTGATTGACGAGGATTTGGGACAGTGGTATGCTTGGGGGCATGAAGAAATGGCAGGTTACGGAAAAGACGGTAAAGCTACAGGGAAGGACCCTGGACAATGACGGAACGCGCTGGCTCATCATGTCGGCAAGCGGATTTGAATGCAGGGTGCACGCAAAGGAAATGTCGATTGCACTGACAGGCGATTCCACGGCACACCCCACCCGACAGTCGGACGGAAAACCGGAGATGAACCAGGCCCGATATGCCCTATATGTTGACGGCGTACTGGTTCAGGATGAATGCATGGATGAGGCTCAGAAAACCCTTGTCGTGTTCAAGGGGGATTCCGCCCGTGATGCAACCGTTCAATTGCTCAAACTGTCGGAAGGAACGCAATCATTCCTGGGCGTAAGGGAAATGATTACCGATGACGATGCCTCCATCTCACCCACCCCTGCAAAAAAACTCAAGATTGAATTCATAGGCGACAGCATTACCTGCGGATACGGTGTGGAAGGGAAAAGTGCGGAAGAGCTCTTTACCACAAGGACCGAGGACGCAAGCAAGGCATACGCATGTCTTACGGCAAAAAACCTTGACGCTGACTGGAGCCTGGTAAGCTTTAGCGGCTTTGGAGTAGTTTCAGGCTGGACGAATGACGGAAACATAAACACGATTCAGCTTGTTCCGCCCCACTACAAGAAATTCTGCTTCTGCTGGAACGGCGACATGTTCAGGGATTACGAATGGGATTTCTCCCGCTTCCAACCGCAGATTGTCGTAATCAACCTGGGAACCAACGACGACAGTTACACCCAGGACGACATCCAAAGGCAGAATGAATACGTTTCCTGCTACGTCGACTTCATCAGGACAGTCCGGAGCTATAACCCCCAGGCCAAAATCGTACTCGCACTGGGAATGATGACAGGAGGCAACCGTCTGATTCCCTTCATGCAAAAGGCTGCCCAGGAATACACCAGCCAGACAGGCGACACAAACATAAGCACCTACAGCTTTAAGTCCCAAACCCCAGAAGAAGGCTTCGGCTCCGACTTTCATCCCTCAGAAGCCACACAAACCCGCTGTGCCAGGGAGTTCACGGAATATTTGAAGGGATTGGGGGATTAGGATTATAAAACAACCTTTATTAAAACTTATAATCTACCCAATCTAAAGTTTGTTCAAGCCATTCTTTTGTTTTCTCAGTTTTTTGAATAAGATTTAGAATATCATTGGAATCATAAATCTTTATTTGAGGATCCTTGATTTTTTTGTCTTTTGAAACACAATAAATACTCAGGTTTTTGTTTTTATATTTATTATAGGTTGCTTTTGAAAGATTTAATTTAATCTGTAAGTTTTCCTGTATTTTATCTTTTTTACAGATTAAATCATAATCCTTTAACATTCCGCCCTTGTAAGCAGGGACAAAATAACCATCTTCTTCTTTCAATTTCGCAATTAACGTTTCAAATTCTATTGGCGACAGACATTCCAGGTATTCATCAAAACTATCAACCTTTACTTTTTTCTTTTTATCATTACAAATATATTCTATGGCCTTTATGTTTCCAAAATATGAATTTAAATGAGATTCTGGATTTTTAGGATCTTCTATGCTTTTAAAAGTTCCCATTGTAAGGCGTGTACAAGATTTTATTGTAGCAAGGACTAATGGACAATCTACAACTTTTATTTTTTTTATCAATTCAATTTTAAATCCGATAGCCCTGTCTACATAATTACAATTTTTATAATAATCTTGATTAACAGATAAAGAAGAAATCTCTTCAAGCTTTCCTGCTTTTTTGTAAATGAATATATAATCTATGCCATCCTCTGCAGTTCCAATTGAAACTAAAACCGAATCATCATTTTCTTTTGTATTAAATGTATGAATAAAATTTACAACATCCAAAGAAGCTGTTCCATTCTGTATTTTACCCAGCGGATCTTTTGTAAATACAGCCGCATAACCTGCAGATATCCATTTATTAACACAATCATGAAAAGGCCCACCATGAGGCCCTTCTTTTATTTGAAGAAAATAATATTTCATTTATTTTTCTCCTAAAGAATTAGATTTGTTCGACTGTGTAGTCGTGTACGCTGTATTTTTCGGGCATAATATTTATTTTTCAACTTCTCCTTTTCCATAATATAAATTATGCCCATCCGAATATATAATAAAAACTTTATCAGATAGAACATTCGAATTTAAATACTTTGAGACTTTTTGATGTGAACATCCGACAGAATTTGCAATCTCTGACGCGGAAAGAGCATGCGATTTTGACAATTCAGCAATACATCCCAAAATCTTAATTTCAATTTCTGTTAAATTTCCATATGAAAATTCGACTGGTTTATGAATTATTTCTTCCATAATTTCATCACATTCAAAACACCGTTTTACTTTCATTTTTATTAATTCTTGTTCAGGATATATTTTCTTACATTTTGGACAACGATAACTTTTTAATTGTTCTGAGGAAAAATACGCATCAAATGGAGTTAATACATCATTATAAATAAATCTAACTGCTGTAAATTCATCTTTTTCTGTAGCATATTTTATATTTTTTTCTTGGCATATATCATAATCGATAGAATATAATGTATAATTTCCTCCATATTTTGACGCTCTATTATCTTCTAATAAATGAATCAGAAAATTTTCACATAAAATATTTAAATATTTCTTTCTTATGGGATCAATAAGAAAGTGACTTGCAGGTCTGTCTGCAAATTTTTGTTTCTCTTTTACTGCTTTTTGCAGTATGCTATTCCACATATCCATATAAAAGGCTGGAATGTATTTTCCAGCTACTGCTCCACTAAATTGAGAAAAATATGTTTTTCTAGTTTCTTTTATTCCTATATTTATTTCTTTAATACCTATAATTGGTTCATCTTTCATTTGAGCTTGAGAAAATGATTTTGTAAGTATCAATCCCAAAGTCCGTGGAACTCCTAATGATTGTACATTTATGCGTTCGAGTATCTGTTTGTGGTTTGTTGGAATAATATCATCAACAGTATTATGGCATCCATATGAATGAAGTCGTTTATCAATAATTTCTTCAACGAAATTTTGTAATTCATTTAATGCTTTCTTAACACCTCCATAAGTATCAATAAAATCAGAAAGATCCAACGAAATAGGAAAAATATCCCTTCCCGTTCTAATACTTTCTGAAAAAATAAATCTATCTGTAATTACACCTAGTTTGAAATATATATTATTTTTTGACCCTAATAATTTTTTTAGCAATAATGAAAACTGTAGTTGTTGTTCATTTTTCAAATCAGATAATTCATCAATAAATATATATATGGCATTTAATTTACAAATTGTTCTTATTTCTCCAAGACAATCTATCAGGGTTCTTATACTTGTTCCTCTAACCTCTTGAATATCTGATGTTTCATTCTTTATTGATTTTCCCTCAATTTTTGCTCCAAACTCCATTTTGTCTAAGCCAAAATCTATACCACAACTACCATTTTCTTCTGAAGTTTCAGATGAAGTTATAGCAGTTTTTTGTTTGCTAAGAATATTTCCATTCGTAATTAACACCTTTACAGTCTCTAATTTTGAAGTAATTATTCTTTTATTTGCAAATTTAAAATTTGATAATTGATGTATAATTTCATCAAGTAATTTTATTATAAAAGTTCTCTCAAATACATCATTATCAGCATTTCCGAAAATTTCTTGGCATTGAGCTAAATCTATATATATCGGTAATATTTTTCTATTTCCAAGCAAAGTATCATTATTATCAATAAGACTTTTATAACATTCATAATAAGAACGCATTAAAAGTGCTGTTTTTCCTGTTCCTCGCCTACCTTTTATATAATTATCTTGATTCTGTAATACTTTTGTAAGATTATGATAAAAATCTACATAATAGCTTTCTAATTCAACTAACTGAGGAATATCATAAACAGAAAGATAATCCGCTCTTAACATTGAATTAAATGCACTCTCTATCCTTAATAATTCATCTTTCTCTATATTTTTCATTTTTTACTCCTTTTTCTTTGCTTATATTTTTCCTCTAAACGCTCTTGCCAATATTGATTTTTTTAGCAGGGCGATTTGGTCTAGGACGGTTTGAGCGGCTTCTTTGGCACGGAATTCTTTTTCTAGTACGGTGTCTAGGATGCGGACGATTTGTTGTTGTTCGGGGAGAGTTGGAACTGCAACTATCATATCGAACACATTTGCCAAACTAATATTTGCTCTCGCAGTTTCCACTTTATTATCATCATAATAAGACCTAGCAATATTTGAATTCAGAAAATAACAAATAAAGTCACCTAGTACAGTTTTATTTAGTCTGATAATACATACTGCTTGATTAGTATTTGCCAATTTATCTAAATTATATATTGCAGAGCGACCAATTGACGCGCCAACAATATTTAATAAAACATCTCCTTTTTTTAATACGGAACGTTTTTGGATCTCATTTATCTTGTTATCAAGATATTTTTCTTTTTCCAAATCAAGATACCCTTCTCTTACATTCTCACTTGTTACAAATAGAGTTTGAGAAGTATCATCTGTATATTGTATTCCCTGCCATTTAGGAGAAGCACCTTTTGTAATCAACTCTGATAAAGCTCCCATATTTACAGAGATCCACGAATCATCTGGTACTCCATTTTCTTTGCGCCAGTTGACGGTTAGTTCGCCGATGAAGGCTTTGTGCAGGATGGCGGCTTTGCAGGTTTCGAAGCTGTCCAGCACTGCTTGTGCTTTTTCCTGAGCCTGGTCTAGTTTTTCGAACATTGTTTCTATGCGGTTTACGATGCGTTGTTGTTCAGCTAGTGTTGGAGGAAGTGGAAACGGCATATTAAAGAATAATTCTTTATTTAAATGTGGAATTGCAGATCCTTTTTTATTATTTCTATATAAATCTTTTTTTGTCTGAATAAAAAACTGCAAATATTTTTCATCAACATTTTGAATAGATAATGCTTTAAATGTACTTCCCATAAAACCGTCTTCTGGAACGGTAAAAACTTCACCGGAATTTTCTCCATCAACGAGAATTACTTTTGTTCCCGCTTTAATGAATTTTCCAGAAGTAACAAACTCTTTTTCTTTCTTTCCACGTAAATATTTTACTTCGAGATATGGGTATGAAACATCATTTTTCTTTTCTCCGTCTGTAAGACGACAAACTTCATTTTGTTTACACCATTTCCAACCGGTTGGTAATTTGTATTCCATAAAAAACCTCGATAAAATATTATTTTCGTAATATAAAATCATTTATTGACATAGAAAGTAATTTACCTTTTCCTAAATTTCTATACCCCATATCTTTTCTTATGGCATACAAAATATTTTCCATATAAAAAAGTGCATTTAAGCCATCAGGAGAAACATTTTTTCTATATGAAATCCAAGCTTTTACAACTCTGTTTGATCCCCATAACATTAATTTCTTTTGAAACTTCTGAATATCTTCAAACATTTCATCAGGCAAATATATTTCATTTTTAGATGCTTTTTCTTGCATTTTATAATATACATTTATAAATTCTGCATAAGGTTCTTCTCGTTTTTGAGAAAGATATTCTCTTCTTTTTTGTTTATAATCAACAATTTTTGATACAACACCAGAAACAATAGTTACTATAGCCGTAATTAAGGCAACTATTATAACAGCATCTAATTTTGATGAAACATCTATTAATTTTTCAAGAAATTTTAAAATTCCAGCACCTACAAATTTTATAAGGAAATAAGCACCTATACCTAATATAATTAGAATAATCAAACCAAAGAAAACATACCATTTTGGGTGTCTTTGAGAAAAAGGTCTTGTGTCCTTTATTTTTTGTTTTTTTTCTCTTTTCTTCATTATTTTTTCTCCGTCTTCTGAAGTTCGTGGACTACTTCTTTGATAAGGTCAGCGGCTATTTCCAGCTGGTCGATGCAGTCCTGAGCGCTTTCGATTGGGTCGGGAAGGTCNNCCCAGGTCAAGGCTGTTTCCTTTGGCGGCAATCTGTTCGCGGGTAAAGCAGTTCCAGCGTTCGTCTTTGATTTTTTTGCGGTCGGCGGCTTCGTAGGCTTTGATGAAGTCGGCAAAGTGTTCTTTTTTGAGTTGATTCGTTTTGCCAAAGCTTTGCATGTTGGTGCGAAGGTCGTAGAACCAGACTTGTTTTGTGTTGTCTTTGTCGGTTTTTCCGCGGGTAAAAAAGAGCACGTTTGTTTTTTACACCCTGGGCATAAAAGATTCCGGTTGGCAGGCGGAGGACTGTGTGCAGGTTACATTTGTTCATTAAGTCTATGCGGATTTTTTCACCGTCGCCATCTGCAAATAAAACATTGTCAGGGAGAACTACAGCAGCCCTGGCTTTTCCGTCTGCTTTTAGTGAACGATAGATATGCTGCAAAAAGTTGAGCTGTTTGTTGCTTGTTGTATAAGTAAGGTCTGTACGAAGTGCGCGCTCACCGCCTTTTTTAGTTCCAAAAGGAGGATTTGTAAGAACTACATCGTAGCCTTTCATTTCCATTCCGATTGAACTTAAGGTGTCACCAAGCGTTATTTTGCCGTTTATGTCGTGAAGGTATGCGTTCATAAGGGCAAGGCGATGGGTGTCGTGTACAAGTTCTGTTCCTGTAAAAGCCTGTGTATCTTCAAACTCCTGCTGTTCGCTTGTACAGTGAATGAGGTTGTCGTTATGGTCCAGTACGTATTTATGCGCGCTGATCATAAAACCAAAGGTTCCACAGGCCGGATCGTTGCATTTTTCGCCAAGCTGTGGTTTTACAAGCTCTGTCATTACATCGATTAAAACTCGCGGTGTAAAATACTGCCCTGCTCCGCTCTTTTTTTCTGTGGCATTTTTTTCGAGTAAGCCTTCGTAGAGGTCGCCGAGTCCTTCGTCTTTTGCGCTGAACCAATCGAGTGCATCTATAGATTTTATGATTTTTTCAAGATTCTTTGGCTCGTCGATTGAAGTCTGACTACCGGCATAAATCTCAAGTACACGGCCATTTGTTTTTGTTCCAAGGTGGTCAAGGAGTTCTTTGTAAAAATCTTTAAGAGCAATTCCGTCTTTCTTTACAAGTTTTGCCCAGCGATATTTTTCAGGTATCTGTTCTTCTGCCCCGGGAATCTCTGAGCACATTTTTAAGAATAGAATATATGTGAGTTCGTTCAAATAATTTTGATATGTAATTCCATCGTCGCGAAGTACATTACACAGGTTCCAAAGTTTGCTTACTATTTCTTGTGTGGTCATGTTATTAAATTCTCCCTATAAAACTTCCCAATGGCCGCCTTTGTCTGCACCGACACGACGGATAATGCCTTTTTCTTTAAGCTGTTTTATCTGCCATTCTATCCCCTTTACAGTAAGGTCTACTAAAGCAGCAAGTTCAGTAGTTGTAATTTCTGGATTTTCTTTTATTAAAGCAAGGATTTTCTCCCTAGTTTTCTCCCTAGTTTTCTCCCTAGTTTTCTCCCTAGTTTTCTGGGCAGTTTCTTGTTTCTCCACAGTTTCTGCCTCAGAGTCAGAGTCTGATTCATCATAAAAGCCTTCCCGTACAAAAAAGCGGCTTATAAAATATGAGTGTTCATCATCTGTTTCAAATTCCGGATTGGGAGAACCGTTCTTTTCCAAAGCATTCAGGATTTTCTTAAAACCTGTGTTACGGCCTTCTGTAAGATGAAGCTCTTTTAAAAATTCCCCAATCCTACGATTTCTGTATCGTCGGTTAGTAACTTTGAATTTTTTAAGTCCTTCTATCGTAACGGAACGGTCTGGACCAGGGTGGCTGATTATTTCAATCTGTTCGTTTTCTACTCGAACTTCTATCGGTTCGCGGACATCATAACCTTTATGATAAACTGCATTTGCAAGAGCTTCCTCAATTGCCGCAAAAGGATAATTGAAGAATCTGTCTGCTTCAGCTCTGTCAGCATATTTTATAACTTTTTCTTTGATGACAGAGTTTTGAATGTATTGCAAAGCTTCCCTTAGCTGCTGATGAATCGGGCCTTTGAAAGTCTTTTCAATTATTTTGTCGCCACCAACACCATCTGGGAATTCAACTACATCAATTTGAGAATATGGCATAAACTTTTGTGGATTCATGCTGAAAAACAAAAGTGCCACATTTCTTGGCTTCATAAATTCGGGCTGCGTGTTGCAAAGCTCCATATTCATGCACAAATCTTCAAACTTCATTGTATCAACTTCTGCTTCAAGGCTGCTTCCAATTTCGTGAAGATATGATTTTATGAGCGTGATATTTAAATCCGAAAGTTCCGCCTGATGATTTACACGATCGTCAAAAGGAACTTTGTTTGCAAGAGAGAATAAATCATTTAATTCTTCATTCGATGGCTTTATGGTGCTGTTCATTTTGCGGATAAAATATGTTTGCTCTGTTGAAGGAACTGCCTTGCCGCCTTTAAACGTAAAATGACTTGGAGATTTATACGGTCTAACCTGACCACCAGGACACCAGACAATGATTAATTTTGTATTTTCATCATAATCTACAGGAGCAACAACCGGCAGATAATCTGGCGTAATAAGTTTGCATTTGTTTAAGAGGTCTTTTAGAATATCGTCAACTTCTGCAGCCGGAACTCCTTTAAGAGGAAACTTTGGGCGACCGTTGTCATCTTCTACACCAATAACTAAATAGCCGCCAGACCAGTTATCTATATCATTCGCAAAAGCTGTAATTGTTTTTAATGAGGCATCAGGATTCCAGGTTTCTTTAAATTCGATTCTTGCCCATTCAACAACATTTCCTGTAAGCAAAGTTTTTATGTTTATAGGTAAAGCCATTTAGTCTCCTTATGCCGCATCATCATACAGATATTTATTCAATTCTTCAATTAACGCGCGGAGCTGGAACTTAAAGTCTTTATCTATGCGCTTAAAGCCACCCTTATTGCGGAAAATAACTTCATTGTCAAATACAGATTCTTCCAGTACATTTTCTTGCAAAAGGTTTGCTTCTATTACATTAAGCCAACCAAGTTCAACCGGGCTAAAATTGTGGTTTGCCTTGAGCTTTGCAACCGCTTTTTTAATTCTGTCTTCGTGACTCTGCATAGGTGAGCCGATTGCACAGGTTCTGATTACGCTGATAATATCTACTGTCAGGTCCGCATTTGTTACTTTGTTCCATGCTGTATTAAGACTTGTAAGGTCATAACCTTCATTTGCCAGAATAACAGCGAGATTTTTAAGTGCCTGGCGGGTAAGATCAGCAGGTTTGGTACAGACAATCTTTAATGCTTCAATCTTGTTGCGGTTTTCTTTTATGTAATTTGTAAATTCTTCAATATAATCTTCCGGCTGCTGTAAATTGTGCTTGCCATATCCACGGGTTATCTGAACATCTTTATCCTGTTTGTTATCTATGATGATTTTTCTTAGTTCTGCTTTATCATCTTCCAGCAGTTCAAATACTTTTCTGTCTTCTATAATCTGCTTTTTTGCTTCTACTGGATTTAGTTCTTCTATCCTCTTGAGATATGATTCTATGCTTGATTCTTTAGTAAGAATTTTGAAATTTGAAACAGCTTCCGGTGTGAGATTATTCTTTTTACGATTTACTTTTGCCAGTAATTGTTCAATTTGATATTGAATTATCTTTGGCTCTGTATCTGGAACTGAAACCATAGAGTCTATTAATTCTGTCATTTTAATTTTTGGCTTTTGTACAACCGGCTGCATATCAATTTTATCTTTGATATGGTCATATACTCCGGCTGGATCGTAAATATTAAAATGTGTTTTATTGATTTCTGGGCATCGTCGTGTAGCGCGTCCCAGCATCTGTTCAAACAAAATGCGGGATTTGATACATCGCATAAATACAAGATTTGAAATTGAAGGAACATCAATTCCTGTTGTAAGCAAATCTACTGTGACTACAACACTTGGAAATGCTTCGTTCTTAAACTGCTTTATGAGGTCTTCTATTTTCTTTTGATTTCCGCCACCGGCACTTCCTGTAATCTTCATTACTGCCTGTTCAGGAAGTTCATTCTTTTCACAAATCTTTTTGATGATATCAACAATCATATCTGCGTGTTCATCATTCACAGCAAATATCAAAGTTTTTCCGTGTGTGTCAGGAGCATCAAGACTAAGATATCCGTTTTCAAAAAGCTCAGAAAAAACCGCTTCATTGAACGGACGTGTAATAATTTCTCTGTTGAATTTTTCCACATCGTAATCAACTTCATCTGGCTCAACTTCGGCTTTTACAACAGTTTTATTATTCGGATCGTATTTATCTACAAGAGTTCCAACTTCAAAATGAATTCCGTTACGGGTTTTATCTGTGGAAATAATATATGGAACATCATGATCACAAAGATAGCCTTCGTAAACTGCACGACGATATGAATAAGTATAAACAGGCTCTCCAAAAATCTGTGTTGTCTGCAAAGCGGGTGTTGCTGTAAATCCGATTCTTACTGCATCAAAATATTCAATGATGTTTCTGTACTTACTCTGATAATCCAGCTGGTCGCGGAAGAACAACTCTTCGTCTGCCATTTCTTTATCCAGAATATAACCGCGGTGGGCTTCATCAATAATCACCAAATCAAAATCAGTTACAGCAGGCATTCGTTCTCCGTCATTATAAAGAATACGCTGAACCATTCCTTGAACTGTAGAAATCTGAAGTTTTGTTTCTTTATCAATTACCTTTTCATCAAGATTTTTGATATTGTAAATATCTGTAAGCGGTTGAAGCTGATCAAGTTTTACTTCGCTGAATACATCAAATGCCTGTTTTCCAAGAGAGTTACGGTCTACCAAAAGCAGGATTCTCTTAAAACGGCCTGTCTTCAAAAAGCGATAAATCAAAGCTAGGAAAGTTCTTGTTTTACCGGTTCCTGTCGCCATGGCAAGAAGAATATTTCTCTTTCCTTCTTCCAAAGCTTTATCAACTGCGTGAACTGCTTCTATCTGATACTCTCGAAGGCTAAGACCATCTTTGTTACGTAAGAAATCATCGTCATCAAGTTCTTCATATACTTTTTTATAGCTTTCAGCATTTCGCTCTAAAAGTTCTTCAATACCTATAGGACTCATCCACCCCTGTAATGCTTTAGGAGCTTCTGTTGTTTTTGTAAAATTAATAAACCAGATTCCAGATTTTGTTTCAAGCTGCTTAAGATATGGACGGCCATTTGTTGCAAAAGCAAAAGGAACTTTGTATTCCCCGTTTACACCCCACTTCCCCTGAACATAATCTTTATCTGAATCCTTAATAAGGCTTGCATATTCCTTACACTGCCCGTCAATTACACAAGGAATATCTTTGTGTTCGGCTTTTGCTTCAATTACACCGACAAGTTTCTCACCAATAAAAAGCGCATAATCTGCATAACCGTGATTGTAGATTTTAGAATCAGTCTGCCATTCTGCAATGGCCATGTTGTGACCTTTCTGAGGTTTTGTCCCATGTAATTTCTGATTAAGGATATTCGTATCACATTCCCAACCTACCTTACGAAGCTGATCATCAATCAGTTCACGAGTTTCTGCTTCTGTAAGTGGACGTGCCCTATTTGCTTTATAAGAACGATTCTTGCGTTCAGAAATTAAAATTTTTGGAACCTGTGCGGCCGCAACTGCAGCCTGTTCTATAAGCTGATTCTCTGTTTCATCATCCTGTTTTTCCTGAGGAGTAAAATCAGTCGGTTTCTTTATTTTTAAGATGAATTTCTTTTTTGCAACTGCATTAAGTTTTTCAGGAGTTACATATTCTTTATATTCAGGATTTTTATTTGTTCCATAAGTTCCAGCAAACCACAAACAAAGACTATATGCAATTGGAAGGAGTTCTCTGACTAAAACAGAAGAATCCAAATCTTCATGAACTGCTTCATTTCCTATTTTTCTAAGGCGTGTGAAAGATTTTGCTAGAAGGTGACTTATGATGCCATAATCTTGAAGGGTGTTAATTCTTGTTATCTGGCTTACATCCTTTATGTTGCCTGTTGGACAAACAATATTGTCATATTGATAGATAAGGGTTGTTATCGTTTCACCTATTTTCCGAATTTTATAAAGGGCACCGTTCGGGTCAGTTTCGCAATAAGCTTCCGCCAGCTTGCCCAACTTAGCCAGAGCAGGGAACTCCTTTTCAAAATAGTCAAAAGATGAAGTCATACAACCCTTTCCTTTCTGTGGTATTATTCTTTACATTATACCACAGATTTTGAAAAAAGTGTAAGAAGTTATCTGACCCCTTTATCTATTAACCTTCCCCACGCTTTATGGGAAATGCCGCGATGACATATTCCTTTATCTCTTCTTTTGAGTGTCCGTTTCGTGCCAGCCAGATTACGCTTGCAATTGATTCAGCTCCCTTGATTCCCGCCTTAAGGATTCCGTTGCAGTCTGCAATCGTCATTACCGAATCATCCGTAAACTGCGGCTCACTGGAAAAAAGAGGAAGGTTTCCTACTCATGGCTTATTCCAAAATAATCCAAAGTAGCTTTCATTGCATCCTGTGCACTAAGACATGTTTCACGCAAAAAGCCGCGTTCATTCTTCCACTTCGCAATACCCCGGTAGTAGAACATCTTGAGTTCGTCCGTAATTATGAACGGAACAATGTTATGCTTAAGGCATTCCTTGAACATAATCAGGCGGCCAACACGACCATTCCCATCCTGAAACGGATGAATGGATTCAAAGCGCACATGAAAATCCAGAATGTCATCAAAAGTAATTTTTGATTTGGAATCATATTCCTTAAGCAGGGCCTTTATTGCTCCAGCGACTTCTGAAGGCTTTGTGGTTTCCGTTCCACCTACTTCATTCGCCATCATCTTATATTCACCAACATTAAACCAAGATTTCTGACTGTCTGTGGTACCGGATTTTAGAATGAAATGAAGCTGCTTAATAAAGCTTTCCGAAAGTTTTGTGTGGGCGCCTTCGATTATAAGGTCAATGCAGCGGAAGTGATTCACAGTCTCAACGATATCATCAACCTTCACCGCCTTATCGGTAACACCAAGAGTTTTTGTCTCAAAGATAAAACGCGTCTGGTCATGAGTAAGCTTTGAACCTTCTATGTGATTTGAATTATAAGTAAGATCAACCTGAATTTTATGATAGATCCCGCCCTTAAGACCGGCTTCCTTTTCGCGTTTGAGAAATGCCAAAAGGTTTTCTTCCACAGAAGAATGACGGGGCTTTCGGTCAGGCTTTTGTGCATCAGACGGAATCTTCCAGATTTTCCCTTCCAAAAGAGCCCCTGCAACACGCCCCTGAGCACAATAATTCCGGACACTGCGTTCGCCAATCTGCCACGCCCGAGCCGCCTCTTCCACAGAAATATATTCAACCTTACCCATAGGAAAGATTATACCACATTATCGGCAAAATATAAAGAGAATTTTGACCGCAAAAGAGGGAGTTATTTTGCCGATAGAGGGTTTGGTATTATTCGGCAATGCTGCGGTTAAGAACATCCAGATCCTGATTCTTAAGTTCATTCTTCTCCCCAAGCAACATATTGCGGAAGAACTTTTCCAGATATTCTGTGTTCATGTAGATGCCTTTGGTCATGTTTGTATAATTTGCGCGAACCAGGGCGTTGCGGAAATACCAGCTGTGTTTCTCGAACGGCTCATTGTTTACTTCAAAGCCAAGGGAGTTCAGATATTTTATTGTGAATACGGCCGTAGTCCTTGTGTTACCTTCCCCAAACGGATGAACCTGCCAGATATTTGCGACAAAGCGGGCAAGATGTTTTACGGCATCTTCTTTAGAAAGCCCAGAATAATCAAATGCCTTTTCCTGACCAAAATCATATTCCAGAGTCTGGCGAATCATATCAGCATTGGCATAAAGGACAGTTTCACCGTTTAAAACCCATTCATGTTTTGAAATATTGTAATCACGGAAGCGACCTGCCTTTACCTTTAAGAATACATCACTAAAAAGCCGCTTGTGAATCGAAAGCAGCAGATCCGGCGTAAAACTGAAGGTTTTTTCTGCTAAGATTTCACGAATGCGAACAGAAACTTTATCAGCTTCTTTTGCATCATTTTCATCTTCTGTTCTACCCTGATGAGTTTCATAGTACGAATCAATAAGCTGCTTTGCTTCTTCAATTGTAATCTCGCCATCAATATTGCGCCTTGCAGTTTCGTAAAGATATTTGGAAGGAGTAAGCCCGTCCACCTGCTGCAAGCCAATTGCAGTCTGCCAGAGCCTTCCGTTTTCCTGCTTGCCCGGTTCACTCTGCCGGATGTATGAGTCAAAATCTATTTCGAATGGAGTTGGGTTAGATTTTTCCATATATGCAGTATATCACGGAATGGCTGGTTTTAAAAGGGTGGAATTTGCTGTTTGTAAATCACTCTCTATAATCCTTCACTCCTTCCACGAAATCCTTTACCTTAACCTTGCAGATAATGCGGTCTCCGTGATTGGTATAAAGCTCGAGTGGTGCGCGAAGTACAAGTCCTTCCATCTTGTTTTCAGGATTCAGTTTTGAAACAGGACGTGTTTTGATATAATCTATGGCCTCCTTCAAACTCATCATCTCTTCCCAAGGATATATCAGATTCAGTTTCTTTGCTATTTCCTTTACCACAACACGATTATAGAAAGTTCCATTTTCATTCTGTATGTCATACATGATGAAATTTCCTTCGGGATAACCGTAATGCACGTTGTAATCTTTTGAAATTCCTTCACCGTAAATCTTTATCTGCTTGTCACCGAAGAGCTCTTCTATGACCGATTCAAATTCTGAAGTTCCGAAATTGGTTTTTAAATACTCAAGATAACGAGGGCAAAATTCTGATTTTTCCGTATGCCCGACAAAGGAAATCCGCTCACCATCCCAAAAAATACCAACGGAAGTTCCGTCAATCTTTTCTGAAGCATACATTTTAATGCCACTGTCATAAAATAGCTGAACCCAGGGCTTTGCAAAAATGGATGGATCAACTAGCCTGTCCTTTGGCGTTGTCCTCCCAAATGGAGCCGAAATTTTTTGATAATTATGTGCCATAAAATTCCTCCTGCACCGAACTAGTATAAATGTGTTAAAATGCTTTTTACTTCAAATCCCTTACGTCAAACACAAAGCCCTTGCAATATGGCTCTCCCCTGAACGTCATGAAAAAATCTGAATGTGAAATATCGGTATCATAAGTCCACCGGATTAGTTCCCCGAACTCATCTGTTTCTTTTCCCTCACACCATTTTGCCTTTATGTTATTGTACATGACAGAGCCTGCCTGTAATTTCCATTTATCGCTTTCCTTAACCAAATGAAATTGTCCGCCATTAAAACAGTCGCCTTCATCACATATCGCCCCTCCAAGTTCCAACAGGTCATCAGAGTAACCGCTGACAATGACCAGGCCGTTGCGTCTTGCACAATTTATCAGGGAACTGGGAAATGGATCTTCAGCATCGGTTCTGTCCACTAAGCCAGTAAATTGTTCAACAGTAAAATCCTTTGTCCGCAGCATCAGCAGGTTAAGAATCAAGGGCTCAAACTTCCTGCCAAATTTTTCTAATGACTTTTCCTTTATTGTATCCGCTTCATCACAAACGCTCGCAATACCGTCCATAAAAAGTTCAATCTCATGGGTCTTGTCGCTCTTGTATTTCATTTCACCTCCACAACCTGTAAACTATAGTGCATTTTAACACAAGTAGAGGCGATTGAAATTAAAGTAATACTTTAATGATTTTTTTGCGATTTTGTGAATTTATTGGTGATTCTGTTGTTTGTGGAGGATTAAAATCTCAGCCGATTATTTTCCAATGGCCAGATTTTAGATGTAAAATTACATGTTTTTACCATTTTTTTGAATTACCTCGTTTTTCACTCCTCTTTTTTACTTAATAAATCCAGATCAAGGTTATAAAAAGAAAGTTCTCTGTACACTTCCCTTTTGCCTTCTTTTTGAACCTGTCGGAAATTCCGACA